>JALGZD010000129.1 GCA_025782395.1 bacterium
GCTATTGCAGTCGGCGCCTGGAGAAGGCGCTGTTTTCGAGGTGCGCCTGAGGGTGATCGAGTGAGGACTCCGACCGAAATGCGAGATCGCGGAGTGGCCCAGAATCATCGTGTCGCCCGGAGCAATCCCGGCGCGACAGTGCCGGACCGGTCGCGTGTGGCGCCGGCGATGCTGACACTCCTTCTCATCTGCTTGGCACTCTCCTCCTGCGATTCCGGCAGCGCGGGGCTGCTGGAGGATAGCGACACTCTCCCGTACAGGTTTGTGGAGTACTCGCCACGTGTGCTCGACATAAAGGCAAGTTGGCTGGCAGACTTCGACGGCGATGGCGCTGACGAGCTCATTACGCTGAAGGAGTCCGGACACGGCGAGTACTACTACTGGGGAGTAAGACGGATCACGCGGGACGCCCAGAGCATCATGAACCAGGAGAACTCATGGGTAGTGACCCGTCCCGGAGGCTTGACGAAGGCAAAGCACTTCTGGAAGCATGGGCAGTTATTGTTGATGACAGGAGCGCATCGGGAGACTCGCTCTTCGCCTTGTCTCTCGACGTCGCCCGCTACCGCACGCCCGGCGGCGTGTGGGACGGCGGGATCGAGGCGCAGCGGGCTTTTGATACAGACGGCGACGGCGTCGCGGAGTCGGTCGTCTTCACGGTGTCAGCGGGGCTGTGCAAGTACCCGCGGGGTGTCGGGCTCGGGAACATCGTAACGGATGAGGTCGACTGGTTCGTGCCGTTTGCAGGAAGCCCGGCGCAGGAACCGGCGTTCGGAGACCTGGACGGTGACGGCAGTGAGGATATGGTTCTCGGCCTGAGTTCTCCATGCAATATGGCAGTCGTGGATGACATGGTCGACACGTGTTCGTACGTGGCGGCGATCGACATGTCTGGGACTGTTTTATGGCGCCACAAGACCGGAGGACCGTTCACATTCTGCTTTGCGGATTGCGCCGATCTGGATGGCGATGGCGTGATCGAGGTTGTGGACTGGGTCGGGACAAGATCTGCGGTTGTGTCCGACTCCGACTCCTTCTCCTTCTCGATCCGGAGTGGTCCGAGTGGGAAACTGCTGGCGCGCTGGGCGAATGGAAGCTGTGTGAACGACGTCATAGTCGTTGATGTTGATGGTGAGGCCGTCCTGTTCGTCGCGTGCGCCGACGGCTTCCTGAGGAGCTTCAGCTTCGATGGCTCAGCACTCAAGGAGATCGGGGGAGTCGATGCAGGAGCATCTCTTGGCGGTGTTGCTGCTGTTGATATCGACCCGATCGATTACCCCGCACTGATCGCCGTCGCCGAGAGCGGGAATGTATTCGCATTCGATCTGCACTTGCATCCCTTGGCCGCAGATCCCGGCTACTCGGGCGATAACTGGAACTGCCCGGCAGAACCCGTCGTCTACCCGGACGGCGTACGCGGCGTCATGGTGCGCGAATACGAGTCGGCTCTGTTTTTTGCGCTTCAAGAAGCCCCTCTGGCCATCTGGCCTTTCATTGTCCTGGGTCTTGCATTCACCGTTGGTGGCAGTGCGTGCCTGCCGCGTGTCCGTAGACGATCGGTCGCGTCACTCCGTCGTTGGCTCATCCCGCGGGCGGACCGTGAGCGCTCGCTCGATGGACTTCTGGATGAGCTCAAGACGGCCGGTCACGGGAAGCTTGCTGCGACGCGGACGCTCAGAAGGCTCCGCGAACAGCTCGCCATGCTTTCGGGCATCGATCACGCTCCTCCGCAAGCTTTCGTTGAACGGTACCGTGAGGCCGTGGACAATGTGGCCGGGATAGGACTTCCTCGCGTTGCCTCGGTATTCCGTGAAGCAGCGCGCATAGGAGTGGCGTCCAAGGTTGTGGCTGCCCTCGGCCGTGACGTGACATCGTGCCGGCGGATGATCGACGATCTTCCCAGCGGACTCCCTGACATGGAGCGCTCAGTATCGCTTCAGACGCTTCTAGATGAAATGATGGGGGCGCTCGACGTCAATCTGAATGCGCTGAAGCTCGAGTGCAGATTGGAGCTGTCGTCTTCGGCGATTGGGGAAATCCGGAGGGCGGCCGGCGTCTTGAGGGTAGATCTCAATGAGCACGGAGTTGATCTCCTCGTGCCGGTGACATCGACGGTTGAGGGCGTGCGTGTCTTTGTGACCAGGGGTGAGTTGAGTTTCGTGCTCGAGAATCTGCTTGCGAACGCTATTGCGGCTGTTGAGGGAGCTGAGATCCGGCGCATTGAGATATCGGCCGCGCGTGAGGATCTCCAGGTAGTCATCCTCGTCGTCGATTCAGGAAAAGGGATCCCGCCCGATCTCCACGAGCGCATCTTCGACGAAGGATTCTCAGAGCGTGAGGGTGGCGGGCACGGACTGGCGGCATCCAGAGAGATGCTGGTGAAGCGAGGAGGGTCGCTTCGCGTGTTGAGATCGGCGCCGGGAGAGGGAACGACGTTTGAGCTGAAGCTGGATGTGTGCTAGACAGATCCGTGTGGTCGATATGAATGGCTGCATTCGGACGGTAGAGGCGTGTGATCTGATTTGACGGAGGGGAACGTGGGAGCAGACTTAACGAAGGATGCGAGACCCAGGGTCCTCATGGTGGATGACGAGACGAATTTCGCTGAGGACATAGCTGCCCTCGTCTCCGAACATCTCAACTGCACGGTAGTCGGTGATCCAGGCTCCGGGATGAGGGCGGTGAAGGAGAGGTCGTACGATCTTGTTCTCCTCGACATTGATCTTCAGAGCAACATGAGCGGCATCGATCTACTGAAGGAGATCAAGAAGCAGGATTCCGGTCTCCCGGTAGTCATGCTCACGAAGCTTACCGAGATGTCCCACGTCGTCGAGAGCATACGCGGGGGCGCCTTCTACTATGTCACGAAGGGGACCGGTCCTTCCGTCCACGAGATAGTCCATATCGCCAAGCTCGCCATTGAGGATGCCCGGAACCGTCGTGCCGTGGAGTTGATCGATGCGGAGATGGGCGATGCACTTGCTGCCATAGTCGGAGAGAGCCCGACCATCCGGAAGCTCAAGCGAGAGATCGAGCGTGTCGCACCGATGGATGTGGCCGTCTTCATCTCCGGAGAATCCGGAACCGGCAAAGAGCTTGTTGCCAAGGCTATCCACGCGCTGAGCTCGAAAGAGAGGCGTGGCAGATTCGTGGCCGTGAACTGCGCGGGAATCACAGCAACCATAGCGGAGAGCACGCTCTTCGGCCACGAACCCGGCGCGTTTACGGATGCGAAGCGGCAGAGAATCGGGAAGATGGAGTACGCGAAGGGGGGGACTCTCTTCCTTGATGAGGTTGTTGACATGCCGGGCGACGTCCAGCCGAAGCTGTTGCGCACAGTGCAGGATCACGAATTCGAGCGGATGGGGGGGAACCAGGCACACACCTTTGACGGGCGCATCGTGTCCGCGACAAATCAGGACATAGAGAAAAGCATCGCGGAGGGGCGATTCCGCGAGGAGCTCTATTTCCGTCTGAACCAGTACCCGATCCACCTTCCGCCTTTGAGAGACCGGAAAGAGGACATCCCGCTTATCGCACGCTACCTCGTCCAGAAGCAGGCGAGGAAGATGGGTCGAGGCGGGCTCGGCATCTCGCAGGGTGCGCTCGACACGCTGGCCGAGCGCGACTGGAAGCGGAACAACGTCCGCGAACTCCTGAACGCGATAATCGGTGCGATTATCAGATGCGATGGCGACACGATACAGGCGCAGCATATCAACAGTGAGCCTTTCCAGTTCCCGGCGTACCCACCCACCTACGAGGCCGCCAGCAGAGACGCTCGCGAGCAGTTCCAGCGAGCCTATTTCTCCCACCTCTTGCGCATGACGGGCGGCAACGTCAAGGCTGCTGCGGATCTCGCGGGCATCCAGGGCCCGGCTTTCCATCGCCATCTCAGGAATCTCGGAATGGACGCCGACGACTTCCGGTAGAGACTGGGGAGCCATTGGTCATGTCAAGATGTATGGTGACTTTCGTATTTGGTGGAGCCGGGCATATCCTACGTCGGGGCGAGCTTGCTATGTGGTGCAATCCGTGTTAGAATGGTAAGCGATGTAACATACGCAAGTTAGGCCATTTTATAGCACGGAGGTCGTCATGCGGGCACAGACACCCCGAGTCGTCGTGGTTCTCTCGGTTGTAGCGATTCTCCTCACAGCCACATCACTGATAGCCAAGACGACTCTCTCTGTCGAGAGTCCAGTCGGTAGCGCGAAGCTCTGGGTCTTCTTCACAGACAAGGCGCTCTCGCACGGAAGTGAGGCGGCGGCCATAGCTGACTTCGAGACCGCGCTCACCGAGAGGGCACTCGAGCGGCGGGCCAAGGTGGGGATCAGGGTCAACATCAACGACCTGCCGGTGGCCGGGGAATACGTTGACGCGGTCGCGGCAACCGGAGTCGAGATCGTAGCGCGAAGCCGCTGGCTCAATGCTGTCTCAGTAAGAGCGGATCTCAACGAAGCGGAGGCGATAGCAGCGCTCCCATTCGTCCGCGAGATCCGGCCGGTGGCGAAGGGGACGAAGCCCCTGCCCGTCATTATCCCGGCTACGGACGAGACCCGCGGACAGTATGGAACGCGCACGTTCAACTACGGGGATTCATACTGCCAGAATGACCAGGTCCAGATCATAGATCTTCACGATGACGGATTCGACGGTTCAGGCGTCATCATTGCAATGCTGGATACGGGCTTCGATACCGACCACCAGGCCTACCGTCATCTCGACATCATCGGGGAACGCGACTTCATCAATGACGATGCCGTAACGTCCAACCAGCCCGGCGACCCTGACGGGCAGGACTCCCACGGGACCGCGACTCTGTCGAACGTCGGCGGCATGTACGCCGGCGAGATCTACGGCGGGTCTTACAACGCGGGTTTCATTCTCTGCAAGACCGAGATGCTTGAGGAGGAAATTGAGGCGGAGGAAGACAACTGGGTCGAGGCGGTCGAGTATGCTGACAGCCTCGGAGCGGATGTCGTCTCGAGTTCCCTTGGCTATCTCGATTGGTACACCTATGCCGACATGGACGGGAACACCTGCACGACGACGGTCGCAGCGGACATGGCTGCGGCGCGTGGAATCGTCATCGTGAACTCGATGGGAAATGAAGGTGGCAATCCCTGGTTGTACATGATCGCCCCGGCGGACGGTGACAGCGTGCTGAGTATCGGCGCCGTCGACTGCGACAACTACCGCGTTGGATTCAGCTCCGTGGGTCCGACGTACGACGGGCGGATCAAGCCGGATGTGATGGCGCTGGGTCTCTACGCATACGTTGCCACGACAGAGGACACCTGCAGCTACGGGTTCGCGAGCGGGACGTCGTTTTCCTGCCCGATCACCGCCGGTGCTGTCGGCCTGCTCATACAGGGGCATCCTGAGTGGACGCCACAGGACGTGATCGATGCCGTCCACTCGACGGCTACGCAGAGTGCATCACCCGACACACTGATGGGTTGGGGAATTCTGCAGGTCTCCGACGCGATGTACTCAGAGCCGCTCGATGTGCCTGATGATGACGTCATAGGTGGAGCGGCCCTTGTCTGGAGTGCGCCGAACCCGTTCTCGCCTGGAACAGTCCTGACGTATCATGTGCCGTCGACATCTCACGTTCGGGCGTCACGTGCGCACGCTCCTGGATTTAGAGCAGGAGGCCGGCACGTTCACGGCGCGTTGGGATGGCCGCGACAGTCGCGGAACGAAAGCAGCGAGCGGTGTCTATTTCTGCAGATATGAGCGCGATGGAGAGACAGAGACGGCGAAGCTGGCGCTGGTGAGGTAGAAGGCCGTGAAGAGTGTGCCCAGGCGGGGCACGATGATAATGAACATGAGACTCCGACATCTTCGTGATGTCGGAGTCGCCTTTTTCTGCTGCGGGCACGTGCGACTTGACCGACCAGAGCTTCGATGGTACCGTATTTACGCTCTATCGAACTCACGGGAGGAGGCCACCCCCATGCTAGCCCGGGTTCAGGACCGCACGCTCGTTTCGGTTATCATTCCATACTACAATGGAGTCGACCGGCGTCGTTCGATTGGAGCGGCATCAGCAAAACAGGGGGATTGCGGCTGCACGGAATACGGGAGTTCGCGCCGCGTCGAGCGAGTACGTCGCGTTTCTCGACCAAGATGATGTTTGGCTTCCGCACAAACTGTCCGTGCAGCTTCCTATTCTTCTCGATGAGTCGAGAGGGGTCGACCTCGTGTTCTCTGACGTTGTGGTGGAGAACGCAAGTCAGGGGCGCCGCTACTTGGCACAGCATGGTTATGTTCCGTCTAACCTCGAGAGGCTGGACCACGCGACGGTACTGAGAGCACTCTTCGTGCACAACTTCGTCACGCTTATTACAGTGACGCTCCGAAAGCAGC
>JALGZD010000026.1 GCA_025782395.1 bacterium
CGGGGCGGTTCTGTTGCCTCCGGCGTCTACTTCGCCCGGATGATGGCTGACGGCTTCACGGGAAGCACGAAAATGGTTCTTCTGAAATAAGGTCCGTTCTCACGGACGGGGGCGTTTCTTACGACCGGTACTATCCTTCGGGCGCCGACGGGCGTCCCTGACAGCCGGATCTGATACAGACGTGGCAAACGGGGCTCATCCGGACGGTGGGCCCCGTTCCTGTGGTGCGCCGGGCATGGCGCGCAGCGCCGTGGACGGCGCTGTCAACCGAGCGGTGTGGCTGAATCGGCAATGACAAATTGTGTTTCTGTGGTATAATATATGCACTGATATGTCCTTCTAAGGCCGTAATCAGTTGTCGATTACGGTCGGATGGTTCATATTGCTTTGCACCAGCCTGTCACCTCAAACCGGGGGTGTATCTTGCGGATAGCAGTGTCGGTACTGATAGCTGTCGTTTTGCTTGCGTTCGGAGTTGCGGCTGAGACCGTGACACTGAACAGCGACGCGGATGCGGTTGCTGTGAGCGTAGTTGTAGCGGATGGTGCCCGGACCGTCATCGAGTACGAGTTCGGCAGTTTCACCAGGAATCCCGTGGACATCGATGGCGATACTTACTACGAGATCACCGTCGGCACGGAAGGGCGGATGTTGGAGAGAGGACTTCCCGGGCTTCCGGTTGTAGCCAGGAGCATCATCATTCCCGATGACGCGGCGATGGATGTCCGTGTATTGGGGACGAGCTACGTCGACTTCGAGGACGTGCCCGTTGCGCCATCAAAGGGCGTCATCACGAGGAACATAGATCCCGCCACGGTCTCATACGACTTCGATCCGTTCTATCAGACCGATCGCTGGTTCCCTGGAAAGGTGGTTCACACTCGCGAGCCGTACATCATGCGTGACGTGAGGGGTCTGACGGTCGTCCTCAATCCCGTCCAGTACAACCCCGCTACGAAGACGCTGAGAGTCTATACGAGCGTCATCGTGGAGGTCTACTCGACCGGTTCCGGACGCATCAATGTGCTTCAGCACAGCCCGAACGAGTCCGCGGTGGCCGAGTTCGAGCGCATCTATGCTCGGCACTTCCTCAACTACAGGGACGTGAGGTCTGACCGGTACGCGTCGGTCGGCGAGATGGGCAACATGCTCGTCATCTCCTACGGGAGCTTCATGACGGCCATGGAGCCGCTCGTCGAGTGGAAGAAGCAGATGGGTATCCCGTGCGAGATGGTGAGTGTAACGGATGCAGGCAGCACTGCGAACGGCATCAGGAACTACATACAGAACTACTACGACACGAACGGTCTCGCGTTTGTTCTTCTGGTCGGTGATGCGGCTCAGGTACCCTCTCTCAGCGCATCGGGTGGCTCGTCCGACCCCAGCTACTCGCTGGTTGCGGGTTCGGACAGCTATCCGGATCTGTTTGTGGGCCGTTTCTCCGCGGAGACTGTGGAACAGGTGGAAACACAAGTCCTTCGGAGCGTTGAGTACGAGAAGTACCCGCAATCGGCTGGCGCGTGGTACCACAAGGGTATGGGAATCGCGTCGAACCAGGGTCCGGGTGACGATGGCGAGTACGACAACGTGCACATCGATAACATCCGGGCCGACCTCCTTGGCTTCACATACACGGAAGTGGATCGGATCTACGATCCGAGCGGAACGGCCTCAATGGTCACAAACGGTCTGAACGACGGTCGGAGCGTCATCAACTACTGTGGCCATGGGTCTGCATACAGTTGGGGCTCGACAGGTTTCTCGACAAGCAACGTCAACGCGCTCACGAACGACAACATGCTCCCGTTCATCATCAGCGTCGCATGTGTGAACGGCCAGTTCGCCGGCATTACGTGTTTTGCCGAGGCGTGGCTCAGGGCGACTCATGGCAGCGAGCCGACCGGAGCTATCGGTGCGTATATGTCCTCCATCGACCAGTCGTGGAATCCCCCCATGGACGGGCAGGACGAGGTAGCCGACCTGCTCGTGGCTGAGGAGAAGCGGACCTTCGGCGGTCTCTGCTTCAACGGCAGTTGCAAGATGATGGACACGTACGGTACCGACGGCGCAAACATGTTCAAGACGTGGACCGTGTTCGGTGACCCGTCGCTCAGGGTGTCGACAGACACGCCGACACCTCTGACAGTGGGCCACGACAGCGATATCGACTCGGGAGCCGGCACATTCGACGTAGAGGTCACAGGCGTAGAGGGAGCCCTCTGCGCGCTCTACTACGACGACGTCCTCTACGGCTCTGCGCTCACGAACGCGAGCGGGGATGCGACGATATCGATCTCAGGGGCGCTCGGCGAAGGGAATGACCTCGTCCTCACAGTGACATCGTTCAACGCGACGCCGTACTTCGGTACGGTCACAGTAGGTCCGTCGTACACCCCCATTGTCGATGTCAGCCCCGCGAGCTTTGATGTAACACTTGAGCCCGGTGAGACAACCAGCCGGACGCTCTACATAAGCAACATCGGCGAAGCTCTTTCGGTCTTGAACTACCAGATCGACATCGTGGATGGCGGAAGCGCCAGGGATCTGACCGGTTCCACTGTGACCTCCGATCCGACCGAGTACACACCGGGGACAACGGTGGATATCGTCTTCTCCGCATACAACGGGAGCTCGGACAGCGAGAGGATGGAAGCCGTCACTCTTGACTTCCCCACTGGAGTCACAGTGAATACGTGCACCAACTTCTCTCCCACGATTTCGAGCAGAGAACTGGTCTGGGACGGAACGACGGGGAATGGGGCCTCGGTGAGCTGGATCGGCGACTACTCAAACGTCATCTATCCATATGAGAGAGCGTTTGCGACCGTGAACGTTACGATCGACAGCGGCTTCAGCGGAGATCTTGAGATTGACTTCGCACTGACCGGGAACGACTACGGCAGTCCACCGCACGCGGTGAGCGGCACGATAACGCTCAGCGGACCTCCTGGCCCGACAGTCACACTGACCGTGCCCAACGGTGGGGAGGAGTGGGGCATAGGTAACCCACATGAGATCATCTGGACTTGGTCCGGTGCGTTCTCAGCAGTTGCACTGAGCTACTCAACCGACAACGGTGCCTCATGGTACGACATTATCGGGACGACGCCGAACGACGGCAGCCACACCTGGACGATCACTGCCGACGCCTCGGACGAGTGCCTCGTGAAAGTTGTCGGCGAGACCGTACCGCCGATTGAGGATGTGAGCGACGCTCTCTTCTCGGTCTTCGTGCCGGTTGACTGGCTGGCCGTGGTTCCGGCGAGCGGTTTCGTGAACGCCTCAGAGACCGCCGACATTGAGCTTCAGTTCAATGCCGAGGGGATGTCTGAGGGCGACTACTACGCCGATCTACTCATCGACTCGAACGGGGGAGCCCGAGTAGTTGTGCCGGTTACGCTGCACGTTGAGTCAACGGGCATCATCGATGTACCGGCCACACTGCTGCTCTACGGTAACCACCCGAACCCGTTCAACCCGATGACCGAGATCGCATTCGCGATGCCTGGTGCGGGTCACGTGAGGGTGTCGGTCTTCGATGTATCGGGCAGGCTTGTAAAGGTCGTGGCCGACGGCGAGTACGAAGCCGGACTGAATCAGGTGATGTGGGACGGCACGAACTCGGCGGGCGCGGCCGTCGCCTCAGGCGTCTACGTATACCGCCTCGAGGTTGGTGACGAGTCGCTCGAGGCGAGGATGGTGCTTCTGAAATAGACGTTCTGCAATACGGATAGGCAAACAGATGGGGCCGCTCGAGTTGATTCGGGCGGCCCCTTTCTGCGTTGGTTCTGTACCTCGATTGCGTTGATGCTACTTCAAGAGAATCATTTTCTTCGTGCTCTTGAACCCATCGGCTTCGAAGCAGTAGAAGTAGATGCCGGCCGGGACCCTGGCGCCGCGTGCATCGGTGCCGTCCCACGTCACAAGATGGTTGCCCGCCGGGAGGTTCCCGCTCACGACAGTCGCAATCCTTCTGCCCGTGACGTTGTAGACCTCGAGCCTCGCCTCCGCCGGTCTGGGCAGAGCGAATGCCAGCGCGGTGCCGCCCTTGAACGGGTTCGGGTAGTTCTGTCTGAGGGCGAACGCCAGCGGGATCTCCGGATCCTCAATGCCGGTTCCCGTGAGATCGATGGTGATTGTCACGATGTCATACGCGTCGTAGCGGCTTCCCGTGTAGATGTGCAGGTCGAGTTCAGCCGTCTCGTCCCCGGGCGCGTCTGCTACCGTGATCACGAACGGCGAAGCGACGTTATCGCCTGTCCCGCTGCCCGCTATGCTCCCGAAGTCGGCCGTGCCATCGACGATGATCAGATCAGGATCGGTCGTCGAGATCGTGGCCGTCACGTTCGAGGCCGTGGAAGCACCGCTGTTCAGAAGCGTGAGGATCAGACCGAAAGTCTCGGACGGCTCCGCAATGCCATCACCATCACCGCCGGTCGAGTCGTCGATCGTCTGATCATTGACCGCAAGCCACACATCAGCTTGGTCGGGCGGTTCGGTCGTGAACTTGATAGCCATCCCGTTGTCTATCGTCGCTGCATTGTCATCGTAATTGTTGTTGTAGACGTACTGGATGCCGTCGTTCTCAAGGGGATTCTCGATGCCGACAGTGGCGCTGTCGATGCTCCGTACGTCCTCATACTGGAGGACGATCTCGCCGTCGCCGGACGATGTCCCGTAGTAGGCCGGATCGTACAGGATGACCTCGAAAGTCTCGGGGTTGGCCCCTCCGTAGTGTACGTTCGCGTCGAACTGAACGATGTAGCGGTGGTTGTCGGTGTCGTCGTATTCGTAGATGTCACCACCAGCCGACGGGTCGAGGTCGTCCCAGAAAATCGCGATCATGGATTCGGGGCCGTGAGTATCGGGAATGCCGGAGTTGTCGCCGAACCGGTAGTCCTCCGAGCCGAGCGCAACGAAGCCGTTCGAGCAGACCGAGATCTGCGTGTAGTCCACGCCGTAGTACTTGAATGTGAACGGGAGTGAGAGAACCGTGGTGGCCGCATCCGCGTTGGTGATTGCGGAGATGATGGAGCCGACTCCCGTGATCTCTGCCCAGTCGTAGACCGGCGCCTGACCAGTCCACATGTCAGTGGTATCGTACGCGTAGTAGCCGTACGCATCCGGTCCTGCCGGGCCCCCTGAGGGCATGCCACCAAGCGTGACCTCGACATCCAGGTTCTGGGTGTGGCTGTAGGTATCGCCGTCACCGGTGGCCACGAGCTGGAATGAGATCTCGTGGGCGGGCGGAGCATTCGGGCTCACACTCACGCGGAACGAGTTCCCGGCGTTCGATCCGGCGCCGCCGGTGCCGATGTCGCCGAAATAGGCCTCTGCGTCGGTGACTACAGCGTAGGCATCGGATGTGGTCAACGTTCCGGCCACATCGAGAAGCCCCAGAGGGCCATCGTTCGCTAGCGTGATGTTGAGCCAGGCCGTCTCGCCAAGCTCGAGCACACCGTCTCCATCACCGGTACCGCTGTCGTCGATGACGACACTCTGAACGGAGAGATCGCCGGCCGCTACCGTCACTCCGGGTACCGGAATAGTCCAGGCGCCGCGGCTCTCGTCGGCCGTCGCATAGACTGTGATCGCGAGGTCGTGCCCGTTCGGGCAGCTCTCGGCGATGCTCAGGGTGTATGCCACAAGGTTCGGCCCGGTTGAACTGCCGGGGATTGTCCCGTAGGACGACGTCGTATCGATCAGCGTCACGTACGGGTCCGTCGACCGAAGGATGCCATAGGTGTTGACGGCATCGTCGGGGCCGGAGTTGCGCAGCGTGACCGTGAGATCAACGGTCTCACCCGGGCTCGGCATCCCGTCGTTGTTGCCGGTTGCAGAGTCGTCGATCACGTGGCTTTCGTGTTCGAGGAACGGACCGTCGATCGTGACGACCGCGTACCCCTCGTACGGGTAGAGGTCGTGTCCGGTGACCGTCACCCAGACCGTGTCGGCCAGGACGGGGTTGATGTTGAGCGACACCTGGCCGCTCAGGTCGGTCAGGTCTGTCTCGTAGACCTCGCCCTCCGCGTAGGCGCAGACGAGGACCTTGTCCAGCGGCGTTCCGCCGGATTCGACGGTGACTACGAAGGTGCTCGACCCGGCCGGTACGGTGGAAGAGTGAGTGATCTCCGGGGTAGTGGGGTAGGCCGTCCAGATGTCGAGGTCCGGATCTCCCTGCACGCTCCACCCCTCGTACTCGTACTCGTCACCGTACATGGTATAGACATAGGACTTGCCGTGTGTGAGGGCTTGTCCAGCCGTGTGCATCTTGAGATTGAAGATGGCGGTGAAGAAGTTCTTGTTGACGACGCTTCTCAGGTGAGCGACGCCGCAGGCGACGCGACTCGTAGAAACGAAGGAAACAGCGCCCCCCGGGGTTGCCTCGGTGCCTGCACGCATCCAGGTCTCGCACGGATACCCATCTGAAGAGTACGATCCTGTGCCGCAGGTCGCAGACATCACAACAGGGAGCTTGTAACCCGGGTTCATCTGGTTGGGGTCGACATCGAACGGTGACCACCAGTTCGAGACTCCCTGACCGCGGTAGTTGACAAACACGCGCCCGGCGTTGACCGAGGCGTGGACATCATTCTTGTCATCGCCGTTCTTCCTGAAGAGCGTATCGATGACGGCGAAGCCGGCGTTGTCCATGAGATCGTACGCGTGCCAGGTGTCTGCGTAGTAAACGGCGTCGTCCGCGGGATCGTAGTCGTCGCGGACGATGAGACAGGCGCTTTTGAACCAGAACTGGTCGGCCATGTACGGAGTCCGCTTGTAGCCGAGCGTCTTGGCCACGATAAGGTTCGCCTGTGTCGTGTTGTCGCAAGAGAGGCGTCCCCAGAACACGTCGATCAACGGGTCACTTCCAGCGAGCTGGCAATAGCCGTCGTCCGACCCGCTCGACGACGGGTGGACCGGCAGGACCTCGGTGTCACCGACGAAGAGGATGTACTCCGGCGGCACGTCCCAGTTGTTGTATGCATTCGTAATGTATGTCTGGATGGCGGATGAACTTGATCCGATGACTGAGAGCTTTGCTATCTCGACCTCCATGCCGCGCTTGTGCTTCCAGTCGGCGAGCGGCAGGATGCTGCTGTAGTAATTGTCGTGGGTGATGATGAGGTACTTACCACGCTCATCGCTCTCGTAGCGTGTCTTCACGAACTCGTAGTTGGCTATCAGTTCCTCGTAGAGGGGCCGGAACGTTGGGGAAGTCGGCCTGTCACTCGTCTTAAGGTTGATCCTCCCCGGGGTGCCGTAATCGAGTTCAACCACGAGGCGCTTCACAAACCTCAGCTCGCCGGCGGACGCATTGTACGCGAGCGGATAAACCCTGAGGGGTACGACACGATAGTCTCTGAATATCGCGGGGTCGCCGATGAGAACGGAGCTCTCCGGACTGAAGAAGTCGCCATCGTAGGCGGCCTCATTGTAAGAAAGCGGGCCGCCCTGTAGGCGATCAGCCGGCTGGACAGGGAGAAGCTCGGAACAGCGCATGGTCCCGTACTGTTCCTCGATGATCCTGAGCTCGACGCCCGACGTAGGTGGGATCGCGATGAGTGTTGCAGCGACGGCGAGGGTTGGCTCCCCCAGATCTCCCCAAGCGCCTGTACCCTCAACCGCCGCCAGATCGAATGACCGGCCGTCGAGCACGATGGGCTTGATCTCCGGCGTCGGTACATCGATCTCGATAAGCGTGTGTGACGCGTCGGATTCGAGGACACTGAATGTGACGGCTGCCGCGGGTATGGCCAGCGTTCCCACAGCGAGCATCGTTGCAAGCACTACGGCGCCGCTCACTGTTGCACCGTACGAACGCACTCCACGCATTATGACCTCCTTAGAGTGATTGCCGCGCGTGGTCTCTTTCTATCTACTTGCATTCCGGGGAAACGAACACACAAGCACCCGGCACGCCCGAACAGCCGCTGAGAGAGCCAGCTCGGGCGTATCTGCTACATATACACGATGCTAGCACACTTCTTTGACTTTGTCTATCGTGGAAAAGGAGAGACGGATCACTTGTAGCAGCGAAAGCCGGTCGTGTCGGTGCGATAGAGCGGGCAGAGGTCCTTCGTGGCGTCCTCGAGATTGGCCATGCCGGTCGCCCAGCTGCCGCCCCTTATGGGACGGGTCGCACATGAGAAAGTGCCGAAGTTGACGATGGCGACTACATCGCTGCACCACTCCCAGACGTTGCCCAAGGGATCGGCTATCCCGAGCGGACTGTCACCCGCGGGGCTGTAGTTTCCGACAGGCGCAGCGAACTCTGAGCCGTCGGAATCAAAGCCAGAGTGTTCATAGCCCTTGTAGCCGAACTTGACGTTGGCGAACGGATAGTCCGGGCCGCTCTCCGCGGGCATACGCTCGTCCCCCCAAGGGTACGCGGCTTCGTAGAGGCCCGCCGCCTCGAGGTACTCACTGGAAGACGGGAGGCGGTATCCCGCCCACTTGCAGTAGGCGTACGCCTCGAACCACGACACCCCCAGCACCGGAGACGTGGCACGATTGGAGTAAGGGTCAGAGGACCACGGTGGATCCGCCTTCGGATCCCAGTGTCGCGGGGCCTGCCACTGGAATTTCCCGGCGTAGTTCCAGCCTGTTTCTTCGATCTCCAGGCTGCCGTCGTCTATGATCCAGTACTTCATCATCTCGTAGCCGTCGGTTCTGACGAAGGCCGCGAACTCCTCATTCGTCAGCTCGTATCGGCAGACCAGAAAATCCGGGCCCGTCGTCGAATCGACCTCTATCATCTCACCGCCGTAGCCTTTTCCGTCGTATGCGAGAATGCGCGGCACGAAGGCGTCTGGCGAGTTCTCGGGAAGGGTCGAAAGCGGCAGATGGATCGCTTTCCCGGAGCCACCTGCCACGCTTCGTCCGATATCTCCAGATACGCCGGGAGCGTCCGGTTCGACCCTGAGCTCTGTCCCAGCGATCCTGAGCACGATGTCCATGGTCTCATTGTCCGGGTCCTCGACGTCGTAGGAAACAATGATCTCATCGGCTTCAAGCCTGACCACGACGTTCGTTATGACAGGCAAGACGTTGGCGGCCGCGGGTGCGGCCACGAGAAGCGCAGTGACAAGCAGGGTGAAGAAGCAGTTCACGATTCCTCCATCAGAACGGCTGGGGACCTATCGCAGTTCCAAGTGGGAGCGCGTTGATCAGAAGACCAAGCAAGAACGGAAGGGCCAGGTAGACTGCGGCCATGACGATTGTGGCGCGTTTCCCCAGTACCGCGTTCAGAAGCGGCAGCGATCCTACGCATATACCTGTGCTGGCAAGCGAGAACGTGATGGCGTGTCCCATCGAGAGACCCATCCCGACGAGTGGGCCAACAAGAAGTATCTCTTCCCCCGCACACATGTTGATCGGCACGCCAACGACGGCGGCCGCCGCGAGCGAGAGAATCCCGGACTTGACGATGGTGCCGACGTAATCGGCAGGGACGGCAGCGATGACCAGTGAGCCGAAGACGATGCCGTACAGTACGTAAGCGATGAGGGATGCGAACATGCTACGGCCCGCCGCGAGGACCGAACCGTCGTGTTCCCCGGCCGCGATTGCCGGGACTGCTCCGATCCCGGTCGCGGGGACTGCTCCGGTCGCGCTTGTCGTGAGACACGCAGCTGCCGGATCGATCGCAGCGTTGATCCCGCCATCAGAAGCTGCAGCCGCACAGGTTTCCGGCGCGCTGCGGGTGGATGTCCGTCCTAGGGTGGCAGCAGAGAGGAATGGGCGAACAACGAATGCAATGACGACGGCGAGTATCAGTGAAGCCGCGATCCTCAGCAGGACGTAGCCTCCCCCGAGAATCTCGATGCCGAGAAGGACGATGATAGGACTCAGAAGGGGTGCCGTTGCGAGAAAGACAAGTCCGTCGCGAGCGCCGCTGCCGCCGCGATCGATCATCGTCTTGGCTAGAGGAATCACGCCGCACGAGCAGACGGGGAGTATCGCCGCGAGAGCGAAAGAACCGAAGACCCCGCGCACTCTGATGCGATGGGACTTCGCGATAAGGATACCGGAGAGGAAAGACGCCACGATGAACACAGGGATGACGGTAGCCGCATAGTACCAGCACGCAAGCAGGAAGGCGCCGATGAACTCACCCAGAGTAATGGTCTCGCCCTGTGCTATGGTGCCCATGGGACAGACCGCGCAGAAGGCGAAGAGGCCGATTCTGAGCCTTGGGAAGAGGGCAGGGGCGATCAGAAGAGCGGACAGCACGGCCACGAGGATCGTCGCAGCTTGCAATACTGCCGGTGTGACGGCAGGGGCGCGAAGGAGCTTGCGACCGTGAGCTCGCGCGCGGCGGTCGAGGAAAGCCAGAACCGTGAGCGCCAGTACCCCGACGCCGAGCAAAGTCTGTAGCACTGCCTGCTCCTTGAAGTCATGGGACTGTAGCGACCGCCGGGGCGGTTCCTGAATCGGTGCCCAGCGATCAGCTGCGGGGAGGATTGAGCACTTTGCGACCGGAACGTAGAACAAGTCTAGGGAATCGAAGCGGGTTTGGCAAGGACGATGGGGGTCGTGCGTAGAATCGCGCTGCGTCGGAGTTCGGCGGAGACGAGTAGGCGCGGCTCGCCGTTCTTGACCTTGACTACAACATAGCATATGTGATAGCATTTTAGCACATGAGTTGAGGAGACGGCACGACGGCAGGACGACACGACAGGAGCGCGGCGGCTCTTGCCGCCGGTGCATCGGAAGGAGCGTGAGTCATGAAGAGACTGCTAGTGCTGCTGGTTCTCAGTGGGTTGGTCCTTGCTCCGACCAGCGGGACGTGTGCTGTGATCTACGTTCCTTCCCAGCAGCCAACGATACAGGCCGGCGTCAACGCGGCGGCCGTGGGTGACACCGTCATTGTGGCGCCCGGCATCTACAGCGAGTCCGTGCTGTTGCACGGCGGCCCCATAACGCTTCGTTCGCAGGCTGGTCCGGCGATTACGATCATCGACGCCACCGCCTTCTCGCAGGGAATCCTGGTCTATAAGACGGTCGACGAGGGCACCATCCTCAGGGGATTCACCGTGCAGAGTGGCGCCACAGCCGGCGTGACTTGTATGGTCGGCACTGCGGTGACCATCGAGAGTATGGTGTTGACCCAGAATGCCGGGCCGGGCATCGTCTCGGTTTTCGCGTCCCCGGAAGTTGCCGGCTGCGTGTTCTACTCGAACAACGACTGGGGAGCGGCGACTTATGGGGGGAGTCCGGTCTTCACCGACTGCGACTTCCACGGTGAGGGCGCGCTCGCTGAGGACGGCGCGCACGTTGCACTGAAGAACTGCACGTTCTGCGGCTCCGGCAGCTTCGTAGAGCGGGAGCTGCGAGGTTCCGCCGTCAGGGTCGAAGATTCCGAGTTGACTGCCCAGGGGTGCACGTTCTCCGACTACAGTGGTCAGAGTGCCATCTCACTCTACAGCACTGGACCCATCATCATCGAAGACTGTGAGTTCCGCCGCAACTACAGCGAGCTCGGAGCGGCCATCTACTGCGAGGGCAATGCCTCGATCGACACTCCTGTCACTGTGACGAACACCCTCTTCGAGGACAACTCGTCCGGGGATAACGGGGGCGCCATCGTCCTCCGCTGGAGTGAGAGCGCGTCGTTCACGGGCTGTACGTTCCGCTCGAATTTGACGCCGGGCTGGGGCGGTGCTGTCTCTACGCATGATGTCGCAACCGTGTCGTACTACGGTTGCGAGTTCTACGGCAACCACGGCCACGAGGGCGGCGCTGTGAGAGCGTACGGGCCGACAGCGTGCGAGCTCCTGATCGACCACTGCCTATTCGTGGACAACTCCTGTGATTACAGGGGAGGATCAATCCGCACCAGCTCGTGCAGCGGTTTCATCACCAACTGCACGATCTACGGTGGTGATTCCACGTCCGAATGGGGAGCGATCCATTGCGGCGGCGAAGACAGCGGCATCGTGCCTGACATTGTGGCGTGCATTATCACGGGTGGTGAAGGCTACGGCATCAGTGCCACTGGCAGCATGTCGGTTCCGCTCATCCTCTACTGTGACGTCTACGACATGTCCAGCGGGGCGTACGCCTCGCCGATCCCGGACGTCACCGGATACTACGGGAACATCAGCGTCGACCCGTTGTTCTGCGACGCGATGTCGTACGATTTCCAACTGCACGATCTTTCGCCCTGCGCTACGGGTGGGCCGTCAGGCGGCTACATTGGGGCCTTTGACGTTGGATGCACCGGCACGGCCGTAGAGACCAAGAGCTGGGGTGCCATTAAGGCGATGTACCGGTAGTCGGACCGCCAGTCTTCCGGTCACGGCGGCGAGACGCGGAAGCCGGGAGGTGACATGAGGCACATCGGAGCTCTTCGCTCTTGGTGTTGTTTCCTACTCCGGGTAGCTTTCGAACAGCTTGCCCCACGGGCTCTCTCTCTTCCATTTCTCCACGACAGGCACGCCCTTCATCGGGTACCAGAACTTGTCGTGGTAGAACTCGCTCGCGAAGATGAACATCTTCACGAGCGGCGTCTGGAAGAAGAGCTTCTGGAAGATCTTCAAGGGCGAACGCCAGAGCAGCATTCCTGTTCCGGTGCCCACGTTTACGCCGACCTTGAAACCCCACCGCTCATCGGCCAGCTCAGGATCTCCGACGATCTCGATCCTGCGCGGGTCGCCCTGGCCGAGGCCGCGCTCGGTGGCGTGCGCGATGTACTGCATGGACATCGGGTCGAAACCCATCATCTGCGCCGAGACGGCGTCGATGGCGACTTGATCCTCCGACGCCAGAATCACATCCTTCTGGTGGGGGATGAGCGTCCGCGGTCCCGGGCCGCTTCCGGCGGTCGTACCATCCATCGTGCAGAAAACGCCGGTGTGAATCTCCTTCTGAATGGCGAGGAGATCGACGATGGTGTCGTGGATCCAGGTGTGTGTCATGTGACGGTTCACGTTCAGGAGCCCACCGAAGGCATTCTTGAGAGCTCCGGTCGTCACCGTGTAGCTGTGCGTCTTGACAGTCGGCAGATGGACGATGTTCTTCCCGAAGAAGTAGTCCGGGAGGTAGATACCGTCGGGGAAGATCCTGTCGAGTACCGCCATCCGGGCCGTGGGCTCGTATTTGATCCACGTCATGTCTTCTGACTTGAAGTTGTACTTCTTGGGAACCCCGTACTTCTCGAGGACGGGACCGAATTTGTTGTAGCGGTCCCCGAGGTCGGCGATCGTGACGACTGTCTTGTTGTGTACATCCACCAGGTCATCGAATCCGGCGTCCTTGAGGCCCAGGATTGTCCCCTCGAGCTGCCATGGGGTCGTGTTGGAGCCCGGGTACATGAGGTGCCAGCTGATGTTGTCCTTGATGATCGTGGTGGCCGACTGGTCGAGGGCGTCACGGAGCCCTGCGAGTTCACAGAGCCTCTGGTAGTCCTGCAGCACCGTCTCCGGTTTCGTCCGGAGTACTGCTACCGTCGACTTTGCCACATCACGCTCCTTTGTCGAGACTTCACAGCTGCCGTCTTCGAGGGTATCGGGTCACGTTTCTAGAGTAGCCACTCGCTCAGCGGCCGCTCACCCAGTGGCCACTTGCGAGAAAGCGGCCCGCCATCGGCACGCCGCTCTCCGCTGACTTTGGTGCCGAAGGGGGGACTCGAACCCCCACAGGGACTAGCCCCACTGCGCCCTGAACGCAGCGCGTCTACCAATTCCACCACTTCGGCAGCCTAATCTCACGCCCGGCCCGAGTCAACCAGAAAGGATTTCGCGCGGCTTCCACGAGACTCGTCCGACGTGTGGATCTGACGCAATCGGCAAGCTCCGAGACTCGTCCGACGTGTGGATCTGACACAATCGGCAAGCTCCGTTGCCGTGGCAGTCGTGGCGGGCCGCGTGATCGACATTCTTCTTTGAGTTATTGACACGCCCGCCAACCTGTGTTATTCTAATATTGTGCCTTCGTGACTTGGTCGGCTAACGCCCGATACTTGGAGAGACCGCGGGACCAGCGAGAATAGCGCGCATCCCGTTGTCACAGCAACGTTGGTCTGGGTGCTCTCCTCTCGACGTTGCCGACTGGGAATTGGATAGTGGGGATCAGCCCGAGTTCCAGGAGACGCGGACCTTGTGTCGCCGGATCGACTTCTGCCGGCGACAAATTCGCGCTCCGGCGGAATTGCATGAGCAGGCGGGGAGGTATCTCTCCGCCTGTCTCTTTGAGGGCCGCCCACGTGGTAGTCAGCCCACATGACAGTTTCCCCACATGACAGTTCCCCCACGTGGCAGTTCATCCCCGTGGCTCGAGTTCCCCTTGCCCACGGTCCTTCGCCCCAATCCGCTTGCCCTCGCTGAACGTGCTCTGATAGCATCCTCTGGAAGAGGACGGATACGGCTCGGCGGGTCCAGGTCCAGGCACGCCGCAGGTGTGCCGTATGCGCGTGATGTGCGATCGGGCGCTGCTACGTGGATCCAGGCAGGGCGGCATGCACGTGATGTACGATCGGAGTTGCTCTAGTGGCTGACGGAATCAAGGTCATCGCGAAGAACAAGCGGGCGCGCCACGACTATCATGTCGTGGACCTCCTCGAAACCGGGATCGCTCTCAAGGGGACCGAGGTCAAGTCGATTCGTCTTGGAAAGGTTCAGCTGGTGGATGGATTCGCCAAGGTTGAAGATGGCGAACTCTATCTCTATGGTGTTCACATCAGCCCGTACGAACAGGGCAATCGCTACAACGTCGATCCTCTCCGGAAACGAAAGCTCCTGGCCCACAAGGCGCAGATCAGACGGCTTCATCGACAGGTTCAGGAGAAGGGTATGACCCTGGTCCCCATAAGCATCTATCTCAAGCGTGGACGGGTGAAGGTGGAGGTGGGTATCTGTCGAGGGAAGCGTCTATATGACAAGCGTCGAACACTGACCGAGCGCGACGCGAAGCGAGACATCGCCAGGGCCAGAAAGGAACACAGGCTGTCGAATGATGGCTAGACGATTGGTGCGAGATCGAACCTGGTTCATACCGGCCGTGGCGGCGCTCGTTCTCAGCGTTCTCACGGGGCCGGCGCCGGCCGGGACCATCCGTATCGTCTTCGGAGACGAAGGGCAAAGCGAGCGGGTGGAGACAGCCGTGCGGGAAGGTGTCATCTACTTCAATCTTGCCGACGTGGCTCACGCCATCGGAGCCGCCAGACACTGGAATACACGAACCCGCAAGATGGTGCTGAGTGTCGGCGAACACAGGGTGACGGTCTCTGCGGACGATATGTTCATCACTCTCGACCAGTCCGTATGCAACGTTCATCATCCAGTCTACATTGCTGACGGCAGGTTCTGGGTTCCCCCGGCGTTTCTGACCGGCATTGTGGGGCGACTCACCAACTCCGATGTGGCATGGAAACCGGGGGATGATGCGGCATGGGTCACGCATCTGGGCGCAGCAGTTGTGAGCGTCGGGATCGATGAGTACGCGGAAGGAACGGCTGTGGTCATCGGACTCAACGACGCAGCTGAGTTCCGAGTGGAGAGTGTGCGGTCAGGTCAGATCGATGTCTACATTGCCGACGCGCAGATGCCGGACACGCTGGCGATTGAGCAAGGCACGGGTGATGTGTCGCAGGTGTATTTCAGCGAGCTTCCGAGCGGCGTCCTCGCGAGGATTCTGACCTCCGGAAGCGCGGGCTCGTACTCGGCTGCGCTGAGAAGCCATCCGCATCGGATCGAAGTGCTTGTCCGCAGTGGCTCACGTGAAGCCTCTGACAGGACCGCGGTCGTGCCGATGCCGCGTCTCAGATCCGAGCATGGCGCTCTTTCCGGTATGACCGATCTTGGCGACGACGATGGCATCCAGACGGTGATCATCGATCCAGGACACGGTGGGCGAGATGTGGGCGCCGTCGGTCCCACCGGTCTTCTCGAGAAGGACGTTGCGCTGGAGCTGGCGAACGAGCTTGCGGATCTCCTTCGAAAGGAAGGATTCTATGTCTTCATGACTCGCAGTTCCGACTCCTTCGTTCCGCTGGACCGCCGCGCCGAGATCGCCAACATGGCTCTGGCCGACATCTTCGTGAGCATACAGTGCGGGGCGTACCATTCATCCGCTGCCGCCGGACACCAGGTATCGTACTACACGCTTCGGGACGAGAGGGAGTCACACGTCGGTCGGAGCTCGCCGGTCGGACTCCACTACGTGAAACCCGGGGAGCCGCGGCCGGCGGCGGCCGAGCTTCTATGGAAACGGGTGCAGACCGCATACTCGAGCGAGAGCAGAATGCTGGCGGCCGATATCAGCGAGCGTCTGGAAGCGGTGCTGGACGTGCCTGGCCGGGGCGTACGAGGACAGGACCTGATCGTGCTGTCCGGCTGCGCCATGCCTGCGGTGGTGGTTGAGGTGGGCCACATCACCAACGGAAAAGAAGCCGCCCTTCTTGCGGACGAGAGCTACCGTTGGACCGTGGCCAGGGCGATCGCGCGAGGCATCACGGATTTCGCACGAGACTAGACTTAGGAGGAACCGATGACCAAGCTTCAACTGGTGATTCTCCTCGTGGCGGTGGTTGTTGTCGCCGGGGTCGTGCTGCTTCTGGTCTCCGACCGCGAACCTGTTCTTGAGGTCGGGAGCACAGACGTGATCGAGGAGGAAGTGGGTCCGGGCGTGCAGACGGTTGAACTCGCGTTCGCCGACAGGACGGCAAGTCGTATCGTGACTGAAGAACGAGAAATAGTCGTTCCCGACGACAGACCCGGACGTGCCCGTCGCATCCTCGAAGAACTCGCTCGGGGTCCGGAGAAGCGAGGGGTAGCGACAATTCCACCGGGGACCAGAGTGATCTCGGTCGTCTTTGACGATGCCGGCGGAGCGTATGTGGATTTCAGTCGCGAGCTCCAGGATAACCATCCAGGCGGGTCGGCGGGGGAGATCTTCACTATCCGGTCGATTATAGCGACGCTCGCCGGTAATTTCCCGGAAGTTCGCAGTGTTAAGTTTCTTATTGAGGGCAGGGAGATCGAGACCATCGCCGGGCACTACGACGCGAGCGAAGCATTCCCGGTGGAGAGCTACCGCTAAGGGTGGAAGTAGAAATCTACCGCCGGAGAGCTACCGTTAGAGGTGGGAAAGGAGAGACGTGAGCAGGGAATCGAGGCCGATAGGCGTCTTTGACTCAGGCATAGGGGGACTCACCGTCGTCGCGGAGATCGCGCGGCAGCTCCCGAAAGAGAAAATAGTCTATTTCGGAGACACTGCGCGACTGCCGTACGGTCCGAAATCTACCGAGACGGTCACCCAATTCGCCATCCAGGACACGGAGTTCCTTCTTCGCCACGACGTGAAGATGGTTGTAGTCGCATGCAACACGGCATCTTCCCTCGCCGTTGACGAACTCCGAAGCCGGTACGATATCCCCATCGTCGGCGTTATAGAGCCCGGGGCGCTTGCCGCGGTCTCGTCGACGCTGATCGGGAAGATCGGTGTGATCGGGACGGAAGGGACCATCACCAGTCACGCTTATCGCGAGAGCATTCAACGGCTTGACAGTGAGATAGAAACTATCGAGCAGAGCTGTCCGCTCTTTGTTCCGTTGGCGGAGGAGGGGTGGACTGATCGTGAGGTCACTCTCGTTATCGCACACGAGTATCTAGCGCCGCTCAGGAACGCCGGTGTTGATGTGGTCGTGCTCGGCTGCACGCACTACCCGATACTGAAGGGGACGATTCAGAAGGTCTTCGGTCCGACCGTCACGCTCATAGACTCAGCGGAGGAGACGGCGGGCGACGTCGCGCAGGTTCTGACTGAGTTCGACATCGCGAACAATTCCGGCGAAGAACCCGCGCATCGGTTCTTCGTGAGCGACGTGCCGCATCGTTTCAGGGAGCAGGCTGAACGCTTCCTCGGTGCGGAACTACCGGATGTGAATGTTGTCAGCATCGATGAACTCGTTGCCTTCGGCCGGTGAGGGACGAAGCGCTGGTTCCTTTGCCTGGGCAAGTGTGAAGCCGATCCCTTGGGAGTGAAATGTGAAGCTTGTCCTTGCAACGCGAAACGTCCACAAGATAGAGGAACTTTCCAGGATGCTGTCTGATCTCGATGTGGAGATCCTCTCGTTTCGCGATTTCCCGGATCTTCCCGAAGTTGTGGAGGACGGAGGGACTCTCGAAGACAACGCCGTCAAGAAAGCGAGAGAGATTTCTCAGGCAACCGGTCTTCCTGCGCTTGCCGACGACACAGGTCTTGAGGTTGCGGCTCTGGGCGGAGCCCCCGGCGTGATATCGGCTCGCTATGCCGGCGAGGCGTGCAGCTACGACGACAACAACCACAAGCTCCTTACGGAACTTAAAACTGTTCCTGATGAAGAACGTGGAGCCGCGTTTCGTTGCGTGATAGCTCTGGCGACACCCAGTGGAGAAGTGACCACGGTCGAGGGACGGACCGACGGTGTCATCCTGTGGGAAGCGCGTGGTGACGCGGGCTTCGGTTACGATCCCGTGTTTCTGCCGAACGGGCACGCGCTTTCTTACGCGGAGATGTCGCAGGATGAGAAGAACGCTGTGAGCCATCGTGGAAGAGCACTCAGGGGGGCACGCGAGCTCATAGCGCGCATGATGTAGAGCGTACACAGGGCGCTCACAGAGCGCACCGTCAGGCCGGGCGGCCGCATCGCCCGGGAGGCTGCACGGCAGAGCGGCAGTCTTCGGCCTCCGGCCCGTAATACCCGCACAGCACAGTGGTTACACGATTTCACACCCCGACGATCTCAAACGCTTGCGCCAAGATTCCGGCCGTGATAGAATCCCCTTTGAGTTCCTCTGACGGGGAACTCGCGTGACTGTTCTGGCCGACTTGGCTTCCTCTTGGGGGTCAAGTCTTCAGGTGGCCGCGGGCCTCCCATTGGGCCGCGGCCACAAATACACTACGGCCGGTTTTTCCCCTCCGACTTGACAGGGTGCGCGTCGATGGATATTATAAGTGCTTGTTGTCGGCCACCGGGGCGTGGCGCAGCCCGGTTAGCGCGCCTGCTTTGGGAGCAGGAAGTCGGAGGTTCGAATCCTCTCGCCCCGACCAAGCGCGCCTGTAGCTCAGGTGGATAGAGCAACGGACTTCTAATCCGTGGGTCGCTGGTTCGAGTCCAGCCAGGCGTACCATAGAAAAGAGTGGTGGGAGTAGCTCAGTTGGTAGAGCCCTGGATTGTGGTTCCAGTTGTCGCGGGTTCGAGCCCCGTCTTCCACCCCACTACTAATAGCTGCCCGTGTCCGGGTAGTTGGGATGTGTTGCCGCGATAGTGCGGCGCTGGTCTTCACAGAAGTTCAGGCAGACGACGGAGTCCCGCACGAGGCAAGCCGCGAGCGGTCGGGGTGTATCCCCTCAACAAGACAACGTCCCCTGATCGGTAGCCCTCCGGGGCGTCGGGTGGAAGATGACATGAGGTGGGCCCCTTCTGGAGGATGGTACTGTGGCCGGTAGAGGAGTCAACAAAGTCATTCTTATCGGGAATCTTGGAGGCGATCCCGAGCTTCGGACTACGCCGAGCGGAACTTCTGTCGCGACGTTCACCCTGGCTACGAATGAATCGTGGACGGGTAAGGATGGCGTCAAGCAGGAGAAGACGGAATGGCACCGGATCGTCGCCTGGGGCAAGCTGGCGGAGATCTGTGGGCAGTACCTGTCGAAGGGCCGTCAGGTCTACATCGAAGGTCGGCTGACCACGCGGTCCTGGGAAGACAAGCAGGGCGTGCAGAGGAAGACGACTGAGGTTATCGCCCGCGACATGCAGATGCTGGGTGGACGAGGAGATCAGGGCGGAGTCGCAACGAGCGATTCGGAGACGCCCGAATTCGTCGCCGCATCGAGTACCAAGATCGAGGACGACGACCTGCCGTTCTAGACAGCAGAGACGTGGCATAGCGCGCCCTTAGCTCAACTAGGCAGAGCAACTGACTCTTAATCAGTAGGTTGAAGGTTCGATTCCTTCAGGGCGTACCAACGAGGCGGGGCCGGGGATCATTCCGGCCCCGCGCTTGCATGTAGGACTCAGGATACGGTGAAAGAGCTGTGCTCGCCGGACGCGGCGGCCGTGTTGACAGTCGGCAAGGGCTACTCTAGACTGAATCGTCATGCACATCGTGTTCATACATAGGGGCGTTTACCCCGAAAGAATAGGCGGGACCTACAGTTACATCTACGAACTGGGGCGCGGCCTTGCTTCGCGCGGGCACCGCGTGCGCGTCATTGCGAGTACCAGCGAGCCCACGGCTCCGGCCCCGTACGAGCATGAGGGGATGCTGATCTACAAGTATGCGTTCAGGCGCGTCAACCCGGTGGCAAGCACTCTGCAGCACCTCAGGAACTCCGAGCGGCTCTTCCATGAGATCGCGACCGAGGAAGCCGTCGACATTCTGACGATTCACGAGGCACAGCTTGGCTACAGGGCGGCGCGATCGGCGCTGGGGCGTTCGGTCTGCCAGCTGCCAACCTTCCACGCGCCGGTCTTCCTCGAGTTCCGTTTCGGCGTACAGTGGAAGCTTGAGAAGGAGCGTTCGCCGATGAAGCGCGCGGCGCTCCGGCTCACGGCGCCTCCCATGGAGTACTGGCAGAGGAAGTACGAACGTGGTGTACTCGAGCAGGCGTACGCCATCAATGTGCTTTCCAAGTACAGCAAGAGTCACATTGCCAACGAGTTTCCGAGCATCGACCTCGACCGTGTGTACGTCATCCCTGGAGGAGTCGATACGGACCGCTTTCGTCCTGCTGCCGACCGCGGGGCTCTCAGAGCGCAGCTTGGAATCGACGACAGCGTCGTGGAACTCCTGACGGTTAGAAAACTTGCCCCGCGCATGGGACTCGAGAACCTCATCCAGGCGATACCGCGCATCGCGGCGGCTGCATCGGATCTCGGGCGGCGCGTGCACCTTACCGTTTGCGGAGACGGGGCGTTGATGCCCGTGCTCCGCGGTCTTGCCTCCGAACTCGGCGTCGCGGACGCGGTGACGCTGGCGGGACGGGTGACCGACAACGATCTCGTCCAACACTACCAGGCGTCTGACCTCTTCGTCTTGCCGACCGCCGCGATGGAGGGTTTCGGCATCTCGACAGTCGAGGCACTGTCTGTGAATCTTCCGGTTGTCGGGACGCCCGCGGGGGCGACCCCGGAGATCCTTCAGGCTATCGACCCGGCGCTTCTGACGCGAGACACGAGCGCCGAGGCGATCGCGTACGCAGTGACGGCCTGGCTCGGCAGGCGTGAGGAGGAGTCCGGAACCGATCGTTACCGGCAGGAGGTACTCGCGAAATACTCGTGGGATCATGTGACCGATCTCATGGAGGCCCACTACGGGGACCGGCTCGAGACGTTCCGGAGGAGGCCGGCGTGAGTGACAGGAACAGGCGCGCGATTCTGAGAGCAGTCGGCGACGTCGCGCTCATCGCGGGGGCGGCGCAGGCGCTCATCGAGCGGAGGAGCGTTGCCTGGCGGGAGACGGCATCGATTCTCAGCGCAGCAGATGTCACCTTCGCGAACTTCGAAATGGCGCTTCCGCTCGGTGAGAGTGAGCGGGTTGCGCCTGATGTGAGTCCGGATCTCATTGGGGTGTCCGCAGCGCTCGACCCGTTCCTCGAGGCCGGTGTGGACGTGGTGGCGCTGGCGACGAACCACATCATGGATTGGGGCGTCGAAGGTCTCGCCGATACGCTGGCGCAGTTCCGCGAGCGTGGCGTCGAGACGGTCGGAGCCGGGATGTCACTCGACGAGGCGGTGCGTGCTGTTGTTATCGAGCGCGCGGGACTCAAGATCGGATTCGCGGCATTTACTCCAGAGCAACGGTGGACCGCAGGACCGGACAGGCCCGGGGCTGCACCGCTCAGATTCGAGCTGGTGAGGAAGGCACTGGAGGGGATGGGTGACGCCGATGTGCGTATCATCTCGCTCCACTGGGGGCTCGAGATGTCATCGTATCCCACGCCGGAGGACCGCGAGCTGGCCCGCCGGATCGCCGGAGCGGGAGCCGACCTCATCCTGGGGCACCATCCGCACGTTATCCAAGGTGTGGAGCAGTTAGATGGAACACACGTCGTCTACAGCATGGGGAACTTCATCTTCGACATCAATGCGGGTCGAGTCGAGCACGGCTTCGACCCGGAGGATCTCCGGTCGGCGTACATGATCGAGGTGGAACTCGATGCGAGCGGCGTAGCCAGGCTCCGGACGGTTCCCATCTGGCTGGACGACGACGGGATCGGCGGCGTTGCGGCCGGCGACCGCGGCGAGCGCATCGCAGAGCGAGTGGAGTCGTGCTCCGAGCAGATCGAAGAGGGTGCCGTCGGCGTGTGGGAGCATGCGGGTGGGACGCTCGTCAGGCACAAACTCAAATGCATGCGGGTCTCACTCCGGGATGGAGGGATCAGGTTCGTGTTCAGCGAGCTGAAGCGCGTACGGATGAGGCACTTCAAGCTTCTTTGGGGCTATATCGTTGGTCGTCTCCGGCGTGACGGCGGCGGAGCGCGGTAGGAGCTGCCCGGCTTGTGTAGCAGGCAAATCGAGCGAGGTATTCGTGAAGTTCGCTGAGAAATCATGGTACCAGCGGAGCCCGGTGATCGTGCAGAGCGCGGTCGTTTCGCTATACGGCCTCGGTGGTCGCATCGTCCGGAACGAGGGTCAATTCCGGCAGATCCTCGGAGAGCTCGAGGAGAGCGAGTGGTACTCGGCGGACCAGTTCCAGGCGATGCAGGACGAGAAGCTCCGCAAGCTCATCGCGCACTGCTATGAGTACGTGCCGTTCTACCGAAGTGTCATGCAGGAGCGCGGGCTTGCACCACGCGACATCGAGACCACCGCCGATCTTCCGAAGCTGCCGTACGTCACCAAAGAGGACGTGCGGACCCGGATGAAGGAGTTCCTGAGCACCGCGCCGGAGCGGGGACGTCTCTACCCATCGACGTCGAGCGGAACGACCGGCACGCCGCTTGAGCTCCTGCGGGATCAGTACTCAGTGAGTTTCGAGCAGGCGTCGCTCTGGCGGCACTGGCGGATCGCCGGCGTGCCGCTCTGGGGACGCCGCGCGACGCTCCGGGGTCACCCGGTCGTGCCGCAACGACAGACGGATCCGCCGTACTGGCGCGTGAACCGCGCCGAGAACCAACTCATTATGTCCGGGTTTCATCTGTCGGATGAACGGGCGCGCGACTTCGCCGATGCAATCAGGAACTTCGGTGCGATCGCGCTCGAGGCGATCCCATCGCCCGCATACTTCCTCGGGAGAGCAATGCTCGAGCAGAATATCCGTCTTGAGCTTCGCTGCGTCGTAACCAGCTCGGAGCCACTCTACCCCGAGCACCGAGTCGTTATCGAGGAAGCGTTCGGCTGCAAGGTCTTCGATTTCTACAGTCAGTCCGAGCGCGTCTGCTTCGGCATGGAGTGTGAGCGTCACACGGGCCTTCATCTCGCGCCGGAATATGGCATCGTCGAGTACGTGGAGCCCGAGTGGGAACACGACGAAGGGCTGGTAGAAATCATCGGTACTGGCCTCAACAACTTCAAGATGCCGCTCATTCGCTATCGGACGGAGGACTTCATAAGCTTCCATCCGGATGCGTGTCCGTGCGGGAGGGCGATGCCGCTTCTGCCGCCACTCGACACACGGGCGGGAGGCATCCTCCGGACGCCGGACGGGCGGAACATCGCGTACTCACTCGTCAACTACGCATTCATGGGCACGAAGAACTTCCGGAAGTCGCAGATCATTCAGGACGAGCTCGACCGGATCAGAGTGAAGATCGTTCCGGCGCCGGAGTACACCGAAGAGGACGGACGCACGCTCGTGGAGAAACTATCGTCGTATCTGGGCGAGGGCGTCAAGATCACGATTGAACTCGTCGATGATATCGAGCGCGCACGGAGCGGAAAGTACCAGTGGATCGTCTCGAACCTTGACCCGCTTCGATAGGGGAATGCGTGGCTACCACCGGTGACACAGACAGGTTGCGGGCGCAGGGGAATGCGCCGGGCCCGAACAACGAGAATGGCGCCGGGACCATGGACAGCTCGCTCGCAGCGCACGGCCGTTCCCGCCACGTTCGCGTTGTCATGCTCGGTCCCGCGCTCAAGGTGCGGGGCGGCGTGTCCGCGGTGGTGACGTCACTCCTGAGGGCATTCCGTTCGGACGGAGGCGACGTCCGCTACATTGCCACACACCTGGACGGGCCGAAACTTCTAAAGGCCACTGCTGCGGTCGCCGGCTCGATGAAACTTCTGGTCTCGCTCGTCTTCCGGCAGTGCGACATTGTGCACGTGCACATGGCTTCACACGGGAGCTTCGCGCGTAAGGCCTCTCTGCTTAGGATGGCACAGCTGTTCGGATGCAGCACGGTCGTGCATGTCCACGGGGCGGGGTTCGATTCCTTCTTCGACCAATCTTCGCTCACCCGCAAGCGCGCCATAACTCACACGCTCGAGAGCGCGGACCTCGTCATCGCTCTCTCTGAGGAGTGGAGAAGCCGTCTCTCGGCGATGGCGCCGAAGGCTGCCATCCGTGTTCTGATGAACCCGGTCGTCTGCGCGGAGTTTGCCGATGTCGCTGCGGCGCGGCCCGATGTTTCACAGGATGGAGGAACCATTCTCTTCCTGGGCGCGTTCGGGAGACGGAAGGGTGTGTTTGACCTCATCGAGGCGGGTGTGAAGATCGCGGAACAGCGTGCGCACTTCGTGTTCGAACTTGGCGGCGACCAGGACGTTGACGAACTGCGAGAGCTCATCGCGGAGCGTGGACTTGAGAGCAACGTCCGCGTGCTCGGATGGGTGAGGGGGCAGGAGAAGCTGGATGCATTCCGCCGCGCGCACGTCTTCGTGCTGCCGTCATACCATGAAGGCCTCCCCATCGCCGTGCTCGAGGCGCTGGCGGCTGGACTCCCGATAGTTACCACCCCCGTGGGCGGGATCCCGGAGGTCATCAAGGACGGCGTCAACGGGATCCTTATCGAGCCCGGTGATATTGACGCGCTCGCAGAGGGCATCCTTCGCTTGCTTGACGACGAGGCGCTCCGCAAGCGCATGGCCGGAACGAATGTCGAGCTCGCGCTCCGCGACCACGATGCGACCGTAGTCGCGCGGACGCTCTGTCTCTGGTATGATGACATTGTGGCCGGCCGCATGGGGACGGATGCCTCGGACTGACCACGCCGGTCGCTGACACTACACACGTTGACTACGGAGGATCAATGCGAGTACTCCGGACGATTGTTCAGACGCTCTTTCTGGCGGGCGTAGTTGCGGTCATGATACGGGGGGCGATGGGGCTGACCACCTCGACCTGTGGGACCTACTGTCCTTTCGCAGGACTCGTGGCGCTCTACTCGCTACTGCGCTACAAGACCTACACCTGCGCCATGAATGAGCTTCACGTCGCGCTTTTCGTTTCGCTTGTGGCTCTGACTCTTATCACGAAGAAGTCGTTCTGCTCGTGGGTCTGTCCGCTGGGGACGGTTCAGGAGTGGATAGGGAAGGCCGGCCGGAAGGTCTTCGGTCGCTACGTCCGTCCGCCCATCGCCGTCGACCGCATTCTGCTCAATCTCAAGTACGTTGTTCTTGTCCTTGTGCTCGGTCTCACCTGGACCGTGTGGCAGGGCCATCTGGGCTTCAGAGCGTACGACCCGTTCTACATTATCTTCACCGGATTTCAGGGTCATGAGACTCTCTGGTTCAGCATCTTCATAGGCATCGGTGTGCTGGTCGCCGCGTTCTTCGTTCCGATGGTGTGGTGCCGCTACCTCTGTCCGCTCAGCGCCGTCATGGATCCCATGAGTCGCGCGGGGTTCCTGAGACTCAGGCGTAATCCCGGCCTCTGTACCGACTGCGGGATTTGCGATGAAGCGTGTCCCCACGGAATCCGCGTGGCGACCGCGGACGAAGTGACCGCACGCAACTGCACGAACTGCCTGGAATGCGCTGAGGTGTGCCCCGAGAAGGGGGCGCTGGAGCTCACACTGTTCGGCAAGTAGAGGGGCGGCCGCATCCGGTTCACCGAGCACAGACCGGAGGCATCTGACAAGAGGTATCCCATGAAGAAAGTCGTTATCATTCCCGCAGCCGTACTCCTTCTCATCCTCGTGGCCTTCGCCACAACGGGCGCATACCGCGTCCCTACGCTTGAGATCGAGTTCGTCAAGGAGCGGCCGGCGGTCGTCGCGAGCGTGGAGTACACCGTTGATGGACTGACGTGTCGCGGCAAGTCGCGGGGCTTCGCCGGAATGATCAGCGGAGTTGAAGGTGTCGTCAGCCTCACAACGTACGTTCGCACCAATACGGCGATCGTGGAATATGATCCCGCTCTCACGAATCCGGTTGAGATCGAGACGGCATTCGAGGGACCGATCATCCACGAGGGCGAGGAAGACTTCCTGTTCAAGGCCAAGAAGTAGGCCGCGACCGTTGACAGGATGCCCGATGATGAGTAGATTTAGAGGTGTAGGGTCTGATCAGGCCACGCTCATTGAAAGTCGAAGATGGGGGCGATCTGGCTTCGACGGGGACGAGAGAAGCCCGGATGGCATGCCGAGGTCCCGTTACCTCGTAAAACAGGCGGGAAGGGGCGATCTGGCTTCGACGGGGACGAGAGAAGCCCGGATGGCATGCCGAGGTCCCGTTACCTCGTAAAACAGGCGGGAACTTTTCAACTGCCGACTACACACCGGCATACGCCTGCTAACTAAGGCAGACGTCGTCCCACCCGGTCTTGCTCGTGGGGTCGGGATGGGGCGTCGCTCACACGAGCTGGCTTCCAAACTGTGTTGCTGGGTGAGGGAGCGAGATCTTACAGCGACTGGCCCGACCGGTATCCTGCCCTTTGGAGACCGGACGGGTGAGATCCAAACAAAGGGACAAGCATGTAGAGATCCGAGTGGAGCCGTTTTCGGACGCGGGTTCGATTCCCGCCGCCTCCACCATGTATGGAGAAGGCCCCGACCGCTTGGCGGTCGGGGCCTTCCCTCTGTGTGCTCCGGCAAACCCGGGATCTAGCGATACAGGGACTTGATGGCAGTCCAGGTCTGCTGCTCGACGGCTGTGACAACAACGTCGATGTAGCCGGTCACGTAGTGAGGCTCGGCGCCGTAGAGGTCGCCCCAGAGCTCCCACTGAATCTGCGTACCGGTCATGACAGCCGGGAGAGTGACGTCGACCCAGACGTCGGTGCCCTCGGTGCTGTAGATCTCACCGTAGCCGCCATCGTTGTCTGCCCAGAGGGCGGTCGGGACCGTCGGCCACACGGTCATCGTCCAGCTTGGACGACCGGTGGCGATGAACGTGTAGCCCATTGAGGCTTGGTTCGCGGAGGTACCCGCACCGAAGGGGAAGTGAATCTCAACATTCGTGATCCACTCAGCGTCCGGTGATGCATTCTGAACGAAGAACGTAAACATGTAGGTATTACCAGGACTCACCATGGTCGGTGAAAGCAACGTGACGGTAGCGTTGCCGATGTCGCGGGCCGCGACCGGGACGGTGAGTGCCAGGACGAGAAGAACAATAGCGAGTGTCTTCATGATCCTTTATCCCTTCTGCTTGTGAGGATGGCGGTGACAAGGAAAAAACACTGTTTGGCAGTTGATCGGGGGGCTACCTCCCTTCAATCAGGCGGCGCTCCGGCAGCTGTGGGAGAGATGAGAAGACCGTCGGGCGCAGCGAAACATACTGGTGAAACCGACCCTCCTGAGGACAAACCAATAATACCACCACGCTACTCTGTCGTCAAGTGTGTTTCCGGCTGAATGTGGCAAAGCATGGGTACATCGTGACCTACGCAGCAGGGTGAGGAAGCCTGCTTGATTCAGCCCCGGGTGCGTGATAGTATGCAAATTGGTAGTCTTCCCTGTTCGGGAGCGATCCCGCCGCTTCGGCATGGTCGTTCCAATCGCCGACAGATGTTGCTCTTAGCGGCCCGGGCGGCTCCTTGGGGAGGCAGCGGAGAAACCGGGCTTCGTTCGGGGGGTATGAATGCATCTCGGTGACGTCACGCTGACCGTGCTCAAGGCGGAGACATTCCTGTACGATGGAGGGGCGATGTTCGGCGTCGTGCCCCGCGTGATCTGGGACAGGCTTCTGGAGCCCGACGAGCAGAACCGGATCCGACTCGCTATCACACCGCTTCTCATCACTACCCCCGATTCAAAGATCCTCGTCGACACCGGATTCGGGACACGGCTGAGCAAGAAAGAGCGTAGGGTTTTCGGACTGGGAGAAGGCAACGATGTAGAGTCGGCGCTCGCGGCCGTTGGAGTCGAGCCGGAGGAGATAGACACAGTTGTCCTGACGCATCTTCACATCGACCACGCGGGCGGGGCGACTGGAAACGATGGCGACAAGGTGGTCCCGGCGTTTCCAAACGCGCGGTATCTTGTGCACGAACTCGAGTGGGAGGACGGTCTCGAACCGAACGCCATGAGCGCTGCTGCGTACCGGCGTGACGACTACGTGCCACTGATGGAGGCGGGGGTCCTCGAGCTCATCGGTGACGAACGAGACCTGGGCCATGGAGTGACAACGGTCCTGACCGGCGGGCACTGCCGCGGCCACATCATGGTTGTCATCGAGACGCCTTCGGGAACCGCCGTCTACCCCGCCGACCTCATTCCAAGCAGGCATCATTTTCGCGCAGCGTATGTGGCCGGCGTGGATCTCTTCCCTCTGGATGTCGTCGAGCAGAAGATGCAGCTTCTGGAGGCGGCAGCGCGTGAGGACTGGATCCTGATCCTCGACCACGACCCCGATGGAGCGGTCGGTCGTGTGGTCGAGGTGGAAAGCGGAAGATACCGTTTCGAGGAACTGCCGGACTGATGGCTGCTGGACAATCGGCTACGAGCCACGACACTGATGGCTGCTGGACAATCGGCTACGAGCCACGACGGCGGCAGGGCTGCACTCGGACGATCTTGAGCGACCAAGAGGAGATGACATGTCGGCAAACGAGAGGATCCTCGTTCTGAACCCCGGATCAACGACGACGAAGGTAGCGATCTTCGAGGGCGAGAAGTGCATTCTTGAGGACACGATCAGGCACAGCAAGGAGGATCTCGCGCAGTTTGAGCATGTCTCAGAGCAGCGAGACTACAGGGAGTCGCTGATCCTCGCTTTCCTCTCGGAGCACGGGATAGCCCTCGATTCACTCGACGGGACGGTGGGCAGGGGCGGGCTTATGCGGCCGATCAAGAGCGGAACCTATGCCGTGAACGATGCGATGCTCGAGGACCTTGAGAACTGCTATCTCGGCGAGCATGCGTCGAATCTCGGCGCGGCACTGGCGTATGAGACCGCTCGTGAGGCGGGTGTGCCCGCATTTGTCGTGGACCCCGTTGTCGTGGACGAGATGAACCCCCTGGCGCGGTTCTCGGGCGTGCCCGAACTCCCGCGCACGAGCATAGCCCACGCCCTCAACATCAAGGCAACCGCCAGACGCGTCGCGAGTGAGATGGGGCGCGAGCTCTCGGGACTCAACCTTATCTTCGCGCACATGGGAGGCGGCACGAGTGTCGTGGCGATTCGGCAGGGGAAGATGACAGACGTCAGCGGCGGCATTTCGGCGGGTCCCTTCACGCCCGAGCGAGCGGGCAGCGTTCCTATTCTGGAACTCGTTGACATGTGTTTCTCCGGTGACTTTGCTGAGGCTGAGGTGAAGAAAAAGCTGATGGGTGGCGGCGGTCTTGTCGCGTATCTGGGCACGAACGATGCGCGCGAGGTAGAGAAAAGAATCCACGCGGGAGACAAAGAGGCGGAACTCGTGATGGATGCCATGATCTATCAGATCGCGAAGGAGATCGGAGCCATGGCGACGGTGCTGGAGGGCAAGGTCGACGCCGTGATTATGACCGGGGGGCTTGCGAACTCCGAGTACATCATGGGTCGACTCGCGGATCGTGTCGGTTTCATCGGCAAGATCGTGATAGCGCCGGGCGAGGACGAGCTGGAGGCGCTGGCGCTCGGCTGTCTGCGCGTTCTGAGGGGCGAGGAAGAGGCGCTCGAGTATCCTGGGGGATGACATGAGGGATCTTCACGATATGGGTTGGATAGAGGTGATCTGCGGCAGCATGTTCTCGGGCAAGAGCGAGGAGCTCATCCGCCGTCTGAGGAGAGCGAAGATCGCCAAACAACGGGTGGTGACCTTCAAACCCGCCATAGACGACAGATACGATGAGGACAGCATAGTCTCCCACGACGATCGCCGGATCGAGTCGATCCGGGTGAAAGGCGCCGCTGAGATACTCGACTACGTGGATGAGACCACAGACGTTGTCGGCATCGACGAGGGCCAGTTCATGGGCAAGGAGCTTCCTGCCGTCTGCGAGCAGCTGGCGGACAGGGGTATCCGGGTCATCGTCGCGGGCCTCGACCAGGACTACCTCGGGAGGCCGTTCGAGCCGATTCCGCAGCTCCTTGCGGTCGCGGAGTATATAACGAAGACGCTCGCGGTATGCATGAAGTGCGGCAGGCCCGCGAACCGAACACAGAGGATCATCAAGAGTGATGAGCGCGTCATCGTTGGTGCCTCCGAGACGTATGAGGCGCGGTGCAGGGCCTGCTTTGATCCCGGGGAAACCGAATCCGAACACGTCTAGCGCGAGTTCCGACCACAAGTTAGAGGTGTTGCCGGCTGCCGCGTCCTTCAAGGGGGATGCGGCGGTTTTGCGTTGCCGGACGGTCACAGGGGGAATATACTATATGGTTCTATGACTCGCGACCGGAGCCGTCCAAGAGGTGAGAGCTGTGGCGATACGGGAGAACGTCCGTGACGTGAAGGAACGCATTGCTCGAGCCGCAGAGCGGGTCCTCAGGGACCCCGCGGATATCAAGCTCGTGGCCGTTACGAAGACAGTTGGGATTCCCCGCATCGTGGAGGCCATAGAGGCCGGCGTCAGCTGCGTAGGTGAGAATCGGATTCAGGAAGCAGCGCGCAAGTTGCCGGAGCTGCCCCCGGTTGAGAAACACCTCGTGGGGCATCTGCAGACAAACAAGGTCAAGGCTGCACTCGAGCTCTTCGACGTCATCGAATCGGTCGATAGTGTGCGTCTTGCTCGGGAGATATCGACTCGCTGTGCGGCCACCGGGTCGGAGGCGAGTGTGCTCATAGAGGTCAACACGTCCGGTGAGGAGTCGAAGTTCGGACTCGAGCCGGACGATGTACTCGAAGCGCTCGATGAGATGTCTACTCTGCCCGGGCTCAAGGTGGCGGGGCTCATGACCGTGGGATCTTTCCTTCCGGATCCCGACGATGTCAGACCCTGCTTCAGGATGCTCAGGGGAATCCGGGACGAGATCGAGGAGCGGGTGATTCCCGGTGTGGCGATGGATCACCTCTCGATGGGCATGACGAACGACTTCGAGGTGGCAATCGAAGAGGGCGCCACGATGGTCAGAGTCGGAAGAGCCATTTTTGGAGGACGAGGATAGACAAATGTTCGTTGCCGGTAACTTCCTGGCTGCTGTCGCAGCGATCCTGAACATTGTCCTCAGGATCTACTCGTACTGTGTGTTGGCAGCAGTGATCGTCTCCTGGGTAGCACCGCGCTCGGTGCATCCAGCCATTATTTTTCTGAGAAGCATAACGGAGCCGATCTTCTACCGCATACGCCGCGCGCTTCCGTTTCTGTATCAGTCGGGCATCGATTTCACTCCTATCGTAGTCTTCTTCGGAATCGGGCTTGTGAGAATGTTCGTGGTATCGACGCTCTATCAGGCGGCAGCGCGACTTCAGTAGGCAGGAGAGCGCGGACACAAATCCGCAACGAGACACCTCTCGGCAACGAGAGGCCTCCGCATTTCAGCGGAAGACTTCGACATCGGAGGACGCACCATGGTCAGGGGACTCACACTCACCGCAAAGATCGAGAAGGCTGTCGGCTACATAAGGAAGAAGAGCGAGATCAAGCCACAGGTGGCTGTCGTTCTCGGGAGCGGTCTCGGGAAGCTCACCAACCTGATGACCGTTGACGCCGTGATCCCGTTCGACAAGATCCCGTATTTCCCCAAGTCGGGTGTCGAAGGACACGCGGGCGAACTCGTGCTCGGCAGAATAGGTCGCAAGCGCGTCGCTCTCATGAACGGCCGTGTTCACTACTACGAAGGCTACACGATGCAGGAGGTCACCTTCCCGATCCGTGTGCTGCGCGCGCTCGGAGCGAAGAAGCTGATCCTGACCTGCGCGGGCGGCGGCATGAACCCTCTGCAGAACAAGGGTGACATCATCGCCATCGTCGACCAGATCAACCTGACGGGCGACAATCCGCTCATCGGTGCGAACGACGACTCGCTCGGGACGCGCTTCCCGGATATGTCGCAGCCGTACGACAGGGAATACGTCAAGCTGGCCGAGGAGATCGCGCTTGAGGAGCAAATCCCGCTCAAGAAGGGCGTCTTCGTCGGCGTAGCCGGTCCATGTCTCGAGACGGCAGCCGAGTATCGTTTCCTCCGTATGATCGGCGGAGACATAGTGAGCATGTCGATGGTCGCCGAGAACATCGTGGCCATCCACGGAAAGATGAGGGTAGTCGGGCTCGCCGTCGTTACGGATCTGTGTCTTCCGGATGCACTGGAACCGGCAAGCCACAAGGAGATCCTCAAGGTCGCGCGAGCGACCGAGCCTAAACTGACACAGCTTGTATTCAGGCTGATCGAGAAGATGTAGAGGCTCTGCGCGACCGTGCCGGGGCATCCCGGCTCGAACGTCGGGGGCAAGGAACACACATGGGGTTCAGAGAGTTCCCAAGAAGCATGACGGCTCCCGAACTCGAGCGCGAGGTGCTTGAGTTCTGGGATGACGATCACATATTCGAACAGAGCGTAAGTGCCCGCGAGGGCGCCGAGCGCTTTGTTTTCTTTGAAGGTCCTCCCACCGCCAACGGGCATCCCGGAACTCATCACGTGCTCGCCAGAACCATCAAGGACATCGTCTGCCGCTACAAGACGATGTCCGGCTATCAGGTCGAGCGAAAGGCCGGTTGGGATACGCACGGTCTGCCCGTGGAGATCGAGGTGGAAAAGCAGCTCAACCTCGAGAGCAAGGAGGACATCGAGAAGCACGGCATCGGCAAGTTTGTGAAGCAATGCCACGAGAGCGTTTTCACCTACAAGGAAGAGTGGGACGAACTCACCAGACGGATGGCGTACTGGGTCGACCTGACGGATCCGTACATCACGTGCTCGAACGACTACATCGAATCCATCTGGCACATCCTGAAACTGATGTGGGACCGCGGTCTCATCTACCAGGAGCACAAGATACTCCCGTACTGTCCGCGGTGTGGAACACCGCTATCGAGTCACGAGGTGGCACAGGGTTACGCAGATACGGAGGACCCTTCGATCTTCGTCAGGATGAAGCTCAAGGGACAGAAAGCTACCTCGTTCCTTGTCTGGACGACCACACCCTGGACACTCATCTCCAACGTTGCCGTCGCTGTCGCGCCGGATGAGACCTACGTCGTGGTCGACAACGGCGAGGAAAAGCTGATCCTTGCCGAGGCGCTGCTCTCTGTGCTGGAAAGCAGCGATGGCTCCGGCGGGGGGGAAGGGCAGAGCGACGACGGAGCTGCCGGCGAAGATTGCGCTTGGGAAGTCGTGGAAAAGAAAAAGGGCGCGGATCTCCTGGGAACCGAGTACGAGCCGCTCTTCAGCTTTGTCCCGTTCGACGAACGGGGTCACTACGTGATTGCAGGTGACTTCGTCACGCTGGAGGAGGGGACCGGCATCGTGCACATCGCTCCGGCATTCGGCGAGGATGACAACCGTGTCGGCAAGGAGAACGCTCTGCCGTTCCTGCAGCCGGTAGATGGCACAGGGGCGTTCACGGACGAGATAACGCCGTGGGCCGGCATGTTCATCAAGGACGCCGATCTTCTCATCATTGAAGACCTCAAGGCGCGGGGGCTCCTGTACAAACGGAGCACCGTGGTTCACACGTATCCGTTCTGCTGGCGGTGTGATTCCCCTCTTGTCTACTACGCCCGGAACTCATGGTACCTCAGGACGACTCAGTTCAAGGACGCGATGATAGAGAACAACCGTGCCATCCACTGGCACCCGAAGGAGATAGGTCTCAACCGTCTCGGTGACTGGCTCGAGAACAACGTGGACTGGGCCATCTCGCGCGACCGGTACTGGGGCACGCCCCTCAACGTCTGGATCTGTGACGAGTGTGGAGCGATGGACTCCGTGGGCAGCATCGAGGAGCTGAAGGATCGAGCGGTTGAGCTGCCGGAGGGCGAGCTCGATCTTCACAAACCCATGATCGACAGTGTGCGTCTCAAGTGCCGGAAGTGTGAAGGCTCGATGACCAGAACGCCCGAGGTGATCGACTGCTGGTTCGACACCGGTAGCATGCCGTACGCGCAGTGGCACTGGCCGTTCGAGAACACCGAGAAGTTCGACAGGAACTTCCCGGCCGACTTCATCGCTGAGGGAGTGGATCAGACCAGAGGCTGGTTCTACTCACTGCTCGCCATTTCGACGATCGTCTCAGGCACCTCGTCATTCAAGCGCTGTCTCGTGAACGACATGGTGCTCGACAAGAACGGCAAGAAGATGAGCAAGCGCATCGGCAACATCGTCAATTCGATGGAGACAATGGAGAAGGACGGGGCCGACGCTCTCAGGTGGTATCTGATGGCAACCAGCTCGCCTTGGGTCCCGACACGATTTGATTCGGCCGGCGTGACCGAGACGGCAAGCAAAGTGGTAGGAACGTTCCGCAACACCTACGGTTTCTTCTCCCTCTATGCGAACATCGATCGATTCGATGTCGCCGAGCATGATGTGCCGCTCTCCGAACGGCCGACGATGGACTGGTGGATCCTGTCCCGCCTCTATTCGACCGTGGCCGCCGTCACTCTGGCCATGGAGAGCTACGACATCACCAAGGCCGTCCGCAGACTCCAGCAGTTCGTGCTCGAGGACGTATCCAACTGGTACGTGCGGCTCTCGAGAGCGAGGTTCTGGAAAGGAGAGATGGACGAGGACAAGCGTGCAGCCTATGCGACGCTTTTCAGTGTCCTCCTGACGACGTCGAGAATGATGGCGCCGTTCGCACCACTCATCTCGGAGGCCATCTATCGGAGTCTCTGTGAGGGCGCCGAAGGCGAGGTCATGGCTCGCGTGCACGGATGCGTGGCAGACAGCGTGCACCTGGGCACGTTCCCGTCTGTTCCTGACGGTATCATAGATGAGAAGCTCGAGACCGACATGGGGTTGGCGAGAGCGATCGTTGTTCTTGGGCGAGCCGCAAGGAACGTCTCCGGCGTCAAGGTGCGGCAGCCGCTTTCCAGAATCCTTGTCTCTGGTGTTCCCGGGTCATCCAGGTCCGGTGTCGAGGCGCTCGGGAATCTGATTCTGGCAGAGCTCAATGTCAAGTGCCTGGAGTGGGCCGAAGCAGGCACACTGGCGACACTCAAGGCATCACCGATCTTCCCGGTTCTTGGGCCGAAACACGGGAAGAACGTCAATCAGGTTGCGGAAGCCATCCGCGCGCTTGCGGAGAAAGATGTGAATGCTCTCGCAGGCGGCGGGAGCGTCAGCGTGGCGCTGGGTGAGGAGACGGTTGTCGTCGAGGCCGGTGATGTGGAGATAGCGGCAGAACCGCGGCCCGGACTGGCCGTGCAGGCGGATGGTGCCCTGACGGCGGGTCTTGATCTCGAGCTCACGGATGAGCTCGTGGACGAGGGGTTCGCGCGGGAGATGGTCAATAAGATACAGTTCATGAGGAAGGAGGCCGGCTTCGAAGTGGTGGATAGGATCAACGTCTACTATGAGGCTGGTCCGCGTCTGAAAACGGCAGTGGAGCGCTTCGCTTCCAGGATATCAGGTGAGACCCTCGCAGAACGCCTCACCGAGGGAAGGGAAGCAGGCGAGCTGGGACGGGAATGGGATATCAACGGCGAGAAGGCTTGGATCGCGGTCGAACGTGTGAAGAAAACGCAGTCGGCTTGATCCCCCGGGGGCTCGCACGGTGGAGGTGACGAGTTGAACAAGAAGGACATCAGGCACTTCCAGGAGAGGCTCGTTGAAGAGCGGGTGAAACTCCTGAAGGAGCTGGGATACTTTGAGGACAAGATCTTCAATGAATCTCAGCGCAAGGCAGCGGGTGACCTGTCGGCCTATTCGGTTCACATGGCGGATCAGGCGAGCGACGCACAGGAGCGGGAGAAGGCATACCACATGGCGTCATCCGAGGGGCGCTTGCTTTATCACATCGACGAGGCTCTGGTACGTGTCGCCGACGGGACGTACGGCAAGTGCATGGTGTGCGGAAAGACGATCGGGAAGCCGCGACTCGAGATTGTACCGCACGCTCGCCTATGCATAGAGTGCAAGAAGGCGGAGGAGAATGGGGACCTCGATCACGACAAGGAGTAGATTCGCCGTGAATGTGGCGGGTCCACCGAGCGTCGATGAGAGAGGTGGGCTCATCACGGACGCAGCGGGCAGGCGGGCAGGGCGCACATCGGTCATGTTCCTGATCGCCGGTATCGTTGTCGTGCTCGATCAGATCATCAAAGCGATCGTTGTCTACTCCATGCGCATGGGGGTTTCAACTGATATCCTGGGGTCGGTCGTACGTCTCACGAGAACGCAGAACTCAGGGGCCGCCTTCGGTCTGTTCAAGGATGGGCGCATCGCGTTCATCATCGTCTCCGCCGCAGCCTCGATCGCTATTATCCTCTTCAGACGCGAGATTGCGAAGATGCGGCAGTGGGAGCGGGCGTCGTTCGGCCTCATCCTGGGCGGCGCAGTCGGAAACCTGATCGATCGGATCCGGGTCGGCTCGGTTGTGGATTTTCTTGACATCGGTATCGATTCGCTCCGCTGGCCGGCTTTCAATGTCGCCGACAGCGCAATAACCGTCGGCGTCACGATTCTCGCTTTCCATCTCATCTTTCTGGCGCATCCACATCCTGAATCAGCACCGGAAGACAACCGGGAGAGCTGATGAGAAGACGCATCGTATTGGTAGTTCCCGGTGATGCTCCTTCTGACAGGCTGGATCACTACATCGGAACACACGCGCCGGACATGTCTCGCACCAGAGCCAAGGAGATCATGTCGTCCGGCCTCGTGACGCTGAACGGTGAGATAGTGAAGCCGTCGCACACCGTCGTCCCGGGAGATCGGATTGAGGTTGATCTCCCTGAGCTGGAGCGCCTCTCGGCAGCGCCCGAGAATATCCCACTCGACATCTGTTACGAAGATGAACACCTGCTCGTCATCAACAAGCACGCGGGCATGGTCGTGCATCCTGCTCCCGGCTCGTACTCGGGTACACTCGTGAACGCGCTGGTCGGTCGCGGTGTCCGGCTGTCCTCGGTAGGCGGGAGCCTCCGACCCGGCATCGTTCACCGTCTCGATCGCGATACGTCGGGGCTCATTGTCGTGGCGAAGACGGACGAGTCGCATCGCAGGCTGACCGCCATGTTTGAGGCCAGGGAGATCCGGAAGACCTATTTGGCACTCACGTGGGGCGTCATGGGGGAAAGCGCGGGTACGATCACCGGACCGATCGGAAGGCGCCGGTCAGACAGAAAGCGCATGGGTGTCGTATCGGACGGGCGCCCTGCGACAACCGGGTGGCGCGTGCGCGAGCAGTTTCCTTACGCGGCGTTCACGGAGATCGATCTCAAGACCGGCAGGACACACCAGATTCGTGTTCACATGTCGCATATCCATCGTCCGGTTATCGGTGATGCCGACTACGGTGGTGTTCGTCGGTCGTTCGGGGATGTCCCCCCGAACTACCGCCGACAGGCGGAGCGGATAAACAACCGAGCAACACATCAGGCTCTCTTCGCACGCCGTCTGGAGTTCACACATCCCATGACGGAAGCTTGCGTTGAACTCGCAACTCCGATACCCGATGATTTCGCCTACCTCCTTTCTCTTCTTCGCTATCCCAAGGGTGAGACCGGCCGGGTGCTTGGTATCGATCCCGGGGAAGCGCGTATCGGGGTCGCCCTGAGTGACGAGAACAGATCTCTCGCGGCATCTCTCGATACGCTGGAGGGCCTCGAGGACTCCGCGGCTGCGAAGCGCATATCCGAAATCGCCGACGAGAACGGCGTCGATACGATCGTCGTGGGCTATCCCATCCGCATGGACGGAAGTATCGGGCATCGGGCGATGCGCTCAAGGGAACTCGTGGTGAGGCTGGAAGACACAAGCCGCTGTCGAGTTGTGCTTCACGATGAGCGTCTCTCGAGCGCCGAGGCCGAACGTGTGATGAAAGAGAAAGGGGAGCGGAAGCGGGGGAGGAAGGGCAGGGTCGATCAGATCGCAGCATCCATAATCCTGCAGGGCTATCTTGATGCGCAAGCGATACAGAGGTGACAAACCACGCCTGCCCCGAAGGAGCCGTGCCTGGTTCGTTCGCGAGCTTGTCTTCCTCGTCGTAGTCGGCGTTCTTCTCCTTTATGCGCTCGGCCACGTTGTCGCATTTGTGTCGATGCGTGAGATCAAGCACCGCGTTTTGGTGGAGATCCCTGAGGGTAAGAGCGTTGGTGAGATAGCAGCGATGCTTGAAAGCGTAGGGCTCACAGTCGCTCCACGCAGGTTTGTCCTTGCGACGAGGATCCTCGGCTACGAAGAGGAACTCCAAGCCGGTTCGTACGAATTCGGCCCGCGGTTCTCCGAGATGGATGTGCTCACGGCCTTGAATCGGGGTGAGGTTGCCGTCCGTCGCGTGACGATCCCCGAGGGATTTCGGGCCGAGCAGATAGCAGAGATTCTCGAGGCGGCCGTGGGCATGGATCGGGAGGAGTTCATGGAGCGTGTACGTGACCCCGCGGTCGTGGCGCGGCTCGGCTTCCACGCGCCATCGCTCGAAGGCTATCTCATGCCGGACACGTACCGTGTCGAGCTCGATATGACGGTCGGCGAAGCGATTGAGATGACGATCTGGGGGACCCGGAGGATCATGGAGCGCTACTCGCCCAGAGCCGAGTCCCTGGGCATGACGATGCATGAGATCCTCACGCTGGCCTCGATAGTGGAATCTGAGGCAATGTTCAACCGGGAGCGGGCGCGCATCTCCGCCGTGTATCACAATCGTCTAGGAAGCGCATGGAGACTTGAGGCGGACCCCACGGTGCGCTACGCTAAGGGCGTTTATCATAGAAAGCTCTTCTATAGTGATCTGAGAGATGAATCCCCCTACAACACCTATCGCAACAAGGGTCTTCCGCCCGGGCCGATATGCAGTCCGGGGATGGCGTCGATTATCGCCGCTCTCTATCCACTAGAGGGAAACGATGAGTACTTCTTCGTGGCCAACGGAGATGGCACACACACTTTCACCCGCACATTTCACGAGCACGCAGCAGCAAGAGAACGGATCGCGCGGGAGCGCAAGGAGCGGGCCGAATTTTCTCTTGACGCTGCTCTCGGCGAGTGATAGCGTGCGGCGTCAGGCAGGGTCGTTCGGCCGCAGGGTCGGACGTGCGTGTTGCTCTAGGCTTACGCTGCTACCGGGAGGCAGAGTCCTGTGACCGTGAGAACTACGGCCATCTTCGCCGTCGCGACCGTAATGATCGCAATGGGTTTCTGGTCGCTTTCGCGCGGGTCGCTTACGCTGGCTCCAGTCCTGCTCGTCGCCGGCTACTGTGTTGCAATTCCGGTGGCCATAATGGCGGGTGGAAAGGGGACCGATGATCGGTCCGAGGGTAGCGACGAGTGAAGGGCGAATAGCTCAGTTGGTTAGAGCACCTGCCTTACACGCAGGGGGCCACAGGTTCGAGTCCTGTTTCGCCCACCAGCACGATTAGGAATCCGGACATCCCCATGGGAATCTGAAGGATTGAGCTGATAGCTCATGGACGAGGAGGTGAGACAGAGTAGATTGCTAGATGCTGGATACTACTCCCGAACTGATGAGCCGACCGGGAACGGTCAGTGTGACTGGAGGAAAGCAAGATGAGACACATAGTGGCAGTGCTCCTGGTTGTCGTTTTGGCTGTGGGTGTTTCGGCGGCTGGTCAGAACCCCGACTGCAAGGTGTTCGTTACCTTCGCCGATACCAGCGCGATGAACTACGCGGCCTTGACCAACCGGCTGGATCCGGCTGCGTACACGGCCTTCGATGCCTACTTCGGCATTCTCGACTACTATTGCTTCACGGCCGTTTCGTTCAAGGTTGGGGTCACGGCCGGCATGTCGTCACCGGGTGCCTACGATAATCTTATGCCTAGTGGCCTGTATATCGGTGGATTCGAGGAGGGCACCACGGCTGTCTCGAGCGAGGCGCTCTACAGTGCAACAGAAGGTCCCTTCTATCTGTTTGCCGTGGGCCACTACTTCTATCTCGACAGCCCTGGCGAGATCAAGATCCTCGATCATCCTGACTTCCCGCGCTGGGTTGTCGACGGCGAGGACCACACCAACTACTACTGTGTCTGGCGGAATGGTGGTGTGGGCATGGACGCGGCAGTCGTTGAGGAGGAGTGCTTCGGCGATGTGCCGGTCGAGGCCTCGAGTTGGGGCGTGATCAAGTCTCTCTACAGGTAGGATCCAGAGACCCAGGGTATTATTTGACTTCCATGAGCTTGCATCAAGTGGCAGGAGTAGAGACATCCGAATGAGTCGGGTTCGCCCCCCCGCGGCGGGCCCGATTCTGTTGTTTTCGGACCGCGGCGGCCCACTGGGGTGGTTTCTGACAAGATGGAAGACGCGCCCGCAGGCTTGGTTCTTGCATATTCTTGAATAGAAATGGTGCCCCCGCGTCAAAGCGGGTGCACCGAGGGGAAAGCAGCTCCACAGGGGCGGTGAGAGCGTGGGTGCTGGGGAGGAATGAGAAGCTGCGGGAGTTCTCAGAGTTCAGTTCGAAAGGGCTTCTCCCTCGTAATTCGTGCTTGCAAAGAAGTCCAAGCTGTGCTAACATTTACAATGATTGATGTTGGTGGCTACACAGGTTATCAACCAAGGGGGGATTATAGTCCGAAAGGAGGGCGATAACGCCATACTGGCGATCTTGTTGGGTCCGTCTATAGGGCTCGGGAGTGCGTGCAATCCCAGCACGAATAGTGTCCCAAAGGAGGTAGAGAAATGTCAAGAATACTGGCGGGTGTGTTGGCAGGCTGCCTGATCCTCGCCGTAGCCGGTGTTGCCGGTGCCGGCATCCCGGATCCCGATCTGTCGACGATAGTTCTGGATCCAGTGCAGACCAATGCCGGTCTGATGACTTGTTGGAAGGGCGATGCCCCACCCTTCGAGATGATCAAGGTCACCGCGAAGAGAACCGACACGACTCCCATTGAGGGGATTCCTTACACGAGTTTCTTCTTCACGGTCGTCGGTGGTAGTGTCACGATTACTTGTGAGAGCGTTCCGGCGGAGACGGATGTCAACGGCGAGATTCTCTTCTCGATCGTGGCCAACGAGGCCATCGCGCATCCCCTGGGTGATCCAGCGGTCGGTACGCCGCTCGACATCGACGTACAGATCTACACGGTTGCTCTGACGAACGGGGTCTCGCTTACGTGCAACACGGTGGACTACAATCTCGATGACGCTGTCGATCCTATCGACTTTGTTAAGTTCGCTGCCGACTTCAACAAGTCGACTCCGGAGACTGAGCGTAGCGACTTCGACTGGAGTGGTGGGACGATCGATCCTATCGACTTCGTCAAGTTCGCTGCTCACTTCGGTCCGCACTAGTAGTGGTAGGTTGAAGTAGTAGTGTCTTGCACGGGTGAAGTGATGGGTGCGCGAATGCATTGAGGCTTTCGTTCTATTTCCCGACTCAGGAACAGAACGCATTATCAATGCAGCACCGTAGCAGTGAGGTGATGCCCGAGCTAGCATTCATCATGGACTGACTTGAGATTGTCTGAAGTCTTCAGGGCATCTCTGTTGGGAGGAGAATAAACAATGCGTACACTTCTTGCTTTCCTGTTGGTTGTCGCGATCGCCGTTCCGGCGTTTGCTGGCGACAACCCTGTTGTCCGGCTGTACGTGGACTTCGATCCGGGTAACTACGTTCACAGAGCCGACCCTGTGATGTACACGGCGTTCGATGCCTACTTCATGCTTGACAGCTTCGTTGGTATCACGGCGGTTTCGTTCAAGGTTGGAAACACGCCCGGCATGTCGTCACCGGTTGCCTACGAGGGC
>JALGZD010000059.1 GCA_025782395.1 bacterium
GTCCATTTTCGATTGCCAAGTGGTCTCATTTTCAATTGCCACATCGCGACCCGATAACACGAGGTGGTCTCATTTTCGATTGCCAAATGGGTTCATTTTAGATTGCCAAAAACAATCTTACTCATTGAGCAAGTTAGGGGGATAGCATGAATCAACCGGATTCAAAAAGGCTCCTCGATGTCGTACGCGAAACTCTCCGCCGCAAGCACTATTCATTGCGTACAGAACAAGCATACCTTTCCTGGATCCGGCGATTTATTCGTTTTCATCACTTCCGCCACCCCCGCTCGATGAGTAAACCTGAGATTGAAGCGTTTCTCACCTACCTCGCCGTACGCAAGAAGGTCTCATCCTCCACTCAGAACCAGGCTCTTAGTGCATTGCTCTTCCTTTATCGCATAGTCCTCGATCAGCCCATCGATTTCCCTCTTCAGTCTGTACGCGCTAAGCGCCCAAAACGCCTTCCCACCGTTCTCTCACGTGAGGAAGTTATCCAGGTGATTCCTTTTGTCACGGGGGCTTCCCACTTAGTGGTTCAGTTGCTCTATGGAAGCGGACTTCGCCTTTCGGAAGGAATTCGCCTTAGGATCAAAGACCTCGATTTCGGCCTTCGTCAAATTATCGGTCGCGATGGAAAGGGGCATAAAGATCGCATAACGATTTTGCCGGGTTCCCTCCGGGATCCTTTGAAAAGACATCTTGTCCTCGTGCGGCAAATTCATCGACGCGACCTTGATAATGGTTATGGATGCGCCTTTCTTCCATATGCGTTGGCGCGAAAATACTCTAACGCAGAGCGGGAATGTATCTGGCAATATGTCTTCCCCTCTCCATGTCTTTCAATTGACCCCTGAGCGGAGTTGAAATGACACCACCACATTAATCAAAATACCCTCTAGACGGCAGTACGACGCGCAGTTCAGCTTGCAAACATAGATAAGCGCGTCACACCTGATACCTTCCGTCAATTCTGTGGAGAAAGGGCAAGCGACCTATGGTCGCCCCATTCTCCTTCGTGATCCGAAGGATCGCACGTGACCTGAAGGATCGCCCGCGACCCATCTCCTTGAAGATGGATATGATATTCGTACTGTCCAGGAACTACTAGGTCATAAGGATGTCAAAACCACCATGATCTACACCCACGTTCTAAACCGCGGCGCTCTCGCGGTACGCAGCCCACTGGATGCAGAATAACTCATCCGCCGCTTCGGCCAATGGGCATGGCTTAGCACGCGCATGTCAGGCAATGGAGTCAAATACGTTTTCCAGGAAGATGCCGTCCTGAAGGGCAAAAAAGGAGGGCCCATAGCAAAATAGTGGTTAATACAAATCGGGAAATCTAATTGTCGTTAAAGGGAAAATATAGTTGACGTTAGTCAATGTGACGTCTACTCACTTCTCTGTGGGTGAGAACTCTAGATTACCGCTCAAGAAAGCAAGGCGCTCTCCTGGTAAAATGTGGTTACATAAGATATAATGTAGCTACAGCTGTAGGCCGGAGGATAATATGACTAAGGTATACGTCGGCATCCGGGAGTTGAAGAATAACCTGAGCAAGTACCTGCGAGAAGTAAAGAGCACGAAGAGCATCTCTAAAGGAACGGATAGACGCGCTCGTTAAGGCCGGGCTTGTCGAGTGGAACGGTAGAGCGCTAGAACCCAAAAAGCCTACCATCACCAACCACAGCTCCCGGCAAGTATCAGATCTTCTCGTGGAAATGAGAGAATGATCGTCTACCTTGACGCCAGTGCGTTGGTGAAACGTTACATATCCGACGCCCAAGCCGTCGCGACTAACTTGATTACTCGAGCGGAGGTACCTGCTGCTATTATGCGAGCAGCTCGTATGCAGATCCTTCGCCAAGCGGATGCGAAGCGCGCTCTAGGCAGCTTTCGTTCTGAATGGGAGAGCATGCAACGCCTACCCGTATATGAATCGACCGTGGCGCGCGCCGACGCGCTTATTGTTGAGTATGATTTGCGGGGATACGACTCAGTCCACCTGGCAGCCGCCTTGATCTGGCAGGAAGCTCTTGATGAACCCGTCGCTATGGCGACATTCGATGAGAAACTGCATAGCGCCGCTCAAGAAGCGGGTCTAATTGTATGGCCGAAATAA
>JALGZD010000217.1 GCA_025782395.1 bacterium
GTCGTTTGATTGTCTTGACGAATTTAGGAAATAAGAATGGTTCGCCGCCACTAATATCAATGAGTAGTTTGTCCTGACTGTCAAACACCTCAAGCCAGTCTTTCCACGACCTCTCTTCAAGAGGCGGAAACTCTTTCTCGTAGCAATACGGGCAAGCATAGTTACAACGCAATGTTGGATACCAAACTATTCTTTTCAATTATATCCAATCCTCCGAGTACGTCTTGAATAATGCTATTGTTGTTTCGATTGCATCATGGAATGACCATGACGGTCTCCAATCCCACCTGATTGTGGATAGACTCTGCTCTGCAATCTGATTTGGTAAGTCGCCCTTCATATATTCTTCCTCTAAGTAAGGAAAGAGGTCCAATATCTTTCGCACCACTTGTTCTTGATTGAGAATCGAACCGGATACTATGTTGTAAGAGCCTCGGCCCGTCAATCGCATCATTGAAATCAATGCGTCAACCACATCCCCCACATAGACATATTCGCGGATAGAAGTGTCATTGGTGAATATGCGAGGATTCTGACCGCGCAAACATCTCTTGACCACATTGGGCACAATTCTGTTGGAGAATGGGTCATAACCAAATATGTTGCACGAGTGCGCCATCACCACATCCATATCATAGGTATGAATGTAGGAACCAACAACTATGGCCTGACAGATTTTAGATGCGGCGTAGGGCTCGTTGGACTTCGGATAATTGAAATCCTCATGTGCTCTTAATACGCTACCATATACCTTATCGGTACACATAACAAGAACTCTCTCAACATCAAGAGTTCTGCAAGCCTCTAGCACAGCCACAGTTCCCATCGTATTTATGTCGAAAGTTGAAAATGGGTCACTATGAGCCGTCTTAACAATTGCTAATGATGCCAGATGATATACTTGGTCAATCTGATAACGCGCAATGATTCTCTTCAAGTCTAGCAGACTGCGAATGTCGGTGTTGACTATGACGGTCCCATCGAGTGCCTCTCTCTGCCATGCGCCTCTGATATTATTATGAACAAGACTGACAACCGTGTTATCTTTCTTCAATTTATTGACCAAGTGCGTTCCTACAAATCCGTTTGCTCCAGTTACAAGTATTCTCATTTTTGTGCAACCTCCTTATACAAAAAGTCATAATCCCGTATCATTCTCTTCTGATTGAAATATCGCCCTATGCTGTTGTGTCCATTGATTCCTATAAGGCGCGCCAAACTAGGATTATCGTACAATATTTTCATCCTGAGTGCCAGTGCTTCAATATCATAAGGGTCATATAAGAGCCCGCCTCTGCTGTACTCCAACAATTCCTCATGTGCTCCTATTCTCGACGCTATGACGGGCTTGCTGTGTTGCCATGCCTCGGTGATTGTGAGATTGAATGGCTCTTCCCAAATCGAAGGCGCGAGAACGGCCACACAATTATCAATGAGTGCGTCCAATTTTTCTCGTTTGATTCTTCCGGTTATCTCAATCTTGTGAGAGAGTCCGGTACGGTCTACAAGTATTTTTAGGGCCTGAGAGCCGTTGCCTGAATGTGTGATAATCAGTCTAGTGTCGGGACGCATTGTATTGAATGATTTGAATGCCGCGAGCATTTCAACATATCCTTTCTCCAACGAGTGACGACCCATATAGAGAAACGATTGTTTTTTCTTCGCCCTCTGACGCGGATGTTTGCGGGGCGGAACTCCAAGTAATATTGCTCGCACATCTGAATTGGGCAAGTGTTCTCTGAATATCTCGGCCATTCTCTCGCTGTCGGCAACAACAATTTGCACAGACTCAAGAAGCCCATCCACAACTTTATGCCCGAAAGGCATACACGCCTCACAGATACTTCTATCTTGGCCAACAAAGGGACAGGGATAGCCCTTAGCACTCAAACCGTGGCGTCGGGTGCATAGATATAGGTAGTCGTGAACAGTGAAAATCACCGGGGTCTTTGTGCTCATCAATGCTCTCTGCATCTCTTCTGTCGCCATACTGTAATTATGAACGTGTATTATATCATAGTTCGACAAAGATGTTTCATCAGGGGGATTTGAGTAGAATGACACAAAATCAATATTGTGTCCAAGTTCGGTCAGTCCTTCAATAAGAATGGTTATGAATCTCTCAGCACCGCTTCCCATTGTCGAATCGGTTGGCAAATCACTCAGCATCAATATTCTCATAATGTTCCTTCCTTTCTCATCTTACGATATTTTTGTGCTCGGTGCTTGAATAATCTGCGCCCTCTTGCGGTGAACACAGACTCGCACATTAATTTAAAAATGCGTCGGGGTGTCATATATCGAGAACGTTGATTCTCACGATTTAGTTCTTGATAGGCTTTGAATATCTCGGCGCGTGTCATTGTAGGCGTTGAACACATTGTATCGTAGAAATAGACCGGACCTTTTGCCTCAGTGTCAATAAGGTCTTTGACGAGTTCCCGAAAGACCGTGGGTCGCATGGGCGTACAGATAGTCCACTGAATCCAGTTTGGTTTAATATCGCGCATAAGCATCTTTGACATTTCAATGTCCTCTAGGGTTTCATCCCAACTACCAACCATCATAAACGCATAGGTCTGAATCTTCGCTTCTTTGCACCACGCAAAAGTCTGGCGGACATCATCGGGACTTATGCCCTTACGAATCGCTTTCAACACCTTCGGACTGCCACTCTCGATTCCCCACATCAGCGCACGAAATCCAGCCTTTCTCATCAACTGTAAGTCCTCAAGACCAAAGACCCTAGGCGTGCATCGTGCCTGAGCCTTAAACACTATTTTCTTGTGCAAGCCCGACTCAATAATGAGATTGCAGACTTGGCGCATCCATTTCGTCTGTCTGATACTCTGACCCATGACCTCATCATCATAGACAAAGACGCTTCTGATTCCAAGATGATATAACTCCCATAATTCAGCAAGAATGTTCTCAGGAGTGCGGTACCTAATTGGCTGATGCCCAAACACACTGTTCGCGCAAAATATACAAGCATGAGGGCAACCGCGACTCCACATCATCTGTGTTTCGGGTTTCTTGTAACGCGGCATATTGCCTCGATATTTCGTGACGGGCACAACAAGCAAATCTCGCGAAGGAAATGGAATATCATCAAGTCGTTCTATTGGTCGACCCTCGACGATTGTTCGTTCTTTCATTCCTTTGATTGTGTTTGTTAATTCAAGAATGTTGCCTTCGCATTCGCCCACAACGCACATATCAAAATCCAATTCTCTGAGTTCTTCTTCCGGTAGGCTGGTGATATGAGGGCCGCCAATCATAATCTTTGCTTTAGGAAGATACTCTCTTGCCTTCATAATGCAATCATTCATCTCATGGAATGTCAGAATCGTGCAGGTGAACCCCACCACATCTGGATTCTCGCCCTTCAAATAGTAGGCGAGAGATGTTGGAGTGTCCGATTTGTATTCCGCATCGTAAATTATCATCTCGTGTTGTTCTCGCAACATGGACGCAATATACATCAAACCAAGCGGCGAAGATTCTGGTACATGAGGGCTTCTGGTTCTGTACCAATGCGGCGGGCTGACAAGAACGATTTTCATTACATCAACCTCTGTGCTATGATATGCACAAATGCTCGCTGAAAGTTGATATATTGCATGATTCTGATACGAAGCATCTCAATACTCTTCGTCTTAAAGAGCAGATAGGTCGAGATTATGGGGTCAATGAATGCCCTTCTAAAGAACCAGAATAATTTGAGCCCTCCGAGCCGATAACCATAATAGGCCGAAAGGTAAGCATCGTTGGCCGTCCGAGTGTGTCGAGCATGACTGCATCTTGCGTCTGGATGATTTATCCATTTGTATCCCTGATTCTCAATATGAAGTCTGATGTAATGGTCCTCCCAGACATGAAGTTGAGGCGGAATTTGAATGCTCTTCACCGCTTCGATTCTAATGATTGTGTCGTGTGTCAGTCCTCTACCAGCAGAATGTTTCTGAGTCATCTGTTCTTGTGTTCTGCGATACAGTCTTAGTATATGTTTCTTTTCAAGTTTCTCTAACGGGTCAATCGGGTCAACATATCCCCAGACCGCACCAACATCAGGGTTCTTGATAACTTCAAGCATCTTACTAAACCAATTTGATTCCAGAATCACATCTGAGTCCACAAAAACAAAGAAATCGGTCTCCACGGCCTCTATACCTCTCTGGCGCGCCGTGGCTCTGTTTCCGAAATCGTCCCTGATTATTGAGGGGCTGAGTTCTTCGTGCCTCATTATTTCCGCAAGTGTCCCGTCAGTAGATGTTTTGTCAACGATAATAAGTCTGACCGTGATATTCGCCATGAGAGCCGAACACTCTATCGCATCAAGCGATTCCCGCAAGCATGGCAACAGCGAGTCTTTTGTCAACATGATAACGTCTATGCTTGTTCTCTGATTGATTGCGTTTCGTGACATTATACTCACCTATCCTAGGTTTAAAAGACCGCGCGCATTTGAAAGAATAAATGACTGTTAGAAAGAAAAGGCGCTGGCGTTCCGCCTCTATAACGGAACATTATTCCTGCATACTCGGAAACCAGCATGGGCGTGGGAGTGTTGCATCGCGAGCCTCTTTGACAATCCCACTTCGCAGACATTGAGGTTCATTCCTCGAACTCTGCGCTGTTCTTTTGCATCTCCCCATTGGCGAGGGCTAGGAGAATCGCCCTTTGATTTCTCGCGAATTTTCATAAGAGTGTCAGGCACGTTAAGGGCGAAAATGCACGGCAAGTTACAGGCTCCCACCCTAACGTTGGGCATTCGTTATGGCCTCCGACACTTGCATAAACGTCGCATTTTCGCCTAGTGTTTCCTGCTCTATGAGAGTCACGCAAGAGGCAACCACCTGATTTTGTGACTGGGCATCCACAATGCCCTCAGGGGTGCGGCTTGATTCGTGCCCAAGAGAGGTATCACGGTCATCCAACGAGGCCGTTTTGTGTTGGTCGAGGTATCCAGCAAACTCCAACCAGCCATTTGATTATCCCATTGGATGACATTCGCGCCTCTTATGCTTCATTCCTCTGAGGCAAATTTCTTGTGTGTATCTTCACTATGACTTTGCCCTTCTTTCGGGCAACCCAGCGCACAGCATCGACCATTTTATTCAGTATTGTCATTTCGTTCTTCTCCTTAGAGAATGGTGGCGGAGATGTGCTGTTGACCCGACTACTCGGGACTTATCAGACTGTG
>JALGZD010000004.1 GCA_025782395.1 bacterium
TCTTGTTGGAGCGGCGTGTGGTCCGTCTGAAGCTCTCAGAGGCCAGGATCTTCTTCATCTGCCTATGGGTACTGGTGCCTAAGCAGGCCAGCTTCCTAACCCGGCTCGGTGGGTCAAGATGTACCCATGATTTGGCACACCCTATCTGCTTTGCTCTTGACCGACGCATTTCATGGTGATAGCGTGTGAAGTTGATTTGTCTCAGCGCGGGGTGGTTCCTGCGCCTGCAAGGAGGTTGTCACGATGGCGGAAATGTTGGAGATCCGGTGGCACGGGCGTGGAGGACAGGGAGCCAAGACGGCCTCTCTGCTTCTGGCCCAGGCTGCCGCGATGGAGGGAAAGTACAGTCAGGGCTTTCCGGACTACGGGCCGGAGCGGATGGGTGCACCGATGCGTGGGTTCAACAGGATCAGCGAAGAGCCCATCAGAGTCCACTGTGCCATCTACTCACCCAAGATCGTGGTGGTGCTGGATGATACCCTGATCAGCGCTGTGGATGTTGCCTCGGGCATGCCGGAGGACGGGATCATCATCGTGAACACGCTGATGACCCCACAGCAGATCAGAAGTGAGCTGGGGCTTGAGGGGGGGACGATCTACACGGTGAACGCGACCAGCATCGCGATCGATGAGATCGGAAGGCCTATTCCGAATTCACCGATGCTTGGTGCGCTCATCAAAGTGTCACCGTTCCTGGCGCTTGATTCGGTGATCGATCAGATCACGAAGAAGTTCTCGCACGGCTTCAAGCCCGAGGTACTTGACGGCAACGTGCGCGCGATAAAGAGGGCGCACGAGGAGGTGACGTCCGAATGAGCGAAAAGTCGTGGAAGGAGATCCCCATCGGCGGGATCATTGAAGAAGCGGGAAACGCCGACACATACGAAACCGGTTCCTGGAGGACGTATCGCCCGATCTGGGACGCGGAGAAATGCATTCACTGTCTTGCCTGCTGGATAGCCTGTCCCGACTCTGCGATTCTGCTGGAAGACGGGAAGATGGTCGGCATCGACTACACACATTGCAAGGGATGCGGGATCTGCGCCGTCGAGTGTCCAGACAAGGTCAGCGCCTTTGAGATGGTTCTTGAGACTGAGGCAGCAGAGAACTAGGCGCACGCTGCAAAGCGCACAAGAGGAAGAGTGAGAAGGGAGACAGATTCGTGGCAAGGAGACTGACGCTCACGGGTAACGATGCGGCCGCGGAGGCCATGCGTCAGATCGATCCCGATGTGGTTACGTGTTTTCCGATCACGCCGCAGACCGAGTTGATGCACAAGTTCGCGGAGTTCGTGGCAGACGGTGAAGTGAAAGCCGAGATGGTGCTGGTTGAATCAGAGCACAGTGCCATGAGTGCTGCAGTCGGTGCGGCTTCAGCCGGCGCAAGGGTCATGACTGCAACTGCGGCAAACGGGCTCGCGCTCATGTGGGAGATTGTCTACATTGCGGCCTCGAACCGGCTTCCGATCGTGATGCCGGTTGTGAACCGGGCTCTGTCGGGGCCGATCAACATTCACTGTGATCACAGCGACACGATGGGTTGTCGCGACACGGGTTGGATCCAGCTCTATTCCGAGAACGCCCAGGAAGTCTATGACAACATCCTTCAGGCGGTGCTGATCGCCGAGAATCCGCACGTTCTTCTGCCGGTGATGGTGACCTTCGACGGATTTATCATCAGTCACACGGTGGAGGTAATGGACGCTCTTGAGGACAAGGAGGCTTCGGACTGGGTCGGAGAATACGAGGCGAAGTATTCACTGATGAATACGGAGGATCCTGTCACATTCGGCCCACTCGATCTTCAGGACTACTACTTCGAGCACAAGAGGCAGCAGATCGACGGCATGGACAACGCGGCGGCCGTCATCACGAGTGTGGGAGAAGCGTATGGAAAGCTGTCCGGCAGAACCTACGGGATGATTGAGGCTTACATGACCGACGACGCCGACTACATTGTCGTGGCGCTGGGGTCGACCTGTGGAACTGCGAAAGTCGTTGTCGATGAGATGAGAACCGAAGGGAAGCGGGTAGGGCTTCTGAAGATACGCTCCTTCCGTCCGTTCCCGCACGCTGAGATCATCGCGGCGCTCGCCTCGGCGAAGGCGGTCGCGGTCCTCGACAGGTCGGTATCGTTCGGTGCTCCCGGAGGCCCTGTGCACAAGGAGATCCTGGCCGCGCTCAGCGGAACCGGACACACTACATCGATTGTCAACTATCTGTACGGTCTCGGCGGACGCGACATCTCCTTGAATCACATCCGCTCCGTCTTCGAAGAGCTCGAGACCGTAGCCGGCAAGACCATCCCGGCGGACGAGGTCAGATTCATCGGACTGAGGGGCTAAGGAGGAAAACCAGATGCCGGCAACGAAGCAACTGGCACAGCGGAAGGATCTCATGGCCGGAGGGCACCGCGCGTGCGCAGGGTGCCTCCCCATGACGGCTATGCGACAGATGCTCTTGGCCGCGGGTCAAGACACGGTGGTTGGATGCGCAACAGGTTGTGTGGAGGTCGTAACGACCATCTACCCATATACGGCGTGGAAGACACCGTTTATCCACAACGCTTTCGAGAACTCCGCGGCGACCATCAGCGGAGCCGAGGCAGCCTACACGTCACTGCGGAAGCAGGGGAAGATCGACAAAAAGATCAACTTCATTGCGGTAGGGGGTGACGGAGGCACATACGATATCGGTCTACAAGCCCTGTCGGGAGCAATGGAGCGTGGTCACAACATGCTCTACATCTGCTACGACAACGAGGCATACATGAACACGGGGATTCAGAGGTCCGGTGGAACACCGAAGGGCACAGCCACCTCCACGACGCCCGCGGGAAAGGTGAGATCCGGGAAGACGCAGTTCGCGAAGCCGCTGACGGAGATCATGGTTGCCCACGATATCCCGTATGTGGCGCAGGCGACGCCGGGTTATCCCAAGGACTTCACCGACAAGGTTGAGAAGGCGCTTGCGATAGACGGTCCGGCTTTCATCAACGTGCTCACCCCCTGCACACGCGGCTGGCGGTATCCGCCTGAGCAGTCGATGGAGGTTGCGCGGCTTGCCGTAAACACATGTTTCTGGCCCTTGTTCGAAGTGGAGTACGGAGTGTTCAAGGTCAACAGAAAGCCGAAGGAGAAGTTCCCGGTTTCCAAGTGGCTCGAGGAACAAGGCCGATTCAGGCATCTGTTCAAGGAAGCGAACAAGGGAATCATTGACGAGATACAGGCTGAGGTGGACCGCAAGTGGGCGTGGCTCCTGAAGCGTGAGGAGTTGACTCAGGCCTAGGTCGGCTTCAGGTGTTCCAACTGGAAGACCGTCTGGGGGGGTTCTTGAACTGGGCGAACGGACTGACGCTGGGACGACTGATTCTGGGGCCTGTGATCCTCTCAGTTCTGATGAGTGGTCGAGAGTGGTTGGCGTTTGCGCTTTTCGTCGTCGCCATGATCACCGATCTCTGCGATGGATACCTTGCCAGACGGTCCAACAGCGTGACCGAGCTCGGCAAGCTCATGGATCCGCTTGCTGACAAAGTGCTCGTTTCGCTCCTGCTACTGGCCTTCTGGCGCATGGGACTCAGATACGTCCCGTTCTGGATGGTTGCAGTGGTGATCGCACGCGAACTCCTGATTCTCGGATGCCGCACGGGCGTGCTGAAAAGTGGAGAAGGGTTCGTTACGAGCCGCGCCGCGAAGTGGAAGACAGCTGTGCAGATGGGGTGGGTCGCCCTTGTGCTTCTTCACCTGGCGCTGATGGGCGAAACGGGCTTCCTCCTCTACAGCCAGGTTGCAGGAAGGTTTGAGTCCGTTCTCCTGTTTGTCGGGGGGGCCAGCGTTGCTCTTACCCTGCTGTCGGGCATAGAGTACATGATAAACGGCAGAGCTCTTTCAATGATCAGGAACGGTGCGGATGCGGGTAAAACCCATGACGGGAGCTGATCTCTTGACGCCACGAAAACAGCGTTCGATCCACCCGCTCGTCTGGTTCATCGCCACTGGTGGCGGACTTGGATACTCGCCCCTTGCTCCGGGTACAGCGGGAACGCTGGGATGCGGTGTGCTGTTGTGGTTTCTGATGCCGAAGGATGTGATCGGGAGCGGGTCGCTCGCGATCTTCGTGCTGTCGATCTCGACTCTGGCTTTCATCGCTCTTTCCATATGGGCCTCGACAAAGGCCGAGGTCGTATTCGGCAACGACGCATCGAAGATAGTTGTCGATGAGTTCGCCGGATATCTTGTGGCTGTCCTTTTTCTCCCAAAGACGCTGATCGTGTATATCGCAGCCTTTCTCCTGTTCAGGATCCTCGATGTTCTCAAGCCGTTTCCCGCCGCGCGTGCCGAGACGCTCCCCGGAGGCGTGGGCATTGTCCTCGACGACCTGGTCGCGGGGATCTACGCCAACATCCTGATTCGCATTATGCTACTGGCGACGGGTCTCTAGTAGATCATCGGGAGGTGAGCTTCCGTGAAGGCCGAGATCATCACAATCGGCAACGAGCTCCTGGAAACAGGACACGTCGATTTGAACTCCACCTTCCTTGGCGAGCACCTCACCGTCCTTGGCGCATCCGTGACCCGGGCCACGACAGTGCCCGATGCTCCCAAACTGATAAGCGAAGCACTCAAGAGCGCCATCGACAAGGCGGAAGTCGTCGTTGTTACGGGGGGGCTCGGACCCACCGGGGACGACCGGACGAAGCAAGCCATTGCACGTGCACTCGGGAGAAAGCTCGTGCTTGACGAGGATGTCCTGGCCGCGGTCAGGGCTCACTTTGAGAAACGTGGGCTTCCGATGCCTGAGTCGAATCTCTCGCAGGCCATGATGCCGGAGGGCGCCCGCGCGATCGGGAATCGTCTCGGAACTGCACCGGGGCTGCTTCTCAAACAAGGAGAGACGCTCGTTTTCATCTTGCCCGGTGTGCCGGCGGAGATGAGAGCCATGTTTGAAAGCTACGTTGGCCCTTATCTCGAGGGGCGAGGTCTCAGGAGACTGACGGAAGCGCGTCTCGTCAGAACTACGGGCCTTCCGGAATCGGTATTGTCCGAGCGGATAGGGAGGATTGCGAAGAGACTCGCTCGCGTCGAGGTGGCATACCTTCCCAAGGCGACCGGCGTCGATATCCGCATCACGGGCCGCGGCGAGACGCTGAGGAAGGCTAGGGTGGCGGCGGAGTCGGCACAGGAGCGGCTGGCGAACGAGCTGGGGGACTGCGTCTACGCACGAGGAGACGAGTCGTTGGAACAGGTTGTCGGCTATCTCCTCGCGATGAAGGGAAAGACGGTCTCCGTCGCAGAGTCGTGCACCGGCGGACGGCTCGGGTGGACGCTGACGAGAATGCCGGGCAGTTCGGACTACTTCGTTGGCGGGATAATCGCATACTCGAACGACCTCAAGAAGCGACTTCTGGGTGTGAAGGCGGGCATTCTGAAGCAGCACGGAGCGGTATCAGCAGAGACCGCGCGAGCGATGGCGGGAGGTGTCAGGACCAGGACACGCTCAGACTACGGGATTGGTGTGACCGGTATTGCCGGACCCGGAGGCGGGAGTGAGGAGAGACCTGTCGGTCTGGTCTACATCGCGGTCTCCGGGCCACGGGGGGAGAAGGCGCGGGAGTTCCGCCTGGCGGGAGGCCGCGACAGCGTCCGGAAACAGGCCTGTCAGTCTGCTCTGGACATGCTGAGGAGGGTTCTCCTGAATCTCCCTGCAGACCCGGTGACGTCCCAGGAGTAGGTAATGCTTGTAAGGACGTTCATCGCTTTGGAGTTGTCCGGGGCGCTCAAAAAGGGCATACTGAATTTGGCAAAGGAGCTTGAGCGTCGCGGGGTCCGGGCAAGCTGGGCCAGAGCCGGAACGCTTCACCTTACGCTCAAGTTTCTGGGAGATGTCGAAGAGGCCCTGATCCCGGACGTAGTCGCAGCGATTGCGCGCGCCGCGTCCGAGGTGTCTCCCTTTGCGTTCGACTCGCTCTCCGTGGGAGCTTTCCCATCGCCGAGACGGCCGCGCATTATCTGGCTCGGCGTGGAGCCCGTCGATGAGCTCTACGAGCTCCAGGGAGCGATCGAGCAGGAGCTGACCGTCCTCGGGTTTCCGAGAGAGAGGCGCCGCTTCAAGCCCCACATCACGATCGCGAGACTCCGGGAGCCACTTCGCTTGGGTGACGACCGGGAGACCGGGGGGATTCTCACTGATCTGGCTGCCCCTGATGAGAAGACATGGGTTGATGAGGTTGCGGTGATAAAGAGTACGCTCGCTGGGGGAGGCGCGATACACGAGTGTTTGGCTGTGGTGCCCCTCGGCGGGACTCGAGGTTCTGTCCATCGATGAGAAGGCTCAGTAGCGGATCAGGAAGCGGAGGGAAAGATGTCTCACGAGAAGGGAAAGATCAAGGCGCTCGAACTGGCCGTATCACAGATAGAGAAACAGTTCGGCAAGGGAGCCATAATGCGTCTGGGTTCGGATGAGGTTGGGGCGGGCATTGAGACAATACCGACGGGTTCACTGGTTCTCGACGTTGCTCTGGGTATCGGCGGGGTCCCGCGCGGGCGTGTCATTGAGGTGTTCGGGCCCGAGTCCTCGGGCAAGACTACGCTGGCGCTCTCCATCATAGCGAATGCGCAGAGACTTGGAGGCGTTGCGGCCTTCATCGATGCGGAGCACGCCATGGATCCCGGATATGCACGGGCCCTCGGAGTGGACACGGATGACCTCTTGATCTCGCAGCCGGATACGGGTGAGCAAGCGCTCGAAATCACGGAGATGCTGGTGCGAAGCGGAGCGGTCGACATAGTTGTGATCGACTCAGTTGCCGCCCTTGTCCCGCGGGCCGAGATAGAGGGCGAGATGGGCGACTCGCATGTCGGGTTGCAGGCGCGTCTCATGTCTCAGGCCTTGCGCAAGCTGGCAGGCGCCATCAGCAAATCGAAAACGTGCGTCGTCTTCATCAACCAGATACGCATGAAGATCGGCGTCATGTTTGGGAACCCGGAGACGACATCGGGAGGCAGGGCGCTCAAGTTCTACGCGAGTGTGCGTCTGGATATCCGGAGGATCGGCGCCATCAAGGTGGGCGATTCGATCGTCGGCAATCGCACCAAGGTCAAGGTAGTGAAGAACAAGGTTGCACCGCCGTTCAGGATCGCGGAGTTCGACCTTATCTACGGCAAAGGGATATCTCTCGAGGGTGATCTCCTGGACCTCGGACTCGATGAGGGAGTCGTGTCGAGGAAGGGCACCTGGATGAGCTATGGCGAGCTTCAGCTGGGTCAAGGTAGAGAGAAGGCACGAGCATTCCTTGAGGAGAACCCCGAGGTCAGCCGAAAGCTTGAACGTGAAATCCGGATGGCGGTTGGTCTCATACCACCGGATGAGGATCCCGGCCAGCCTGAGAACGGTGCGGACAAAGAGGTTGAGGAGCTGACCGTCGGTTCGACCAAGTAGCCGTGACGATGAGCCCTGAGCTTTGACGGCGGCAAGCAGACAGAAGCGGCAACCAGTCGGTAGGATCACGGCGATCCGGAGCGTCGAGGGAAGCTCGGCGCTCACGGTCTACGTGGATGGGCAACGCGCTTTCACTGTTTCTGCAGGCGTGGCCCGCAGAATGGGCCTGGCCGTGGGTGTTCAACTGGCAGACTCCGCGGGTCGTCTTCTTGCGGGTGACACCGAAGGGTCGGCAAAGAAAAGGCCGGACGACGAGAAGGCGCGCGAGGCGGCGCTCAGGCTTCTGAGCGTACGGGCGCGGAGCCGCTGGGAGCTTTCTGACCGGCTCAAGCGAAAGGGCTTCGACACGCCGACAAGAGATAGGGTCCTCTCTGTTCTTGAGGCTGCCGGGCTGGTTGATGATCGTGAGTTCGCCCGACTGTGGGCCGAGGAGCGTCTTCGCCTGCGGCCGGTTGGGAGAATGCTCCTCGTGAGTGAACTCCGGGCGAAGCGTGTCGCAGAGGAGACGATCGCGGCCACCGTTGATGAGGTGTACGAAGAGCACCGGGAGATAGATCTCGCTACCGCAGTCCTGAAGAAACGTCTCGGTAGAATCGGGACGGCCGGTGACAGATGCGCAAGATCACGGCTCGAATCCCATCTGCTGCGGAGGGGCTTCTCCTTTGAGGTGGTGGCCGAGGCCATGAGGCAAATAGAGGGAGAGGTCAATGAGTAGGGTCAGGACTTCGTCGGAAATACGAAGCGCGTTCATTGAGTATTTCTCGGAGCGGGGACATAAGGTGGTTCCCAGCGCGCCGCTGATCCCGAAGGACGATCCGACCCTTCTGTTCAACTCTGCGGGGATGGTCCCGTTCAAGCGGTACTACACCATGGACGATCCGCCGATGAGGAGGGTCGTCTCGAGCCAGCGTTGTCTGAGGCTCTCCGACCTCGAGGAGGTCGGCCACAGCCCCTATCACGACACGTTCTTTGAGATGCTCGGTAATTTCTCCTTCGGTGACTACTTCAAGAGGGAGGCCATCGAGTGGTGTTGGGATCTTGTTACCAACGTTTTCAGTATTCCCGTCGAGCCTCTGTGGATCACAGTTCACGAAACCGATGAAGAGGCTGCAGATATCTGGCGGAAGCGAATCGGTATCCCGGAGAAGAGGATTATCCCGCTGGGTGACAGAGACAATTTCTGGGGACCTGCGGGTGACTCAGGACCGTGCGGCCCTGACTCAGAGATCCACTTCGACATGGGCGAGGATACCGGTTGCGGACGCCCCGAGTGCAAGCCTGGGTGCGACTGCCGGCGCTTCTTCGAGCTCGGCAATCTCGTATTCCCTCAGTTCCTTCAGGCTCGCGACGGCACACGGGAGCTGCTCAAGCACCCGGGCGTTGATGTGGGAATGGGACTGGAGCGACTTGCGACAGTCGTTCAGGGAAAGGACACGATCTTCGCAACCGATCTCTTCATGCCTATCGTAGAGGCGATACGTCGCGCTGCGGAGGAGTGTGGAGGCGGTGCGCCGAAGGATGAGATCGGTATCGATGTGTCCATAATCGCCGACCACGCAAGGGCGGTCACTTTCTCTGTTGCCGAGAACATCCTGCCGTCCAATGAGGGGCGGGGGTACGTCATCAGACGGCTCATCAGACGTGCCGTCAGGAGAGGGCTCTCGCTCGGCATCGAGGAGGCGTTCTTCTATAGGATTGCCGGAGTTGTCATCGACTCGATGGGGGAGGCGCATTCCCATCTTGTGTCCAGGCGCGAGCAGATAGCTCTGGCCATCAGGTCTGAGGAAGAGCGCTTTCAGTCGACTCTGGCTCAGGGGACGGCGCTCTTCGAGGAAATCGTTGAGCGCACATCTGCCGGCGGCGGGCGGATCATCAACGGTTACGACGCGTTCAAGCTGTATGACACATATGGGTTTCCCCTCGATCTGACTGAAGAGATGGCAAACGAGCGCGGACTCAACGTCGACGTGCCCACCTTTGAGGCGGCAATGAGCGAACAGAAATCGCGCGGCCGGAGAGCTTCAGCCTTCGCCGGGGCGGTGGACGGACACCGCAAATGGACCGATGAGCTGAAGGAAGCTCTGCCACAATCCGAGTTCGTCGGATACCGACTCCAGTCCGGAGATCCTGAGCGGATGGAACGAGATGTGGTGGGTGTTTTCTCGGAGCCTGTGGCTGCCGTCGTGACTCGAGTCAGGAAAAGCGGCGACGAAGCACTCGTCGAGTTCGTGCTTGACAAGACACCGTTCTACGCTGAGTCCGGTGGGCAGGTGGCAGACACCGGTCGGGTGAGTGGAGGTGGGGTTCAGCTGGAGATCCTCAATGCGTATGCCGAAGAAGCGTGTACCGTGCACGTGGCGAGGTCCACAGGCGCGGCAGTCAGAGCGGGCAGCCATGTTCACGCGGAGGTGGATATCGCCAGGCGGTGTCGGATCGAAAAGAACCACACCGCCACTCATCTGCTTCAGGCGGCGCTGAGGAAAACGCTCGGTGATCACGTCCACCAGTCCGGATCCCGGGTAGGACCGGATCGCCTTCGGTTCGATTTCACGCATTTCCGGGCTCTCTCCGATGCGGAGATCGCGACAGCAGAGGAGATCGTCAACGCCTGGATCCGTTTGGATTCCCCGGTTCAGGATGAGGTCGTGAGTCTGGACCGCGCAATATCGGAAGGTGCCATGGCTCTCTTCGGCGAGAAGTATGGGGAGAATGTCCGAACGGTTGCCATCAGCGACTCCAGTCTGGAACTCTGTGGTGGCACACACGTACGGCGAACTGGAGAGATCGGAGCGTTCACGATCGTATCCGACTCGAGCGTTGCGGCGGGCGTCAGGAGGATAGAGGCGGTGACAGGTGAAGCCGCACAGCTCAGAAGCAGAAAGGACGCCGAGCTCATATGCGTTCTGGCGGAGGCAGTCAGGGTTCAGCCGGATGAGCTTCTGGCGCGTGCGCTGGAGCTGGTCAGTGAAAACAGCCGGCTCCGGAAAGAGGCGGTCCGCTCACGGCAGGAAGCGGCCGGTGAATCGATAGGAGCATTGATCGATGGAGCGGTCGCTGTTGGAGAAGGCCGTGTTCGCGCCGTCGCAGGCCGTGTTGACGCCGGCGATATCCAGTCGCTGAGGGGGTTGGCCGACCGACTTCGGGAACGCCTGCAGACAGAAGGAGCGGGAGTGCTGGCGGCAGTGATTGACGGGAAGGTAGCGCTGATTGCTGTCGTAACGGACGATCTGTCGAAAGCCCGACGCCTGAAGGCAGGCGACCTTGTCAGTCGTGTGGCGGAGATGATTGGAGGGCGAGGTGGCGGGAAGTCTCACATGGCTCAGGCCGGCGGCGGCGATCCCGGGAGACTCGATGAGGCGCTGAAGAGCGTGCCCGATATCATCGGAGCGCTTCTCAACCACGCACGATCCTGAGATTCGAGAGGGCGAGACCAATGGAACAGCCGGTTCTCACGCGAATCCACGAGAAACTCGCGGCACAGAGGGCCCTCTACCTGGTTCTTCTGGACCCCGACAGCTTCCCACCAGACGAGAACGCACGGTTGGCGGCCATGGCAGCCGATGGGGGGGCTGACATCATCCTTGTCGGCGGCAGTCTGTCTCTCAAAGGAGGGATGAGCGAGACGGTCAGGGAAGTGAAGCAGTCCTCCGGTCTACCGGTTGTTATCTTCCCGGGGGATCTGGGTTTCGTTGTCCCTGAGGCCGACGCAGTTCTGTTTCTCTCGCTCGTCAGTGGGCGTAATCCGCAGCTTCTGATAGGTGAGCACGTCAAGGCAGCGCCGGTACTGAGGAATATGGGGCTGGAGGCGATCCCGACGGCGTACATGTTGGTCGAGGGCGGGGCTACCACGTCCGTCGAGTTCATGAGCGGCACGCGAGCGCTTCCCAGAAACAAACCGGATATCGCGATGGCTCACGCTCTCGCGGCCGAGTATCTCGGGATGCAGATCGCCTTTATGGATGCGGGCAGCGGAGCCGTGTCTCACGTACCTGAGGAGATGGTCCGGGCAGTCGCCGGCTACGTCGATATTCCTGTGATGGTAGGGGGTGGTATCAGGAAACCGGAAGCAGCTGCTATGCTTGTTGAGGCGGGTGCCCAGCTTATCGTGACTGGTGACGTTGTAGAGCGCACGGGGGATCTGGGACTGGTCTCTGAAATTGCACGGGCCATCCATGACTGAAGCTCGTCGCAGGGAAAACGAGTCCGCGGGACGGAAAGGCACTCAGTACGACGTTTGTGATGTTCTCAGGCGTCATCCGCCGCAGAGGATCCATGGGTCCTGAGGCATCCGCAACCTGAAAGGTCGGTGATCGAGATCAAGGCTCTGGTACTCTCTGGAGGCAAGGGGACGCGCCTCAGACCGATAACCCACACTAGCGCAAAGCAGCTTGTACCGATCGCCAACAAACCGATACTGTTCTACGGGCTGGAGGCGATCCGTTCAGCGGGTATTGTGGATGTGGGGATCGTGGTCGGTCAGACGGCGGCCGAAATCGAAGCGGCCGTGGGAGACGGCTCGGCGTTCGGTTTGAGAGTCACCTATCTACCTCAGGACGCTCCTCGCGGTCTGGCACACGCCGTCGCGATTGCCGAGGACTTCATGGGCAGGGAGTCGTTTGTCATGTACCTCGGTGACAATCTCATCATGGGCGGCATCACGGGTTTCGTGAACGAGTTCCAGAAGACGAAACCCAACGCGCAGATCCTGCTCGCACGCGTTCCGAATCCGTCCGAGTTCGGAGTGGCTGAACTGGACGGCGGGCACGTCGTCCGGCTGGAGGAGAAGCCGGAGCATCCGGGATCCGATCTTGCTCTCGTCGGCGTCTATATGTTCGACGAGACTGTTTTCGAGGCCGTGCGCAGCATCAGACCTTCGCAACGGAATGAACTGGAAATAACCGACGCCATCCAGGAGATGATCGACAGCAAACGAACCGTTCGCGCTCACGAGGTGACGGGTTGGTGGAAAGACACTGGAAAGCTTGATGACATCCTTGAGGCGAACCGCATGGTTCTTGAGACCCTGCAGGGGGAGAACCATGGGTTGGTCGATGCAGCTTCGCGGATCGATGGGAGCGTCGTCATCGAGGATGGAGCCGTGATTGAGGGGAGTGTTCTCAGGGGCCCCCTGATCATCGGGCGCGGATCGCGGATAGAGAGGTCGTACGTGGGACCGTTCACGTCGATCTACCACGATGTCGTCATCCACAACTCCGAGGTGGAACACAGTATTGTGCTCGAGAATTCCCGGATCGTTAACCTGGGTCAGCGCATGGAACGGAGTCTTATCGGGAAGGATGTGGAGATCGTCAAGAGCGGGACGATGCCACGCGCCTATCGGTTCATGGTCGGTGACGCGAGTCGCATCGAGGTGCCCTAGCGCGATACGAGGGAGCGAATGAGCGATATCCTGGTAACAGGCGCACGCGGCATGCTCGGACGCGAGGTCGTACGAGCCTTGAGCAGCAGGCATGCAGTCGTTGGTGTAGACATCGAAGAGTTTGACATCCGTGATGCCGCTGCCACGCTGAACGCGATACGACGGACATCGCCCGATATCATTGTGAACTGCGCAGCGTACACGGACGTTGATGGAGCCGAGGCGAGGCGCGAGCTGGCCTTCGCAGTCAATGCGGACGGAGCCGGGAACGTCGCCCGAGCCGCTGGAGAGGTCGGCGCAGCCATCGTACACATCAGCACGGACTACGTGTTCGATGGGGAGAGCAAGTCGCCCTACAGGGAGAACGATACACCGAATCCGCTCAACATCTACGGCGAGTCCAAACTCGCGGGCGAGAAGGCAGTTGCCGAATCAGGCGCTCAGTACCTCACGCTGCGAACGGCTTGGCTCTACGGCCACGGTTCCCCGAACTTCGTCGAGACGATGCTCCGGCTCGCCGGAGAGCAGGAAAGCCTGAGAGTCGTTGACGACCAGGAAGGAATGCCGACCAGTGCCGCGGATCTTGCTATGATCATCGTGGACCTGCTGCCGACAGGTGTGCGGGGGGTGCTCAATGCTACGAACTCAGGAAGCTGTACGTGGTTCACATTCGCACGGCGCATCCTGGAGCTCTCAGGTGGTTCCGAGGTAGTCATCGAGCCCGTACGGACGGAGGAATTCACGCGTCCGGCGAAGCGTCCGAGACGATCTGTTCTGTCGCTTGTCCGGCTGACTGAGTCCCTCGGTTGGGAACCCCGGTCCTGGCAGGAGGCGTTGGCGGACTACCTCACGGAAAGGCAGGGGGGATGAGAGAAGACAGAGGCGCCTCGGCAGAGTGCATACGGACAGCGTTGGGTGATTCCTCAGATGTCCTGGCCAGGGCGGCCGACGCGCTTTCCGAAACCGGGGCGGCAGTCGCAGCGGCTCTCGTGGACGCCTTGAAAGCCGGAGGAAAGGTCCTCTTCTGCGGGAACGGAGGAAGCGCCGCAGATGCGCAGCACCTGGCAGCCGAACTCGCGGGGCGGCTCAGACTCGAGCGGCGCGCTCTCCCTGCGGTTGCACTGACAGTAAATGCTTCTACGCTGACGGCGGTAGCCAACGACTACGGATACGAAGCTGTATTCGCTCGACAGGTGGAGGGTTTGGGAAAGGGGGGCGATGTTCTGATTGGGATATCAACGAGTGGTTCATCAGCGAACGTGGTAGCAGCGTTGAAGGCGGCGAAGGCCGCGGGGCTTGTAACGGTCGGGCTCCTTGGTGAGAGCGGCGGTGCGATGGAGGAGTACTGTGATCATTTAGTGCGAGCGCCGTCTCGCGACACGCAGCGGATACAGGAGCTCCACATCGCAATCGGGCACGCGATCTGCGCGGTCGTTGAGGAGGAGCTCTTCAAGGGGTAGGGAAGGACCTGAGATGTTGATATTGGGACGCCTGTGACATTGGAGGAAGCAGCCTTGGACCCGGTAATCATCGGAATAGCCGGCGGTACCGGCTCTGGAAAGACGACTGTTGCAAGGGAGGTCCTGAAGCACTTCCCGAGCGCCAGCGTTGCCACGATCCACCACGATTCGTACTATCTGGATAGGGGTCACCTGACACCGCGTGAGCGGGAGCTGATCAACTACGATCACCCGGACGCTTTCGAGAACGAGCTTCTCCTGGACCATCTGAGGAAACTGAAGTCCGGACAGGCGGTAGAGAAACCGATCTACGATTACGAGACCCACACACGGAAGAAAGAGACCGTCACGGTTCGACCAGCGAGAATCATTCTTCTGGAGGGGATCATGGTTCTGGCTGAGCCGGATTTCCGCGGGCTTCTGGACATAAAGCTCTACGTCGATACGGATGCCGACGAGAGGTTCATTCGCAGGCTCAGGCGAGACATCGTGAAGCGTGGGCGGAGTGTGGAGCAGGTCATTGAGCAGTACCTTAAGACGGTTCGACCGATGCACCTGCAGTTCGTTGAGCCAAGCAAGCGCTACGCGGATGTCGTAATTCCCGAGGGTGGCAAGAACACCGTCGCCGTCGACCTGATGGTGACGAAACTCAAGGACATCCTGTCCTGACAGGTCGATCATGGAGGTCAAATGGGAACGCTTGGCAGTCTGCTAAGGACGCTGAGACCAGATCAGTGGATCAAGAACCTGGTGTTGTTTGCCGGGCTCATCTTTGCGGGAGGCCTGACGGACCCCGAGCTGATCGGACTTGCGATTTCAGGGTTCATCGTGTTCTGCATGCTTTCGGGGGCAGTCTACGTCATCAATGACATGGTTGATCTTGAGAGCGATCGCAAGCATCCCGAGAAAAGGATACGTCCGCTTGCCTCGGGCGAACTCTCGATGGCCCTCGCAGCGACGGTGGCTGTAGGCGCCGCTGCCGGAGGACTTGCCTGGGCCTACAGCATCCATATGACCTTCGGACATGTGTCGCTGGGCTACCTCCTTCTGAATGTTCTGTACAGTTTGATCCTCAGACGCATGGTCATCCTCGATGTGATGTCGATCGCGATCGGATTCGTGCTCAGAGCTGCTGCCAGTGTTGAAGTGCTGCGAGTTGCCGCTCCTGATACCGAGCTATCTCCCTGGCTTCTTATCTGCACTTTCTTCCTGGCTCTCTTTCTCGGCCTCGGGAAGAGACGAGCGGAAAGCATCTCGCTCGGCGGGGACGCCGGAGGACACCGCGCAGCACTCGACCACTATCCGATCGTATTCGTTGACGGGCTCATCGGAATCGTTACGGCGTCGACGGTCATTTCATACTCCATCTATACTATCTGGCCCGGCACCGTGCAGAAGATCGGTAGTGCCGATTTGGTCTACACGATTCCATTTGTGGTCTACGGCCTCTTCCGATATCTCTTCCTGGTTCTGGCCGGCGATGGTGGTGCCAAACCGTCAAAGGCACTTACTTCGGACACCCACCTCGCAATAGCCGTTGTGCTTTGGGTCGGAGTAGTGATCTGCGTCCTCTATTCGTCGTAGCCGGTTGCCATACCTTCACGATCAGGACGGGGCGCATTCATGAGGCGTATCCACATTGAGGCGCACGCCAAGGTCAACCTGGGACTCTCTGTAACGGGCGCAAGGCCCGATGGCTATCACGATATCGAGACGCTTTTCCAGACCATTTCTCTCTCGGACACGGTTTTTCTGGAAGCATCTAAGGCTGGGATCGGTCTCTCCTGCGAGGGGATTCAGGTGCCCGGGGGACCGTCGAATCTGGCTTGGCAGGCTGCCACGCTGTTGACGCGCGAGCTGGCGGCGCCGGCGATGTCCATTACTCTCTTCAAGAGGATCCCGGTGGGGGCGGGGCTCGGAGGCGGGAGTGCTGATGCGGCCGCCGTCCTCATGGGAGGACGCGCGCTGTTCGATCTTGAAGCATCGGACACGAAACTGATGTCACTGGCGCTCGAGATCGGTTCAGACGTGCCGTTCCTCCTCCGTGGGGGCACCGCCAGAGGCGTGGGTCGGGGGGAGATCCTGGAACCGGTAGCGCCCCTGTCCGGTTTCTGCTTGCTGCTTGTGACACCCGCCTTCAAGGTTCGGGCCGAAGATGCATATGCTCGGGTCAGAATCGGGTTGACAAGAGACGCGAGCTACACTAAACTCAACTCTTCAGCTATCCGGGAAGGGGAGTTAGGGTCGCTCGTTACGGCGTTCCGGAATGACCTCGAGCCCGGCGTTGTTGCATGTTACCCCGAGGTAGGGGCGGTGAAGCAAGCGCTCCTTGATGCGGGCGTCCAGGCGGCTGTTATGTCCGGAAGTGGACCGACGGTGATTGGTTTGGTACGCTCTAGCGAGGAGGCGACATCTCTGTTGCCGCGCCTTGGGGGGCACGGATGGCAGATACATATCGTGGAGCCGATCGACTCCGGGTGTCGGGTCGAGGGCGCATAGGAGCGTCGTGCTGAAGCGCGGCGGCGCAGTGTTGTGTGTCCCGGAAGCGATCCTGTCCCTTTCTTCAGGCAAAGGGCGGTGAGACGCATGGAGATCACCGAGGTACGGTTGACGCTGCGTGACGAGGAACGTCTCAAGGCGTTTGTCAGCATCACATTCGACGACGCCTTTGTGATCAGAGGACTCAAAGTTATCGATGGCAACACGGGGCTGTTCGTTGCCATGCCTAGTCGCCGAAGGAAGGATGGCGAGTTCAGGGACATAGCGCACCCCATCAACAATGCGACCAGAGAAATGATCGAAGATGCCGTGATGGGGGAGTACAGACGCCAGCTCGAGGCGAGCATGCAGTCTGCGCCCACGAAGGACGCTGTGACACACGACCGTGTGCTGGTTCTCGCCGAGGAATACGACGAGTAAGAGCGCACGTCCAGACCGACGTGCCGGGAAGACCGCCGGAATTGCGTGGTCGCATCAGCGATGGCGATGGCGCTGGGGCGTCGTCAAGTGGCAAGACACGGGACTTTGGCTCCCGGATCGGAGGTTCGAATCCTCCCGCCCCAGCCAGACTGGGGCGCTTGCACTGAGGCAGGAGTGAAAACTGGAGAGAGGTATGCGTGACGAACTGAGGCTCTTCACCGGAAACGCCAATCAAGAGCTTGCGGTTGAGATATGTGAGTACCTCAGCATCGGTCTTGGAGAGGCTGTCGTGGACAAGTTCAAGGACGGGGAGATCCGCGTCAGCATCTCGGAGAACGTCAGAGGCGTTGATGCGTTCGTAGTCCAGCCGACCGGACCGCCGGCTGAGAACCTGCTTGAGCTACTCATTCTGCTCGACGCTCTGAAGCGGGCCTCCGCTCGCAGGATCACCGCTGTCATTCCGTATTTCGGCTATGCTCGCCAAGACAGAAAGGACCGTCCGCGTGTCGCGATTACGGCGAAACTCATCGCCAACCTCCTGACGAAGGCGGGAGCAGACAGGGTTCTCACGATGGACCTCCATGCTCCTCAGATCCAGGGTTTCTTCGATATACCACTCGATCACATCTACGCGGCCCCCGTACTGCTCAGATACTTCGACGAAGCCGTCAAGAACAATCTTGTCGTCATGGTACCTGATATCGGTAGCATTAAGATGGGGCGCGCCTTTGCCAAGAGACTCGGTGCTTCTCTGGGATTCGTCGATAAGAGACGACCGAAACCGGATGCGACGAAGGTCATGAATGTGGTAGGCGACGTGGACGGCAAGCACGTGATCATGATTGACGACATAATCAGTACGGGCAGCACGCTTATAGAGGCGGCGCAGGCCATCAGGAAGCTGGGCGGAATCAGTATCACCGCGGGGGCCACTCATGCCGTGCTGGCCGGCGATGCTGTCCAGAAATTGACGGAGTCCATCATAGCTGAGGTGGTCGTAACGAACACGCTCAGTGTCGCACGAAATGCGAGTTCGAAAATCAAGGTACTGTCGGTCGCGGAACTTCTTGGAGAAGCGATCGACAGGATTCACGAGGAGAAGTCCGTCAGTTCGCTCTTTGTCTGATGTGTGTTGCCGGGTGGCCACGGCGTCGTCCGTGTCACCCGGTTCCAGTTGAAAACCCATGTGAAACACGGAGACCAGAAAATGGCAGTGGTGACGCTCAAGGTGGCAGCAAGGACGGCGCTCGGTACACAGGGCGCCAAGCGTGTTCGTCGGCAGGGATTGGTTCCGGCTATTCTCTACGGCGAGAAGCAGGAAAACATGAATCTGGCGGTTGATGAGGCCGAGCTGAAGGCCGCTCTGTCGACGCCTGCAGGACGCAACGTGATCATCGAGCTGACTCCGGAAGGCGCCGAGATGACGCGTGTTGTGCTCAGAGAGATGACGAGAAACCCGATCACGCGTCAGGTCCTGCACGTCGACTTCCAGCGGATCTCGGAACACAAGCCCGTCAACATGAAAATCCCGGTGGTCCTGGTGGGGGAGTCTCCTGCTGTGAACGAGGGGCGCGGGATCCTGGATCACGCTATGCGAGTGCTCGACATAAAGTGCCTGCCCAAGGATATTCCGGTGAACGTCGAGGTGGACATCAGCGAGCTTGAGATCGGGAACGTGATCCGCGTCAGTGACATCAAGATCCCGCACGTCGAGTTCCTGGATATCCCGGAACGTCCTGTTGTGGACATCCTTCTCCCGACCCTCTACGTGGAAGCGGAAGTTGAGGGCGAAGAACCTGTCGAAGGTGAGGCTCTCGCTGAGGGCGAGGTGGAAGCCGGTACCGCAGCAGCTGCTGAGGAGACTGGAGAGAAGACCGACAAGTAATCGGGCACCAGTAGTCGAGAGAAGGGGACAACCAGGATCGTGGTGAGTGTCATAGTTGGACTCGGGAACCCCGGAGATGAGTACCGCCGGACTCGACACAACTCCGGTTTCCGCGTGGTGACGGCGCTCGCTGAGGAACTGGGTGTTCAGATGCGGTCGAGCGGCGGAGACTATCTCATCGGCAAAGGAAATGCTTCGGGGCGGGACGTGTCACTTGTCCTGCCCCTTACATACATGAATCTCAGTGGACTCGCAGTCGCGGATCTTCTTGAGCAACGCGGGGAGAGTCCCAGCGTTCTTCTGATCGTGTGCGATGATGTGAACATGCCGCTGGGGTGGTTGCGGGTAAGAAGGGGGGGGGGGGACGGCGGAAACAGGGGGCTCCAGTCGATTATCCGAACGCTAGGTACTGAGGAGTTCGCGCGCCTCAGGCTCGGGCTTGGCGCACCTGCGAAAGGCCTGGACCTGACGGATTTCGTTCTCCAGGAGTTCACCGCCGACGAGGCTGCCATAGCTGCGGCGATGGAGGCTGAGGCCCGCGATGTTGCACGAAGTGTTGTTGTTGATGGATTGGATGCAGCGATGAACACGTACAACAAGAGGGTAGGGTCCGAAGGACCCACCGCCGCGTAGGAGGACGTATGGGGCTGCTGGGACTTCCCTTGTTGTCGAGCGTTGTGGGGCTTCTCTTCGTAGTCTATCTCGTCTTCGATGTGCTGAGGAAGAGCCAGGGCAACGATGCCATGGTGCGCATTTCCGCCGCAATTCAGGAGGGGGCGAAGGCCTTCCTTAAGCGTGAGTACTTGTACGTCTCAATTCTGGTAGTTGGGGTGGCTGTGCTTATCGCGCTGGCGCCGACTCTGACCGGCAAGCCCGATCTGGTGCTCGGCTGGAGAACGTCGCTGACCTTCGTGCTTGGTGCGCTTGTCTCCGCTCTGGCTGGGTACGTCGGGATGAGCATCGCGACGCGCGCAAACGCGAGGACCACGCAGGCCGCCGCTGACGGTGGTGTCAAAGGAGCCCTCGCGGTGGCCATCTCATCCGGCTCCGTCATGGGCATGAGTGTCGCCAGCATGGCACTCCTGGGTTTGACTGTCGTCTATCTCATATTCAGGGAACCGGTGATAGTGAACGGATACGCAATGGGGGCCAGTCTTGTGGCGCTCTTCGCGCGCTCCGGCGGCGGACTCTTTACGAAGGGCGCCGATATGGCCGCCGACCTCGTGGGGAAGGTCGAGGCGAATATCCCGGAGGACGATCCGCGCAACCCTGCCGTGATTGCCGACAACGTCGGTGACAATGTCGGGGACGTCGCGGGACTGGGTGCCGACCTGCTTGAGTCGTACGTTGAATCGATCATCGCGAGCATGGCACTGGCAGCTGCTCTTGTTACTGTGGCAGAGACACGAACCACACTGATGACGCTGCCGTTCTACATTGCCAGTGCCGGAATAATCGCGTCCATCATCGGGATCATGTTCGTGAAAGCCGTCGGCCGAAGGAATCCTCAGGGCGCCCTCATGGGAGGCACGTACGTAGCCGCAGGGCTTACGGCGATCGCCAGCTTCTTCATCGTGAGCAGAATGGGCAGTGAGTTCAGTATCGCCGGAACGACATACGGGGTTCTGGGACCGTTCTACGCTACGCTTGCCGGAATCGCGAGCGGCGTGATCATAGGGTTCGTGAGCGAGTACTTCACGTCGGCGAAATACAAGCCTGTGAGAAACCTTGCGGCGGCATCGCAGACCGGACCTGCCATCACGATAACAGCAGGAACGGCGGTAGGAATGGCCAGCACCGCGGTGCCGGTCATCGTTCTTGGCGTTTCGATCATCGTCTCGCACCAGCTGGCCGGGATGTACGGCATCGCGATGGCGGCCTTCGGCATGCTGGCTACAACCGGCATGGTGGTTGCCGTTGACGCATACGGCCCGGTGGCGGACAACGCAGGTGGTATCGCCGAGATGGCCGGTCTCGATCCGAAGGTGCGGGAGGTCACTGATAACCTTGATGCGGTCGGGAATACTACAGCCGCTATCGGCAAGGGCTTCGCGATCGGTTCTGCAGCGTTCGCGGCGATAGCATTGCTTTCGGCCTACATGGTCTCGGTCAAGATCAATGTGATTGACATGGCGGACCCGAGAGTGATGGCGGGACTTCTCGTCGGCGGAATGCTGCCGTTCCTGTTTTCGTCCATGCTGTTGAAGGCTGTTTCTGGAGTGGCCTTCAAAATGATCGACGAGGTTCGGCGACAGTTCCGCGAGATCCCGGGTCTCCTCGAGGGCAAGGTCATGCCGGATTCGAAAACGTGCGTTGACATAAGCACGAGAGGTGCGATCAAAGGGATGATGAAACCGGGGATCCTGGCAATCGTGGTGCCGGTCATGGTCGGGCTATACGATCCGAAGGCGCTGGCCGGACTTCTGATCGGCGCGGTCGTCACCGGTGTTGTGCTCGGCATCCAGACCGCGAACTCCGGCGGTGCAATGGACAACGCGAAGAAATACATCGAAGAGGGGCACTTCGGCGGAAAGGGCTCGGAAGCTCATAAGGCCTCTGTCATAGGGGATACGGTCGGGGATCCGTTGAAGGACACGGTCGGTCCATCGATCAATATTCTTATCAAGTTGATGTCCGTGATAGCTCTCGTTCTGGCCCCGCTTTTCATGAATGGCTAGGGTTTGAACGAGGAATCGGGCAGGAGCAGTGCGTGTCCCTGGAGCTTGGCATAGTCGGACTCCCGAATGTGGGGAAGTCGACGCTGTTCAACGCGCTCGCCAGTGCGGAGGTGGCGTGCAGTAACTACCCGTTCTGCACGATCCACGAGAACGTTGGTGTTGTGCCGGTTCCGGACGAGCGTCTCGAACGACTGGGCGAGCTGTTGCAGCCGGAGAAGCTGACGCCCGCGACGATACGCTTCGTGGATATCGCAGGACTTGTGAAGGGAGCCAGCAAGGGTGAGGGACTCGGAAACCGCTTCCTTGCGAGCATCCGTGAAGTTGACGCACTCGTTCATCTGGTGCGTTGCTTCGAGTCCGCAACCGTGAGCCACGTGGAGGGCACTCTCGATCCCAAGCGAGATCTGGACATCCTCAGAACGGAGCTGATTCTGTCGGATCTCGAAATGGCCGAGAAGAGCGTAAAGAAGATCCGCAAGGATGTCTCGAGGGGGGATGAGAAGGCAAGAGCAGGGCTTGCATCTCTCGAGAAAGCCATAGAGGGCCTCGAGCGCGGAGTTGATATCAGGAAGCTCGAGCTGTCTGAAAAGGAGCGACACGAGATCGCCGGGTACCGGTTCCTGACGGCTCTCGATTCGATCTACGTGGCGAATATGGCCGAAAACGATCTGGGTGAAGGAGAGCGTCGTTGGGTGGAGCTGCTCTCAGCGGCGAGCGGGGAACCCCAGTGGAAAGTACTCGCGGTCTCATGCAAACTTGAGTCGGAGCTGGCATCGCTTTCATCCGAGGATCGCATCGAGGTCACGGCAGGTCTGGATCTCCCGGAGACAGGACTGCCCCGATTGATACGCGCCAGCTATCGTCTTCTTGGGCTGGTGACGTTCTTCACGATCAAGGGAACCGAAGTAAGAGCCTGGACCATTGAAGATGGGATGGCGGTGGCCGAAGCGGCAGGCAAGATACACACTGACATGGAGAAGGGGTTTATCAGGGCGGAAGTGGTGAGCTACGACGACCTGATCGTGGCCGGTTCGATGCACGTTGCCAAGGAACACGGGCACGTCAGAACCGAGGGCCGCGATCATCCCGTACACGATGGGGATGTGGTCCTCATCCACTTCCATTAGCAGCGCGTCACCTGGATGTGGTTCCGACCAGCGGTAACACGGGCCGGAGACAGTGGGTGATGCGAGAGGCGGGACCCCGGCAGGGGTGAAACAAAACACACACTGCCGGGTCTCCTCACCCCACCAGCGAGGTGGGGTCAGATATCAGTCCGAGAGGAGGAAGTAATGGAGAGATCTTATGAGGTGGCCTTCATCTTCAACCCAACCCTCGATGATTCAGGGGTGGAGCAGATGATGGCGAAGATCGAGAAGATGGTAGAGAACGAGAGTGGGACGATCGACAAGTGGGAGCGATGGCCCAAGAGGCGGCTCGCTTTCGAGATCAAGAAGCATACGGAAGGCCACTACGCCTTTCTGAGGTTCCAAGTCGATCCTCAGGCGATTGAGAGACTCGTAGGGCTGCTTCGTCTCGATGAGACCGTGCTGAGGCACCTGGTAGTCAACATGGACGAATGGCTGGGCAACTTAACCACGGGCTTTTCCCACTCACGGAGGAACTGATGGCAAGGCACGAACAACTAGGCAGGTTCTGCCGTCTCTGTCAGGACAAGGTAGAGCGTGTGGACTACAAGGATGAGAAGCGGCTCGCACGCTTCATCACAGAGCAGGGGAAGATGGTCCCCCGCAGAGTGACCAGGACGTGCGGTCGGCACCAGAGGCAGCTGGCGGAGGCGATCAAGCGCGCCAGATTCATGGCGCTGCTGCCGTACGTGGGCAGACACCACAGACATGGGTAGTCGGGCGGAGCGACGGTCTCGAGGAGGGCAACGATGAAGATCATTCTGACACAGGACGTCCCGAGACTCGGTTCTGAAGGTGATCTGGTCACCGTGAGAAACGGGTACGGGAGGAATTTCCTCATACCGACTGGCAAGGCAATGGCGGCTACCGAAGCCAATCTGGCCAGGCTCAAAGACATGGTCAAACTGAAGGACCTGCGTGTCCGGAAGGACTCACGCAATGCCAGAGCTGTGGCGGATCGACTCGCCGGCGTTTCGTGCACCGTCCGTGTGCAGGCCGATGAGGGTGATAGGCTCTACGGCTCTGTTGGACCGAGGGAGATAGCCACGGCACTTGAGGATCAGGGACTGGAGATCGACCAGACCTGGATCATCATGGATGAACACATCAAGATGCTGGGCGTGTTTCCGGTCGCGATTCATCTGTTCAAAGACGTTGACGCCGAAATCAAGGTGTGGGTCATCAGAGAGTAGCCGGGTCACCACCGGACCAGGCGCGCACCGCGCTCCCGTGTGAGACCGATCAGGTGTCGAGGAGGAACGAATGCTAGGCAAGACATTGGCGGCCACGTTGTCGGCGCTCCTTGTTGCGGGTCTGCTTCTTTCAGGATGTGGTGGGAGTGGGCGCGGGCAGGTCGTCGCCAGGGTGGGAGGCACGAGCATCACCCATGCTGAACTAAGAGCCAAGCTCGCGGAGCTGCCCCCATTCACCCAGCAGCAGTTCTCCGGTCCAGACGGACTGATTGAGTTCCTGGATCGGGTGATCGAAGAGGAGGTCCTGTACCAGGCGGCCAAGCGAGCCGGCTACGATCGCGACCCGATGGTAGTCAGGACCGTTGAGGCTGTTCAGCGACGCTCCATGATTCAGGCCTACTACAAGACCGAGATTGAAGGCGCGACCACTGTTCCTGAAGAGAAGGTGGTAGCGTACTACGACGAACATCCGGAGCTGTTCAAGCGGCCCGGTCGAGTCAAATTCAGGCACATTCTGGTGGACACCCGGACGGAGGCCAGACAGGCGCGCAACCGGGTCATCGAGGGGCAGGATTTTGCGTCAGTGGCGCGCAAGCTCTCCAAGGATCCAGGATCGCGAGACGCAGGCGGACTCGTCGGCGCGCTGAACAAGGGCGACTCGCTCCCGAGTGCCGGAATGAGCGGCGCATTCATCGCGAGTCTGTTCGATGGGACTGTCGGACAGGTCTCGGAGCCCCTCCGCTCCGACAAGGGATGGCACATCGTCAGGATCGAGGAGTTGAGCCAAGAGGGTGTGAAACCGCTCGATGAGGTGCGCGCTCGAATCGTCGACAGCCTCATGCCGGCTGAGACACGTGAGTACTATCTTCAGATGCTCGAGCAGCTTAAGTCGCAGCTGAATGCGACTGTGAACGAGGCGGCCTTCAGAAAGCAGCCTCGCAGTGAGGAAGAGCTCTTCACACTTGCTCAGGATACGGAAGACCCCTACAGGAGGCTCGGATACTACTCAGAGCTGGTTATTCAGTTCCCCGACGGTGAGCACGCCGCTGAGGCACAGTTCATGGTAGGTTTCATTCAGGCCGAGGAGCTTGGTGACTTCGACGCGGCAAGGAAGGCGCTTCAGCGGATGCTTGACAAGTACCCGGATGCCGAACTGCGTGAATCGGCCGAGTGGATGCTCAAGAACATGGGCAAGGAAGCGCCACCGTTTGACGACAGTGACTTGATCTCTTCCGAGTAGCCGCGCCAAGGTTCACTCAGCGGAGGACGAGCAGTATGTATCCCGTCGTTGCGGTAACGGCAGTCTTCGTAGTTACCTACTACTTCATCGTTACCGAGAGAATCAACAGAACGACAATAGCCCTGGCAGGCGCGCTGGCTGTGTTGCTCCTGCCGGGGCTTGCGCTTACCCAGAAAGAGGCGATCGGTTTCATCGATTTCAACACGCTTGGCCTCTTGGTGGGAATGATGCTCATTGTCGCAGTGCTCAAGAGGACGGGCGTCTTTCGATACCTGGCGCTCACGGTGGCACAGCAGGGGCGCGGGCGGATCTTTCTCATCTTTGCGGGGTTCGGGACAATAACGGCTGTGGCTTCAGCCCTGATCGACAATGTGACCACGGTTCTGATGATCGTTCCAGTTATCTATCTTATCGCCGATCTCATGGGCAAGAGCGCCGTGCCGTTCCTGGTAATGGAGATTGTCATGGCGAACATCGGCGGCATGGCCACTATGATCGGCGATCCACCCAATATCCTCATTGGGAGTCGCGCGCTGATTCCGCCGCTCGGAGAACATCTGACCTTCATCGATTTCATTGTTCACCTCGGCCCGCTGGCAGTTCTCTCTCTGGTTGTTGCGCTCATCTATCTGCGCTTCTGGAGTGGAAGGGAGTTCTTCCGGCCGCCTGATGAGAAAAAGATGGTTGCCCTGGCATCGATGGATGCGAAACAGGCGATAAGGGACCGTGGGCTCCTCTCAAGATCAGGCGGCGTTCTCGGTATTGTTCTTTTGGGCTTTCTCCTTCATCACCAGATGGGGCTTCAGCCCGCCACTGTGGCAATGGCGGGTGCTGCTCTGCTCCTCATTGTCACGCGAATCGACCCGCAGGAAATCTTCGTGGAAGTCGAGTGGCCTGTGCTGTTCTTCTTCATTGGTCTGTTTGTGCTCGTCGGTGCGCTCGACAAGGTGGGAGTTGTGGCGTTCCTCGCGGGTCGTTTTCTCGCTATCTCCGACAATCCTCAGATTCTCATAGTACTGCTCCTGTGGGGAACGGCTGTGATCGGGTCCCTTCTGTCGGCCGTTCCCACGGTTACCGTGCTGATCCCGCTCGTTCAGGTCGTGGTGAATCACTTCTCGAACTCGGGTTCGCCCGAACTCGCCCATGCGTTCTGGTGGGCTCTTGCGTCGGGCGCGTGCCTTGGGGGAAACGGGACGATCGTGGGAGCTGCGGCGAACCTGGCCGTGCTTGGACTATCTCAGAAACAGCGCGAGCCGCTCACGTTCGCTGTCTTCGCCCGGGCGGGAATCCCGCTGACCGCGATCTGCCTCTCAGTCGCAAGCATCTACATCCTTCTTCGGTACACATAGAAGGGAACAGGGTGGTGGAACGAAACGGCGGGCACGCCCGCAGGGCTGCCCGCCGTTGTGGATCCTGATCAAGGCTCTGCTGTTATCTGTAGAGCGCCTTGAGCTTGCCCCATGTGGTCATCTCGACCGCTGAACCCGTCCAGTCCTCGAGCCAGATGTCATCCAGCATGATTCCTGCGCCACCGGCTGCTCCAGGACCACAGCCGTTGTCGGTGGTGTGGAACGTCAGCCTGAACTGGAACATCGTACCGGGCAGGAACGCGGTAATGTCGGTACCGGCGATGCCTGCTGTGCCCCAACCATCACACTGCCCGAAGTCACCCCACCACGCGCCGGTGAGATACCAGCCCGATCCGCCGTCCACGGAGACTTCCTCGGTCCAGTAGTCATTGTCCACCGTAGGAACCTCGGCGTGTACCAGGAACCGGAGCGTACACATCGTGCTCCCGACGATGCTGACCTGTGGCGAAAGCAGGGAATTGTTGAGATTCGGCGGCACGAGAGATGTGTCCGCGTCGTCGCCACACCACCAGCTCGTGGGATCGCTGTAGGCGGGACACGCCCTTGTGATCTGATGCCAGTAGTCGCCTGCGGATGCGGGCACGGCGGGTGTGCAGAGGCCACCGCCTTCGCAGTCGTCGTAGAAGTAGACGGCGCCGCCGTAGAAATCGAAGACCTTGACGTTGTCGACGTGGAATGCGCCACCGTCTGAATCGTAGTTGCCGTCTGCGTCCGACCAGGCTCCGTCAGAGATGAAGTGAAAACGGGCCCGGACAGGATTGTCGTAGCTTGCCATGATAAAGCCGTAGTCGCCGAGATCCTGCCAGCCCCCACTTGACCCGTCGTAGCCTGCATTGAGGTTGACGTAGGCGCCGAGGCTCTCAGCCTGGACATATGTGAAGTCGTATCCCGGCTCGGAGTCATAACGGTAGGCGAATGTGAGGACGGGATAGTAGGCTGCGGTGACATCAACATCCGGGATCACAAGAAGCTGGTCCCAGCTATTCCCGTAGCCGTCGCCACTCGCGAAGGCCGCGTTGAGTTCACCACACCACCAGGAGTATGTGCCCTGGAATGCGTAATATGTGTCAAGATGAAACTTCGGCGTGGCGGTCGCCGTGTTGTCCGTGTGCGTCCAACCATTGGTCCCGTTCTCCATGTCGTCGAAGAAAAGGATGATCGGGCTGCGAACGCCGTCGCCGGGCACACTCGTGGTGTAGTCGGCTTCCTGCATGCGAGCTACACTCGACACCGTGGGGGCCATCAGTGTGATGGCAAGCACGAACACGAATACAGTATTCTTGCGCATGGTTCTTCTCCTGTCGTTGACTGATCCTCTTCGGAACTCGTGGAGGCGGTGCCTCCCTCTGTCACCAGTCCGGGGTTTCTGCCGGTCCCGGACGAGCCGGGGTCGCTCTTAGCTCTGTCCAGTTTGCCTCCTTCTGCGCCCTGCGCCGTCGAGATGCCTTCCTCCTTGATGTCACTGGTACGTGAGTATGCAAGCGATGTGCCAAGGAAAGCCCATGACAGCGGCATCTCCACCCGATCTGGAGGAGATCTCAAGCAGAGAACGCACCGTTCAGTCGTCTCTTCCGGAACATGTGCAGCATGAGGGGGCGCAAGGCGTCGCAGAGTGCGAATCCCCCCGTGCATCATGCCGTCGTCGGATGAGGAGACGAATGCCCGAAATCTCTTGACCAGCTGCGACATGGCAGGATAACCTGACGCCGCTGACCTTGCGTCGCCGGAGCGCATCCGCGAGTCGGGGCGGCCCACTTGCCTGCAGCCGGTTCCGACTGCAGGCCTCTCACACAATCCCGGGGAAGACCGCTTTGCAGGAGATACAGGACGACGCTTTGAAGGCGATTCCTTCCGTCGAATCCGCGTTGAAGCATCTGAGCTCGTCTGCCCTCGGGAAGAACCATCCCCGGAGCATGCTGACGCGCTCCGTGCAGAGGGTTCTTGCCGGCGCGCGCGCTTCGATCCGCTCCGGGAGACACGCGTACGGGAGTACTTTGGAGGAGATCCGAGAGTCGATCATAGAGGAAGTCGAGCGTGAGGTAAGAACACTTGCTCTGAGGGCACTTGTGCCCGTGCTGAACGCGACGGGAGTGATCCTGCATACGAATCTTGGCCGCTCGCCGCTCCCCGCTGCCGCGATCGAAGCGATCGGAGAGACGGCGGGCGCCTACTCGAATCTCGAGTTCGACCTTGTTCGGGGAACGAGAGGCAAGCGTGACCTCTTGGTCCTCGATGCTCTGTGTGTCCTGACCGGAGCCGAGGATGCGCTGGTCGTCAACAACAACGCAGCGGCTGTACTCCTGGCAATCAACACCCTTGCGCTTGGTCGTGAAGTAATCGTCTCGCGCGGTGAGCTGATCGAAATCGGAGGTTCGTTTCGCTTGCCCGAAGTCCTTGAGCGCGGGGGAGCGACGATGGTCGAAGTGGGAACGACCAACCGGACCTCGCTCGCGGATTTCGAAGGCGCTCTGAATCATCGGACCGGCGCTCTCTTGAGTGCTCACTGGAGCAACTATTCGATCGAGGGATTTGTGTCGCGCGTCGACGTCCGGGATCTGGTGCGGCTCGGAGACAGGTACGGTATCCCAGTGATACACGACCTCGGAAGCGGAGTACTCGTGGACGTTGACGTGCTCAATATGCCCGGTGAGATGACTGTGGGCGAGAGCGTGTCGGCGGGTGCTCACGTAGTGACGTTCAGCGGAGACAAGATGCTCGGCGGGCCTCAGGCGGGGATCGCGGTCGGCACCGTCGAGACCATTGCAAGGATGAGAAGAAACCCACTGATGCGAGCGTTGAGACCCGGGAAGCAGATCCTGGCTGCACTTCAGGCAACGCTCGGTCTCTACCTGGACGGTGGTCGATCGACTGAGATACCGGTTCTGCGCATGATCGGGGTTTCCCTGGAGGAACTCCAGGCCAGGTCTGAGAAGGTGGCTGCAGGCCTGCAGGAGCGCGTCGGTAAAGCAGCGGACATTAAGGTGCGCGAGCTCGTGGCGCGCGTCGGCGGAGGAGCAGCGCCTGGAAGCGAGATCCCGAGTGTTGGACTGGAACTGACCAATTTCTCCTGCTCGGCAGGAGCGTTCTCTGCAAAGCTGCGCGCCGGGCGTCCGCCGGTGATCGGACGCATCGTGGGGGAGACGGTTCTTCTCGATCTGCGGACCGTGCCTGCAGAACAGGACTCAGTCCTGATCGATGCCGTGGCAGAGGTGTTGATGAACGATGCCTGACGACAGATCCGAGAGGGTGGAGGAGCGAGAACCGATGGTTGGGACAATCAAGATTGCTCTCGGGGATACCCCGGAGTGGCCGGTTCCTGTGAGACCCGTCCTTGACGATGTCGTCGGAGGATGGATGCCTGACCTCGAGAAAGCGCTTCTTAAGTGCAGGGGTTCAGTCATCGGCATCTCGGGAAACGATACGTTGCTCACAGCATCGATCGCTTCGACGGTCGCGGCCTGGATCGGCGCGCGAGGCAGACAGGTTACGCTGATCGACGCGAGTCTCGAGACCCCGGTTATTGCGAAGGCCCTCCTTGATGATGGTGACGAGGGCGTCGTTGATGCCGTTCTGTTCGGTGTCTCGACATCAGTCGTCGCGCGACGGACACTGGCTGCGAACGTGACGCTTGTGACCGCAGGCTCGCGGCCGATATCTACGAGCCGCGTCCTTGGGGCAGACGCGTTCCGCGTGGTTCTCGACAAACTTGCCCGCGATGGGGCGCTCGTCCTTGTCGTACTTCCTCGCGAGGATCTGGGGCGCGCGCTGTGGTTCCTCGATTCTGTGGTTGCAGTCGGCCGCACTGTGGAAGAGATATCTTCTGTCGAGGATGCCCTGGCGCATTCGGTGCGCCCTGGGCTGACGGACATCGTGCGACTTCTCGTGAGCCTCCCATGCATGACCCCTCCAGAGGAACGACGCATCACGATTGAGGCGACTCGTGATGGAGTGGTTTCCAGCGATGTCACCTTCGATGAAACGGTTCCCAGCGCAGACGAGCATCCCGATGTCACAAGCGGAGTTGTGACGGCGGGGAAGACGGCGGAGGCAGCGGCGAGCGAATCACCGGGTTCGGAGGGACCGCGCAGAGATGAGAAGACTGGAGACGTAGCTGTCGTAGCGGTCGAATCGGATGCAGCTGAGCGATCTTCCCCCGACGCGGTGACGGGAAGTGACTTTGCGACAAAGCGAGAACCTGCTGGAGCTCGTGTCGTGCCGGAAACGGGGAGGCGGAATCGCTGGGTAGTTCCTGTTGTCGCAGTTCTGGTTGTCGCATCTCTGGGAGGCGCGTGGAAGTGCGGGTTCTTCGGGGGCCGTGGCACTGTGACGTCGGAGAACGGCGAGCTGTCGGCTGAGATGTCAGGAAGCACGGTTGAGTCGGGAGTGGCAGCGGACACTGCCATCGTGACGGCAGGATCCGATAGAGACCTGACCGGACTGACACTTGCGGAAGGCGATTCCCCTGGCTCGCCGGCTGAGAGAGAAACGGCAGGATCGCTCGGGGAAATCACGCGAGCTGACGATGATGAGACGCGAAGTGGAGCGGAGACTGATCGCACGAGCCAGGGGTTGGATACCTATCAGTCAAGAGGTGGTGAACCGGCGCTCGACTGGCCGCCCGCAGCCGTCGGTCTCTATGTTGTTTTCACGAGTTCGCACAGGCGTGAGACTGCTGCATACTATGAGATGGACGCGTTTCTCGAGTCGGGTTTTCCTGCGATAGTTGTCCCGGTGGAACTCGGTGAGTCCGGAGCTTGGTACAGAGTAGCAGTCGACGTAGGTTTTGAGACAGTCGGTGAAGCTGTGGACCTTCTTGTCGCAGTGAAGGAACTCGGTTATGAAGGTGCGTGGATTGAGAGACTTCGTCAGCCGACGACGGATGTAGATTCCGGCGAGTAGGAGGACACGTGCATCTCGATAAACTGGAGATCTTCGGCTTCAAGTCGTTTGCGCACAAGCTGTCGCTCGAGTTCGGTCCAGGCATCACGGGGGTTGTCGGACCTAACGGTTGTGGTAAGACCAACATTGCCGACGCCATACGATGGGTACTCGGAGAGCAGAGCGCCAGCGAGCTTCGCGGCGCGAGCATGTCCGATGTGATCTTCAATGGGACGAAGAAGCGGAAGCGGTTGGGACGGGCAGAGGTCACGTTGACCATAGACAACAGCGCCGGCTACCTACCCATCGATTATTCAGAGATTCTTATTGGCCGGAAGGTCTACCGATCGGGTGAGAGCGAGTACTCGATCAACAAGTCGATATGTCGTCTCCGCGACATCCACGACCTCTTTCTCGACACGGGCATAGGGACACGAACCTACTCGCTGATTGAACGCAAGATGGTCGACTCGGTTCTCTCCGATTCTGCCGGACATCGTCGGTTCATGTTTGAAGAGGCCGCCGGGATAATGAAGTACAAGGTTCGCAAGCGATCGGCGCTGAACAAACTCAATGCAACCGAGTCGGACATGCAGCGTGTGGCAGATATCATCGGAGAAGTGGAAAAGCAGGTACGCTCGCTCAAGCGACAGCTTTCGCAGGCACGACGGCACCGACGCTACACGGATGAGCTGAAGGGTATCGAGATACTTCTCGCTCGCCACGACTACGCCGAGTGGGAACAGGTCCGGAACGGGTCCCGCGAGCGTGCAGTCGTTCTCCGGCAGAAGCTGAGCGCTCTCGATGAGGTCCTGAACCGAGACGAGGAAACAACGGACGCGATACGGGCTGAGTTGCGTGGGAAGGATCAGGTGCTGGGGACTCTCGATGGGGAGATTGCTGAATTCGAGGACCGGATGCGGAATCTTGCGGATGGCCTCCTTGTGACGCGCGAGCGCGTGAGGTCATCACAGAGCCGCGCAGAGGAACTCGATCTGGAAGCAACCGACGCCAGAGCTGACCTCTCTGCGAGCCTGGAGAAGGCGGAACGACTCGAAGCCGAAGTGAAAAGCGCCGCGGCTGCGGTCGATGAACTCGGGGCCGAGCTTGTTGGGAAATCCAAGCTCCTGGAGAGCATTGAGAAAGAGCACCGGATACTCCAGAGAGATGTAGCGGGCCAGAAGCAAACGAGGCTCAAAGGACTGGAGAGCTCAGCGGGAATCAAAGGCGAGCTTGAGAGTTTCCGTGCGAGACTGGATGACCTCATGCGCGAACACGTCGAGATCGAGGCCGCTCTCGCCACGGCGCGAGCGGAGCTGTCAGAGAAAGAGACGCGCATCCTTGAAGCTCTGGAGGAAGAGAAGCTGTTGATCCATTCATCCGGAACCGCACGCGCCGATGAGAAAGCAAACTCCGCCGGTCTGGACAGGGCTCGCGAGGAGTTGTTGAGCGCTCGCGAGAGAGAAGCCAGGGTTGGAGGGGAGCTGGCCTCGGCGCGCCACAAGCTTGAACTACTGACCGAAATCAGGGACGGCTACGGTGGCTACCAGGACGGCGTCCGTGCCCTCCTTTCCGACAGATCGCACGAGATCGCAGGACTCCTCGGAACGGTCGGGGACATCCTGAATGTCGAGCCCTCGATGGCTCGTGCCCTTGAAGCCGCTCTTGCCGGCACCGTTCAATACGTCGTAACGAATGATGTGTCCTCGGCGCGCGCGGGTATCGCCCATCTCGCGGACGGTGAGCTCGGCCGAGCCACGTTCATCCCGCTTTCCGAACTCGATTCAGTCATCCATCGCAGAATCCCGAACGAGCTCCTCTCCAGCGACGGCGTGCTCGGGAGTTGCGAGGAGTTCGTCAGGTGTGCGGACGAACACGGTACCCTCGCTTCATTCCTTCTCGAGGGGGCGGTGGTGGTCGAGGATCTCGATCGCGCTGCAGATCTGGCACGCCGCTTCGCCAGTGCCGGTCTCGCATTCGTCACCCGGAACGGCGAAATGGTTTCATCATCAGGGCTTCTGGGGGGAGGTCGGGTGTCGAGTAACGATGCGGGACTCCTCAGAAGAACGGAACGCGTCGAGAACGCACGGCACGAGCTGGCAAGGCTCGAATCCGAGCTCGCTGCCGCCATGGCCGCCGTCTCAAAGCACTCGTCCAACGTCGAGCATCTATCGAGTGATGCAAGATCGGCCGGAGCGTTGGTGGAGCAGGCGGAGGCGGATCTCTGGGACGCCAAGAGAAAGGTCACGGAGCTGGAGCTGGCCAGGACAAGCATCGCTGAGAGAGCCGACGAGCTGGCCGGGCGCAGGGACGGACTCGCACAACGGATGATGGCAACCAGAACGGAGATCGGCGGCATTGCACAACGCCTGGCGGGTCTCTCGAAGGGAGAAGATGAGGCAGGTGAGCGTCTTCACGTCCTGCAGAGAAGCTTCGAAGACGCCGAGAAGGCAAAAGAGAGAGCGCTTGAGGCACAGAGGGCAGCCGAGATCGGGGTGGCGTCATCGCTGGCGAATCTGAGGCAGCTGAGGGCCGAACGGATGCAGCTCGCGGAAGCCGCTACGACGGTTCGCTCGGCGATTGAGAGGAGAACTGCGGAGCGTAGCGAACAGATCCGGATAGCGGAGGAGCTTGCCTCCAGGATCGAGGAAGATCACGATGCTCTCGGTAGACTCCGGGTGAAGAGGGATGAGCTTACGTCTCAGCGCGAGAGCACGCGCGCTGAGACGCACTCGCGTCGCGCCAAGATTGAGAAGATTACCGACGCCAACCGCGAAGCCCGTGAATCTCGAGAGCGACTCCAGAGAGAACTGCACGAGATCGAGCTCCGGGAGACTGAGCTCAGGGGAAGAAGCGAAGCGCTCGCGGCCCGGACTCGCGAGGACTACGGGATTGAGCTCGCCGACACTGCCGCTTACGATGACACAGCCGAGGATGCAGTTACCGATCTGGACGCTGCGAGGCAAGAGGTCGAGAGAATCAAAGTGCGGCTGCGGTCGATGGGACCGGTCAATCTGCTCGCCCTTGATGAATACGATGAGGAAAGCAAGAGACTGCAGTTCCTGAAGGCGCAGTACGAGGATCTCGAGAAGTCGCGGACGATGCTCACTGAGGCGATTGAGGAGATCAATGTCACAGCGAAGGAGATGTTCGTACAGACGTTTGAACTCGTCCGTGGGAATTTCGCGGGCATGTTCGCCCGCCTCTTCGAAGGAGGCGAGGCTGATCTCAGGCTTCTCGAGCCGAACGATCCTCTGAATTCAGCGATCGAGATTGTCGCCAGCCCGCGCGAGAAGAAGCTGGGCCGATTGAGCCTCCTGTCCGGAGGAGAGCGGGCGCTTACCGCAATAGCGCTGCTGTTCGCGATCTATCTCGTTAAGCCCTCGCCTTTCTGCATCCTCGATGAGGTCGATGCGCCGCTCGATGACGCAAACGTCAAGCGCTTCATCAGGATGCTGCGGGAGTTCTCCGACAGAACGCAGTTCATCATCATCAGCCACAACAAGGTCACCATGGAGGCCACCGACAGGCTCTATGGCGTCACGATGGAAGAGTCCGGGGTCTCGAAGGTCGTCTCCGTGCGGCTCGACGGGATGGGAAACGAGGTCAGAAGTGAGGAGATCGCTTACGAGACTGTTTAGCGGTCTCGGGAAGACGCGGGCAGCCATCCTGGATGGTCTGAGAAGTGCGCTTGCCAACTCCGGAGCTCTCGACGCCGATGCACTCGAGTCCATCGAGGAAACGTTGATTGCTGCAGACGTAGGAGTCGAGACGGCACTGCGCCTGGTGGAACTCCTGAGGGAGAACGCTGGAGATATCTCGTCGGGGGGTGTCGACGCTGCCGTAGACCTCATCGCCGGGGAAATCGAGCAGATACTCAAGAGCGCAGGGACGACGCGAGACGGCGCAGAGCGCGCGCGCCCGCATGTCATCATGGTCGTCGGTGTCAACGGAACCGGAAAGACGACGACGATAGGAAAACTCGCGGCGCTCGAGATGCGTGCTGGGCGGAGCATCATGCTGGCGGCGGCCGACACTTTCAGAGCGGCGGCCCGTGAGCAGTTGGCTGTGTGGGCAGAACGAAGCGGCTCGCAGCTCATTGCGGGTGAGGAGGGGGGGGATCCGGCGGCTGTAGCTTTCGATGCGCTGGACGCCGCTATCGCCAGGGGCGTGGATGTCCTGATAGTCGACACGGCGGGGCGGCTTCACACACAGAAGAACCTGCTCGAGGAATTGATCAAGATCCGACGCGTGCTGGGGAAGCGAATGCCGGGAGCCCCTCACGAAGTCCTGCTGGTTATCGATGCCAACACCGGTCAGAACGCTCTTTCGCAGGCGAAGCTCTTCCATGAGGCGGTCGAGATCAGCGGGATTGCTCTGACGAAGCTCGACGGAACCGCGAGAGGTGGGATCGCCGTGGCGATCGCCCGCGAATTCGCGATTCCGGTTCAGTTCGTTGGACTCGGAGAGACTGTCGAGGACATCGAGCTGTTCGACCCGGAGGCATTTGCGAGTGCCCTGGTAAGATCGAACGGGGGAGGGAACGACCATCCGGCAGGCTCTTCTCCGAGCGCTTGACAGTTCCGCTGCTCCATGGTAAGTTGTACATTAGTTGAATATACCATTCCTTCGGGGCGGGGCGAAATTCCCCACCGGCGGTGATAGCCCGCGAGCGGCACGTCCGCAGAGCCTGTGAAATCCAGGCGCCGACAGTGAGAGTCTGGACGGAAGAAGGAACACGGTAACCGGTCCAGGTGCTGGTTCCGGCTATGAGCCCCGACAATGGGGCTTTTTGTTTGCCTCGCTTCGTCGGCACCGCGCGGCTCGGCAAGTATCATGAATCGAGGCTACGCGGCGGGTGCGGCCGGTGAGGGATCGGCCCGGGGGACAGGATGCACAGGGAGTACATGAGGACAGCGCTTGCCCTGGCTGAGAAGGGCCGAGGGTACACGAGTCCCAACCCGCGGGTCGGGGCCGTCCTCGTTCGAGATGGTCAAGTGGTGGGACGGGGATTCCATGAGCGGTACGGTGGAAATCACGCGGAGGTGAACGCCCTGGCCGAGGCGGGGGAACGCGCGCGCGGCGCTACTCTCTTTGTGACCTTGGAACCGTGTTCAATATGGGGGAAGACTCCGCCGTGCACAGAGGCGATCATCACCGCCGGCATCACACGGGTCGTCGTTCCTATTGAGGATCCGAATCCCGAGATCGCTGGGCGCGGTCTGGCGGCGCTTCGCAGAGCGGGCGTTGAAGTGGAGCTTGGGCTGCTCCGGGATGAAGCAATCCGCCTGAATGCTCCGTATCTGAAGTTCAGGAGAACGGGTTTTCCGTATGTCCATCTGAAACTCGCCGTCTCGCTCGATGGGCGTGTTGCAACCAGGGACGGGGGACCGCTCGCCATCTCGTCCGACGAGTCCCGCGCCCTTGTACACCGGATGCGTTCCGAAGCGGACGCAGTGCTGATAGGGATAGGCACCGTTCTGACCGACAATCCGCGCCTGACAGACCGACGTCCTGAGGGCGGGAAGCGCCAGCCTGCGCGGATCGTGGTCGACTCGACGCTCAGGACGCCGGAGACCGCCAAGCTGCTCGTTGGCACAGGAGAACACAGGACTATCATTGCGGCGAGGCTTGAGACGCCCGCTGAACGGCGTGAAGGGATTGAACGAGCCGGAGCTGAACTCTGGACGGCTGCAGCCGGAGATGGCGGGCTGGATCTCGAAGAGGTCCTTCGGCGCGCAGCCGGAGAAGGCTTTATCGATATTCTGTGTGAGGGGGGACCGCGCCTGGCCACTTCACTCCTGAACGCCGGCTTCATCGACAGGATCTCCTTCTTCGTTGCGCCCTCTTTGATTGGAGCAGACGCGCCGGGGGCGTTGGGAAGGCTACAGTTCGACGACATCATCTTCTCAGAAGGGCAGTGGACGACTGTCGGCTCCGATGCGCTTTTTGAGGCTGATATCAGGCGACCGGGTGGAACCGAGGCGGGGAGGTAGTGTTCTTGTTTACCGGACTCGTAGAAACGACGGGACAGATCACGACCGTGGCGCGCACTGACGCCGGGGCTTCGGTCACGGTGGCTGCTCCTTTCGCGTCGGAGCTTTCCCACGGCGAGAGTGTGGCGCTGAATGGAGTCTGCCTCACCGTCACCAGAACGGCCGCCGAGGCTTTCACAGTCGATGTTGTCCCCCAGACCTTGAGCCTGACAACACTCGACAAGCTCAGACCCGGCGCGGCGGTCAATCTGGAAAGAGCGCTCAGGCTTGGCGACAGACTCGGCGGACACATGGTGACCGGCCATGTGGACGGAACAGCCAGGATCGTAAGGATGACACGTTCCGGACAGAAAACGGAGCTTGTGATTGAGCTCAAGCAGGAGTCCATCAAATACGTTGTTCCACGCGGCTCGATTACGGTTGACGGTGCGAGTCTGACGGTCGCGAGTATCTCGGGACGAACTGTCACGGTCGCCCTGATCCCCGAGACACTGCGCACGACGGTCGCCGGCGACTATCGAACGGGGATGGCTGTGAACATGGAGACGGACATACTGGCCAGGCACATAGAGAGGCTTCTGGAAGCACGGGAGGATTCTGCGGGGCTTCAGACCGCGAATCGCAAGGACGCACTCACCATAGAGAGGCTCAGAGAGCTTGGACTCGTGGAGTGAATGTGGCATGGACGCTTACCGAGCAGTCGAGAACGCACTGAACGCCATCACAGACGGCAAGATGGTCCTGGTGGTCGATGATGAAACGCGCGAAAACGAGGGTGATCTCATCATGGCGGCCGAGAAGGTTACCCCGGCTGCAATCAACTTCATCGCCCGGGAGGGGCGCGGCCTCATATGTGTGGCGATGACGGGGGAACGTCTTGACGAGCTGGATCTGCACCCGATGGTGGCAGACAACACCTCGCGAATGAACACGGCCTTTGCGATATCGGTCGACGCTGTGGAAGGAACCACAACCGGCATATCTGCGCAGGATCGTTCATTGACCGTGCAGGCCCTGGTCGCGTCGGAAACACGATCGGTCGATCTCGCGCGGCCGGGTCATGTGTTTCCGCTTCGTGCTGCCGTCGGTGGTGTCCTCAGGCGTGCAGGTCACACGGAAGCTGCCGTCGATCTTGCCGGGCTCGCCGGCCTCAAGCCGGCCGGCCTCCTCTGTGAAGTCATGAGCGATGACGGCAGCATGGCGCGTCTTCCGGAGCTTCGGGAGATGTCAGAGCGCTTCGGCCTGATGCTGGTGAGCATAAAGGACCTCATCGGCTACCGACAGCGGACCGAGCGACTTGTGCGTCGCGTAGTGACGACTACGCTTCCGACCCGCTACGGAGAATTCAAGCTGTGCTTGTATGAGAACGACATAGACGACCATGAGCATCTGGCTCTGGTGAAGGGGAGACCCGGACCCGAGCAGGATGTTCTCGTCCGCGTTCACTCAGAGTGCCTGACCGGGGACGTCTTCGGCTCCAGGCGCTGCGACTGCGGAGACCAGCTCCACGCGGCACTCAAGATGATCGATGATGAAGGAGAAGGCGTCTTCCTCTACATGCGACAGGAAGGACGCGGCATAGGACTGAGCAACAAGCTCAGGGCTTACGAGTTGCAGGACAGGGGACGCGACACCGTCGAGGCGAACGAAGAACTGGGCTTTCCGGCCGATCTCAGAGACTATGGGATCGGCGCGCAGATCCTCGCTGACCTCGGGGTCGGACGGATCAGGCTGATTACCAACAACCCGAAGAAGATAGTGGGCCTCGAGGGTTACGGCTTGGAAATCATCGATCGTATCCCGATCGAGATCCCGCCGACGGAGTGCAATCGCCAGTACCTTGCGACCAAGCGCGACAAGCTCGGCCACTATCTCCAGGCAGACGTGTGTGCAGACGAGAGGACAGAGGGGGATTGTGGGGAGGGGATCGTCCGCCCTCCGGGCAGGTTCGCGCGCCCTCCGGGCAGGTTCGGCAGCCCTGCGGGCGGATTGACAGTTGCAAAGCACACCAAGGAGGAGACGGATGAGTAAGGTGTACGAGGGACACATCACCGGTGAAGAACGGAAGATCGGGATCGTCGTGTCGCGCTTCAATGAGTTCATCTCCGGGCGTCTGCTCGAAGGCGCGATGGACTGTCTCAGACGGCACGGTGTCGACGATAAGGAGATCACTATCGCTTGGGTGCCGGGCGCGTTCGACATACCCGCCGTCGCAAAGAGAATGGGTGACTCGAGCGCTTACGATGCAGTAATATGCCTTGGTGCGGTCATCCGCGGGGCCACACCGCATTTCGACTACGTTGCTGCCGAGGTCGCGAAGGGCGTTGCCCAAGCCGGAATGCAGTCGGGAGTACCGACTGTCTTTGGTGTGATCACGGCTGACAGCCTCGAGCAGGCGATCGAGCGGGCCGGGAGCAAGGCAGGCAATCGCGGGTACGACGCCGGACTTGCGGCTCTGGAACTCGCCGATCTTTACGCAAGGATGGGGTAGAGTGTCAGGTGAGAAGCACCCAAGCGGGGGCAGGCGCAGAGAAGGGCGCGAATTGGCTCTGAAGTTCCTCTATCGAGAGGAGCTGACGGGCGTCTCTGAGGGTGCTATCCCCGGTCTTGACGAGGCCAGAAATGTGGCACTCGCCTTTTCCACATCTCTCGTCAACGGCGTCCGTGAGCACTTGGCTGAGATCGACCGTGCCATAACTGCTGCCAGCGAGCACTGGGAGATATCCCGGATGGGAGCCGTCGATCGCACCATTCTCCGGATCGGCGTCTTTGAGCTCCTGTTTCTCCCGGACAACCCTGTGGCGGTTGTCATCAATGAGGCTGTAGAGATTGCCGGGAAGTACAGTTCTGATGAGTGCGGACGCTTCGTGAACGGTGTGCTCGATCACATTGCCCGCGAGGCAAGGGGAGGCGAGTGCGCTACATCATCCTGAGTGACATCCACGGCAACCTCGAGGCCATGACGGCCGTTCTTGATAGAGCGAAAGATCTCAAGCCGGACGGGTACATCTGCCTCGGCGACATCGTGGGCTACGGCGCCTCGCCCGAGGAGGTCGTGGAGCTTGTCCGGGAACTTGATCCCATCGCAGTTATGGGCAACCACGACAGTGCAGTCCTGAACGACAGAGAAGCGTTCGCATTCAACAAACAAGCCAGAGACGCTGTGTCGTGGACCCGTTCCCACATCTCGGAGGAGTCACGCCAGTACCTCAGGAGCCTTCCGCTGGTTCGCAGGCTCGACTCGGTTTTGTGCGTTCATGCCTCACCGTCCAAACCGGCGGAGTGGGGCTATCTTCTGAGTGCCGCCGCAACCGTGGACCAGTTCACCGCTTTTGACGAGCCTGTGTGCCTGATAGGCCACTCCCACTGTCCCCTTATCGTGAAGATGACGGAATACGGCCCGACAGAACTGAAGGGACCGACTGAGTGGCTTGCGGCCGACGGACGCTACATTATTAACGTCGGCAGTGTCGGGCAGCCGCGCGACGGCGACCCGCGCGCTGCGTTCGGCCTTCTGGACCTAGATGATCGCGTCGTCACTCTCCTCCGGGTCAAGTATGACGTGGCCACTGCCAGAGAGCGCATTATCAGCGCTGGGCTGCCGGCCTTACTGGGTGAGAGGCTTCTGAACGGAAGTTGACATGCTGGAGAGGCGCCCATGATCACCGTGAGCATCGGCATCATGGCCTACAACGAGGAGCGCAACATTCGGCGCCTCCTGGAGGCCCTTGCAGCCCAGAGGCTCGTGAAGGTCGACATCCGCCGGATCATCGTTGTTTCGAGCGGATCGACCGATCGCACCGACGAACTCGTGACTAAATGGGCGGAGCGCGATCCTCGCGTCGAACTTGTGGTGCAACCCGAGCGGAGAGGAAAATCTTCAGCTATCAACCTTTTTCTGGAGAGGGCCGACGCCGACGTGTTCGTACTCGAAAGCGGTGACACGATTCCCGCCGCGGACTGCATCGAGCGGATGGTCGTCCCCTTCGAAAACCCGGAGGTCGGCATGGCCGGAGGGCGTCCGACCCCTGTCGACGATCCTGAGACCTTCATGGGGTTCGTCGTGCACATGCTCTGGCGCCTTCATCACAAGCTGGCGCTCAAATCGCCGAAGCTGGGCGAGATCATCGCGTTCAGGTCTTTCGTCGAGCAGATCCCGCCCGAGAGCGCGGTTGACGAAGCCAGTATTGAAGCGATCGTGACGGATCGCGGCCTCCGGCTCGTCTATGTGCCTGAGGCTATCGTCTACAACAAGGGCGCATCGACGGTCAGCGACTTCCTGAAGCAGCGGCGACGGATCTACGCCGGCCATCTCTGGCTCGAGCGGGAGCACTCATACAGCGTGTCGACGAAGAGCATCGGGGGAATATTCGGCGTCCTGCTCGACGACCTTGAGTGGCGCCCAAGGGTAGTCGCGTGGACGATCGGCGGCATATGGCTGGAGTTCGTTGGCCGGATGCTTGGGGTAATCGACTACCGGATTCTCAAGAAGAACCCGTATACCTGGGAAGTCGCCGAGTCGACCAAGAACCTGAGAGCGTAATCAGATGCTGAAGCTCCTGACATCGATACCGCTCTATCACTCTATGAGGCGCACCGGGTGGCCCCGGCTGCTGCCACTGAATGTCACTGTCAGCGTTACCTACCGCTGCAACTCACGGTGCCTCACGTGCAATGTCTACAATCGGAAGGCGGACGAGTTCACGGTGGAGGAGTTCGACAGAACGTTCGCCTCGATGGGAAAGACTCCTTACTGGTTCACAATGAGCGGCGGTGAGCCGTTCCTGCGCAGGGATCTGGTCGACATCTGCGAAAGCGCCTGGCGACGCACCCGACCAGCCATAATCAACATTCCGACCAACGGGATACTTACGGACCGTATCCCGACCATGGTGGAAGAGATAGCAGCACGCTGCCCGGGAACCGAAGTGATAATCAACCTCTCTCTTGATGATATCGGGCAGCACCACGATCTGATCCGGGGCGTCCCCGGGAATTTCGAGAAGGCGATCGGCACATACAACGGACTCAGGAACCTCAAGGCCGACAACCTCACACTTGGCATACACACCGTTATCTCAGTGCACAACGTTGAGCGTCTCCCCAAGATCTATGAATACGTCACAAGGGAGCTCGCCCCCGACTCATTCATAACGGAGATAGCGGAGGAACGGGTTGAGCTTGACACTGTTGGAAGCAAGGTAACACCCGCCCCGGCTGATTACGCAGCGGCAGTGGATTTTCTGACGGCGAGGCTTCACGAGCAGCGGTTCCGTGGAATCTCACGCGTCACGCAGTCGTTTCGTGCGCGCTACTACGGGCTCGTGAAGCGCTTTCTCAATGAGCATCGGCAGATCATCCCGTGCTACGCGGGCTTTGCATCGGGACAGATTGCGCCGGACGGCGATGTCTGGTTCTGCTGCATTGAGGCGAGATCCGTCGGGAATCTGCGCGACTCGGACTACGATTTCCCCTCTATCTGGTTCGGTGAGAGAGCGCAGGCGCTGAGAAATCGAGTGCGGACGGGAGCCTGTTCCTGCCCGTTGGCGAATGCGGGATACACCAACATGCTGATGCACGTTCCGACGCTTGCCGCCGTGGGGTGGGAGATCGTGACGCGACAACCGCCCGGTGGGAAGCAACAGGCGAATGTGGAGGATTGATGGCGGTCTTTCTTGAGGAGATCCGGAAGTACCGGACTTCGCGCATTGTTGCCGCTCTTGAGCGGGCGACCGATTCGCTCAACCTGGATTTCTCGCAGAAGCGGAGCGCTCTCATCAAGCCGAACCTTGTGACCGGGAAGCGCCCCAGATCGGCGGTCGTGACACACCCTTGTGTTACCGAGGCGGTGGTCGTGTTTCTGAGAGAGCGCGGCGTCACTGAGATAACGATAGCGGATGGACCGGGGATCGGTCTCGACTCCGACTGGGTCTTTGAGAAATCAGGCTACACGGCGCTTGCCCGGAAGCTCGATGTGCCTCTCGTAAGCTTCAACGACCTGCCAAGAAGGACGAGGACCTGGAAATACGGAGAGATAGGCGTTCCCGAGCTTCTGGAAGATGTCGATCTCTACGTGAATGTCCCAAAGCTCAAGACACACGGCTACTCAACGATGACGCTCTCAATCAAGAACCACAAGGGCATGCTCTCGCAGGAGGACAAGAAACTGGATCACCAACTGGGCCTGCACGAGCCGCTTGTCGAGCAGGCGAAGCTGAGACCTGCAGACCTTATTGTGCTGGACGGAATAGTCGGTCTTGAGGGCGACGGGCCTTTGAATGGCAGACCCGTGCGGTCCGGGATCTTCGCCGTGTCCACCAACATGCTCGAACTGGACGCTGCGGCTGCCGGATTGGCAGGCATCGATCCTCGCGAGATAGCGCATCTCAGAATCGCCGAAGAGCAAGGCCTTGGGACGCTCAGTCCCGAGATCATCGGGAGCGCACCGAGACACTCGTTTATGCGCGCCAATGAGAAATTCGGCCGCGTCGCAAGGATCTACTCGTGGCGCGATCCGACGGCTTGCTCCATGTGCATAGATGCGTTCAGTGGGGCGGTTTCGCTCGCGGTGAAGGACCCGCGCAACTGGTTTACATTGGCACCGAAACTACTTTACTGGGGGCTGATCGGGAGACTCCACATTCTCCAGGGAAGGCACGCAAAGCTTCCTCAGGCCAAGGGGAAGGTCATCTGCTTCGGGAAGTGCACGCGTGACATGGCGAAGAGAGAGGGCCTGGTTCACGTGCCCGGCTGCCCTCCGACAGTGCACGATGTCGTCAAGACGCTCAGGAGGGAACTCTAGGAAATGCCGGCCATCGACAGAGACACAGGACTCGGTACGACGTATGAGCGTCTGGCAGTCGCCATGATGCTGGAACGATTCGCTGACCGCTATCAGGTGCGGTCGGTCCTTGAAGGACCAAATGACGGGATAACCGGGATTCGAGGTCTGAACAGCATCCCGCTTGCCCAGGTGGGAGCCTCGGTCGAGCTCCTGCTCGGCGATCCCGATGAGGTGACGCTCGCTGAGAAGATCTGGGACGGCCTGGAACTCACTGACCGCGTGAAGATCCGGCACGCGCCGGACGGCAGACTCGCGGTAGCGCCCAAATCGTTCGACCTCGTGTGGAGCTTCAACGCCATACCGCAGGCGCGAGAGCCTGAGCGTCTCATCGCGGAAATGTGCGGCGCGAGCAGGCGCTTTGTGATGATCTTCGTTTCGAACACCCTGAACTACGGGTTCGCCATCCATCGGCTGCATCACGTTGCAGCCGGGGAACCGTGGAGTCACGGTGACATAGGCGCAATGAACACCAGGATGATAGCTGATCGTCTCGGCGAGCAGGGCTTCAGAGTGATCGAGAGGCTCGTCGTGGATACTCCCTGGTGGCCCGACATAGACTCTCCGATCGAGGAGGTAGCGGCCACTTTCCTTCCGTTCCTGAAACGCTTTCTCAGCGCGTCGAAGCGTCTGGATCATTACACCTGGACAGGCGAGAGCTTGCCGTACTTCCAGCCGGACAGACGAGCTGAACTGCTGCGCGAGATAGGAAAGCACTTCGCGATCGAACGGGCCCGCTTTTTCCCGCTTCGCATCCTCTTCGCGCACCATCGCGGCATCATCGCTGAGCGAAAGGATGGTTCTTGAACAACCGCGCCAAGATAGCGCTGGCGCTCCTGGCTGGAGTGCTGCTTCTTTTTCTCGCTCTCAGAGGCGTTGATCTCGATCACGTGCGCGCAATCATGGGCCAAGCAAGCCCGCCCGTCCTCGTGATCGCGCTTGCTGTCTACCTGAGCGCGTACTTCGTCAGAAGTCTCAGATGGCGGCTGATCCTCAAACCGATTCAGCCGGTCTCCGTATCCGAATCGTTCTTCATGCTGATGGCGGGCTACTTCCTGAACTACATCGTCCCCATACGCGCGGGCGAGGTTGCAAAGTCCTTTTTTCTCAAGCGACTCAAGGGACTCCCGATAGCCGTGAGTTTGCCCACGGTCTTTCTCGATAAGCTCCTGGAGCTTTTCTCTGTGCTGCTTGTGATCGTCCTGGTACCGGTTCTATCGGTGCGCCTGTCGGGATCGCTATCGTCGCTTCTAATCGGCGTAGTAACGGTCTTCGTGATCGCCGTCGGTCTTCTCACTCTCGCTGTGAGAAACGGCGACGCGACGGCGCACGTCGTCACCCGGCTGTTCTCATGGCTCCCTGAGAGACTGCACGATCGCTTGTCTTCCTGGATCAGCCTCTTTGTTGACGGACTGAGTGTGGCGAGAACAAACGCGCGCAACGTCTGGTCGCTTCTGGCTCTCACGGGTGCGGCCGTTACGCTGGACGCAGTCTACTTCTCGCTCATGTTTCGGGCCTTCTCGATCGATGTCGCTTTCCCGACGGTGCTTTTCGGGTATACTCTCATATCGCTCTCGTACATTTTCCCGACACCACCGGCGCAGATAGGCTACAACGAGGCGATCATGGGGCTCATATTTGCAGGTGGTCTGGGTATGGCGCGCGCCGAGGTCACGGCTGTGATGCTGGTGGCACACGTTCTGACAGGTCTGCTTGTGACGGGTGTCGGTCTTGGGTCGTTCGCGGCGATGAGCATCAAGGTAACGGAGAGCTTCCGGCGGATCGGAAAGAACCCGGAAGAGAGGTAGAAAAAAGTGGCTAACTATCTCGTGACCGGCGTGGCCGGTTTCATCGGATCGCATGTCGCCGAGCGTCTGATAAAGCGCGGCAACTCGGTCCGGGGGGTTGACTGCTTCACGAACTACTACGCCCGGTCTCTCAAGGAGAAGAATCTCTCCGAGCTCCTGGAGAGCCCTCGTTTTGTGTTGGATGAGCTCGATCTGTCGTCGGCCGATCTCGGCTCTGTGCTCGAGGAGGTAGATGCGGTCTGCCATCTTGCGGCTCAGGCAGGCGTGAGGGCGAGCTGGGGGAGGAGTTTCGAGACCTACATCGACTGCAACATCGCGGCTACGCAGCGCCTTCTGGAGGCCTGCAAGGGGAGATCTCTTGCGCGCTTCGTCTATGCCTCTTCTTCGTCGGTCTACGGTGAGACCGACGATCTCCCCATGCGCGAGCGAGGCGCAACGTGTCCGGTGTCGCCGTACGGCGTCACGAAGCTGGCCGCGGAACACCTCGCAGTGCTGTATCACAGGAACTACGGTCTACCCACCGTGTCGCTCAGGTTCTTCACGGTGTATGGTCCCAGACAGCGACCGGATATGGCCTTCAACAAGTTCATCTCGGCGACGCTCTCCGGTCGCCCCGTCGAGATATACGGAGACGGGAAGCAGACACGTGATTTCACGTTCGTAGATGACATAGTCGACGGGGTAGTGCGTGCGCTGGAGAACGGACCTCCAGGTGAGGTTTTCAATCTGGGTGGCGGGAGCCGCGTAACCCTGAATGAGGCTATCGACACGCTGGAGCGCGTGATGGGGATGAAAATCAATCGGCAGTACGAAACCCCGCAGAAGGGCGACGTCAGTAACACGCTTGCAGACAACAGCAAGGCACAAAACGAGCTGGGATTCGCCCCCTCGGTTGGGCTGGAGGAGGGGCTGGCTCGCGAATTCGAGTGGCTGAAATCCCTCTAGCGTTTGCCACCTGCGTTTCTGACACGGGAGATGAGTCAGATGGATGTCACCATACTGGTACCGCTCTACAACGAAACAGAGAGCCTTCGGGAGCTCTACGATGCTGTGCAGGCAGGCATGTCACCTCTCGACATCAGCTGGGAGGTTCTCTTCGTGAACGACGGGAGCACCGACTCTTCCATGGATGTTCTGCGAGAGCTGTACGACGAATATGACAACGTCGGTGTGATCACGTTCGGCCGCAATCTCGGCAAGTCCGCCGCCATGTCGGTCGGGTTCAGGGAGGCGACGGGACGAGTAGTGGTCACCATGGACGCCGACCTCCAAGACGATCCGGCCGAGATCCCGCAGATGCTCGAGCGTATTGACGAAGGATTCGATCTCGTCTCGGGCTGGAAGAAGGAGCGAAAGGATCCTCTTTCGAAGCGCCTTCCGTCCAAACTGTTCAACTGGGCGACGGGACTGGTATCAGGTGTGCATCTTCACGACATGAACTGTGGTCTCAAGGCTTACAGGCACGAAGTCGTCAAGACAATCAAGGTCTACGGTGAACTCCACCGCTACACACCCGTTCTCGCGCACTTTGCGGGTTTCTCTGTCACAGAGATTCCGGTGCGCCATCACCCTCGGCGCTTTGGGCAGTCAAAATTCGGCGCTGAACGGTTTCTTCGGGGCTTTTTCGATCTCCTGACGGTTCTTTTCCTCAGGCGTTATGCTACGAGGCCCCTTCACCTGTTCGGCATGCTTGGAACCGCTCTTTTCGCGGGCGGCCTCGGAATCGGCATCTACCTGACGATCGTCAAGATCGCCGGGGGGGTCATAGGCAGGAGACCGCTGTTGACCCTCGGGATTCTCCTCATGGTCCTTGGAGTGCAGGTTGTTTCGTTCGGACTTCTCGGCGAAATGCTGGCGAATCTACGAAGTGATGAGATGGACTATCCGATCCGGGAGCACCTGGTGCGCAGTGGCGACGCTACGAAGTAGGACAGGATACAGGGCGTTTGCGATCCCACGTCGGCACGATTCCCGGCGTTCGTTTTCTGCTACGGCATCCTCTCAAGGATCATCGAATGCGCGGCAAGATTATCCCACTCGATGAAGGAGCCGGCGTGCGCGTGGCCGTGGTTGGCCCGGCTTACCCCTTGAGAGGCGGCAACGCGCTCTTCGTAGCCCACCTGGTGGATAGTCTCAGCTCGGATCACGATGTCTACGTCGTATCCTACAGTCGCTTGTATCCGTCTCTTCTTTTTCCCGGCAAGACGCAGATGAACCTGAGCCGGGACCCTGTCAAGACGACGGCATCGAGACAGCTGATCGATTCCATCAGTCCCGTGAGCTGGGTGCGAGCGGCCCGCTGGATGGCGGTGCCTGCGCGAAGGCCTGCTCTAGTCATATTCACGTGGTGGAACCCGTTCTTCGGACCCTGCCTCGGTGTGATCGCGCGCTTGATGAAGAGATGGACGGGTGCCGGCATCGTCTTCGTAGCCGAAAATGTAGTCTCCCACGAAAACAGGTTCGTCGACAGATTCCTGACCCGGTTTGCCCTCTCGGCAGCCGATTACTTCCTCGTTCTCTCGGGTGTTGTGGCGAGCAGGATCCAGTGCCTCTTTCCCGGAATCCCTGTGAGACAGGCTGCTCTGCCGATATACAACTGCTACAGGAATCAGGAAGGGCTGCAGCGCGGGGAGAGACCAACGTCCCGCAAGCAAGAGCTTCAGCTGGACCGACCTCAAGTCCTGTTCTTCGGCTATGTCCGGGAGTACAAGGGACTCAAGTACCTGATCGAAGCGATGCCGGCCGTTCTTGCGCAGGTAGATGTCGACCTCATGATTGTTGGTGAGTTCTACGACGACAGGGATCACTACGAGAGACTGATAGACACCCTGGGAATCAGGCAACGCGTGACTGTGGTCGCGGAGCACGTTCCTGACGAGGCTGTGGGCAGGTATTTCGGGGCCGCTGACCTCGTGGTACTGCCGTACGTGTCTGCGACTCAGAGCGGCATTGCACAGATAGCCTATGCTTTTGGCGTACCTGTCGTCAGTACAAACGTAGGAGGACTCCCGGAAGTGGTCGCGGACGGGAAAACGGGCTACATTGTGAGTCCGGGCGATCCGGAAGCGCTCGCCGAAGCGATAGTCCGCTTCTTCACAAGCGGAGACGCGGAACGCATGCGTTCCAACGTGAAGGACGAGACGCGGCGTGACCGCGCAGGAGAACTCATGAGACGAGCTGTCCGTGACTTCATTGAGATGGAGAGCACGCAGCGTGAGTAGACCGTCCGCGTATTCAGTGAGGCAGGAAGCAGACGGCATGAGCAAACCGTCCGTCTATGCCGTTGTCATCAACTGGAACGGCCTGGGCGTCATCGGTGACTGCCTGCGGTCGCTGGAGAGATCCGACTACGAGGACCTTACAACGCTGGTCGTAGACAACGCATCGACGGACGGATCACCTGATCTCATCAGGAAGTCGTTTCGAAGCGTTCGGCTCGTGGAAACCGGCGAGAATCTGAGGTACGCAGGCGGCGCCAATACCGGATTAAGGCTGGCCCTTGAGAGCGGGGCGGACTACGTGCTTCTCCTGAACAACGACATCGAGATTGCCCCGGATGCCATCTCAGAGCTGATCCGTGTTGCCGCGAATCGTCGCGACGCTGCTCTGCTTGGCCCCAAGATCTACTACCACGAGCCGCGGGATCTCATCTGGTCGATGGGCGGCAGCGTATCCTTCTGGAGCGGCAAGATCTCTCACCTCGGGTTGAGGAGTCGAGACGTGGGACAGTACGAACGAGTGACCGATGTCGACTACCTCACAGGATGCGCACTGTTCGTGCCCGTGGCAACACTCAGATCTGTAGGGTATCTTGATGAGAGCTACCATATGTACAATGAGGACACGGACTGGTGCGCCAGGGCCGGGAGACTCGGCCTCAAGTGTGTCGTCGTACCTTCCGCTCATCTCTGGCACAAGGTCTCCACGAGTTCCGGTGGAGGGCTGACACCATACAAGGTGTATCATCGTATCAGGAGCACTATGGCGTTCTTCAGGCGCTACGCGCGCCCGTATCACTGGTTCGGGATCATCCCGGCCACCGCGGTGAGAACGCTGGGCTTCGCGCTGAAGGGACTCGTGACGGGGAAACGGGAGAACGTCTCCGCCGCCGTGCGAGGTGCGCTGGACGCTGCTGGGAAGAAGGGGAGGACAGAGAGATATGGCTAGACGGTTCCTCCCTGCAGCCGGGGGTTCGACAAGAGGGAGCATACGTGTCACGCGCGGATGCGGCTCCCCTGCGCTCTGTGTCGCGGCTATGCTTGTTGTCATCACGACGCTCCTTGTCGGCATACTTGCAGGGTGCTCGAGTCCCGGGCGCGACACGAGCGTGTCCCCCACGAGACTCATCATCTTCGGAATCGATGCCGCCAACTGGAACGTGCTCACCCCGATGCTCGAGGCGGGGGAGCTACCCAACATCGCAAGCCTGTTGCGTCGGGGGTCCTACGGCGTGCTGAAAAGCGGTGTGCCGATCCAGTCTCCTCAGATGTGGACGAGCATCGCAACGGGCGTCGTCCCCGAACGGCACGGCATCACGCGGTTTGTCGCGGAGCTGCCCGGGGGAACCAAGGAAGTCCCGGTAACGAACAACATGCGGCGGGTCAAGGCGTTCTGGAATATCCTTTCCGAGAGGAAGATCTCTGTCGGCATCGTGGGATGGTGGCCGAGCTGGCCGGTCGATGAGGTCGAGGGATTCATGATCGCCCAGAGAGCGTGGCCGGTGAACTGGAGCTTGCACGGCATTCCGTTCGGCGCAGCACGTGACCGCGAGGGACGACTTGTCACGGACGATTTCCCCGGGCGAACCTGGCCGGAGTCGCTCTACGAAGAGTTCGAGACTTTCGTCGTGACTGAGGAGGATGTAACGACGCGGGAACTCGACCAGTTCTTCGCGGATTCCCGTTTCACTGATCCTGCCAGACAGTTCCATGCGCGCTGGGTCTATGCCAAGGACAAGACGTTCGCTGATGCGGGGTTACATTTTCTCGTGAAGGAACGGCCGGACGTCTTTGCCGTATACCTGCAGGGAACGGACGTCGTCTCCCACTACTACTGGGGCTACCAGGAGGATGAGGGATTCGCGGTCAGACCGGATGACGCTCGCACGTACGGACGCGTAGTGAAAAACTATTACGCTTTCATCGACAGAGCGATAGGACGCTACCTGGAGGTCGTCGATGACAGGACGGCCATCCTGATAATCTCCGACCACGGCTTTGAAACGAAACCTGACCTCAAGCTCCGCTGGGAACGCGGAGAGAGGATTCGCACAGAGGAGGGTGGGAAGGACGTCCCCTGGGACCACGGAATCGACGGAGTCATCATCTTTGCCGGTCCCGGAGTGAAGGCCGAACACCGCATTGTGGGGAAGCCGTCGGTTGTCGATGTGACGCCGACCGTTCTTGCATATCTCGGGCTCCCGGCGGCTGAGGACATGGACGGACGACCTCTGACCGAGTGCTTCGAAGAGAGCTTTCTCAGTGAACACCCGATTGTGTGGATTCCTACATACGAGACCGGGGAAGCGCTGGGAAGTGAGTTCCCGATCGAGTCACCGATCGATGAGGGCATCCGGGAAAAGTTGAGGTCGCTCGGCTACATCGAGTAGTCGCTGCGATCGGAGGAATCTGATGGCAGATACCGTGCGATTCGATTGCAGGTTCTATCTGGGGGACCGCCCCTGTCGCTGGGGCGGGGAGTGCGATGGGTGTACTTACTATCAGCCCATGGGAACGAGGTTCCTGATCATCAAGCTCGCCGCAGCTGGGGACGTTCTGCGCACCACGTCGATCCTGGAGCCGCTGAAACGGAAATACCCTGAATCACATGTCACCTGGGTGACAGACGCGAACGCCCTGCCGCTCATTGCCTTGAATCCATACATCGACCGCGCTGTGCCTCTTGGGTTTGAGGCCGCGCTGACTCTCCTGGCTCAACGCTTCGACGTGGTCATCTGCCTCGACAAGGAGCCTCGCGCGGGCGCTCTCATGAATCTCATCAAGGCCGATCGCAAGCTGGGTTTCGGACTCTCGGAATGGGGGACGATCGAGCCCGTGAGCGCGGGAGCCCAGTACGATTTCCAGCTTGGACTATCGGACGACAGAAAATTCAACGAGAACAGGAAAGGCTACCCCGAGATCTTCTGCCAGATCGCCGACGTCGACTACGCCGGCGAGCCGTACGTGCTCGTGCTTCCCGATCAATCCATCGAATACGCGAACAGATTCGTCCGCGAGCTTGGTCCTGAGACGCCTCTCGTCGGTCTCAATGTAGGAGCAGGCCGTGTGTTCGCAAACAAGGCGTGGACGCCGTCCGGCTACGCGGCTCTTGCGGTCCGGATCAGCGATGATCTCGGAGGAACAGCTCTGCTCCTCGGCGGTGCTGATGAGCAGAGGAGTATCGCGGATATCGTTTCGCTCTCCAAAGGAGCGGCGATCGCCGGGGGACAGCACACGCTTCTGGACTTCGCAGCGATCGTAGGCAAGCTGGACGCTCTCGTCACCGGCGATACGATGGCCCTGCATCTCGCTGTGGCGCTGCGGGTCCCGGTCGTGGCACTCTTTGGTCCAACCGCTTGTCAGGAGATAGAGCTGTTTGGTCTTGGCTCCAAAGTAACTACGACGGTCGACTGTGCGCCGTGCTATCGCAGATCGTGTGATCTGAGTCCCTCATGCATGGACGCCATCGGGGTAGATGATGTCTTCACGGCGTTGGTCAAGACGTTGGAATCCAGGGACTAGCGAGATGAGACACAAGAAGCAGACAGAAACGGGAACGAGGTCGATCCTGCTCCGCGTTCCCCTCTTCGCACTGGGTTTCGCCATTGCTATCGGGGCGTACCTGGGAGCGTTCGGGGTGCAAACGAGCGGCTTCACCATGGCCCTTGCTACAATACAGATCATCCGCATCCTCTGTGGGTGCGTGCTCTGTTATCTTCTGCTCGGGCTACTTGCGGTCTTGCCCATGCTGTTCGGCGCCGCAAGAAAGACCGACATCTCCCGCGCTGAGAGACGTATGGTCTTCGCCATGACGACGGTGACGGTCTGGGTGTTTTCCACGCTCGCCTTCCTGCCTGTGAAGGGTTCCGAGACATTCGTTCGCGCGGGCACGCTGACCACCTTCCAGCTTAACATGATCGGGGTGGCTGTCGTGCTCGTGGGAGGCCTTCTGCTCGGCTGGGTGACCGCGCTCATCGGTGTGCAGCTTCTCGCGCTGTTGAGAAACACTCTTACGAAGAGGGGGATGCACACCGTCGGAATCACCGCTCTTCTTATCGCCGTGCTCATACTGGCGATGGGGCCATCGCTGCGGTCAGGCGCGCGTCCACGGTTCTCGCTGCCTGCGGGGACAACACCCACCGGGATGCCGCGCGTTGTGGTGATCGGCGTGGACGGGTGTGACTGGGAGATGCTGGGCCCTCTGGTTGAGGCCGGCGAACTTCCGAACTTCGAGAGGCTGATGGAGCGTGGTTGGCACGGTCCTCTGCTTAGTTCGGAACCGATGATATCGCCCAGAATATGGACTACGATAGCGACGGGGAAGGTGCCGGACAAGCACGGGATTCTCGGTTTCGTCGACCTGAACGGCGTTCCCGTGAATGCGGCAATGAGAAGCGCACCGGCCATATGGGAGATAGTCTCGGGCTATGGTGGGATCGTAGGTGTGATCGGGTGGTACGTGACGTGGCCGGCTGACGATGTCAACGGCTTCATGATTTCGGATCGCGTCCACTCACTCATGAGAGGCCCTTTGCAGATCCTGCACACTATTGAAGGACAACCGACAAACGAACGACTTCGCTCGTTCGGCTCGTTTGCGTTCGATGCAGGCTACAAGCGTCTTGATACAGGCAACAAGCGATACCAGCAGAACAGAATAGTCGACGAGCCGTTGAGATGGGGGTACCTGAGGGATGAGATCTATGCCGGCATGGCCGACGTCTTCATCCCGCGGTACGACCCAAACTTCTCAGCCATCTATCTCAGAGGCATCGATTTCGTACAGCATTTCTTCTGGCAGTACTCGGATCCGGAGCCGTTCGGGTCTGTGACACCGGAAGACATCAGGGCCTACGGAGATGTTATCCCAAACTACTACAGATACACAGACCGTTTGTTGGGCAGGTTGCTCGAATCCGTGGGAGACGACACGAATGTGCTTCTGGTCTCCGACCACGGCTTCCAGCCTCGCCTGGAACTCAACCCGAGCATGCCCCAGCTCACGGGCATGCATCACGAGCACGGTGTCATCATAGGCGCCGGCCCCGCCTTCCAGCGGCTCGGCCGATTCGACGACGCCACGATCCTCGATGTCGCTCCAACCTGTCTCGCGGTGCTGGGGCTGGCGGTACCGGATGACATGGACGGTCGCATTCTCCTTGAGACGATCCGCCCGAGCCATTTTGAGCGGTATCCTCTGAACTCAGTAGCAAGCTACGACTCGGCCATCGCCAGAGAGAGCGAGGAACTCGGTTCGACCATGGACGAATCGATCAAGGAACAGCTCAGATCCCTTGGCTACATCGAGTAGGACGACTTGCATCCCAGTCCTGGAGGGCCCTTGCGTGCATTGACAGGACCAAGGAGCAGCGGAGCTCACGTCAGGATAGGCTCTGTCTTCGGAATCGTCCTCGTGGCAGCCCTGCTCCAGGTCCTCAGCCAGATGCTCTTGGCAAGGGGGCTTCCGAAAGAGTCCGTCGGGATCGTCTCCCTTCTTCTTGGAGCTCTTCCGCTCCTGTCGACGATTTCCCTGCTTGGCCAGAACTCCGCAACTGTACGATTCATCGCTCGTTCATCCGGCGAAACCTACAACATCCGAGCGCACGTTCAGCGGATACTCACCGTGGTCGTGCCGCTCAGCATCGCCGTGGGTGTCATCGCCGGCCTGTTCTACGCATTGACGTTTCTGTCGGTGTTGACACTTGTCGTCCTGGTAGCCTCGCAGAACGTCGTGCTCCTCGTAAGCGGGGTGGAGCGGGCGCGGCACCACTACGAACGAGCCATGCTCTGGAGACAGATGCCCGTCATCTTGACGGCACTGTTGTTCTCAGTTGCTTTTCTGGCCACGCATATGGATCTCATCTCTGTCCAATGGTCACTTGTCCTGGCGTTCGGAGTCTGGGGAGGCTGGCTCGCGTTTAAGGCTACGAGTCGTTCCTCGAGCAAAGGTACTGAAGGCTCCGGAGATCTTCGGGACGTTCCGTCATCCGTGCTCAGAGAGGGGCTTCTGTTCCTGGGGACGGGGCTTTCGCTCTCGGTGATGGTCGGACTCGACAAACTCATCATCGGCAAGATGTTGACCTATTCCGACCTCGCGATCTATGCCACCGTCTTCGCTACGATGAAGGGGTTCGACTTCCTCTTCTATTCCATCGGATATGTCCTCATGCCCAGCGCCGGCAGGATGGCGCGGGTCCGCCTCGGTCGCCATTTCGGCGGCATTGCCCTTCTAGCTGTTGCGCTCTCTTCAGCCTACTTTTTCTTCGGCGACGACGCAGTGCACATCCTGTATGCAGGGCGCTACGACTCAGGTTCGTATCTGATACTTCCTTTCATCTTGTCCGGCGTGTTCAAGCTGTTTTACTCTATTCCAGCCAGCTTCATCGGCGGACGTCTGCCACGAGTCGCCGTGAAGCAGTTCATGTGGCTGAACTTCGGAACGATGGCGGTCAACATCGTGCTCGATATCGTTCTCATACTGAGGATGGGACTGATGGGAGCAGCGGTGGCAACAGCCATCGCATGGGGGATGCGTCTGGCAGGCGGAATGCTGGTACTGGCGCGACACCGTTCTCATCTCGGTGAGATATCGGAGAGCGAGCCCACCAACGGATTCTGAGATTTCCGTCTATCCGAACAACCTGATGACTAATGCATGAGGGAGACGTGAATGCCTCACAAACAGGGAAAAGGGGCGCCCCGCAGACGCCCGAGAACGGGCAGTGCGAGCGCGAGGACACAGAACGACCGTCCAGACCGTAGCCCGACCGCACGGGAGACGGCTATGAGCGGCCGATCTGTCTTCGGCAGCAGAGCCACGCTCATCTCACTCGCCATGATCATCGGCATAGGCCTGATCTACTTTCACCGGGTCATATTCGGGGGTGAGATCCTCACCGGCGGTGACGTGCTGGCCGGAGCTGCCATATTCGAGGACTACGCGACTGAACGGATAGCGAGCGGACAGCTACCGCTCTGGAACCCCTACATATTCTCCGGGATGCCTTTCCTTGAGAGCATGACCTGGAACGGGATCGTATACCCCAGCTACTGGATCCGGAGGTTCCTTGAGAGCGTCCCCGGTGTCACGCTCCCGAGACTCTTCTTCCTGGTTCTCCACTACATCGTGGCGGGAGTGGGCACATTCTTCTTTCTTCGGTCGAGGAAGGTCGGTCACGCTGGTGCTGTTACCGCAGCCGCAGCGTTCATGCTCTCTCCTCATCTGGTGGGACTTGCCACAATAGGTCATGGCGGGAAGGTCCTGAGCGCCGCCTACATCCCTCTGGTTCTCCTGGCCGCGTTCAGGCTGCTCGAGACGGGACAGCGCCGGTGGGTGGCCATCCTTGCGACTGTGGGGGGATTGCAGTTCCTTGCGCGACACGTTCAGGTCAGCTACTACACGTGGCTCGCCGTGGGACTTCTTCTGATCTTCTACCTCATTACCGCGCGACGCGATGGCGAGCGCCCTGGCGCGTTGTTCCTGAAGACCGGACAGCTCGTGACGGCCGGAATCCTTGCCGCGACGTTGGCAGCCGTTCTTCTCTTGCCGTTGATGAGTTACTCTGACCTCTCCACGCGGGTGGGCCAGGCGGGGGGTATGGGATTCGCGCAAGCCACTATGTGGTCATTCCACCCAACGGAGTTGGCGACATTGCTCGTACCGTCGGCTCTTGGGCTCTCAAACGAGACCTACTGGGGAACGATGCCGTTTCAGCAGGTCTCACACTATGTCGGATATGTCGTTCTTGCCCTGGCTGCTATCGCGGCTTTCCGAAAGAGGGATCGTGACGTCCGCTTCCTTCTGGTTCTCGCAGCTGTCGGCATCTTCCTTTCGTTTGGTCGCCACATCGGTCCCGTCTATCGTCTTATGTACAACCTGCTGCCGGGATTCAATCGCTTCCGCGTTCCTGCGCTCTTTCTTCTTCTGTCTCAGTTTTCGCTTGCGGCTTTGGCCGGACACGGTGTGAGTGCTCTCTTGAGGGAGGAGAACGCGTGCGGGACCCTCTCCAGGGAGAAAGAACCCGGGGCGGCGAGAGCAGGATGGCTACATTGGGCAATCGGCACGGCGGCAGTTGGAATCGGCGTAGGGGTAGTGGTGATGCTGTCCCGCTCGTCCATCGAACAGACTGCCTCGGCGTCCCTGATGGCGAAGCACACGGGTGTTGCGGCCTCCGCACTCAGACAGGTAGGAGCCAGGGCTGCAACGATGGCCGCAAGAGACGCCGGCATACTGATAGCCTTCGCTGCAGCGACAGGCGTCGCCATCTTTGTAGCCTCTACGAGAAAACTCGCCGGCTGGATCGTGGCAGTGCTGTTGGTGGGGCTCGTGGTATGGGATGTCTCGACCGTGAACGCGCGTTTCCTTCACCCGGAACCGATGAGATCACTCTCATCTTATTTTCCGGAGACGCCGACAGTCAGCTATCTGAAAGAGCAACCCGGCGTTTTCAGAGTGGCACCTCTGGGAGAGAGCTTCTCCTCAAACGAGTGGATGTACCACCGGATCGAATCGATTGGGGGGTACCATCCAGCGAAGCTTCAAACGTACAACCGCCTTCTGGAACAACTCGGACTCGGTAACCTGAAGTTCCTTGCCCTTACGAACGTGCGCTATCTCGTCGGACCCGAGCACGAGCTCGGACACCCGGCGTTCAGGATGGTCGCACCGCGCGTTCATGAGAATCTTGCGGCAATGCCGCGCGTATTCCTCATGGGCAGCGCCAAGACCGTGCGGTCCAAACATGTCGCTCTGGGCGAACTCGCCACCGACGGGTTCAACCCCGCTGCGTACGCCATCGTCGACCGAGAGCTGCCCGGTCCCGTCGAAGAGGTAGGGAATAGTAGCGTCCAGCTCATTTCGCACTCACCCGAAAGAATCGTTGTAACTGCAGAAATCATGCGACCTTGTCTTCTCGTTTTCTCTGAGATATACTACCCACGAGGGTGGAAGGCGTTCGTCGATGATCAAGAGACCTGTATCTACCGGACGAACTACGCCTTCCGCTCGGTATATCTCGAACCGGGGAATCACACGGTCGTCATGAGCTACACGGCCGAAGGACTCCGGTCCGGGCTTGTTGTTTCTGTACTCTCGGCACTCATCATCGCGCTCTTGTGGGCGCTCCCAACCAGAGGCGGGAACCGGAGAGAATAGATGAAGCTCATGGTCATCGTTCCGACCTACAACGAGCGGGAGAACCTGGCCAATCTGGCGCCACTGGTGCTGTCTCAATTGCCGGATGTTCAGCTTCTTGTGGTGGACGACGGATCGCCTGACGGAACCGGCGAGCTGGCTGACAGGCTGGCGGCTGAAGATGACCGTGTGCATGTCATACACCGCCCGACGAAGATGGGACTTGGATCCGCGTACGTCCAGGGCTTCCACTACGCTCTGGGCACCGACGCGGACCTCATCGTCCAGATGGACGCCGATTTCTCTCACGAGCCGGCCGTGATCCCCGATCTTGTGCGACAGGCCGAGAACTATGACGTGGTTCTGGGATCCCGCTATATCACGGGTGCCAATGTCGTGAACTGGCCTCTCAGGCGTCTTTTCCTAAGCTACTTCGCGAATGTCTACACGCACATCATCACGGGACTTCCAGTGAGGGATTCTACCGGCGGTTTCAAGTGCTTCAGAAGGAACGTGCTGGCAAGCATCGATCTCGATGCCATCAGATCGGACGGTTACTCGTTCCAGATTGAAGTGAACTTCCGGTGCTGGAGAAAGGGCTTCTCCATCTACGAGATCCCGATCGTCTTTGTGGACCGACACGCGGGAACGTCCAAGATGTCCAGACGGATCGTGTGGGAAGCAATGTGGCTCGTATGGCGTCTGCGGCTTGACCGGATACTGAGGAGAATGTGAGCTCTCGCGGAGGATCTTTCGACCTCTCGATCGTGATCGTCGGCTACAATAGCCGTCCTGACCTCGATGGTTGTCTTCGGGCAATAGAGGCATCGCTCGATGCGGTCACCAGCGAGACGATTGTGATCGACAACGCGTCGTCAGACGGGACCGTGAGCCTGGTCAAGCGGGAGTTCAAATGGGTCAGGCTATTTGAGAACTCCAGCAATGTGGGATTGGCGAGGGCCGTTAACAGGGGCATCAGAGAGGCAAAGGGGCACTACGTCCTTGTCCTGAACCCGGATATCCAGATCCGGAGCGGTTCGCTCGACGCTCTGGTCGCGTTCATGGACAGTCACAGCGACGTCGGGATGGCGGGGGCGAAGCTCCTCAACACGGATGGGAGCCTTCAGTACTCGTGTCGCGCATTCTACACGTTCTGGACTCTCGTTCTGAGAAGGACCTTTCTCGGAACACTGTTCAAGCATAGCCGGACAATCCAACGGCATCTGATGCTCGACTACGACCACGAAACACCGCGCGAAGTAGACTGGATACTGGGCGCATGCATGCTGACGCGGCGCGATGCTCTGGCTGATGTAGGTCCGATGGACGAGCGCTTCTTTCTCTACTTCGAGGACGTGGACTGGTGCTACAGGATGTGGCGCGGCGGATGGAAGGTCTGCTACGTTCCGGCATCGGTCATGACGCACCGCCATGCAAGAGAGAGCGCTGGATCAGGTATCAGCCGGCAACTTGTGTCCCATCTGCTCTCGCTCGCACACTTCTATGAGAAGTGGGGAGGGTTCATCTACGCTTTGAAGAGACACAGACGAATCCTCAGGACGTCACTCCTTCTGATCTCAGATGTGGTGGCCATCAACGCGGGCTTTGCGTTTGCGTACCTGCTTCGCTCCAGCCTACGCGGTCTCCTGGCCAAACCTCTTTTCGGCGTGGAGATCTATGGGGCTTTCCTGGTCTTTTCGAACATCATGTTCCTGGTCACGTTTGCCTTCTTTGGGCTCTATCATGGCAGACAGGAGCGCGAACCCTGGGCCGACACATTCCTGCGGCTGACTCGGGCGTCAGCAGTGGCCGCCATCATCCTGATGGCCAGCACGTTCCTTGCCTCCACAATTGTCTATTCGCGCCTGCTCGTCGGAGCGTTCAGCCTGCTCGTGGTCATTCTGGCGTCGATCCAGCGAGGGGGACTCAGACTGCTCCACAACCAGATCAGGGCGGGAAGCTTCGATCTGGCGCGAGTCGCCGTCGTTGGAACCGGAAGAACGGCAGTCCGTCTTGCGGAACGGATTGCATCCCGTCCGGCTCTTGGTTACGATCTCGTAGGACTCGTGGACCCCGGACTGGGCAAGCGTGAGCCATCAGCGATCCCCGTTATCGGTATGCTCGAGAACCTCATCGACCTTGTCGATGCCCAGAGGCTGGAGGAAATCATATTCGCCGATCCCGAGCTGCCGAACTCGGAGATTTCGGACTTTCTGCTGCGGGCCAGACGGAGTACGGTAGATGTGAGGTTGGTCTCGGGGCTGACGGGAATCATGACGCAGCGGGCGCGGGTTGAGGAGTTCCTCGACACGCCCGTCGTGACGTTTGAGCGGGAGGCCCTCCTGGGTACGAAGGGAGGGGTGAAGCGCGCTCTGGACATCGGGGGCGCGGCCGTTCTGCTGACGTTATGGTCGCCGATACTGGCGGTGTCTGCTCTCGTATCAAAAGCGACGCGGGGGCGCGGGCCGATCACGCGCAGCGTGCGTGCGGGCCGGAACCAGGTGGAATACCAGATGCTCACGCTTCATCCCGAGGACGCAGAGTCCGCCCTCAGACGCTTCATCGTGCGGCACGGTCTGAACGGGTTCCCGGCACTTGTGAACGTCCTCCGGGGCGACATGAGTCTCGTGGGGCCCGAACCTCTTGTGCCTGCGGTAGCCGACAGGTGCGACACAAGGTCGCGCGTCAGGTTCGACGCAAGACCCGGGATCGTTGGGCTCGCTCGGATTGCCGGAAGTGGAACGTATTCTGGTGATGACGCCGCAACACGTGATGACAGCGCAACGGCTCTGGATGCCTACTACGTTCAGAACTGGTCACTCGGAAGTGATCTGCGGATCGTGCTGCGCTGGCTTCTCCGCTGTGCCGGGGGACGCTCAGGATATTGAGACGTTCAGGACGTTGAATGGAGCAACACAACACTGATGGAGGTGTTTGAACCCATGCGCAGTGTCTCACTCGCGCTCGCCATACTGGCCGCCACCCTCTCCTGGGCAACCGGTTCTGCCGTAGCCGACGATTGGGAGACCGTCGACACTCCCAATGATGTCAAGATCTTCGACACGGACATCCAGGGAAGCACAATCTGGTTTTCGACCCACGGTGAAGGTCTCGTCGGATATGACGGGAACAGCTGGGTTACCCACAAGACCGAGGACGGCGGAATCCGGAGGAATACCTGGAACTACCGGGTGTACGTAGACAGCGGAGGCCGCAAGTGGATCACGAGGGACAGCGATCTGACCATAGACTGCCTCGATGACAACGGGACATTCTCGAACAAGACCGATGATTCATGGTCGTACTACAGCTACCCGGACGACCTCGCCAACAACAGGGTCTTTTCCGCTGCTGAGGATCTGAGCGGGCGCGTCTGGTTTGGTATGCGCGACGAGAATCACAGCCGCACAGGCACCCTCGAGCTCTTTATCGACCATGGCGATACGGTCGAGTGGGTGCACTACGATAACGCGTGGAGTCCTGATTCCACGTGTTTCGCTGACGACGACGTGCGAGCTCTGGTTGTCGACCAGGACGGCCGACTCTGGATCGGCTACAACGCGGCAGGGATCGATGTGTGGGACTACGGTGATCCCCTCGTGTTCGCAGACGACACGTGGCTTCACTACGGCGAGGACAGTGGACTGCCAGACGATCAAGTGCACACGCTCGCCCTCGGAAGTGACGGCCGCGTGTGGGTTGGAACACTCGGAGGCCTCGGTGTTTTCAACGCCGCTTCCGAAAGCTGGGCGACGGTGGAGGAACTCCCCGGGAATCAGGTGCGAGCACTCGCAGAAGACGGGCAGGGGCACATGTGGGTCGGAACCAACGAGGGCGTCGCGATGCTCTACGGGAATCTTGGAATCGCGTCCACATATGACGAATCGGACGGCCTGGCTGACAGTCGAATAGACCACATTGCAGTAGACAAGGCCAGCGGCGATGTCTGGGCGGTTTCGGTGAATGAACTCATCGATGATACCGAACTCAATCTCTTCAGGTCAGGAATCGTCGCTGGGATGGGCAACCTGTTCGTCTACCCGAATCCCTGGCGGGAAGATGAATCGGCTCAGATGGTGCAGATCTATGGTGCGCCCGAGACATCAGAGGTGGAAGTCCTCGATCTGAGCGGGCAGCTGATGGCCAGGCTTGAACCGAGCGAGCCGTATATCTGGGATTCCCTTGACGATTCGTTTGATGAAGTGCCGAGTGGCGTCTACATCCTTAGAGTCGAGCTTCCGAACGGCGACGTTCAGTTCCTGAAGGTCGCCATCATCCGCTAGGCAACGCACATCCAGGATTTCGGCTGACTCCGGGAGCCTCAGAAGGCGGTGCGACGAAAGGCAGCAGAGAGACCATGGGGCGGGATCAAGACGAATCAAGAGCCGTGATCGTTGGAGCGGGTGCGGCCGGTCGCATGGTGGCCGAGGAGATGCGTCTACGACCCGAGCACGGCTACAGAGTGGTCGGATTCCTGGACGACGATCCGGGCAAGCAAGGCCGCGAGATCTCCGACATCCCGGTCCTGGGATCGATCAGCGATCTGTGCGAGATCATCAAGGTACAGAGTATCAGCGAGATCGTGATCGCCATGCCGTCCGCATCGGGACGTTCGATTCGCGAGGTTGTCAAACTCTGTGAAGAGGCTGGGACTTCCTTCAAGATTGTTCCGGGCGTGTGGGAGATCATCCTCGGTGATGTGACGATCAACCAACTGCGAGAGGTCAGACCGGAGGATCTTCTGGGTCGCGAGACGGTTTCTCTCGATCAGGAAGAGATGATCGGGTACCTCGCCGGCAAGCGGGTTCTGGTCACGGGAGCGGGCGGATCAATCGGATCGGAACTGGCAAGGCAGGTGGCTGCCTTCAGTCCCGGGCATGTCCTTCTAATGGGTCGTGGTGAGAACAGCATCTACGCCATCGACCAGGAGATAGGGCAGTACTATCCGTATGTGAAGAGATCCGCCATCATCAGTAGCATCAGCGACGCCCACGCAGTGGAGAATGTCTTCCGTACCTATCGTCCTCAGATCGTCTTCCACGCTGCGGCTCACAAGCATGTGCATCTGATGCAGGCGTACCCTGACGAGGCCATAAAGAACAACGTGATCGGCACCCGCATCCTGGTGGACGCGGCCGTGCGCTACGGAGCCGAACGTCTCGTGATGCTGTCGACCGACAAGGCAGTGAGACCGAGGGGCGCCATGGGAGCATCGAAGCGACTGGCGGAGTCCATCCTCGTCGAACGTGCAGCGCACGGATGCGACACGAAGCTGATGGCCGTTCGATTCGGCAACGTCCTTGCCAGCAGGGGAAGCGTCGTGCCGCTTTTCCGTCAGCAGATTCGCCTCGGCGGACCCGTGACGGTCACGCATCCGGACGTCACCAGGTATTTCATGACCATCAGAGAAGCAGCGCTGCTGGTCCTCGAGGCCGGGCTCGCGGGACACGGGGGAGAAGTGTTCGTCCTCGACATGGGCGAGCCCATCCGTATTGCCGATCTCGCAGCTCACCTGATTCGGCTCTCGGGACTCGAGCCGGGCAAGGATATCGCCATTGAGTTCTGTGGCCTCAGACCGGGCGAAAAGCTGCACGAAGAACTGTGGTATTCCGACGAGACGCTCTCGAGGACGTCGCACGACAAGGTCATGGTAGTTCAGTCGCCGGCAGCCGGCCTCGTGACCGATCTGGAGAAACGAGTCGCGCGTCTGGAGAAACTGGCGCGTGTGTGCGACCGCGACCAGATACTTGGAGAGCTCGCGGACATCTTTCCCGACATGGAAACTGGGACGAAACATGACAAAGGAAATACCGGCAGCTGAGGGTGGGATACCGGTACGCGGTGACTACCTTCCGTTTGCCAGACCATCGATCGGGCAATCCGAGATAGACCTTGTGGTAGAAACCCTCAAGTCGGGATGGCTCACGGTCGGTCCCCGCACGAAGGAGTTCGGGCGAAGGGTAGCGGAGTACGTTGGTGTGCCCAAGGCCGTGGCACTGAGTTCGTGTACAGCCGGCCTCCATCTGGCGCTCGATGCATTCGGTGTGGGACCTGAAGACGAGGTCATTCTCCCGGCGCTCGATTTCGCGTCAGGCGTGAACACGGTGCTCCATCTTGGTGCCCGTCCTGTCCTTGTGGACATCGATCGCCAGACGCTTAACATCACCACTGAGATTTTCGAACGGGCAATAACAGATCGCACAAAGGTTCTGATGCCCGTGCATTTCGCGGGGCGTCCCTGCGAGATGGATGGCATCCTCGAACTGGCTCGCGCGAGGGGACTCAGAGTTCTCGGAGACGGCGCTCACGCCATTGGAGCGGACATTGGAGGCAGAAAGATAGGCTCTATCGCCGACGCCACATCGTTCAGCTTCTACGTCACGAAGGGCATAACCACGGGCGAAGGCGGTGCAATTGCATCTCCGGATCCCGATCTGATCGCGAAGGTAGCACGACTCAGCCTGCACGGGATGAGCAGCGATGCATGGAAAAGGTACAGCGATCGAGGACCGTGGTACTACGAGATCCTCGAAGCAGGCTACAAGTACAACATGAACGATGTGCTTGCGGCGATCGGTCTGAAGCAGATGGACAGAGTGGACGACTTCAGAGATCGCCGGACCGAGCTGGCTCGTATGTACAGCGACGCATTCGCCGGGATGCCGGAGATCGAGGCGCCACTCGACTACGCTTTGGGGCACCACGCCTGGCACCTTTATCCGATACAGATCAGGATCGAGTCTCTCACGATTGATCGCGATCGCTTCATCAGGGATCTGATCGAGGAGGGCATAGGGGCGAGCGTGCACTTCATCCCGCTGCATTACCATCCGTATTTCCGGGATCGGCTTGGCTACGGCAAGGGTAGCTTCCCCGAAACGGAATCGTATTTCGAACGCGCCATCTCGCTTCCCATCTACCCGTCGATGGCGGACGACGATGCACGAGACGTTGTCACGGCAGTCGCCAAGCTGGTGGACTACTACCGGAGGTAGCCGGCGTGGGCATGGATCTCTCGACCGTTCTTGCCGAGAGTGAATGGAACGCCCTTGTCGCGAAGGACGACGGGGCGTCTTTCTTCCAGACCCCGACGTGGAGTTCGCTTGTCGCTCTCCTTCCGGGATGGTCCGCTGCCGCTCTGGCCGCCCGAGTCAACGGGAGGCTGGTGGCCGCCCTGCCGTTTCTCAGACACACGCGACGCGGCTTGATGACGCTTGAGTCGATGCCGTTCGGTACCTACGGTGGAGTCCTTCTTTCGCCGTCCGCTGCGCCGTACGCCGCCTCGGAGCTGCTTGAGGCGTTCGCAAGGGCCGCCGCGGCTCCGCGGGTGTCCGCAGCGAGAGTGGTTGACTTTGCGGGAAGGCTCGCCGGGGACAGTACGGGGTTTGAGAGCAGACGCAACGAAGCACAGATCCTCGAGCTTGGTCGGGAGTTCGATGAGCTGTGGAACGGCTTCAAGCCATCGGTACGCAACAAAGTGAGAAAGGCAAGCAACGCCGGAGTGACGGTACGCCTGGCAGTTTCGCTTGAGGACTTCCTCACATATCACGGAATGCTCGAGGAGTGCAGCACGAGGTGGGGAGTCGGGAACGTTTTTACGAGAGACTTCTTCGCGGCCCTCTTCGAGTCCGGATCGGAGCGGGTCCAGGTGCTCCTGGCTGTACACGATGACCTTGTGATCGCCGGAGATCTGAACTTCCTCTGGAAGGACACCGTTTTCAACTGGGGAAACGTATCCAGGAATTCTGCCAGAAGTCTCGGGGCGAACAGCCTGCTCCACGCCCACGCTATTGAGCTCGCGGTCGAGGGAGAGCGTCGGACATACAATCTTGGGTCGAGCGCCGGCATCGAAGGCGTCGAATCGTTCAAGTCCGCTTTTGGAACGAGGAAAGTCAGCTACAGGACCTACTTCGTCGAGAAAAGATGGTATCGCGCGTTGAAATCCGTCGTCGCTCGCCGAGCATAGAGGGGATCTCTTGAGAACCAGTGCCAGGATTCTTCTGTTTGTCGCAGTGGTCGTGCACTTGGCATTCGCCGTTTCGCTGGTACATCCGGGGCACTTTCTGAACCCTCTGTTTCCCGAGGGGATGCACAACATCGGCGACGGACAGGGGAGCGATTTCTTTGCGTTTTATCAGGCTGGAAGCTACGTCCTTGAAGGAAGGGACATCTACCAGAGACCCATGGAGGACGCGGAGCGAACCGTCCCATACGCCTATTTCTACCGTTACCTTCCGTTCGTTGCGTATACGCTGGGTGTGGCGGCCAACGCGGTAAGTCCGTGGGTGGCGTACTGGATATGGACCGCCATGGTGGAACTTGTGCTCATCGGTTGCATCCTCCTGACGCGACGGCTTGTTCGCGACAGTTCTCTCTTTGCGCTACTCGCTTCCATGTGGCTGCTGTACACGCCGTTCTACATCGAGCAGTACATGGGACAGCTCAACCTGCTGATGGCGGCCGGGATCTTCCTGATGGTCTTGTCCTACTCGGAAGGGAAGATGAAGCGGTTCGACTGGATCTGGATTGCCACACTCGTCACCAAGCATCTGACGGTTCTCTACGTGCCGCTCATGCTGCGGATGAAGCGATACCGGACCGTGCTCGTGGCGTTCACGATACTGGGTGTCACCGCGATACCCTACCTCGCCATACGCACCAGCGGGGTTGGGGACTTCGCGCACGACAATTTCGATCTCACGCTGTACCCATACCCCGGGAATTTCGGCGTTCTTGCGCTCCTCATGGTCCTCAAGATGCGGCTCTTTCCTGTCGCCTCGAGCATAGGTTTCGATCTGGGACCCGTCAGGATGACCGTCACGCGAGCGCTCGTCCTTCTGGTAATGATGGTCCCAAGTCTGACAAGTCTGAATATCACATTCAGAAGGCGCCCGTTCGATCTCCTCGAGTCCGTTGCGCTCTGGACGATGGTCTACTTCTTCGTATTCAGAGAGGTCTGGGAGTATCATTATGTGCTGCTTCTGCCGCTGTTCGTCCTTCTCTACGCCAGGACAAGGGCACGCGTTCTGTGGTATATCTACGCGATTGCTGCAGCACCGACGCTTTTCATTCTCTACGATGTGCCCGGACGGAACCCGGAAGTCCAGTGGAGCGCTCTCGAACACATCGTCAATCACGCGTTCAAAGTCGTTCCACTTGTGTGGCTCTTCATCTGGGTCGCTGCCGGTTGCTTCAGGCGCCACTCGGATCGAACAGCCGACAGCGAGCGGGTACTCCTCAGCGCGAGTTGAGGATCTTCAGGATCCGCCAAAGGCACCCACCCGGCGCAGACGCGCCACCAAGCAGCAAGATGCGGGAAAGCGAACAGTGAGAATTGCCTACCTATCGATAGGAGGACACATCCACACGGAGCGATGGCTCCGCTACTTCGTCGAAAGGGGGCACGATGTCCACCTCCTGACCGTGCAGCCCGCGCCGATCGAGGGAGTGACGATACACGACATCCGTACGGGCATTCCCTTCAAACCTCTCCACTACGCCGTCGCGCTCTGCAAGGTCAGACGTATCCTGCGACGGATCCAACCGGACCTCCTGCACACGCATTTCCTGACCGGGTACGGCTACTGGGGTGCCTGCTCGCGCTTCCATCCGTTCATCATGACCGTCTGGGGAGATGACGTCTACACGACCCCCCACGAGTCGTTCCTCAAGGCAAAGCTGGCGCGCACGGTGCTCAGACGCGCCGACCTCATCACGGGCGACTCCCAGGATATCCTGGACCACGTCGTCGCCATGGGCGGCGAAGCTACCAAGTGCAGGCTGGTGCAATGGGGGGTTGATCTCGACCGCTTCGGTCCGAACGCTCCATCCGCCGTGCGGGAGAAGCTGGGGATTCCGGTTGACTCCCCTCTTGTGATCAGCATCAGGAGTTTCACACAGGCCTACTACAACATAGACATTATAGTCCGCTCGATTCCCGCTGTCCTCTCTGAACGTCCGGCAACACATTTCATCATTGCGGGAAACGAGGGTGATGACTCGGAGCTCAGAGGGCTGGCGAGCGAACTCGAAATCGGCTCGAATGTGCACTTCGTGGGCAGAATCCCTCACCAGGAGCTTCCAGGCTATCTCGTAGCTTCTGATATCTTCCTGACTGTGCCGTCCGTGGACGCCACGCCGGTCTCGCTTCTCGAGGGGATGGCCTGCGGGACGGCCGTCATCATCTCGAATCTGCCATCCGCTCTTGAGTGGGTGACCCACGAGGAGAGTGGTCTTGTCGTTGAGGCGGGGAATCGCACGGAGCTTGAAAGCGCAATACTGCGTCTGATCGACAGGCCCGAGATGCGCGCGCGCTTCGGGCGAATCGGGGTGGAGAAGGTGAGGAAAGGGGCGGACCACCGAGCACACATGGCCAGAATGGAAAAACTCTGTCTGGAACTGGTCCACAGGAAAGAGGATGAGCAAGGTGTCGGGTAGATCTGTCAGCGTAGTCATACCGACCTACAACCGGCTCTCCTTCCTCAGGGAGACGCTGAACGCTCTCTCGGAGCAGACTTATCCATCCTCCCTGGTTCAGGTGATTGTTGTCGACGACTGCTCCAAAGACGAAACCCCTGGCTTCATCGAGGCCGCGGAGACCCCCTTTGAGCTGCGTGCCGTACACCACACGACAAACAAGGGACGCGCGGCGGCGCGGAACACCGGGATCAGGGAAGCCGACGGGGATCTTGTTCTCTTTGTCGATGACGATATGCGTTCGAAGCCGGACCTCATCGAGCAACATGTCGCTTTTCAGGAGTCCCACGGGGAGTCCATGGTCATTGGAAGCGCATTGCAGGCACCGGAGCTGGGAACTTCAACCGTTTACACGTACCTCGATCGCATGGGTGTTCACAAACTCGAACCCGGCTCAAGAGTGCCGGCGCGCTACTTCGTCACGAACAACTCGTCCGTTCCCCGGAAGGCCCTGCTCGATGTCGGGCTCTTTGACGAGTCATTCACCAACTACGGATTCGAGGATACCGAAATCGCCTTCCGCCTTGAGGACAACCTCAGACTGGCCTCCTGGTACTGTGGCGAAGCCGTCGCTTTCCACCTGCATGCCCAGACCCTTGACGATATCCTCGCGAAACGCGAGGAGGCGGTTCGCCCTCTCCGAAGGCTCCTCCAGTTGCACCCCGAGCGCGCATCCGAGCTTTCCGTCGACGTTCTTATGCCTCCGGCCGCGGGTGACTCGTTGTCGCTTCGCTCGAAGAAGCTCCTGATCTTTCTCGCCACCAATCCTCTGGGCTACCTGCTCGTGCGAGGAACCGCACGGCGCATCCAGCTCGGCCCGCTATCGGTTCCCGCGCTCACCTATCTGATTGCCTGCCGTTACAGACGCGCCCTCGCGGTCTAGGACCGTTCTCGCCAACATTCATTACTCGCAATGGCACGCATTGCACCGAAGCGGATTGCAGCAAACGGCGCCCGCCGTTTGTAACAAGATCTCTACCGGTGCTCGCTCTGCCGCATGCGGCGGAAGGGCCCGCTTCGTGGCCATTGTCATCGATCTCCCTCCCAGCGTCGGGCCTCGATATCAGTGTGGCACGCTCCATGCTTCTGGAGGGCTGGCGACAATTGAATACGGGAATCGCGTTCCCTGCGGTACACGTGAGCAGTCGCCAGGTCGTGGGCTGATCCCCAAACCAGAGACCAAGTCGTACGCCACCTGTTGCACGTTACTTCGGGGAACGCACATCTACAGCGGCCCCCTCCCGTTCGGGGAGGGGGCCGCAAGTTGTTTGCGGTCTTTCCGTTGACACGTCATGTCCTCTCTGCTAAACTTCCCCCGACTTCGGTCAATTGCCGAGCCGACGAGGTATAGGTGCAGGCGTTTCACGTCGCACCCGGCTCGATGCGCGGAGGAAGCTTGGACGAGATCGAGAGGATTGCAGAAGAGGTCATCCGCAGGCTGGGCGCCTCCAGTCCGACTGCGGGCCCGACCACGGCTACGGCTACGGCCACAATCCCCGTTTCGGTCTCGGCGAGGCACGTCCATGTCTCGAGGAGTGTACTGGACAGGTTGTATGGTGAGGGGTTCAGCCTCACGCGGAGGACCGATCTGGGACAGCCCGGAGAGTTTGCCTCGGCCCAGACGGTGACTCTGGTCGGACAATCGATGCGCGCAATCGAGGACGTCCGTGTGCTGGGGCCAGTGCGCACTTACACTCAGGTTGAGATCTCAGGCACTGACGCTGTTAGACTGGGGATTGACCCACCGATCCGTCGATCCGGCGACCTCGCGGGCAGCGAGCCGATCACCCTTGTGGGACCAGTCGGGACGGTTCGCCTCAGCGAGGGAGCGATCCGAGCAATGCGCCACATCCATATGACAGAGCGCGACGCGGAGATTCACAGGGTGAAGGACGGGGATCCTGTCAGGGTCCGCTTCCCGGGACCGGCCGCGCTGGTGCTCGAGAACGTCCTGATCCGGGTTTCGAAGAGCGCACTTCTGGAGCTTCATCTTGATACCGACAACGCCAATGCGGCTGACGTAAGGCCGCCAATGACCGTGGAGATCCTCCATTCCTGAACGGAGGGAACTCTGGTTAGGGGGTGAAACGATTGCCGGGACTTGCACTTGGAATGGTTGAGACCAAGGGGGTCGTAGGACTCATCGAGGCCGCCGACGCGATGGTCAAGACCGCGAACGTCAAGCTGACGAAGTACGAGAGAATCGGCGGCGGGTATGTCACCGCTATCGTCAGAGGCGATGTCGGCGCTGTCAAGGCTGCGGTCGCAGCAGGGGCTGCGGCTGCCGGTCGCGTCGGTGAGCTCGTTTCCTATCATGTCATACCAGCGCCCCACGAGATGCTGGAAAAGACGATGCTGTAGAGGGAAAGGGATTGCGGCGTTCGCTGATCTTGGCGGAGGCTGAGTGTTTTCATGCGATAGACACGATTCAGTAGCAATGTGACCTGTTCGCGGGAGGGTGAAATGGGCGAAGCCCTCGGAATGATCGAGACCAGAGGTTTTGTCGGAATGGTCGAGGCATCCGACGCTATGGTCAAGGCAGCAAGAGTCAGACTCGTCGGCTATGAGAAGGTTGGCGGGGGATATGTCGCGGCCATCGTCCGCGGCGACGTAGCGGCGGTGCGCGCGGCCGTAGATGCCGGAATGGCAGCGGCCAGCAAGGTGGGCGAGCTCATGTCGACGCACGTCATACCGCAGCCTCACTCGAGTCTTGAGGATGTGCTGCCCATCGGCAAGACGGTGAAGTCGGGAGCAAAGTAGGTTCCACGGCTGTTCAGGACAGCGCGTGACCAGCTGTGGACGACCTGCCCGACGCGGTGGGCAGGCACAGTCTGCGTCGTGCGCTGCCTCACGGACGGCAGAGGTAAACCATGAATGTTGGCAAGGTCGTCGGAACAATCGTCGCGAGCCAGAAGGACGAGAAGCTCACGGGCACGAAGCTGCAGATCGTGAGACAGCTCGAACTGGACGGCAGCGAGACAGGGGCCTTCGTCGTCGCAATCGACGCAGTGGGTGCAGGGGAGGGAGAGGTAGTCCTCTACGCAAGCGGAAGCTCGGCGCGTCAGACCGCATTGACAAAGGACAGACCTGCCGATGCAGTCATCATGGCCATCGTGGACTCCATCGAAGTCGACGGGAAGCTCCTGTACCAGAAGTAGCGGAAGATCGGCCGACGGGAGCGGCGCCACCCCAGGTGTTCGTTGTTCCATGAGTCCCGTGAGCAGCGGCCAGGCCCTCTAGAGAATCGGCAAACCCATGGCGAACGAAGAGCTTGCCATCAGGACGATAGTCGAACGTGTCGTCGGTGAACTGGCGTCCGCCGGAGAAGCTACAGGACGACAGGCGCCTCCGCCTTTCGATGGTCGCGGAATCCTCGAAGCAATGGATGACGCCGTCCAGGCTGCCTGGACCAGCCAGCGCGAGCTCATCGACGGCTCGCTTGAGCTTCGCAGGAAAATCGTTCGGGCAATGCGTGCCGCAGCTCTCGAGAACGCGCGGTTGCTCGCGGAACTGGCGGTAGAAGAGACCGGACTCGGTCGTGTCGAGGACAAGGTGCAGAAGAACATCCTCGTCGCAGAGCGCACCCCCGGCACCGAGGATCTGAGGCCCGTGGCTTTCACAGGAGACCACGGGCTTACCCTTGTGGAACGCGCGCCGTACGGAGTGATCGGGTCTATCACCCCATCGACCAACCCGTCTGAGACGATTATCAACAACGCAATCAGCATGGTTGCGGGCGGCAACGCGGTCGTCTTCAATCCGCACCCGGGAGCGCGCGTCGTCTCCCTCACGACCATCGACATTCTGAATCGTTCTATCAGCGAGGCCGGTGGTCCTCGGGCGCTTCTCTATGCGGTCAGTGAGCCTTCGATAGAGACTGCACAAGCACTCATGCAGCACTCCGACATAAGGCTTCTCGTGGTAACCGGAGGTCCCGCAGTGGTGAGGGCGGCGATGGAGAGCGGGAAGAAGGTGATAGCCGCTGGGCCGGGCAATCCTCCCGTTGTCGTTGACGAGACGGCGGATGTCGATCGGGCAGCGCGGGACATTATTGCCGGCGCGAGTTTCGACAACAATATCGTTTGTATCGCGGAGAAGGAGATCATAGCCGTTCGCGAGGTGTCCGACCGGCTACGTGCGGCGCTGACCGCGGCCGGAGCGATTGAACTCAAGGGACAGGCGATTGAGCGCCTGACACAGACCGTTCTCGAGGAGAACCGCGGCACGGGGCAGAGCTCCCCATTGAAACGGCATCTCATAGGGCGGAATGTGGATGTCATCCTCGGGGAGGCAGACCTCTCCTGCCCTGCGGGAACAAGACTGGCCTTTTTCGTGGCCGACGTCGATCATCCGCTTGTCTGGACGGAGCAGATGATGCCGGTCGTCCCCATGGTGATCGTCGAGAACGCTCTTGAGGCCATAGAACTTGCGAGGCGCGTGGAGCGCGGAAACGGGCATACAGCAGTCATGCATTCGAAGAACATCGAGCACCTCTCTCGCATGGCGAGAGCAATGGATTGCTCCATCTTCGTAAAGAACGGACCGTCATTCGCCGGGTTGGGGTTCGGGGGAGAAGGCTTCACCACGTTTACCATAGCCAGTCCGACAGGAGAGGGGCTGACTTCGGCCAGGACGTTCACGCGCGAGCGACGCTGCACGCTCGTCGACTCTTTCAGGATCGTCTAGCGTGTCAACGGCCACTGCCATAGAGAAGGCGGGCGTCGTCGGAGCTGGGGGAGGAGGCTTCCCCACGCACGTCAAGGCTGCCGGGCATGCCGACACGATGATCGCCAATGGGGCCGAGTGCGAGCCGCTTCTCCACTCGGACGGCGCCGTCATGAGGGCTGCTCCCGAGCGGGTGCTGAGGGGACTTGTCCTCATGCGGGATTCGCTTGGCGCATCGCGCGCCGTGATAGCCCTCAAGCGCGAGAACATTGAGGCTGGAAACGCACTGACGTCGGCGCTCGGTCGTTTCCCGGGCATCGAGCTTGAGCTTTTGGATAACGTCTACCCGGCGGGAGACGAGTATCTCCTGGTATACGAACTGACGGGACGTGTCATTCCTGAGGGAGGCATTCCGCTCGACATCGGCGTGGTCGTGAACAACGTGACAACACTGGCCAATGTCGCGAACGCTGTGGAGGGCCGTCCCGTGACCAGGCGACTGGTCTCGGTGCAGGGTGCCGTCAAGAACCCCGCCACCTTCGAGGTCCCCATAGGAGTCTCAGTGGCAGAGCTCGTTGCTGCAGCCGGTGGGGCGACGGTAGAGAACGCGGCTGTGATCGTCGGGGGGCCCATGATGGGACGCCTGGCGAATGAGCTGTCGGAACCGGTCACGAAGACAGTCGGTGGAATCATCGTGCTCCCCAGCGGGCATCCGCTGATCACGTCACGCGCTTCGACAGAAGCGCATGTGCTCAGGGTGGCCAGAGCGGCGTGCTGCCAGTGCATGGCCTGCACGGAACTCTGTCCCCGCGCGCTTCTCGGACACGAGCTCGCCCCTCACAGAACCGTGCGGGCGATACAGTACTCGACGCTCGAGATCGACCATCCGCACATCACGTCGGCGTATCTCTGCTGCGAGTGCGGCATGTGTGAGCTCTTTGCCTGTCCTATGGGGATACAGCCCAGACGGATACTGGCGGATCTGAAGGCGGAGCTGTCACGGAGAGGAATCGAGAACCCTCACACGAGGGCACATCTTAGCCCCGATGATGTGAGAGAGTACAGACAGATCCCTTCGAACCGACTCGTTCAACGTCTGGGTCTCTCAGACTATGACGGCCCAGCTGCGGTCGAAGACTGGACGGCCGAGATCCGACGTGTCGTGTTACCCATGAGTCAACACGTCGGGGAGCCCGCCGAACCGGCGGTCGAGGTGGGACAGCGGGTACTGGAAGGCGACGTGATCGGGGAAATCCAGCCCGGCGGCATAGGGGCGCGTGTGCATGCCAGTATTGCAGGGAGGGTGACTTCGGTGACTTCTGTCGAGGTCATCATCGAGTCGGTCAGCTAGCCAGGACGGTGAGTCTTGACGGGTCAGCTTGTCACACCAGGCAAGCTGATGCCGGGAGGAGGAGCATTGAGGGAGGCCATAGCCCTCATAGAGACAATAAGTGTCGCTGTCGGCGTACGAATCGCCGACGAGATGGCCAAGGCTGCGCCTGTTGAGATTCTGGATGCCACAGCCATCTGCCCCGGAAAGTACATGGTTCTGGTTGCTGGTGACGTCTCGGCCGTAGAATCGGCACTGAATCGGGGTGTCGAGATCGGAGGAAACGTGGTCGTGGACTCGCTCTTCATCCCGCACGTTCACCCCGACGTCTTTCCGGCGATACTCGGCGCCACGAAACCAACCGAACCCAATGCGTTGAGCGTTATCGAAACCTTCACGGCAGCAGCTTCGATCCTCGCCGCTGATGCCGCCGCGAAGGCCGCACACATCCGACTCATCGAGATTCGCCTTGCCAAAGGACTCGGCGGCAAGGCGTTCTTCTCCATGATGGGCGACGTCCACCAGGTTGAAGCGGCCACGGAGGCGGCCCTCGCCCTTCTCAAAGAGAGCGGAAACCTGGTGAGGAGCGTGGTGATCCCGCACCCCCACGCAGATCTCTGGTCCAAAGTGTTCTAGGGGATACGTACTGCATCTCGCAAGAGTCATAGGCAGCGTCTGGGCCACGGCCAAGGTGGAGACCCTCAAGGGATATCGCCTTCTCATAGTCCAGCCACTCACACATGATCTGGTCGAGCGGGGACGTCCACTCGTCGCTGTCGACACTGTTTCCGCTGCTCCGGGGCAGCTGGTCTACTTCGTGAAGTCCCGCGAGGCAAGCAAGGCGCTGGATGAGCTTTTCAACCCAGTGGACGCTGCGATCCTGGGCATCGTGGACGAAGTAACGATCTTCCGGACCTGACGCGTAGACCCGAGTATGAGGGCTCTGTTTTGTTTATCGCGAAGATAATCGGCGAAGTCGTCTCGACTTTGAAGCACCACGCACTTGACGGGCGGAAGCTCCTCGTTATAGAAAAACTGGATACGGATCGGAAGCCCCTGGGAGACTCGCTCCTGGCGGTCGACTCAGTGGGAGCCGGCGTTGGGGAAGTTGTGCTGGTGGTTGACGAGGGCAGCTCGGCCGCACTGATCACCGGACTTGATAATCCGCCGATTCGCACCGTCATTGTTGGAATCATCGACAGGATCGATGTGGAGGGATAGGGGAATGCCCTCACAGTTCGAGGCTGAACGGCAGATCGTCGAAATAGGGCGGAGGATCTGGGAGCGTGGCTACGTCGCCTCGAACGACGGCAATCTCAGCATCCGGATCGACTCCAATCGCATCGTCGTTACACCGACCGGGCAGTCAAAGGGCTTCCTCAAAACGAATGATCTGGTAGTCGTCAACCTCAAGGGACAGAAACTGGCAGGCCGCCTTGAGCCGACGTCGGAGCTGGCAATGCACCTTTTCGCCTACAACCGTCGCCCTGAGATAGGCAGCGTTGTCCACGCCCACCCACCGAAGGCCACTGGATTCGCCGTTGCGGGTGTCGCGCTGGCGCAGTGTATCCTTCCAGAAGTCATCCTCTCGCTGGGCGGCGTCCCGCTTGCGGAGTACGCGACGCCTTCTACTCCCGAGGTCTCGCAGTCGATCAGCGGGTTCATCGACACTTACAGTGCTATGCTGCTTAAGAACCATGGTGTTCTCACTCTCGGGGAAGACATCTATCAGGCCTACTACCGCATGGAAACCGTGGAACATTTCGCCGCAGTCTCTCTGACCGCGCTGCAGCTTGGCGGCGCATCTCCTCTCTCCAAAGCAAATATCGAAGACCTGGTTCGCGTCCGCGAGAAGCTCGGAATAGCTGGGCCTGTGGATATCTGCTACGATTGCGGTGCTTGTGCTCCGTCACGTAACGAGGCAAGCGGTTCGACCGACAGGCCTTCAGAGCAGCCGGTCCTGCCTGCATCCGAGAAGGCGGGAGACCCAGCCACAGATCAACTGGTGGAGGCCGTTCTCGAAGAAGTCAGGCGCCGAACAGACAAGGCGTGACGCACGGAATCATCCTAGGAGAGACAACATGACCAAGAAAGGGTGTCTGTGGGGCTGGCTGGCCGGCACCGTCGGCCTCCTCGTCATATTCCTCGTTACGATGATCCTGATAGAATCGCTTCTGGGACGGCAGATGCGCTTTCCGACCTACGGTGCTCACATAGGCCTCGTGCGGATTGAGGGAGTCATTTCCGATTCACGGGATGTGATTGCCGACCTGAGATCATTCGAAGGCGACGGCGCAATGAAGGCGCTCGTGGTGAGAATCGACAGTCCCGGGGGAAGCGTTTCCGCATCTCAGGAGATCTACGAGGAGATCGTTGCGATCCGTGAGACTGGTATACCGGTTGTCGTGTCCATGGGAGCAATGGCCGCTTCGGGCGGATACTACGTGGCGTGTCCCGCCGACACGATAGTGGCCAACGCAGGAACTCTCACGGGCAGTATCGGTGTCATCATGTCCTTCATGAATCTTGAGGAACTCTTCGGTAAGGTCGGCGTAGATTTCGAAGTTGTCAAGAGCGGCGAGTACAAAGACATGGGTTCCATGAACCGGGAAATGACAGCGAAAGAGCGTGAACTTCTTCAGACTACGATCGACGATATCCATTTGCAGTTCATAGAAGTCGTCGCAACGGAGCGCAGCCTGGACATGAAGAGCGTCCGTGAGATAGCGGATGGGCGCATATTCTCCGGGCGACAGGCGCTGGAGCGAGGCCTGGTGGACGTTCTTGGAACGCTTGATGACGCACAGCTTCTGGCTGCGAGGATGGGGGGCATCAAAGGCGAACCACGGGTTCTTGAGCCTGTAAAGGTTCATCGATTGACGCTGACAGACCTGCTCGGCCGTTCCGTCCTTGGGCTCCTGGAGCCGGCATCGGTCCCGGCCGGTGCCCAGTATTTGTTCAGACCTGCCAAGTGACCTTCACAAAAGCATTTGACAGACCCCGTGTCTGTTGTTAGGATGCTCCTAGTGAGGCAAGTGATCTCACTATGGTTATGTGTGTCCATGAGACACCGCTTGAATCCCTGATACGCTATCGGCTCTCCAACGTGCGAGAACCGAAGAGACGCACCGGGTGAAAAGGCGGAGATCGCGGCTACCGTCCACGATACACCCTGGTTAATGATGCGTTTCATAGCCGCTTTCCCCGGAGTAGTTGGAGGCGGCAAGCAAGCCATACGAGACGAGTGGCGCCGTGCGCCCCAAGAAAGCAGCGAGTAGCTGCGTCTCCTGCGCTTAGTGAATGACGCGTATAAGAGGCGGGGAGCATGCCGGATTCCACGGCGGAGGTTGTGGACGATGACCAAAGCTGATCTGGTAGATCGCATAGCCGGCAGGACTGGACTGACCAAGCGTGATGTGGCTGTCGTCGTCGAGGCGCTTCTGGACGCAATTAAGGAAGCGCTCGCGGAGCACAAGCACATTGAGATCAGGGAGTTCGGGACCTTCAAGGTCAAGAAGCGCAGAGCCAGCATGAAGTACAACCCGAGGGACCGCTCACAGAAGGTCATTGTGCCCGAGAAAATGGTTCCCGTATTCAAACCGAGCAAGTTTCTGAAGGAGAAGGTAAACTGGATGGGTGAGGCCCGGGCAGCTGCACCAGTGGTGCCCGGCGACGAATCAACGTCCGTGTAAGGAGGCGTATGCCAAGTCTGAAGAAGAAGCGCCGTAAGAAGATGGCGAAGCACAAGCTGAAGAAGAGGCGCCGCAGGGATCGTCATAAGAAGAAGGTCCGCTAGGCTTTCATGTGGACGAGTCCTGCTGCGGCTGCGACAGTGTGGAGCAGGCGCAGCACGGGACGAGCTCGTGGTCTGGAGGACAAATGGCTGAGAGGAACGAGGACAACTGGAAGGGACGAGAGAGGCGGCAGTCGTCGCGAGTCGACGCGCAGATCGCTCTTCAGTTGTCGGGTTCGGAAGAGGGTTTCCCGACTGACTCTCTGACCACCGAGAGCATCAACGTCGGCGCGGAGGGAATCTACTGTCAGGTCAGCCACTTCGTAGCACCACTGACGAAGCTGCAGTTGACCATGGTACTTCCGATTCGAGACAAAAGAGGTAGGGTCAAGAACGAAGTGCTGAAGACTGAAGGCGTTGTCGTTCGTTGCCAGCCCTCGGGTGGTGACGGAAAAGGGTATCGAATCGCGTGCTTCTTTACGGGGCTGGAACAGGCATCGCGTGACACGCTGAGTGAGTACGTGCGACAGCATGGCGTGGACTAGGCGCCCCAGCAGAGACAGAGGTCGAAGCGCTAGTCGTTCTTGAGCGACCATTGTCCGAAGGATTAGCTCGACGTCTCACAGAGTGGAAGAGGCCCTGCGGGAATACCGCGTTGGGCCTCTTCTTTCGTTCTCTTCTCTGTGTGGTGCGGTTGATTCGAAACCGTCGCGATCCATGTGCGATGCGCGAGCTCCTCAAGGCACGCCCGGCAGATCAGAAGTGGTAGGCAGCCTCTACGACGACGGCGGAATCCTCGATTCGCTCATTGTAGTCGTAATCAGCGCCGGAGCGCTCTGACACCCCGCTGATCCATGCAACATCGATCGTGAACACCGTGTCGATGAGGATGCCGGCACCGAGCGTGTAGTAGGCTCTGTCCTGGTCTATCTCCAACCCCTGGTACGCCACGGGCCGCGTCATGTACCCTGCGCGCAGACGCAGCGGCATGTTCGGTATCGTAACTTCTGCACCGATCCGGAACTCCGAGGTGGCCGCGTACGCACGTTCCCGTTCTGCCTGATCCCCAAGAAAGATCCGTCCCGCGTACGTCATTTCGGACCAGTTCGCATAGTGGTAGTCCAGACCCAAGGCGATGAGATCGGTTGGATTCCAGGCGACTCCCGCTCCGAAAGTGAAGGGAAGACCGATCTCATCCTCAAAGTGGTGCGTCTCGGTGAATTCCCATCCCTCAGGACCAACGGCCCGCTCCAGCTCCGTGAGATACCCGTGGAACTTCAGGACGGCCGGCGTCTCCACCACAAGTCCCGCCGACAGTGACTCACTGAGATAGAAGAGAGTCCCCATGCGGAATCGCAGCCCTGACACGTCCGACTCGCTCTGAACCCGGAGTGAATAGGATTCGTACGCGTCGGAGATATCCTCCACGTCATCTGCAGTGTATACGAAATCTGCGTCGTACTCCCCGTACAGATATGAGACGGCGGCACCGAGGGAAACCCTCTCGGAAGCGTCGAAGGCCACGCCAAACGTGAGCCCGTAGATGCCTCCGTCGGTCAGACGGTCTTCCGTCTGATCCCAGGGCCCTTCCATGAACACCGAGGTGGTGTCCCCGCTTGGTTCATTCCAACCAATCGAATCCTCGTAGCTGATCAGGAAATCGTCTGCAAGGTCGTAGATCTCATCGACTGAGAGGCCCACAACAAGGCTGCCCCGGAAGGTCGGAAACGGATACGCAAACCTCAAGGAGGAGATATCCGTTGTCGTAACGGATGTGTCGAAATCGCTTCCGAAGGCCGACCCGGTACGCTGCCTTCCACGAAAGGCAAGGCCCCCTGCCACTTCCATTCGTCTCAGCCGCGCGAGCGCCGCCGGGTTCGTGGTCAGTGCAGACGCGTCGTCGACGATGGCAAGGCAAACACCACCCATCCCCAGCGAACGCGCTCCGACGACGTTGGGAGTGGTGAGCGGTACCTCGGATATCGGGGCAACGTACTCGTCGTAGTACGCCATCGCAGGAACAGCGACGAGGAGCAGGCAGAGGAACACCAGAGCAACCGTCCATTGAATCGGTATCGAGCGCCCGTATGCTGCGTCGGATATCAGCATCTAGAACCCCTTCTTTCTGTTCTGCCAGAGATCGGGCTCGTCATCCTTTTTCTCTTCGTCCTTCGGCTTCGGCTTCGGTTTCGCTTCTTCCGTCTTCGGTTCGGACGAAGGCGCGCGCTCCGGGGGCGATGCGGGACTGCCGCCCCATCCCTTCGTGGCCCAGCCACTGCTGCCCCACAGATGCCTCGTGCCCTGCTCGATCTCAGGCCCCTCGTATTCGTCTCCCTCCGGGTAGTCCGGTTCGCTCCACCACCAATCGTCGTGGTGCCACCAGGGGAGTCCGTAGTAATCGTTCCAGCGGTAGTGCGACACCCCATACCGGTAGAACGGCTGGTAGTACTCGGCGCAGGCGTGACAGCGGGCGCACGATCCGCCGGCACCACTGTAGTAGATTGAACTGTCGTATGTCGACTCGTCAACAATCCCGGAGCCTGCCGGATGTCTGAGAACCGTATAGCATCCAGTCGTAGCAAGCAGGATTGAGATGGCGAGACCGAACAAGATGAGCAGTCTTGATTTCATCTTAGTAGCCTCCTGCATCATCGCGCTATCCAACAAAGGCGAGACAGTCCCGGTGCACATTCAGAGACACACAGACCCGGGCCGCGTGAATACTGAGACGCACAGTCGCATCCTACAATTCAAGATAGCACAAGGCGACAGATCCTCAAAGAACCTCCCGCGACCCTCGCCGGAGATCTTGAGCACCGCCCCCATGCATGTTAGACTCGTTCTTTAGATAAATACTATGGAGGTTCTGCGGAGGTATTGATGCACTCGTTCTCACGAAATCGGTCGGTGTGGATCCTGCTGGTTCTTGTTTCAGCGGTTCCCCATATCACCGCTGAAGCAGTGAGTTCAGCGACCGCTGATGCGATGCACCTCTCGGCTCAGGGCTATCTTCACTACAGCCTCGGCCGGCTGATGGAAGTCCAGGGCATGCCGCGCGAAGCTCTCGTGCAGTATCGGAGGGCAGCATCTTTCCTGAACCACAGTTGCGAACTCGACCGGGCTGAGGCCCGCGTCGAGATGGCTCTGGGACGCCTCGACGATGCCCTGCACAGCGTGGAGGAGGCCCGGGCTCTCTGTCCCGACGATCTGGAGATCCTGGCCGTGCAGGCCGAGGTACTCCTGGCCCGTGGTGAGCCGACTGCGGCTGAGTCGCTTCTCGTCGAGGCCGTCTCACATGCGGAGGCACCATCCAGGCTCACGGCGCTTCTCGGTCAGGCGCAGATATCGCAGGGAAAGCTGGAGACTGCGGAAGCCACTCTGTCCGCACGCGCCGCCGAGGACACTCTGAGTCCTGAAATGGCCTTTCTCCATGCCCGATCACTCATGGCCCTGGGACGCTCGGAGGAAGCCCTCTGCGAACTCCAGCGCGCCTATCGTCTGGAACCCTCAAATGGCGCGACGGTCGCTCTTCTCGGACAGACACTGCTGTACGCAGGACGTTACGTAGAACTGGTCTTCCTCCTTGAGGAAGTAACGAGAAGCCTGGCCGCGCGACAGGACGAATTCGTGTTGCTCGGTCGCGCCTATGCGGCCATCGGACGGTACGAAGAAGCGCTCATCGTCCTTGCAGAAGCCGAACAGACGTGGGGAGAAAACGAGAAACTCCTCGCGGCCCGGGGCTCAGTGGAGTTCGCCTCCGGAGATGAAAATATCGCCATCCAGACATTCGAACGGATCCTGGTGCTCGAACCGGACTCTGTACTGGCGCTCAACTTCATCGCGTACCATTGGTCGGAGCGAGGTGAAAACCTGGAAACGGCGCTGAAGTACGCAATCAGGGCGACGGAACTCGTCCCTCTGAACCCCCGCGTACGTGACACGCTTGGCTGGACATACTTCGCCCTGGGAAAAGATCCGGATGCCGTTCGTGAACTGGAAACTGCGGTCGAGCTTGGCGCCAGCGAGCCGCTCATCCACGAGCATCTTGGCGACGCGTATTTTCGTGCCGGCCGCACTTCAGACGCCGCGGCAGCGTGGCTGCGAGCCCTTGAGTTGGAGCCGGGAAGATCATCCACTCTGGAACGTCTGGAACAGGCGGGGAGAGCCAGTGGAGCTTCTGACTAAGAAGGTCATGGCGGCTGAGAAACCATCCGTGCCATTCGCACGCTGTGTTCGGCTGCGCGCCATCGTGGGAATCCTGGCGGTCGTCCTGCCTGTACTCACGCTTGCCGGCTGTGGGCAGTTCAAGCTCGCGACTGAACCGGTGGAGGCAGGCGAGATCGAGAGGATTGCCGACAGTATTGCCGACCACTGGTGTGATCCGGCATCCATACGAGCTTCGGGAAACGGCCGCCTCTCCAGATCGAACAGCACCACTCGTTTCTCCTTTGCCATTCTGTACGACGCTCCCTCGTGGGCCCGCATGGATGTGCACCCGACAGCCACGATCACCGGCCCAGTCGGGAACCTCCACTTTCAGCTGGACGGGGCCTGCCCCGAGGCCTACCTGCCGGATGCGCCGCTGTGGATAGAGGGATGCCTCGGAGACGAATGGGCCGGGGTGGACGAGATCGATATGCCGGCGCTGATGCTTGGATTCCTGACTCCCCGAACCGTTCTCTCGATCGACAGCCCGGAGGTCGGAATAGACAAAGGTCGGACGGTTGTCAGAGGACTCGTTGGGGAAAGGACGGTCATTTTCACGCTTACCAACGATCTTCGCGAACTCAAGCAAGCGCAAATCGGCGACCGCGACGGCGGGTACGTAATCAAGATCAACTACGAAGGACACGGGTGGAAAAGCGAGATCCCGGTTCCACGCACTGCCACACTGATCTACGATTCGCCCGACACGCGCCCGGAGGAGCTGAGACTTCTGTTCACGCGGTTTAGGCGCGGGCCATCTGTAGACAGATCCGCTCACAGAATGGCAGTGCCGGTTGGGCTCAGCCCCGTCGGCTGGGATGAACTCGAGCTCTGGAGGTAGACGTGAAGAAACCCATCGTCATCCTTGTGCTATGTTTGGCCTTGGGCCTGGCTTCCTGTTCCGGGCCTTTGATCTCCGCGGTGGGGGAGGCCAACGATCTGGTCATCGTCGTGGACAGTGCACTGCGAGGAAGCGTCGGCGCACGAGTCGAGCAGACGTTCAGCACCGAGAGCAAATGGATGTGCGGCGAAGAGGCCTATGAAATCCTTGTCACGACACCGGAAGACTTCGGCAATCTGCGAAACCGGCGACATGTTCTGCTCGTAGGAACCTGGGGGAACGGTCGCGTGGCCGATCTCGTTCGGAAGAACGTGGCCCGGGTCCCGATTTCCGACACCGCCGAGTTTCACATTACTACGGACGTCTGGGCGGCTCGCCAGGTGGTCGCTACTCTCATGGCGAACTCACCAGAGGAACTCATCGGCTACATCGAATCACACGGCAACGAGCTGTTGGAGGCTCTGCTGACGGCGTCATGTGAACGGCTCGCCGATGGACTCTGTGCGCAGGAGGAGGCTGCCGGCGTTCGCGCAATGCTGGAGGAGCGGTATGGCTGGTCGCTGTGTCTCCCGTCCGGCTACGAGTTCGACAGTGGCGCCGCAGAGGAAGGATTCGTGATCTTCGGACGTCGCCGGCCGGATAGATTCGTCTTCGTGCGGTGGATCGACAGCGCGGAGGAGGAAGGAATCACGCGGGATTCGCTCATTGCGGCCCGCGACGCGGTCTGTAGAGCCTACCACAATGGTGATATCGTCGAGTTGCGACGGCCGGTTCTTGTCGACACTGTGAGCTTCTCAGGGCGAACGGCCTTGCGGCTCTCCGGATGGTGGGGAAACATGGAGCTCGTGGGCGGCGGCCCGTTCCGCACATACTGTTTCTACGATCCTGACGGGCACAGGACGTACATCGTCGACGTCAGTCTCTTCGCTCCCGGCCTCGACAAGACCTCACTCATGAGAAGCCTGGATGCGATAGCGAACACATTCCGTCCGCACGCTCCGTGAGCCGGCACTGCCCTGCGGGTGCGGCTTTTGCCTTGACACGCGCAGTATCCTTTGGTAACGTTCCGGCGTTCTAGTAGTGGTCCTGAACGTCGCTGTGAGTGAATTTCGACGTCCAGTATTTGAAACTGGCCCATTTTCCGGAGCGCCCGTGACGCCCCTCGACGCAAGTGCCCTCGAGACCGCTATCATCGAACTCGAGCGCGAGCTCGAGGCCAGGAGATCTCCACGCCCATACGCTCCACTTGCGGAGTCGTATCGCCTTCAGAACAGGCTTGAGGATTCAATAGACACGGCGCGGGCAGGAATCGCCGCCTACCCTGGGCATATCTCGATAAGGATCGTGCTGGCCCGCGCTCTCGACAACAGCGGACGCCTTGAAGAGGCCACGGAAATGTACCACGAGGTGGCTCGTCTCGATCCTGACAATGCAGAAGCCGTAGCTTTTCTGGAGAAGGTTCACACCGGCAGTCTGATCGACCAGGTTGAGAAGGGCGCGCCGGAAGAAACCTCTTCGACAGAGCAGGAAGCAGCGGCAGGAGAGGGAGCGTTCCCGGAGACCGGCAGCCTGGCCGAGGAACTCGAACATCTGGCGGGGCTTTTCAGCACCCGGGGTACGGACAGCTCGCCGGCGCTCGCAAGCGATCTGGACGCAATCGCCACTCTGACGCTGGCCGAGATATACGCCAAGCAGGGACTCCCCGACAAGGCAGTGGAGGTCTGCGAACGGATTCTGGCAACGAATCCTGACGATGAGGTAGCGCAGCAGCGCTTGGTGGATTACGGGAGGGCAATGGCTGAGGTCGAGTGACGTGAGGTCCGCATCTCGCACGACGTCCCGGCGAGCGTTTGATGGCGCTACCGGGGCGTGGTTTGCTCAGCACACTTTGAGGTGACCACGGGGCCCTCCGCCAGAGCCTGACAGACCTGCAACAGGGGCCCTGGGCCGGGAACATACGTGTTGACGAGCGATCTACCCGGCTGTATTCTGCATCAGAGAGCGACCCGCATACAGAGTGACCGGCGTGCTGGGAAAGGCATCCGAATGGCAACAACGACCAACGACTTCCGGAACGGAATGGTCATCCGGAAGGACGGTAAGCTCTATGCCGTGGTGGAGTTCCTCCATGTAAAGCCGGGGAAGGGTGCTGCGTTCGTGCGCAGCAAGCTCAAGGATATCCGAAGCGGACGAGTCCTGGAAGTCACATGGAGAGCCGGAGAGAAGGTAGAAGACGTCAGACTGGATCGGGTCAAGGCCCAGTTCCTCTATCGTGACGACATGCTCAATTTCATGCGGCTCGACAACTACGACCAGATAGCTCTTCCTGAGAGCGTCGTGGGCAAGCAGAATGCGTCATTTCTGAAGGACGGGATGGAAGTGGAGATGTTGCTCGACGACGATGAGGCCATCATGATTGAGTTGCCCACCTTCGTCGAACTTGAGATCACAAGAACCGATCCCGGTGTCAAGGGAGACACGGTATCAGGCGGGTCCAAGCCGGCGACCCTCGAGACCGGAGCCGTCGTCCAAGTCCCTCTCTTTCTCTCTGAAGGCACTGTTGTGAAGGTGGACACACGCACCGGGGAGTATGTTTCGCGCGTCTGATTCGAGTGCGTGCGCACCACAGGAGGCGAGATGGACAAGCGAAAACTCGAGGAACTCATCAGGCTCGTGGAGGACAGCGATATCCAGGAACTTCATGTCTCTGGATTCCTGAGGTCGGTGAAGATCGTCAAGGGAGGGGCGCCCGCAACTGCGGCGGCGGTCAACATTGCGGGTCACGCCCCTCATCAGGCGGCTCCGGCCGCGACCGCAGCGCCAATGGCGGACACCACGGATGTCACGGACGCGACGGCAGAACGCGATTCGGGTCTGGTGCCGATCGTCTCGCCGATGGTGGGAACCTTCTATGCGGCGTCTTCGCCTGAGCAACCACCTTACGTCAAACAGGGCGATCGCATCAGCGTGGGGCAGGTTGTATGCATCGTGGAAGCAATGAAGCTCATGAACGAGATCGAGTCTGAGGTGAGCGGCACTATCGTGAGAATCGTGAAGGAGAACGCCAAGCCCGTTGAGTTCGGGGAAGCGATGTTCATGATTCAACCCGATTGACAGAAGCGCGGTGGAGGAAGACACCCCTGATGTTCGACAAGATCCTCGTTGCCAACCGCGGTGAGATAGCCATACGCGTCATGCGCGCCTGCAAAGAACTCGGCATACCGACGGTGGCCGTCCACTCGGAAGCGGACGTTGATGCGCTGCACGTGAAGTTCGCGGATGAGGCCGTCTGCATAGGCCCGGCGCAGAGTGCTCAAAGCTACCTCAACGTCAAAGCCATACTGAGCGCATGCGAGATCACCGGAGCGCACGCTGTTCATCCGGGCTATGGTTTCCTCGCCGAGAATGACGCCTTCGCCGATATCTGCGCTGCTCATGACCTCGTCTTCATCGGACCGACCGGCCAGATGATGCGCCTGATGGGAAACAAGGCACAGGCTCGCAGCATGATGTCCAAGGCGGGCGTTCCAATCATTCCCGGAAGCGACGGCATCGTGGCAGATGCCGAAGCAGCTCAGGAAGCGGCCGACCGGATTGGATATCCGGTAATGGTCAAGGCCTCTGCGGGCGGTGGCGGCAAGGGAATGCGTATCGCGGAGGATCGGAACAGCGTTGGGGACGCCTACCGGATCGCGAGTGCTGAGGCCAAAGCAGCATTCGGCAACGGTGAGATCTACCTTGAGAAGCTCATCATCGGTCCCAGGCATATCGAGTTCCAGCTGCTGGGTGACAGTTTCGGCAATGTTGTCCACCTCGGCGAGCGCGATTGTTCCATACAGCGCAGACACCAGAAGCTGATCGAAGAATCGCCGTCGCCCGCAGTCGACCCGATCCTGAGATTGAAGATGGGAGAGGCTGCTGTCAACGGCGCCAAGGGGATTGGGTATGCGAGCGCAGGAACGATCGAGTTCCTGCTTGACGCGCGTGGCGACTTCTACTTCATGGAGATGAACACAAGGATCCAGGTTGAGCATCCGGTTACAGAGCTGGTGACCGGCATCGATCTCGTCAAGGAACAGATCAGGATCGCCGCGGGAGAGCCGCTCGCTGTGGATCAAGCCTCCATTGCGATGAGGGGCCACGCGATCGAATGCCGTATCAACGCCGAGGATCCCGCGAACGATTTCGCCCCCAGGCCAGGTCGCGTCACTGACATGTACGTTCCCGGCGGACCGGGGATCAGAGTGGACACTCATGTGTACAGCGGCTACTTCATTCCGCCCTACTACGATTCAATGATCGCGAAGCTCCTCGCGCACGGCAACACGCGGGAGGAGGCCATAGCACGAATGCAGCGGGCACTCCAAGAGTTCGTGGTAGAAGGAGTGACAACGACGATTCCGTTCCACCTGGAGATGATGCGGGATCCGGATTTCCGTTCCGGCACGTTCGATACGGGTACTCTTGAGAGAAAGAGAAAGGAACAGATGGAGGCCGGAGCGGCCTGACGTTCTGGAGCAAGGTCTGCCGGAAGCCTCCCGACATCATGAGCATGAACCTGTGCCTGTACGTAGCGGCCGACACTTTCACGGAAACCAGAGCAAAGGGTACGCACGTTGTGGTAATAGACGTGCTTCGTGCTTCCAGTACCATCGTGCAGGCGTACGAGAGCGGCGTCGAACGGATTATCCCCGTGGCCGGGGTCGAAGAGGCGACACGTCTCCTGCCGACACTGGACCGTGAGAAAGCGCTGCTCTGCGGAGAGCAGGAAGGCATCAAGGTCGACGGGTTCGACCTGGGCAATTCCCCACTGGAATATGTCGGCACGGCAGTTCGAGGCAAGACTCTCGTTTTCTCAACGACAAACGGAACAACCGCTATGGTGAAGGCAGCGGCCTCCGACGAAATCGCCGTAGGCTGCTTTCTCAACCTCAAGGCCGTCGTCGCGCATCTCATTTCATCAGGAGCCGAGCGTGTCTCCATCCTCTGCGCCGGCACGAACGGTTTGCTCTCACTGGAGGATTTCCTCTGCGCTGGTCTCATGGTCAACGGGCTGGTCGAAGCTTATCATAACCAGCTCGGTCTTAATGATGCTGCAGTCGCGGCACGCCTCCTCGCGGCATCGATGACGGATATCTTTGAGGTCGTGAGCCGGTCATCACATGGGCAGTATCTGAGCAATCTCGGTTTCAAGGATGACCTCGAGTTCTGCAGCAGATTGGACCTCTACTCGTCGGTGCCAACAGTGGTGGACGGGAGAATACAGGGACGCACGCAGTCCTCTCACCGCTAGGTGGATTCCAATCAGACGGGAGAAACAGCCAATGGGGCTCTTTGACCACATGACCGATGACAAGCGACGCCAGCTTGTCGGAGTGCTGCTTCTTTTCCTCGGACTGCTTCTGGCTGCGAGCCTCGGGAGTCACATCTACTTCTCGCTATCCGGCGACCTCGGTCCCGACATCTGGGCCACCCAGCTCGGCCTCGGGAACAGAGAGATCTCGAACCGGATGTTCGTTCTTCTGGGTTTTGCGGCCTGGATCGCTCCGCTGCTTCTGATCATGTGGGGGTGGAACCGCATTGCGGACGGGGACGTGGAGACACTGGCCTTGAGAAGTGTCTTCCTGACCGCCGTCACCATCATCGTCGTGACACTCATCCACGTGGGAAGCGGTGGCGGCATGATGCACGTGTCCGGTCTCGTGGGCGCGTATCTTTCCGACTTCGCCGTGCGACACATCGGCAAAGTGGGAACCTTCCTCATTGGAATCGGCGGGATTGCCCTCATCGCTCTCCTGACAACAGAGTTCGATCTCGACCTCCTGACAGAGCCGTTCATCGCGGCTACGGAGCGAATCCGTGAAGCTCTGACCTCGTTCTGGGGCTGGATGATGTCCTTCGCGGGGAGGGTCTTCGATCGCGACGAGCGCCCCAAGAAGACAACGCGCACGAGACCCGCGAAGGAACGCAAGCGCACAAGCATCGACGAGCGAGAGCCACGACGGAAGCGCGCGACCCAGAAGGCGACCAGAGAGGCGGGATTCGACCCCACCCCCGCTGCAGCGACTGCGAAGAAGAAGCGGGCCCCGAGGACTCCGACCATTGTCCAGCGTGCCGGCACGCGCCGCCAGGCCCCGGCTGCTCCAAAGCGACCCCGTAGATCTGCCAGCTACACGCTTCCTCCGCTCTCCCTCTTCGACGACCCACCTGCCGACGCAGGAAAGGAAGTGTCGCGAGAGGAACTGCTCGCTCGTTCGCAGCTTCTGGAGGAAAAGCTCGCCGACTTCGGTGTTGAGGCCACAGTGGCGCACGTTCGCCCCGGCCCGGTCATCACACGATTCGAAGTCGAACCTGCCAGGGGGGTGAAGGTAAGTCAGATCGCGAATCTCCAGGATGACCTCGCCCTGGCGATGCGAGCTACGGCGATCAGGATCATCGCTCCCATTCCCGGCAGGGGCGCCGTCGGTATCGAGATCCCGAACGAGAATCCTGCGATCGTCTATCTGAAAGACATTCTCGCATCCGACGCGTTCCAGAAGATAGATTCCGAGATCCCCCTAGCTCTCGGCAAGGATACGACCGGAAAGGTCTACTGTGCAGATCTGGCAGGGATGCCGCATCTTATGGTAGCCGGTGCGACCGGATCGGGGAAAAGCATCTGCCTCAACGGGCTCATCACAGGAATGCTCTGTCGCTCCACGCCTGACGATGTCCGTTTCCTCATGATCGACCCCAAGCGCCTGGAGCTTCCGCGCTACGCTGATATTCCGCACCTTCTCTCCCCGATCGTCACCGAAGCCAAGTCGGCGGCGATGGCGCTGCAGTGGCTGGTGGGGGAGATGGATCGCCGCTACGACATACTCTCAAGGCTCGCTGTGCGCGACATCTACGGCTTCAATGAGCGCATCGAAGACAGAGACGACATCGATGCTCTTTCGGAGGACAACAGGCACAGGCTCCCGCATGTCGTCGTGATCGTGGACGAGTTCGCCGACCTGATGGTCCGAGCTCCGCGTGAGGTTGAAGCACCCGTGCAACGTCTGGCTCAGATGGCCAGGGCCGTCGGCATCCACTTGATCTTCGCCACGCAGCGCCCGTCTGTCGATGTCATCACCGGTGTCATTAAGGCGAATTTCGCTTCCAGGATCGCTTTCCGCGTGATTTCGATGACGGACTCCCGGACGATTCTCGACCGCAACGGAGCCCAGACACTCCTCGGCAACGGAGATATGCTCTTCATGCCGTCAGGGAAACCGGATCCGATCAGGCTCCATGGCGCCTTCATCTCACCAGGCGAGACCGCCCGGATCGTCTCGTACTGGCGCAAGCAGGGCAGCCCCGACTACATGTTCGACTTCGAGGACTCCAGAAGCGTTGCGCGAATGTCGGCCTCAAGAAAAGACGATCTCTACGAAGAGGCCATCGGGATCGTCGTGGGAATGCAGATGGGCTCAACGTCACTCCTGCAGCGGCGCCTCTCAGTTGGATACGCCCGTGCCGGACGCTTGATGGATCTTCTCGAAGCCAACGGCATCGTGGGGCCGTTTAAGGGAAGCAAGGCCCGGGACGTCCTGGTCGGGCCCGAATACCTGGAGGCCGGCGTCACGACCGCTGTCGCTATTGACGAGGAAGAGCCGATCGAAGGCTCGAAGCCTCCCGATGCACCGCACGGTTTTGAAGAGAACGCGCTGGAACACGACGAACCTGAGCAAGAAGAAGAGGAAGAAGAAGAAGAAGAGGAGGAGGAGGAGGAGGAGGAGGAGGAG
>JALGZD010000118.1 GCA_025782395.1 bacterium
CCTGTCGGCGATTCAGAACATCCCACGATCGCTCTATGAAGCCGCGGAGATCGACGGCGCGACGCCGTGGAGACGCTTCACCGCGATCACGCTCCCGCTCGTCAAGCCGATCACCTTTTTCATGGTCGTGATAGGGACCATCGGGGCTCTGAACGCGTTCGTCGAGGTGTACGCGATGACGTCCGGCGGCCCAAGTGTTGATGTCGGTGGACGGGCGCTTGGAGCGACTTGGGTGACCGGCTACTACGTATTTGACACATTCTACAATCAATGGCGGCTGGGCTATGCGTCTGCGATGTCGTATGTGCTTCTGGCGCTGACTATGATCGTGACGCTTGTGAACAGGCGTTTCCTTGGGGAGAAGGACTAGGCTTTGAGTGTTCGCCCGACATCGGTTCTGAGAACGGTTGTCCTCTATGTCGGACTGACGGCGGCCGCGGTGGTCGTTCTGTTTCCGTTCTTCTGGATGGTCGTGACGGCGTTCAAGGAGCCGGGACAGGCCTTCAGCGCAGAAATACTGCCCTCACAACCGACTCTGGGGAACTTCCGTCGCGTACTGTCCGATTTCGGTTTCGGGCGGTACTTCGCGAACAGCGTCATCGTCGCAACGACGGCGGCTGTCTTCGCAACGATGTTCGCAACGTGCGCGGGGTACGTCTTTGCGAAGAAGCAGTTCTTCATGAAGGACAGGCTCTTTACCTTCCTCCTGATCTCGCTCATGATCCCGGGCATGATGTACGTCGTGCCGCAGTTTGCGATCATCAACAAACTCGGGTGGATGAACACCTATCGAGCAATGATCATCCCACATCTGGCCAATGTCTTCGGGCTCTTCCTGATGCGCCAGTACATGATGACGATCCCGGGCGAGCTCCTTGATGCGGCGCGAATGGACGGTGCGGGGGAGTGGCAGGTCTTTCGGAAGGTGATGATTCCGCTGTCGATTCCGATAATCGCAACACTCTTTCTTCTGACGTTCCAGTTCCACTGGAACAATTTTCTCTGGCAGCTCATTGTGGCCAACGTCGAGCGGCTCTACACTGTGCCTGTCGGGCTGGCGATGTTCAAGAGTGCGCACGAGGAGCTGTACACGTTGAAGATGGCTGGGTCGTGCATCTCGGTTCTGCCGATCGCAGTGCTGTTCTTCTTTGCGCAGCGGTACTTCATTGAGGGTATGACGATGGGCGCGGTGAAGGAGTGACCAGGCGAGGGCACGACGATGGGTGCGGTGAAGGAGTGACCCGCCGCCCATGACTAGAGGGGGATTTCCGATGACGAAGAAGCTTCTGTTGGCGGCTGTGATTGTGATGGCGGCGGTGGTACTGGTGGGACAGGGTTGCGGGGGTGGGCAGGAGAGCGCCGCAACGCTCACCATCTGGGAGACCTACAACGACGAGGAGCATCCGGTTTTCAAGGAGATGGTGCAGCGTTTCGAGGAGGCGCATCCGGGGGTGACCATAGACGTCGTAAGATTGCCGTTCGCGGGCGCTGAGCCGAAGATTCAGACGGCTCTCACGACGAGGACCGAGCCGGATATCGCGCGCGTCGATGTGTCGTTTCTTCCCAAGCTCGCAGGCAAGAACGCGCTCGCAGTCCTCGATGACTATGTGCCGGAGGAGTTCCTGGCCGATGTCTTCCCTGTAGCGCTTAAGAGCTGCATGTATGAAGGCTCCCTCTACGGTCTTCCGGATCAGACGAACGGTCTCTGCCTTTTCTACAACAGAGAGCTTTTCCGCGAGGCCGGGCTCGATCCCGACCGCGCGCCGGCGACCTGGGACGAGCTCATCATCTATGGAAAGAAGCTGACACGACGCGAAGACGGCGTCTTTGGCCTGGGCCTCAGGAACTCGCTCTGGTGGTCGTTTCCGTTCTTCAATACCTACGGGGCCGAGTTTTTGTCTGAAGACGGTACCCGGTGTCTTCTGAACAGCCCTGAGGGCATCGCGGCTTTCCAGCTCAAGGTGGATCTTTTCGAAAAGCACGGCATAGAGGGCGGCGCATGGCGCGCCGGCGGCATTCAGAACGATCTTGGCTTCCAGAACGAGCGCTATGCGATGATAATGAATGGGCCGTGGGCCGTGAAGAGCCTGAAGAGGACGGGCATCGACTTCGGCGTCGGCCTGATCCCGGCGGGGCCGGTGGGCTCGCACACGAATGTCGGCGGGAACGATCTCGTCGTATTCAAGTCGTGCCCGAACCCGGAACTCGCGGCTGAGTTCCTCATGTTCGTTGCGAACGAGGAGAACCAGCGGAACTGGGCGCTGACCCTCGGACAGATACCGGTCAACCTGAAGGCCATGGATGCCATCACGTCGGAGGAGCATCCATATCTGGCGGTCTTCGTCGAGCAGATGAGGACAGCGATCCCTCGACCGCCCACGCCGTACTACCCGGAGATCGAGAACCTGATGATCCCCGAGATGCAGGCGGCCCTCGACGGATCGAAGACGGTGAAGGCTGCGCTCGACACTGCCGTCAGAGAGATAGACAAGCTCCTGGCCGGAGAGTAGGGCAAAGGCCCGACCGATTGGAACCGAGCGGAGCAGTCGAACTACTGGAGATCATGACAGGGGGGAACTATGAAATGGATAGCGACGGCGCTGATGTTCTCAGCGTTCGTGCTGTGTCCGGCAGCGTACGGCGCGGATGTACTGTCAGTCTGGCAGGATCCGGCTGGCGACGACACGGGTGATGGTGACTACGTCTACCCGACCAATCCTGCTTTCGGGGAAGGTGGCGAGGCCGACATTCTCTCTTTCTCGATCGAGAAGGAGAATGGGAATCTCATCTTCGTGTTCCATATGCGTAGCCTCGTGGATCCGTGGGACATCGGGAACAGACTCACGATGGTGGCCGTGGCCATCGATACAGAAGAGGGTGGCGACAAGGAACTCCGGCGCAACGCGAACGTGCTTCTCGCGGCGCCGTCGGAGTACCAGATCTTCGCAGCCGGTGAGACCGTAGCGGTCATCGATGCGGAGTCGGAGCTGGTCGATATCGGTGCGACGGTCGCAACGGATATGGAAAGCAATACCATCCGGATATCAGTTCCCATTGCGCAGATAGATGGGGCAGCATTGGCGTGGCGCTTTACACCCGTGGCGGGGCTTCAGGACGACTACGGAGCCGGTGGAATTGGAGATTTTCGGGAAGTCAAGGCGAAGCCGGAGGAATGGCGTGGTGGGGGCGGGCAGGATCTGGCGATAGATCCAAATGTCTACGACATTATCGTCCCGGAAGTGAAGAAGCTCTTCGGTTTCTTAGGCGGCAAGCAGAGAACACAGGAAGAGATCCTTGGCGCATACAGCCTGGAGCGGGGCGAGTACGTTGTGCTGCCGGCGCTCGAGATCAACTAAGGGAGCTGACATCATGGGTCCTGGACAGCGATCAGCGCTCACCGCGTCATTTGCTCTGTTGCTTGTGATCGCCATCTCCATAGCAGCCGTCGCGGCCGGCGCCGCAGCACCCGTGGCCGTCGATGGTGGTGTTCTTTTCACGTTCTCGAAGCCGAGTGCGCGTTCCGTGCATCTTGCGGGGATGTTCAACGGGTGGGATCCGAGCGCTCTCCCGATGAGCGATGAGGACGGGGACGGCGTCTGGGAGGTTGTGCTTGAGCTCCCGACGGAGAGGACGTTCGAGTACAAGTTCGTGGTCAATGATGGAGAACTCTGGGAATACGATCCCAGCAACCCCGAGCGGGTCGACGATAACCACGGAAGCTACAACACCGTGGTGTCGATTGCGGCGGACGGCAGCGTGGTGCTCGGATATCTTGAAGGGGCTCAGTCGTTTGATCCGGTCGTTGGCGACCTGGAGTCGCACGGGCGGCCACTGAACGTCGCCATTGTTTGGCACCAGCACCAGCCGAAGTACCTGAAGGACCTTTCCACCGGGGAGTATGCTGAGCCGTGGGTGAGGATGCACGCCATCAAGGACTACTATGACATGGTGGCGATCCTGGACGACTATCCCCACATTCACTTCACAGTGAACCTGACCCCGATCCTGCTCATGCAGCTCGAGGAGCTCCTGAGTGCGTGGGACGACGGCAGTCCGACAGATGCGTATCTCAGAATGACACTCAAGGATGCGGCCGAGCTCACCGATGAAGACCAGGTGTTCCTTCTCACGCACTTCTTCAATGCCAACTGGGACAACATGATTCACATCTGGCCGCGCTACAAGGAGCTCAAGGAGAAGAAGGGCGGCGATTCGTATGAAGAACTCACGGCCGCAGCCCGAACGTTCTCCGAGCAGGACTGGCGCGACCTTCAGGTGTGGTTCAACCTCGCCTGGTTCGACCCGGACTTCCAAGAGGGAGAGGTCGAGCTTGTCGATGGCAGGACCGTCACCGTGCGACACCTCATCGAGAAGGGGCGGGACTTCACGGCTGCTGAGAAGCGCGAGATACTCGGTGTGGAGCGGGCGATCATGGAGAACGTTGTGGACGTCCACCGCCGCGCACAGGAGCGGGGGCAGCTCGAGATCATCACGACACCGTTCTACCACCCGATCCTTCCGCTTATCTACGATACCGATCTCGCGCGTGTGGCGATGCCAGGAACGGCGCTTCCTACGATACGATTCAACCATCCCGAAGATGCGCTTGCTCACGTTGTGCTGGCTGCCGACTACTACGAGAAGCTGTTCGGCCGTCGTCCTCTGGGGCTCTGGCCCGGAGAGGGTTCCGTCTCGCAGGAGATCATCGGCACAGTCGAGGCCTGCGGGTTCTCTTGGATGGCATCGGACGATCAGGTGTTGCAGAAATCACTTGGCGGCGGCCCGCTGAGCACCCGACAGAAGTACCAGATGTACTGGGCCGTGGACGGCGACGCCCGGGTCGCAATGATCTTCCGAGACCACGGACTCTCCGACGAGATAGGGTTCAATTTCAGCAAGATGGACGGTGTGGCGGCGGCGAACTCAATGATGCGAAGTCTGCACGGGATTCACAAGGAGCTCGCTGGTGACGATCGCGACTACGTGGTTCCGATTATCCTCGATGGTGAGAACGCGTGGGACTGGTATCGGCACGACGGCAAGGAGTTCTTC
>JALGZD010000132.1 GCA_025782395.1 bacterium
GAGCTACTCACGGGGACTCCGGACGATGCGCCAGGATGGCGAACTGCGTGGGGGATTGGGAACGCGAAGAACGAGGTCTTCCAGCATGTCCTGGAGGAGAAAGGAGCTGATGTCGACGAGGCCTCCGTTCAGTTTGTGCAAGCGCTACACAGCAAGGGCGTTAGGACGGCAGTGGCCTCGTCGAGCAAGAACTGCCAGGCGATTCTCAGGCGAGCCGGTTTGGAGGACCTGTTTGAGGTACGGGTGGACGGGGTTGTATCTGAGGAACTTGGCCTGACAGGCAAGCCAAACCCCGACATTTTCGTGACCGCCGCCGAGCGTCTCGGCTTCACTCCGGGGAAGTGTGTTGTGGTTGAGGATGCGATTGCTGGCGTGCAGGCCGGGCGCAATGGGGAATTTGGCTTGGTGATAGGCATCGACCGCAAGGACGATCGGGGTCGCCTGCATGAGAACGGGGCGGACCTTGTCCTCGCGAGTTTCGCGGATACAACCGTCGAGCAGATCGACGCGTGGTTCTTGCACCGAGGCGATCGCCGACCCTCTGCGCTTGGGGACTGGGACCGCTTGGTGGAAAGGCTTTCTGGCCGCCAGGTGGCAGTTTTCCTCGACTACGACGGAACTCTCACGCCGATCGTCAGTCGTCCGGAACTGGCGATTCTGTCCGACGGGATGCGCGAAGTGGTGCGGGAACTCGCCGACACCTGCCCAACGGCGATCGTAAGCGGCCGCGGACGAGATGACGTCGCCTCTCTGGTGCAGCTCGACAACGTCTACATGGCCGGAAGCCACGGGTTCGACATTGTAGGCCCTGAAGGAACGCGAATTCAGTACGAGGTGGACGAAAGCATCAAACCTGTGATCGCGGCGGTGGCAGCAGAGTTGGAGAAGCTCACCGTTGGGATCGAAGGGGCCATTGTCGAGGACAAGCGTTTCTCCGTGGCGCTCCACTACCGGTTGGTCGACGAGGCGCGGATTCCAGAGTTAGAAACAATAGTCGATCGGCTGGCAAGCGAGTACCCGGCGTTGCGCAAGGCGCACGGGAAGAAGGTATTCGAGCTTCGCCCCGCGATCGATTGGGACAAGGGGAAGGCTCTCTTGTGGCTCTTGGAGGCTCTGAAGCTGCGCGACAAAGACGTTGTCCCATTCTACATCGGAGACGACGTCACCGATGAAGATGCGTTTGCGGCCATCCGGAGCTGTGGCATTGGTATAGTTGTCATTGAGGCACCCCGTCGGACGGCTGCGCATTACTCACTCCAGAACGCCGACGAGGTACGGGAATTCCTCGAGCGACTGACGCGATATGCGAAAGGGATCAAGTGAGTGAGAAGTGGGTACTCAGCTATGATGGTTGGGATGAGGAACAGGAGTCACTGAGGGAGGCACTTTGCACGCTTGGCAATGGTGTCTTCGCCACACGGGGGGCTGGCGAGGAAGCGCGCGCGGATGGCGTGCGCTACCCGGGAACCTACATCGGGGGAGGATACAACCGGCTGGAGAGTGTGGTTGGGGGGAGGACTATTGTCAACGAGGATCTGGTCAACTTCCCAAACTGGCTGCCGGTGAAACTTCGCCCTGAGAATGGTGAGTGGCTGGATCCTGCTGCGATGACGCTCCTCGCGTATCGGCAAGAACTGCGCTTGCGCGAGGGGATCCTGGTGCGGGCGTATCGTGTGTGTGACGAGGCGGGGCGGGAAACGGCGATTGTAAGTCGGCGGCTGGTCCACATGGGTGCACCGCACACAGCGGCGATTGAGGTAGCGATTACCCCAGTGAATTGGTCGGGACCGTTGGATATACACTCGTTCCTGGACGGCTCGGTGAGCAATACCGGCGTGGCCCGGTATCGACAACTGAACCATCAACACATCGAGGTCGTTGGCATGGATACCGTGGCGCCGGACACTGTCGTCCTGCACGTGCGCACGACCCAGTCGCGACTCGACGTTGCACAGGCTGCGCGAACTCAGCTCTTTCGTGGTGGAGAATCCCTCGCGGTCGAGTCGCACCCGCTCCGGACCGAAGGTGTCATAGGTCACGCCTTTACGCTCGATGCTGAACAGGGCGAAACGATCACGATAGAGAAGGTGGTCTCGCTCCACACCTCGCGCGACCGGGCGATCACTCAACCCTCGGAGGACGCCGCTCTAGCGGTCGATCGTTGCGGACGGTTTGACGATTTGGTTTGCACGCAGCGCAGGGCGTGGAAGGAACTGTGGCGAGCGTTCGATGTGACGATCGACGTTGACGCGGAGGCTGATCTCGCCGAACACCCGATCCAGCTTATCGTGCGTCTACACATCTTCCATCTTCTTCAGACTGCCTCACCGAACACAATCGGCCTCGATGCCAGCGTTCCGGCGCGCGGGCTCCACGGGGAGGCATATCGTGGCCACATCTTCTGGGACGAGGCTTACGTGTTTCCTTTCTACAACCTGAGGCTTCCCGAGATCACGAGATCGCTTCTCTTCTATCGCTACCACCGGCTTGATGCGGCGCGGGCCTATGCCGAGGAGGTCGGGTGCCGCGGGGCGCTCTTCCCTTGGCAAAGTGGGAGCAACGGCCGTGAGGAGACGCAGGTGGTCCACCTAAACCCGAGATCGGGGCAGTGGGATCCGGATCACAGTCGGCTGCAGCGGCACGTGAATGCTGCATGCGCGTTCAACGTCTGGTCCTACCTCGAGGCCACGGACGACCGGGGGTTCCTCAATCGATACGGTGCAGAGATGCTGCTCGAGATCGCCCGCTTCTGGGCAAGCCTGGCACAGATCAACCCGGGAGCACGGTACGAGATCGTGGGCGTGATGGGACCTGACGAGTACCACGAGAGATACCCAAATGCCGAAGAAGGGGGCCTGGCGAACAACGCCTACACGAACGTCATGGCCGTGTGGTGCCTCGAACGAGCGTTGGAGGTACTCGATCGCCTACCGGCGTCCCGCCGTTTGGAGCTGATGCAGCAGCTGGATTTGGCTGAGTCGGAGCTTGATCACTGGCGGACGATCAGCCGGGCGATGATCCTCCCGATCCGCGATGATGGGATCATCGACCAGTTTGAGGGATATGGGAGACTTGATGAGTTTGACTGGGAGGGATATCAGGCAAAGTATGGTAGCATTGGACGGCTCGATCGGATACTGAAGGCTGAAGAGGATTCCCCCGACCACTACAAGTTGTCCAAACAGGCCGACCTGTGCATGCTCTTCTACTTCCTCGATCTGAAGGAGCTGCGGCCGCTGTGTGAGCGGCTTGGCTACCCGCTCGATCCGGAGATGATTCACCGCAACGTGGACTACTACCTTCGCCGCACTTCGCACGGTTCGACGCTGAGCTATGTCGTGTTTACGGCGTTGCTCGACCGCATCGACAAGGAGACGGGGTGGGAGTACTTTAAGACGGCGCTGGCAAGCGACATTGAAGACAAGCAGGGCGGCACAACGCCCGAGGGAATCCACGCGGCGATGATGGCCGGGACGGTTCGCATCGTCGTCGAGAACTACGCTGGTGTGCGGATCCGACACGATGGGATTTACCTCTCCCCAAACCTACCTCCGGCGGTATGCCGCATCAAGTTTCCGATGCGCTACAGGGGCAGTGAGCTCGCGATCGATGTCACCTCGACGCAGGTTCAGGTGATGGTGGACGGGAGCGCGGCCGGACCGATCCCCATAGTGTCCGGCGGCGAACAGTACCTGGTGGACCCAGGCGCAACCCGCTCCCTCCGTCTATGACCGACATCATCCGGGGTTAGGTGACTGTTGAGGACTGTAGGTGGAGGAAGAGACCCTGAGCATGCCCTAGGATAATGCCGACGTCAAGGGAAATACGGTTGGCGGCAATTCAACCCCCAACCGTTGCTGCGTGATCCCGGGTCTTGCCACGTGACTCGGAGTACGAGGGCGAGAGTACGTGCTCAGTCGGCTTCTCATGTTCCGCCTCCTCCTGGACTGGCTGAAGGTGCTCAGGGAGTGTAGAATCGCCTGAGTGAGCAGGGTGAAGGAAGTTTGTGCACCTCGTCTTGCAGCCTTCCGCTCGGAGCCTTGCCATCGATCGTACAATAGCAAAACTAGTGACCGATAATGTGGGATTGCCACTGAAGCTGCCATCGATTCCAGAAGATGACCACATGAGGAGGAGAACTCGCCCAAGGAGGGATCATGCCAGAGCTTAGACGCGGACCGCTGACCGACCGGTGGGTCATCATCGCCCCAGAACGGACCAAACGTCCATCGGACTACCGCAGCAAAGAGACCGAGGAAAAGAATCAGGATCTGAAGAACTGTCCGTTCTGCCCCGGCAACGAACACATGACCCCGCCCGAGATCTACCGGACGGGCGGCGGGGATGAACGCTGGTGGGTACGCGTGGTCCCCAACAAGTTCCCCGCGTTGCAGGATTACCCGCAGCTTGACCTCACCACAAAAGACGGTGTCTTCGAGCGCATGAACGGGGTCGGTGCACACGAAGTGGTGATCGATTCACCTGAACACACAAAGGAGATTCCCGACCTTCCCTTAGAGCAGATCGAACGCATTGTGGATACCTATGTTTTGCGACTCAAGGCTCTGATGGAAGACCCTCCGTACAACTTCATGCTCCAGACCGCGCCCAACCCCGTCCCCCGACTGGGAAAGCCCTCCTATTGGGCCACCCTCCCGTAGCCCTTGACCCGTGGCTAGTGATGAGGGAAGCTATCGCTCTTGAACCCGTGTTGAGGCTACCTGTCGGGGAGCGTACTAGGCAGCCATACAAGTAGGAGCATGTTTTGATCGAGACCACACCTTAAGGAGAGTGAATGAGGCTAGGAGATTACATCGAAATCATCGGAGAAGAGACCGTTGCACGTGTTCCGAATGATCGTGCTTGATCACAGGGGGAGAGATACGACCTGTAACTGGGCCAGAAGC
>JALGZD010000160.1 GCA_025782395.1 bacterium
CATTTCGGTGTTGGGGCCATACTTAAACAAAGCCAGGTAAGCGTTTACCGTTGTGCTGATGTCAGCCCCGTCACCACTCTTTACTTTCATTATGAACCGCTTGGTCTCGCTGCTGCTTACCAAAGTGGCGTCTCTGGATTCGCCTGTCAGTTTGAAAAGCCTTTCAGAGTTCTCCATGGCAGAATCGGAAAACATCAGGACAGCGTTCATGAAATCCCCTCCGCCGACGTTAACCGACGTGGTGACTGTTGAGGATGTGTAAGGCTGGGTTGAACTGGTCGAAAAATACGGCTCAAGTTTGACCATGAACTGCGCCTCGTTGGACCACACCCAGTCATTGCCCAGGTCAAAAGTGAAAGAGCAGTCAGAATACTCGCAGACAAAGTCAGTGCCCTTCAGGAAATACTCAACGTGGTTTGGGGTGCCCTCGCTGAAAGAACTCCCGCCGCTGTTGTCCCATATCTTGAGCCGCAGTTTTGTCAACGGGTTGGTCGTGGTCATCTGGGCTGTGATCTGTCCTGTCGGAGCTTTGCCCACAAACTTTGAGTCAGAGTCAAAGATGATCCCTGCCTTGTAATCGGTTGAAATGCCCGGGAACTGCCTGAATAAAACACTTTCAGTGAACTTGTAAGTCTCTGCGAAGTCGCTGTCAATCAAGTCAACCTGAGCGTAAATGCTGGTGACTGTGTCGCTGGTGTCAATGAACCCGTCCAGGTCAACTGTCCCGGTGTAAAGGTATTCGACAGTCGGGGAGACTGTGGTGCTGACTATCTTGACAATGTCATTCCCACCGGTTACCATGACAGTGACTTTTACCTCATCAATAAGCGCGTTCTTGTCATAGTAAGCGACCTGTATCTTGAAAGGGTCTGCCTCATTCAAATACCTGTAAGAGTCCTCTGTGTTTGTGCCTGACGGCAGCAGGTCAAGGTTTGAGCCGTCGGACTTGACGAACAGTGGCTGTCCGGTAAAGAAATTCTCAGGCAAAACAAAGATGTCTGAAAAATGAACATTGCTGACTCCGTTTGTCGGCTCCTCGATGTAAACTTTGACGTAAGCGTCTGCCGCAATGGTTGCGGTGTACCTGCTGAAATCAGTTGTCATCGGAACGCCTGTGTTCACTGACACCGCCCCGTTTCTTGAGACAAAAGCGTCACTCCATGCGTCCTCAGGGTTGGTTCTTGTCTGGACGTGGAGTTTCGGAATCCCCGGGGAGATCAGTTCATACATGGACATGAAACCGATTGAAAAAGCCCCGGCTCCGTCTCCCAAAGTCATTGACAGCTTGTCGGTTGTCTCAAACGCACCGACACTGTAATCCGACTGCCCTGCCAGGGTAGTGCAGTGAGAGCCGCCAAGCAAGTCAGTGCAGGAGGCGTCATTAAACCTGATGTCTCCTTGAGTTCCAACCCAGATGTCAGCAGTTGAGGCGTCTGCAAGGGTTGACTCATAACCTGCAAGGGTTGACTCATAACCGGCAAAGGCAGCAGTCACTATTGCGTAAGGTTTTCGGTAAACAAACTTGTAGTATTCTGTTTCGCTTGCGCTTAACTCATTTGTTACCTGGTGGTTGAAAGTTGTTCCGGTCCGGGTCTTTATCATTTTTCCTGTCAGGGTCGAGTCAGGCAAAGAATTCCAGGTGGTTCCGTCAATTGAATTGTAAACATCATAAAACCGGTCGTCGTCTGTTGAGTTTTGTATGTTCAGCGTGAAGCTCTGCGCATTGGAAGTATCCTGGTTGACTGCTTTGATTATCACATCGGCTGTGCTGTTTGATTCAATTGTAACAGTGTTTGTGCAATCCAACAGAGTGTATAAATCTGTTGCATAATCCGGGCTTTGGAATATTTGCAGTGTGTCGCCGTGGCAAACTGTGAACGTTTGGCTGAATGAGTCCATTGTGTTTGCCGGGGCGTCGTCATCTGTTGCAGTCATCTTGAAATAATAATTGTCATTCGGCAAGGCCGATGTGTCCCAGGGATAACTGAAAAAATCATCCGCAAATACTCCTGGTGTGGCTGGGTCAGAGCCGT
>JALGZD010000100.1 GCA_025782395.1 bacterium
GCATTCCGGTGCGAATCGATTGCAGCAGAGCAATGCCGTGCGACGTCATCCAGATCGACTTCGAGGGGCAAGACAGGGAGAAAGCCACCCACTATGCGATCATCAACGCGAGTCTCGGGATCGCGGCCGAGGCCAACGCGGTTTTCAATGAGCCGACGAGTTTCATCAGAGCGGCGAGAAAGTTCTCGGTCGATGCCGCCATCATCGCTTCCATCATCCATACGCTGGCGACCTACCACGATATCGATTGCCGCCTCGTGATTGACGGAATCGACAAAGGGGTCTTTTCGGTCTCGAGCCTTGGCGTGATCAAGAATCCACACTTCGCAGGATCGATGTGCTACGACACACCGATCGAGCCGGATGACGGGCAGCTCGGAATCAACCTCTGCGAGCGGCTCAACCCATTCCAGGCGCTCATGACCGTCGCCGCGCTTCACAGGCGCCGCTTTCGCGGCCGGCCCAAGACGCGGTCGTGGACCGGGAAGCGGGTGTTCGTGGATGGCGAGCGCACCTTCGCGCTGGAGACGGATGGAGAGGTCGTGCGGGCGCGATCAGCCGAGTTCAGCGTGCTTCCCGGGAGGATCATGTGTTGCCGATGACGTGGATGAGCAAGGACCTGCCCGTGACGTGGACGAGCGATGAGATGACAAGGAGCTGCCAATGAACCGAATGGACGACATCCTCGAGAATGTGGCGATCGGAGCGTGGGTGAAGGCCTTCTCGCGAGCTCCAGGACAGGCGAACGCTCCGCACGAGTCCGACGCTGAGCTTATAGAGCTCCCCGGTGACCCCGAACATCTCCTTGCAATAACTATCGACACTGTTGCGGAGGAGATCCACGCGGGTCTCTATCAAGAACCGTATACAATGGGTTGGGTGACGGTGATGGCGTCGCTGAGCGATCTTGCCGCGGTGGGGGCGGATCCGTTGGGCATGGTCGTATCCGTGTCCGCTCCACTTGGGAAAGACTCCGACTTGGCTGAGAGTGCGGGGCGAGGAATGGAGGATGCCTGCCGGTCGCTCGGCGTCTTCATTCTGGGTGGGGATTCGAACCTGACGTCGGAGATCTCGCTCACCGGTTGTTCGATCGGGATCGTACCGAAGAACGCTGTGCTCACGCGGCGGGGCGTTCAGCCGGGAGACGCAGTCTTTGTCACCGGGCGCGCAGGCGCCGGGAACGCGCTTGGGCTTGTACGACTGAGCGGACTTCCCGACGAGTGCTTCCCGGAAAGCAACTATCGTCCGTCGGCGAGGCTCGCGGCCGGTAGAGCCCTGAGGGGTCGCGCGACGGCGGCCATGGATACGAGCGACGGTGTTCTGACGACCCTCGATCAGCTGATGCGCCTGAACGGCCACGGCTTTGAGATCGATTGCGACTGGTCCATGATCCTGTCTGAGGACGTGCTCGCCCTGTGCCTCGCAGCCGAAGCACTCTCGGAGGCGTCAGGTTGGCCGGGAGTTGTACCCATCCGCCTCGGAACGGTCCAGGAGCGAGCCGTTATCACGCTTGCTCTGCCGTCGCGGCGCCGGGTCGATATCGACATGTCCTCTCTGCGCAATCTGCTCGACACTTCTGGGGGGGATCTCGCATTCTATCTGAGCGAGTTCAAAAGGATTGGGGGTTCCTGGGGTCTTGAGTAGCGAGGCAACGACAATACACGAATCTGTCCTTGCAGCGGCAGCAGAGCACGCGGCTCGGACAGCACTGATGTACTGGGATGATGGCCGTCACGTCACCATCACCTATGCCGATCTTGCGGGAGCGATCGACGTAGCGGCAAAGAGACTTGCTGCTTTTGGACTCAAGAAGGGAGATGCCGTCGGCATCATGTCGTCGAATCGTCCCCAGTGGGTAGTGGCCGACCTCGCTGTTCTGGCTCTCGGGGGGATAGTCGTTCCCATCTACAACACACTTCACCCGGACCAGGTCAAGTACATCATCAATGATTCCGGCATGCGGATGCTCTTTGTCGGTGACGCCGGCCTCTTCGCTGGAATCGCCGGCATCCGAAGCGAGTGTGATGGTCTTGAGGAGGTGATCTTCCTCGACGATTGGGGCATCCGCTTCGGTCGAACGGATGCGGCGTCCGAGAGTGGCCGGGCCGGAGCCCGCGACAGCTGGCCCGAGATGGAGGCCACAGACGTTGCCACGATCGTCTACACATCAGGGACCACTGGTGAGCCGAAGGGCGTCATCCTGACGCATGCCAACATCGTCTCGAACGCACGCGCGCTCATCGAGAGGCATGGGATATCCCATGGTGATTCGATCCTCTCTTACCTTCCG
>JALGZD010000163.1 GCA_025782395.1 bacterium
GCTCTTCAATGAGGCCTCTCAAATTCTGGAGTTCTGTGCTCTTCTCTGCGATGAGTGCCTTCAGGATTCGCTCAACAGACTCCGTCGTGTCGATGGAATCGCCCCGGATGCGAGTCAGCTCTTCCCGAAGCTCGTCCATAGACTTCTGCAGCTCCTTCTCGGTGGCAGCCAGTTCGGTGTACTGATAGGCAGCCTTCTCCAACTCCCGCTTGCGCTTGGCGCAGGCGTCACGGCTAGTGTGGAGCGGTTCCAGGCCAGCCTTTTCGATCTCCTGATTGAGGTGTTCGCGGACGTGTTTCAGATCAACTCCCTCTGTCTGGCAGACAGGACAGCTAATCAGAGGAGGTTCAGACGGGAGAGCCTCGAAGTAAGTGAGTGCATCAGCGATCATCGTCCGCATCTTGCCGGCTCGCCGAATCTGATCCTCAAGGGACGTCAGCGTGGTGCTTTCGACACCCAGCTTGTTCGATACGTCATTCTCTGTTCCATGGTCCTGCGTGAGAGCCGCTCGTTTCGCCTCGAGCTGCTCTCGTTGCTCTATGAGGCGATCATGCTCATCGAGGAGGCCCTTCAATCCGGATTTCACGCGGAAGATCTCGCTCTGACGGGCAGTCTCTGGGCTTTCGGCTTCGAACGTGCTGAGGGCGCCGCGCACTTCGAAGATGAAGCTGCCGAGATCCCGCCAGGATGCCACATCGAGCACGGATGGCATGGCGACAGAGTAGTCAGTACAGAACTGCGCAAGTGCGGCAGTGGCCCTCTGTGCCAGTCTCGGAGCCGCGGCTGAACTGACATCGCCAGCTGTCAGACCCGCCGCCTCGGCTCGGCGAGTCGCCTTCTCAACCTCCGCGCTCTTAAGACTAGCCTGAGCTCTGATCGTCGCGTCGATGGTGCTTCGACGCTGCTGAATCTCTCGGCAGGCATTCCTGGTGACGGAGACTGCAGAGGAGAGAGTATCCTCCAAGGCACTCAGGCTGTCGAGCCCCACAAGTTGAGCGAATATGCGCTCTCGGGACTTGGGTTCGATTGAGACCGGTGCGCGAACGACCTCCTGCGGGAGAAAGACAGTTGAGACGAGAGAGTCCACCGAAAGACCAAGGGTCTTCAGTGGATCAGTGTTCAGCTGTTCGCCCCCGCGTATAACCTCGACACGGCCCTTTCGACCACCGCTGCGCTCGATAACTAGCTCCTCCCCAGTGTCTGTCTCCTGAAGAGCAAGCGTGACGCTGCAGTGCTCAGCTTCGACATTCGCCTCCTTCCACCCGACTCGCTCCCGAATCGTCACGGGACCGAGGTTCTTCTTGGTGACTTCTCCTCCAGCGATTGCCCAAGCGACGGCGTTGACAGTGCTGCTCTTGCCGCTTCGGTTGGGCCCTCGTAGTATGACGAGGCCCGCACCGAGGTCCAGCGAGACAGGATCACGGAAGCCCCTGAACCCCTCCAGCTTGAGTGACCTAATGGTGTAGGGCATCACGCGCCCCCTATGAGAGCGTCGACCCTATTCGCCAGAGCTCGGGCTTCGTCTACAAGCTCCTTCGCGACGCTCTCGAAATACTCGTCAATCGACTCGGGCCCGCCCTCGGCGGCCTCCAGAAGTTCGGCTTCAATGCTCTCCATCTCTTTCAATGATGCAGACGGGAGAGACCTCAGCAGGTTCTCAAGTAGCTCACGCATTCGCTATCCTCCCCTAGGAATCGCCGGACATGGCGGCAGATTCCACCTAGCACCTCTCGTATTAGTCGTGGCCCGTCCGGGACGGGGCGTGCCGGAAAAGCCGTGAGCATGGCGAGTGACAGCGCCGCGACGTCGCCTGTACACGCAAGCTAGACCGCAGGCAGAGGCCGGTGCTGACCTTAGTAGCTAACCTTCCAGATTGTCCTCGCCGACTTCGCCAGTGCCTTGCACCGTCTGTTGATATCCGCTGACGTCCAGTCCTTCGTCGCTGCGATCTTCTTGTTGAGATGCAGCGAGGACTTCTCGTAGGCCTTCTCTTTCTTCGTCTTGAACGCAGCGTTGGCGATGCCACGATTCTTGCCCTTCTCAAGCAGAGTCAGATTCCCTATTGCGTCGACGAAGTCCCGGGAATCCTCTCCAGAGGGCACAGCGTTCTTCCAACCCGGCCCCGGGCTCTTGGGCATGATGTGTTCGAGCGTGATTCGGCCCGTGCCCTCCGCCACCATTCTCTCCTTGTCTGACTCAAGATCGTCGTTGATCTCCGCCAATACGTACCTTGCGACTCCAGCCTTCGTGAACCGCTTGGCCGCGAAATCCTGCGCGAATCGATCATCGGTGACATAGGCAGACTTGAGGAGCTCGAAGACTGCTTTCGGGGACTTCGCCTTCCCGGATCGTATTGCCAGGGCGGCATCGGTGTAGACTCGCTCCAGATTACCAGTCCCGAGTCCCGAGACTACTGTGTATCTGAACGAGATGACCTTGAGCAATCGAAGGAGCTTGGTCATGTTGTCGGCGGAGAACCTCTCCATGGCTGCCAGCGCCACGGGACGGAATTGCGTGACCTTGAAAAGAAGCAATGCTTCAAGATGGGAACGGGCGTCTGAGGAAAAATCCGCCCAGTAGGCGTGCTCAGGATTCGTCAGCGCAGCGTAGTAGTCGGCCACCTTCCGCAGGCGCTCGAGGAGCTGGCGGGCCTTAGGAGCACTCTTGGCAGTACTTCTCAGCGCCCGATACAAGTCGCGCTCCCGGACCAACCTCACCTCGGATAGCCAGTAGTGTCGGAGAAACTGCGTCAGATTCCCGCTGCCGACCAAGAGGCTGATGTCTCCCCAAGCAGACTTGAACTTGTCTATCTGGCCACGAGCCAATGAGAATAGGTAGTTCTTAACGAGATCCGCGATCGCTAGGTCCAGCCCCCTGTCATTGAGCGTCTCGAAGATGACGAATGCATCCGAGGCATCACCAACGTCAATCAGGATCATCTGAACCTTCGCGGAGATGAAGTCGTCCAAGTCGAGAAGCGCTGACTCCTGGTCCTCATATCCCTCCAGCCATTTCTTGAGCCGGCTGACCACGAGTTCGTATGCTTCCACAAGAAGCCTATTGGGGCGCTCCAGCAACTTGCGCTCCGCCGTCTTCAGAACTCCTCCCTTGAGAACTACCTTCTGAAACACCGAGTCATTGAGCTCATTCAACGTCAGCTTGGGTATGACAGCTTCGGTCCTGCGATCCTCCGACCCCAGGTAGTCGCGGAAGACACTGTCAGCACGCTTCTGATCCCCCCTGCTCGTCCACTCTCTGCTAATCGCGGCGAAGAACATGGATAGCACAGCCAAACGCTGCTGACCGTCAACGACCTCCCGAGTCTTCTCGGCGGCGGCGGGACTCGTTACCAGGGTTCCAAGGAAGTACTCATCGCGCCCGTCATCGATTGCGGCCGCGACATCTTCCCAGAGCGTCCCTACCTCTTCAGATGTCCAAGCGAAGTCACGCTGATAGGAAGGCACCTTGTAGTACGTGGGACTGCGGAACGCTTCTCCCACTGAGAGCGTCCTACTTTCTATCCGCCGCGCTGGCTCCATCTGCTGCCTCCAGTGAAGAACCGATTGTGATTGCCCGCGGTCCAACGGACCGCGTATCAGCCGCGAGCGTTAGGGCTGGCGCGGCGCAGTCGACGTGACAGCCAAGCTCGTCGGCTGCATACGCTAGTCGGCAGCAGAATCACTCAGCATGACGAGCTTGAGTGCCATCTCGGCCGCCGCCAGCAACTCTCGAACAAGTCCCGCTTCTGTGGATCCGCACGAGTGGGACGCCGCAGTCAGTCGGTTGTGAATCTCGAGTACCAAGTCACAGGCCCGCTCGGCAATCCGCAGATCCGAGTCCGACGACGAGCCGCGCGTGGCCTGCATGACATAGCGTAGCCGGTGCCGGCGCGTGATCCCAGACTTGGAGGTCGAGTCAGGAGTGAACCAGGGCTGTTCCTTGACTGCCTCATCGGGTGCTCCGAGGCGCAACGTCTGTCCAATCAGCTCTCGTCCGGAATGGGACGCCTGTCGAACTGATTCCTCGGTACCGCGAGCGAGCGCCGCGAATGCCTCTGCTCTCATGTCAACGAGGTGCTCACCCAACTCGGCAAGCGCGGCGTCGAGTGCATCGCATGCGCCCCTGTCCAGCGCTTCTTTCCCTTCCGCGGTAATCTCGAGCCAGTTCTGCGGATCGCTTATGTCCGCATACGTGGGGCGAACAAGGCCGGATGTCTTCAGCTGCTCAATCGCACTGTCAGCCAGAGTCCTCTGTTCTGGCGTGAAATCCAGCTTGAGTTCGCGCTCCAAATCACCTGGGTACCGAGGACGCCCCAGCAGGTTCGTCTTGTGCTGATGCCTCCTTCCCGCGAGCACGCGCAGGATCCCTAGTTTCAGTTCACGAAGGGTGGTTGGCAATCTCACTCCTCTGGCCTGCTGCCGGCTAACGGACCGCGTATCAGCCGCGAGCTTGCGGTGGCGCTGAACGTGCCGCCGCCGCAGGCGGCCCCTTTGCAGGTTACGTGACACCGCCGTTCGTCGGCTGCATTCGCTGGTTATGCAGGGGCAAGCTCGTCCCAGTGTCTGAATAGGTACGCTCTTATGCCAGCACTGGGATGGTACCCCCCGATCTTGTCCGCGAACTCCTTGGCCGCTGCCGCGAAAGAGCCGTTCGTGATGACGCCGGCGTGCTTTGCCAAGAACACAAGAGCTAGCGACGGCGCCCGTGACGTCCCGAGGTTGCAGTGAATGAGCACGTGCATGTTGAGGTACAGGTTGTTGTCGCGCTCAAGCACAAGGTAGTGCGGGTGCGTCTTGGGCAGGTTGCCCCGATACCCAACCGCATGCTGGTGGCAGGGCGATTTGCACGCGTGGACTATTGCCCAGCCGTCGCGTCGCGTGAAGCAGTCTCGGTCGGTACCGATGTGCAATCGCTCATGAATCTCGCGCATGGAATCCCTTCTCGCGAATCCCTGCCTAGCGGAGCGCATATCAGCCGCGAGCGTCAATGCTGGCGCGGCGGGTGCGCGCGGGCGGCAGCCCGAAGTGCAGTCGGCGTGACAGCCAAGCTCGGTGGCTACATACGCGAGTTAGGCCTCGCGCTGCCCTCCAACATCACTCATGAAGAGCGCCAATGCACGCTCCAAGCGCGTCATCGCATCCACCATTAGTTCATGAATCCGAGGCCAGTCATCCGAATCTCTATAGCCGCCGGCACTGATGCCGTATCGGATTCTACAGGCCCGCCGGCCCTCGATGTAATCCCATTCCAGCGAACCACCGAACATCCGTTCTACTTCCTCGGAGTGCGCCTGGAGCTGCTCTAGGATCTGCCGGTTCTCCTCTTCTCTGCCCTGGCCGCGATCTATGTAGAGCTCGACCGCGGCATCATGTTGACGGACCACGTAATTGTAACTCAATCCCGATATGCCTGCGCCTGCGCCGATCCAAGTGGATCTGCTTGGGCCTATGGCACCGTGGAGCGGCGAGGACGCCTTGGCCTTCTCCAGTAGCTGGGTCCAGAACCTCTCACGAAGCAGATGCCGCTCCGCGAGTTCCTTGTTGGCAGTTCCGAGTGCCTTCGTCTCGTCACTCGGACCTACGACCAGAGTGAGAAG
>JALGZD010000140.1 GCA_025782395.1 bacterium
CAACTCTACCCCGTCCGGCACCTACACGTTATTCTTAGTTTCTTCTTAACCATCTACACCATACATCCACGCTAACGCAGTATAAACAACACCACCCATACAACACCATCCATATATCAACATATACCCCTACAATAAAAGAGTGTTACACGTGAACAACGCGTTACATTAAACATAATAAAAAATAAAATAAAAAGGGGGAAAAAATAAACCCCTTAATTTTTTATATTATCACCACCCGAACCAATTAGCGGTGTAAGATACGGTATGAGTAAACCAGCTATACACACCGTATATTACGATATATGTGTATGATGTTATCATGCTATCCAGCATGGGGATTTTACGGGCTCAGGCGGGCATACAATACCTTCTATATAAAAAGCGTAATCTCCGGTATACCACGAAGGAAACCAGTCAGGTAAGCAGCCCATAGTATAACCTAAGCAACCATTAGGATACTCAATTAAATCTTCAGTTAGCACGCAGTTATAGCCAGCTGAAGCCGGCATAACCAAAAATACTAACAGAGCCATAGCGAGCACCATACCGATTATTTTTGTTTTAATTTTTTCCATGTTTTTTTCACCCCCTAACACATTATTCATCTTCAATATTATCAGAGTATATAAAGGTAATGTAAATCCGCGTATCTATATATCAACACCATAAAATATATATTTATTCTATGTTACCCAAATGGGTAACAACTCTTAGCTTTCCCGTATAGGGATATAATCCAAATGGGTAACATAGGTAAAAGTATTTATATAAGTTTCTTTAAAAGAATGTTTTGTCCCTCACTTCTTCTTATCAGATGCAGTGAGGAGTAAATAAATACTAACATAAAATGAACATAGAAGAACTAAAAGCGGTTTTGGATATTGTGAACAAAGAGATAGAAGAACAAGAGGAAAAGGCGCATTTTGGAGTGCCTGTTCCATATAATGACCCCTATACGGGAGAGGGAAAACAGTGTAGGGAATATTTCTGTATGAATAACTCCGAAAAAGAGGAATGGGTAAAACGTCTAAGAAACAGAGGGGTTTTAGTTACTTCTTCTTCACCTCCACTCGGAAAAGGAAAACCTTACACTGCTGAAAAGGATAAAGGCGTAAAATTAGAAGGAAGAGGAGCGGCGTGGGACACTACAACCATACCAGCGCGGAGGGGGTAAAAAATGAAAACACAAACGAAATATACCTTTATCTGCTGCGAATGCGGTGAAGAGAAAGAAGGCTATATTGAGGACGATATGGAAGATGGCGCGGTGGTTTATATAAGCGGTGGCGAGGTTAAAGCCATGTTAGATGGCATGGAAATTGTTAGGAAGAAAACTTCATGCGGAGGAGACACAACCAAACAACCTATTAAGAGGAGGATTTTGATAAAATGGAAGTAAAACAAAATGAAATAAATGTATATTGGAGAGCGAAAAACCAGAAATACAACCAGAGGAATAGACCTGACCTACAGGTAAGACAAGTTACCAAAGAATATTTGAAGAGGAATAGACCTGACCTACAGGTAAGACAAGTTACCAAAGAATATTTGAGCAAAAAGCAGAAGATGTTGGATGTAGCACCGACACAGGACAACTGGGAAAATCAATTATTAGATAAGCTAATAGTTGAAATACGTGGAATATTATCAAAGAAAAAGGAGTAAAAGAAAATGAAAAAGAAAGAATATATCGAAAAATACGGAACAGAAGCATATAAGAAAATGCTGAAGCAGAACGCAGCATGGCAAACCGCAAACCCTGAGAAAGTAAAGGCAAACAATGCAGAAGCAAGTCGTAAAGGTGGCAAACGTTATGTCAAAAGGCGCTTATACTCTACTACAGGTATCCAGGGAGAGAAGCAAACAACCAGGTATAGTCACGGTCGCATATACCGACCAATCAAACGCATAATAGACCCACGGGGTTTATCCAATTTACATCATCGGTGGCGGACAAACTCATCAGAATACACCGCAGTCGGTATTGTCGAAGCCAAAGGTCACCGAAAAGGAATAATCAACGTCTTCAGCACAGAAGATTGTCCTTACGAAGATGTAATACAATTATTAGCAGGTAAAATCGCATTAGCGAAGGAAAAGGACATACCCAAATTTGAGGCGCGTATGAACACTACAGAAAAAAGAATCAAGATGGACGCTATGGTAGCTGATATTGTTAAACAACGGCTGCTTAGCGAGCCTACATTAGAGGAGTGGAAGGTTAGGTATGAAGTCAGAGAAGAAGTATATAAAAACAATATTTAGGAGAAACGAAAAAGATGTTTAGAAAAGAAAAAGAATCGGGATATATAGAAGTCGTATTCGGCAATGCTTTCGAATTCAGAGGCTTGTCAGTGGATTTGATACCCACTATAAAGGCACTTGAGGAGAAACTTATGCCAGTGATGTTAAGGGGTCACGAGCAGCAAAAAGAACTACACATACTGACCTTACAGGCAAATGGTGCGGTTATAGCAAAGCAAGCAGACGAAACTATGGAGGGGTATTAGATGGTCTTACCAGCAATACCCCTGGCATTAGCCGGAGCAAGCGGATTAGCGGGTTGGCTCGCCGGCAAGTCCAAAAAAGATACCAGTGTAGAAACTCACGCAGCATACGAACATTACCAGCCAACCATAACCGAAGCGGCGAAATTCCAACACTTTCACCCGCGTATGGTGCACGCACCGGTAAGTAGTTATGTCGTCCAAGAAGGTGATATATTCATTGAGAGCCCTGGCGCGAAATCCAAAAAAGAGGCTCAGATAGACCAAGAATCCAGACCTGAAATTAGTGGTGCCATAGATTACGCTACTGAAACAGCCGGTGCAACCCGTGAAGGAGAAGGAGACATAGCGGGTGTAAACCTAACACATATAGCCTTAATAGCAGCGACGGGTATGATTGGTTACGGGCTCATATCAAAACCGGTAAAAGGAAGGGGTAAAAAATGACCATGAGTAAGAAGAACATGCTGATAATCGCAGGGATCGCAGTGGGTGGACTTGGATTAGCTTCTATGATGTTAGAGAACGGTGACGGCGGTGAAAACATACCAGAAAAGATAAAACAACGTGCAGGGAATATTTTAGGTACGACTGGTACTGGTGAAGTAGGGTCTACAGTATATAACATTCCGGCACGTGGTGAGATAGTCCTTCCATCACAAGAAGCTCCTTTTGAGTGGGGTGCGTGGCTTGATTCACAGTTAGTAGGTAACGGTGAAAAAGGCGTTGTAACCGAAACACAAGATAAACCTATTGCACAAAGAGGCGGTCACGGAGCGGCATTTGCGATAGCTGAAAGTATCCCTTATGGAGAAGATGTAGTAACATCCAAAAAAATCCCCTATGACCCTTCCATAGCATCCCCGGCAGAAGCTCCTTATTATGCCGGGCGTGATATAAGGGCTGCTGTATTAGGCACGGGTGCTCATATCGGTAAATCTGGTGTTGCTATGAAGGAAAGCTTTGCTGGGTTGTACGGGGATATTTTAGGTCGTGGAGTGCCAGCAACATCAACTCAAATAACAACTACCCCTGGGGTATTAAGACCGGAGGCTGTTGGAACAGCCGGTGCTGCGATGTCGCGAAGTTTCAGGGGGTTGTTCTCAAGTATAGCAAAAGCGGGTAGTAATTGGAGTAGAGGTATAACAGGCGTGGCAAAGAAAGAATACGCAGCAACCGATATGAGCCGTGCAGCGATTAAATCGCGGGGTTATCTGGGTACGGGTATGACTCAGAGTGAACACGCGAGCCAATATGCCGGCACGTTATATGCTAAAGGTTCGGCAGCACCAAAGAAATACCCCACAGCAACAGCTGCACAGATGGAATCAACAGCAGCGCGAAGAGCGGCATTTGAGACTGTAACGAAATTAAGCAAAAAACGACCGGTAAAATGATGGTAAAGAAGAAGAAGACTATTATAGAAGGTATGGAAGTAAAGCAAGTCTTTACTTCTCCCTTTGCTTTTTTATACGATTTCCTGGGCACTGCACCAGGCGAACCTAAACCTATCAGACGTTTTACTGAGGAGCACAGAACAATGGTAAAGAAACGGGTTGTTTCAGAAAGGGCAACAAGATGGGGAGCAATCCAACCTATTAAGGAGAAGACGAGAAGATGAATTACGGATTACGAGGCTCTGTTGTAGAACCCGACCAGGGTGATATTTTCCGTTACACCAACGAAATCAGGCATGCGTACCAGCAACATTTCGCACAGATACAACTTAACATTAGCGAAGCAGGAATAAGTGGAGTAATGATATAAAATGAGTATAGTTGTAACACTTCGGGGAGGCTCAGGAGATATGAAAAAATCAGATTATGATAGTAACCTTGACGGCGTTATAGCTATTGCTCAAACCGAAGCCAATATGAAGACAAGTGACTACGACCCTGACACGAATAATAAAATCGCAGGTGCACAGTTAGAAGACGACCTTATCGTAAACGGTATCGCACGCAAAATAATAAGTAATAACCTAAGGCATTCGCATGATGCAGAAGTAACGGAAAACAGCGCAGGTAGTTGGATAAAACATAAAACCTTCACCTTTGCGCAGGGTTTAAGCGGTGACATACGTGTAAAAGTAGATGTCAAAGGGCAAAGCGGATTGGGTGTTGCTAAACTACTACATAATGGGATAACTCTGTTAGGCAGTGCGAGACAGCCTAACTCATGTGCTGTCTACCTAACTACAACCGAAGACCTAAACAACCTAAATATTGAGAAAGGGGATACAATTGAGTTATGGTTAAAAGATATGGGATGCAATACGTACGCGGAAAATTTTAGGATATACTACGACAACCAAATAGGAGTTGAGTGTAGTAATAGCTAAATCAAATTAAAAAAGGAGGAAAACTAAAAATGGTAAAAGCAAATGAAATCAGGAAAACCGAAGCCTTAAAACTTCGGGAAAACGGCATGAAATTAAACGACATAGTAGCCAAAGTGAGCCTCAGCAAGGCAACTCTAAAACGGTTATTTAAGAAAAAAGGTCTCACAAATAACAAATTGAGCCTCTCACACAAACCTCCCGTAAATAGTGACCTACCCGTAATTGGTGACACGAAAGACCCTGAAAGTGAACCCATCACGGAAAAAGTAAAGTTAAATAGTGAGCCAAAAGGGGTAAGTGACCCCTCTTTTCATAACACACATGTAACCTTTGATACTAAAACCGGTGGATTTACATTAGAGCCGGTAGAAAAGAAAACTATTGAGCCCGAAACTAACCAAACCATAATACCAAAAGCAGAGGTTGTTGCCGGTGGCGGGCAGCAATATCAAACGTCTCATATCACTGAAAAACGCGAAATAGATGAACCGGAAAATGTAATGGATAAATTCTTTACACGTGGTATGATTGAGACGCTCGTCCCCGTGGGACTTTTGTTAGCCGGGTATATGATTAGCGGGAAGAAAGGAATGAAAGGAGAGTTTAGAGAAGATAGAGGTGATAGCTGGTAATTCTCATATTGTAGAATAGTTAGGTAAAATTATACAAAAAGACAATCAGGTGAGCGGATGCTTTGTGCGTTTTGTGGGTTAGCGGATAAACCCTCATAGAAAAAAAGGAACGAAAATAAAATGAATGAAGAAGAGAATAGAAGAATAAGAGAAATACGGAGAGAAGATTACCCGCTGGAAGAAGCCGAAGAGGAAGAAGAAGGTGACAAAAGATGGTAAGAATAATATTCGGTGATAAATCAACGGAAACGTTGCGCGCGGTTGTCGTAATGAAGAAGGCAGAGGATATTAAAATGTTCGGTTACGCATCGCGTTATACGGAGCAAACGGCATATTTGAGAAGTGTGTTAGGGGAATTTAGTCCGGTATTTAACGGGGTATGGAGGCAAGGGTGGTAGAGATGGATGTAGAACGATTATTACACGTATCAAAAGATGTAATCAAAACACGTTCACCGGAGCTGAAAATAGCGGTATATGAGTATTTGAGAAGTAAAGGTGTGCCGGAACATAAAGCGGTTAAGAAAGCAGCGGGCGTGCGGTATGATAAGTTTATGAAACTTTACGAAGCGCGTAAACCGTTACAGAAACTTAAAAGGATATTAACCGAACATAAGAAAAAACCATTTATTAAAATATATAAAACGCTTGTTACTAAAATTCATACACTTACCGCCCATACCTACACTGAAAGC
>JALGZD010000162.1 GCA_025782395.1 bacterium
AGACAGATCATGCCCCTCCTCTTTTCTTGAATAGCAAGTAAAGAGCTTCTTTCCTTGTTTTTGCTTCTATCCGGGTCCACTCATTCTTTATAAACCCTTGAGCATAGAAACCATCCTTGGTTCGCCCTGTTTCATGTTGGGGATTTTCATTGAATGCCCAGTCTAAGAATTGAAGGACTTCGGCCACATCGCACATGTCACATGAAATGTTTTCATTGCCAGAAACACGATGAGGGCAAATATGACCGCGTTTAAGGCTCTTTTTCAAACGTTCGGTGGCTTTCACACTTAACCCCTTTCCACGTCCATATATGGGATCCTACTGATAGTACGGTCTTCATTCGCCAATGCTCCTGTAGAAGAAATCCAAAGACATTCTCTTTGTTCCCATTCAGCTTGTAATTGTTCAACTATGGACATTGCATCCTGGAGCTTGTTCATTAGCTTGCGTTGTCCGCGTGTGTTCCAGAACATTTTGCCCAGTAGGAGGATTTCCCACTGAAGGTAATTGTCTTCCTCGTATCCGAACATTCCCTTATGTGGTTGAACAGTCCAATGTCCATAACGATATAGGAGCCCGCCACTCTCTTCATGTCTGAATTCATCCCAAACCATTTTATTCCTCCGATTTCAATTCTTCTGTATCTTCGTTAGGAAAGGAAACAGTTACCTTGGGACGTAATTCTTTATGAACCGCCAACAGATGCTTACCACAGGCCCAGAGCACTCTGCTCCCGGTATCAAGCTTGGCTACGTTACAGATCTCATCACAAAAAAAGCATTTATGTGTTAGAGGCTCTGATTCCTTTTCCATTATTACTGCAGCACAAGGCGGCTTGGCCCTCTTCTCCCTACAATGTTTCCATGCTAAATCCAGATTACTTTTAAGACTTTCAAGGGCAGTTTTCCTTGTAACTCCAATTCCATTCAAGACATTCGGCCATTCAGGAACATGAGCAACCCATACTTCATCAGGAACAAACCAAAAAATCTTTACAGAGTATTTTTCTTCAGGTATGAATGTTCTCCGTTTCAGGGATTCAATTGCATTTGTGTTAGGACTGTCTGAGATTGTTCAGGAAGATTTCCTTTCACCGTTTTACCTCCAGGCTCACTTTCCAAGGCCAGGGCCATGTTCTTGTTGGCGAGATACGACACTAGAGCTTCAAGGTGGCTATCAAGCATCAGTTTTTCCCCATCCAGACCAATCACAAGGCACTTCAATGGGGCAACACCCCCTGGGAGCGGGTGCTTTTGAAAGGGCCAGGATGGCTAGTTCTATGGTTAGAAAGTCCTCCCCACAGAGATCCCAATAAAAACCCTGTGAAGGGCCTTTGCTATATCGTAAGCAAGGAGGATGATCTGTTTCAAACCCGTTGTACCGTATGGCAACACTAGGTTTGATGTCTTCCGTGGCATATGGTGGCAGGTAGTCTGGAATGATCTCGCATTCTGCTAACCAGGGGTTTATGCGCGTATCAAGAAGAAGATTGAGGAGCTTCTTTAATGAAATCAAGGCAATATCAATCATGTGTTTTTTACCCATCCCGCTTTTACTGTTTTTGAGGGTTCTGTACTCCAGTATATTCAGAAAAAAGTGTGTGTTAATTCAAGAGTCCACAAAAAAGGGGTTACTCGGCCAGGGCCTTGACCTTATCGAGGAAGCCCTGTAAACTCCCTTTCCACTTGAAGTGTCCGCTCCCCACTCGCCAGGTCTCTATCCGAGCGCTGTGCCAGACGATCCACACCCCGTCTTTCTTGATATAGGACTGAACGTGGATCTTTCCCACACATTTAGGAATTTGGTATAGGGTGCGGATCTTGACAAGCATGTCGGCTTTTTCTTCTTCAGCATATTCTTTTTTTGGGTACGGTACATTCCCATTTGAACATGCCGACAATTCATATGTGATGGCCATTCAGGATCCTTTCTTAGGAAGATCAAAGGCCGTAATGAATCGAAACCCACGGCTCTTCATGAAGTCCCGTATTTCATCTTCAGAGAAGGTTCCTGAGGGTGTGATTGTGATTTCAATGCTCCCGTCTGCCTTGATATTGACAATGGCTTCTTCCTCTGCAAAGCCCTTCGCCCATGTCTCTTTACGCACAACCGAACGGTCTTGCTTGAGGTACTTCTTATGGGAAGGAACCTTTGCCATTTCAGATCTTTTCTTTTCAAACGCTTCAGACAACAGTGTATTCGATTTTTCAGCGCAGTAAATTTAGGCTTGTGTCAAAAAACAAGAACTTATTCTCTATCCCGTAATCAAGACCTGTTCAAAATTTGAACTTAAAAACATGCTTACGTTCGCCATCTTCAGGGCCAACATAAGTCAAGCTGCGGTCCATACCAAAGTCACGTAACACCCTTTTCCAATGAGCAAAAGCCTTT
>JALGZD010000223.1 GCA_025782395.1 bacterium
CCCCACACTTCCCCTCTCTCCCTCTCCCATACTCCCCTTCTCCCTCCCTCTCTCCCCATCGCCGTCCTCCTGGCCTGGCCTGTCCGCTGCCCTGGCCGATCCTGCATCCCCTGGAGATCGACGTCAGCGGCGACATCCTCACCCACACCACCTGGATCACTGCCAACAGCCCCTACATCCTCACCAGCGACGTGGTGATCACGCGCGGCGTAACGTTGACCGTCGAAGCAGGAGTGGTAGTGCAAGGGCAAGACGGCACAGAATTGCAAGTGTTCGGTCATCTGGAAGCCATCGGTACGGCCAGCCAGCCCATCACTTTCACCTCCTCGGTGGACAGTGGGCCGAACCAGTGGGCCGGACTGGTCTTTAACGGCGGGACGGGCAACCTGAAACACGTCACCGTGCGTTACGGCGGCGATCGTAACAACAGCGGTCTCTCGGATTACAGATGGGGCAGCAACATCGTCGTGAAAGATGTACTCACCGGCGTGGTGCGTATTGAGAGCAGTCAAATCATCACCCAGAGCGAATACTCCGGCGGCTACACTGACTACGGACTCTACGCAACCAACAGCCGCGTGGTAGTTAGCGACACGCTCTTTGCCGGCAACGGCAACGGCACCGGGGACTATGCGTTCTACGCCGGCGGCGGCAGCGCCATCACCATCACCGGTTCTACCTTCCGCAACAATTCGGGAGCCGCGGCGCGGGTGGAAGCGGACAGCCGCGTCTGGGGGAACACTTTCTCCGGCAATGGCTACAACCGCGTGTACATCGCCGGCGGTGCGGTGGCGACAGGGGCCAGGCTGGCCGATCAAGAGGGCTTGGATATCTATGTGTTGATGGGCAACCTGAGTGTGCCGGCCGGCATCACCCTGACGGTGGAGCCGGGGGTAGAGGCGCGGTTTTACGACGATAGGGGCCTGTACGTCTATGGTCACCTGGAAGCCCGGGGAACCGCCAGCCAGACGATTACTTTTAGGGCGGGTACCACCAACGCTGGCTGGGATGGGCTGATCTTTGACGGCGGCACAGGAGATTTGCGCTACGTAACGGTCTGGCACGGCCGAGACGAGAACGGCATCAAACCGGCCGGAATCGCTGTGCGGGACGTCATCACCGGGGAAGTGCGCATCGAAAACAGCGAGATAGGGGAGACTGGCGGAAACGGAGCGCACGGCTTATACGTGGAAAGCAGCCGGGTGGTGGTGAGCGATACGTTGTTCAGCGATGTCGGGGTTGATTATGAGGACTATTCCATCTATGTTACCGGCGGGAGCATCATCACCGTCACCGGTTGTGATTTTTCCAACAGCCGCAGCGTTACTGCGATGTGGATAGAGTGATTTTTCCAACAGCCGCAGCGTTACTGCGATGTGGATAGAGGCAGACGACGTGCATCGGGTGACGAATAACACCTTTAGCGGTGATGGGAGAAGCAAGACCATCCGTGTTGCTGGCGGTTCGGTGGAGCCAGGAGCCAGGCTGACTGATCAAGAGAACTTGTGGATCTATGAGCTGATGGGCAACCTGAGTGTGCCTGCCGGGGTGACGCTGACGGTAGAGCCGGGGGTAGATGTGCGGGGTTTCGACAATAAGGGCCTGTACGTCTATGGTCACCTGGAAGCCCGTGGAACCGCCAGCCAGACGATTGCTTTTAGGGGGAGCAGCAGCACCCACGGCTGGGATGGGTTGGTCTTTAAGGGCGGCACGGGGGATTTGCGCTACGTAACGGTCCGGCACGGCAAAGACGAGAATGGCATCAAACCGGCTAACATCAGTGTGCGGGACGTCATCACCGGGGAGGTGCGCATCGAAAACAGCGAGATCGGAGAGACCGGCGCGTACGGCTTGTATGTGGAAAACAGCCGGGTAGTGGTGAGCGGTACGCTCTTCACCGATGCCGGGTCTTATTACGACGACTATTCCGCCTATTTTACCGGCGGGAGCAGCATCACCGTTACCGGTTGTGACTTTTCCAACTCTAGAAGCGCTTACGCGATGTGGGTAGAGGCGGACGACGTGCATCGGGTGACGAATAACACCTTTAGCGGTGTTTATAGAACCAATATCATCCGTGTTGCCGGCGGTTCGGTGGCGGACGGGGCCAGGCTGATCGATCAAGAGGGCTTTGGAAACTATGAGCTGATGGGCAGCCTGAGTGTGCCGGCCGGAGTGACGCTGACGGTAGAGCCGGGGGTAATGGTGCGGGGTGATGATGGTAAAGGCCTGTACGTCTATGGTCACCTGGAAGCCCGAGGCGCTGCCAGCCAGACGATCACTTTTATAGAGAATGAAGCCCATCGCGGCTGGTCTGGTCTGGTCTTTAATGGAGGCACGGGGGACTTGCGCTACGTCACGGTCAAGAACGGCTACGACAACAACAACATCGAACCGGCCAACATCAGTGTGCGGGATGTCATCACCGGGGAAGTGCGCATCGAAAACAGCGAGATCGGGGAGACCAGCGCGCACGGCCTGTACGTGGAAAACAGCCGGGTGGTGGTGAGCGCGACGCTCTTCACCGATGCCGGGTCTTATTACGACGACTATTCCGCCTATTTTACCGGCGGGAGCAGCATCACCGTCACCGGTTGTGACTTTTCCAACTCTAGAAGCGCTTACGCGATGTGGGTAGAGGCGGACGACGTGCAGCGGGTGACGAATAACACCTTTAGCGGTGTTTATAGAACCAATATCATCCGGGTTGCCGGCGGTTCGGTGGCGGCCGGGGCCAGGCTGATTGATCAAGAGGGCTTTGGAAACTATGAGCTGATGGGCAACCTGAGTGTGCCGGCCGGGGTGACGCTGACGGTAGAACCGGGGGTAATGGTGCGGGGTTACGAAAATAAAGGCCTGTACGTCTATGGTCACCTGGAAGCCCGAGGCGCCGCCAGCCAGACGATTACTTTTATAGAGAATGAAGCCCATCGCGGCTGGGATGGATTGGTCTTTAGGGGCGGCACGGGGGATTTGCGTCACGTAACGGTCAAGAACGGCTACGACTACAACGGCATCGAACCGGCCAACATCGCTGTGCAGGACGTCGTCGCTGGGGAGGTGCGCATCGAAAACAGCGAGATCGGAGAGACCAGCGCGCACGGCTTGTACGTGGAGAACAGCCGGGTGGTGGTCAGCGAGACGTTGTTCACCGACAACGGCGCCTCCGACTACGCTCTCTATGCCACCGGCGCCAGCTCGCTCATCACCGTCACCGGCTCTACCATCCGGGACAATGCCTGGCGTGGCATCGGCGTCGCCAACGGCGCTCGCGCCACCGTGCGCTACTCTCACATCCACGACAACGGCGGCTATCAGGCATACCAGACCGGCAGCATGCCGCTGGACGTCCGCTACAACTGGTGGAGCCAGTCGCCGCCGGCCTCTGGCTTCTTCTACGGCAACGTCATCTACGACCCCTGGATCATCACCGGCACTTTTGCCAGCGGCTCCTTTGCTCTGGCCCAAGATTTATATGAACCCAACGACGACTTCGCCCAGGCTGCGCCGTTGGATGGCGTCAACACGACCATCGCGGCTTTCCTTGACCCCCTGGGCGACGCCGACGTCTACCGGCTGGACGTGGGTGAAGGCAGCCACCTCCTGGCCATCGCCGACGCTGCCGGTACCCCGCTGGCCCTGCAAGTCAGTCTCTATGATGTGAACGAGACTCTGCTGGACACGGCCACCGGCTCTGCCGGCGGCGTGGTCACCGCCACGACTGCCATCTCCCCCGGCCTCTACTACGTGCGCGTGGCCGGCAGCGGCAGCACCCCCATCAGCCACCGGCCCTACCGCCTCACGCTGCTCCAGGCCGACTCCCGTACTGACCTGGTGGCTCAGACGGTGGGCGAAAGCGGCCGCACCTACGACTTTGACGCCTCCGCCATCAACCTGAACCCCGGCGCCAGCACGACCCTCACCGCCACCGCTCCGCCCAGCCTGACCGTGGAGGGCGGCTACTACCTGCGCGGCCGGTTGACCAACGGCCGTGATCAGGTGCTGGCCGATTCCCTCTCCACCTTCTTCCTCAGCGAGAGCAATCTGGCGCTCACGCTGCACACCGCTCAGGACGCCTATCAACCTGGTCAGGTCGTCACCGTCACCGGACAGGTACACAACACTGGCGACGCCGCCATCGGCCCCGAGACGCTCACCCTGGCCCAGGACGGCAGCGGCTTCTACACCGAGACCGTCAGCCTGCCAGCCCACAGCGTCCACGATTTTAGCGCGACCATGACCGCGCCGCAGGCCACCGGCCAGTTCACCCTCACCGGCCAGGTCAGCGACACTATCGTCGTCGCCGTCGTGCCCGTCGCCGATCCGGAGATAGACGTCATCCTCGACGCGCCCGACGTCGTCCTCCCCGGTGATTTTGTGGCCGAACTGACGCTGGCGAACAACGGCCAGACGCCAGTGACCCTCAACGTGGACTTCCACGGCCAGCCCCACGCGCCGTCGCTCCAACCGGGCGACCTGGTCGTCTACTCCCGCACGCTGGCCTTTACCCAGACCATTGACCTGGTGGTGCAGATCACCGGCGCTGTGACCGAGACCGTGACCCAGACCGTCGGCTTCAGCGCCGCGCCCGGCCTCTCCCTCAGCCCCGATGACCCGCAGCACGAAGGGGACGTGGAGCTCCCCTACACGCTGGTCAACTCCGGCACGGTGGACCTGGTGGCGCAGGTCACCTTTGACCTGTCCGAGGCCGAGCCTTTCAGAATGCAGATTTCTGAGCTTAGCGGATCAATGCAGCCCACAATCCTGCGCAGTGACCTGCCAACCTTACAGAAAGAAGGCATCGCCTGGCTATCGCCGCAGCAGGCAACCCAGAACGGCGCCACAGTCACCCGTACTCACACCCTGCCCGCCGGCGACACTGTCACCGACACGTTAGTCGTCAGCCTGACGCGAGGACTGCGTCCCGTGGCTGCCACGCTGCGGGTGGACGAAGCGCACAACCCCGGCCTCTTTAGCCACAGCGTCGCCGACGCCTGGGAGGAGACCGAGGGTCTCACGCTGACCGTGCGGGCCGACAACGATCTGCGTCTGGCGGCCGGCAGTGCGCCCACCGTCACCGTCGTCATCACCAATGTCGGCTGGAATGCCTTCACCGGCACGCTGCGGACCGTGGGCCAGCGGGAGGAGATCTTTTCCATCCTGGAGCAGGATATCCACGTACCGCTCGAGAACGCCCGCACCTACACTACCACGGTGGACACCTCCGACCTCAGCCCCGGCCCCTACACCGTCACCCTCCAGATCTGGGCTGAGAACGGTACCCTGGTGAACAGCACGGCCATCACCGGCGCCGTCCCCGCCCCCGACTTCGTGGTGACGCAACTGCCCACCCTCACGACGCTGCTCAGCGACCAGGTGGTCACGCTCACCTTTGGCGTGGAGAACCGGGGGGAGGCGCCTGACTTGGCCTCCTTCCACTTTACGCTGGGCGACCTCAAGGACGAGACGCAGAAACAATGGGTGACGGCAGGGGAGACACGCTATTTTTCCTTTACCACCTACCTGCCGCTGGATATGCCCACGATGGATATCCTGGCAAGCTATAGCGTCACCTCGACGCTTGACCCCACCGGGGACGCGGGGCAGAGGCTCTTCCATATCGAAGGTATCTCCCTCACCGTGGCGGCCAGCACCGACCAGCCCACCTACGTCGAGGGCGACCCGGCCACCGTCACTTTGTCCCTCACCAACGCCGGCGCGCGGGACACTGACGATTTGACGGCGTTGCTGGCCTTTAACGGTATCACTCAGACCCAGGTCTTTAGCCTGACCCCCGGCGCGCACATCGCCCTCACCTTCCCCTACACCGCCACCTTCCGAGGCGACCGCAAGATCTTCTACGGCCTCTAC
>JALGZD010000010.1:0-5664 GCA_025782395.1 bacterium
AGGGGCATTATCTTGCTTTCTCCAGCCCTCCATTGTAGAGTTGCAGTGGAGGTACTGAATATGCGTGTAGCAGAAAAGATCGTACTCAACAAGAAAGAACGGGTAACGCTCGACCAGTGGTCAAAAGGCCGCAGGGTTTCGGTGCGACAGAGAGAACGAGCCGGCATGATTCTGCTGGCCGCAGATGGCATGGCGAACAACGAGATCGCCGGCAAGATAGGTGTTAAAGCCCACACGGTTGGGCGCTGGCGAAGTCGATTTGCGGAGTTGCGGCTGGCCGGCATCGAGAAGGATCTTCCTCGTGGTGGTCGCCCACGAGATCAGCGGGAGCGATTGGAAAGCAAGATCATTCGCAAAACAACCCAGGAGACTCCGGAGCATGCAACCCATTGGAGCACCCGTTCCCTTGCTGAGGAGTTGGGCGTAAGTCAATCGATGGTTCATCGCGTTTGGAAAGCCAACGGGTTAAGGCCACATCTTGTCAAAACGTTCAAGCTGAGCCGGGACCCGCATTTTGAGGACAAGTTAATTGACGTTGTCGGCCTCTATCTCAACCCACCGGAAAAGGCGCTCGTCATCAGTGCTGACGAGAAAACACAGATCCAGGCACTCGACAGGACCCAGCCGAGTCTGCCCCTTGTTCCCGGCCGATGCGGGACAATGACACATGACTACAAACGGAACGGTACAACAACTCTCTTCGCCGCCATTGACATGACTCAAGGCAAAGTCATTGCATCATGTATGCCCCGCCACAGACACCAGGAATGGATCAAGTTCCTGAAGCAGATAGATGCAGAGACACCGAAAGATCTGGATCTTCATCTGATTGTCGACAATTACGCGACACACAAACATCCGAAGGTGAAAGCCTGGCTCAAACGCCACAAACGATTCCATGTCCACTTCATTCCGACAAGCAGCTCGTGGCTCAATGTCATCGAAAGGTTCTTTCGCGATCTTGATCAAAAGCGAGTGCATCGAGGGATCTTCAGAAGTGTGCCCGAACTGATTGATGCAGTGATGGGTTATGTCGGCCACCACAACAAAGACCCGAAACCATTCGTCTGGAGAAAAACCGCAGACGAGATAATCGAGAAAGTCGGACGAGCGAGACTCGCATTGGATAATGCCCCAACAGGATGAATCACACCACTAGCGATGAATCACACCACTAGCGTATGCAGCCGCCGAGCTTGGCCGTCACGCCGACTGCACCGCGGGCTTTCGCCCGCGACGCACCCGTCGCGCCACCCTTCACGCTCGCGGCTGATATGCGGTCCGTTAGTGCGCCAAGGTAAGCTTGGCGTCTCTTGCAGGGTGAGAGTCCCTGCCAGGTAAGGCCTAACCAGCCACCTGTACCGAGTGTTGCGGGTATTGAGGAGGTGATGTAAGGCCGAACGAAATGCCCGAAGCGTACACAGGGAACCATGTGGGCCGTAGCGGAGGCCGCACTCCGTGAGGTCTGGTACAGCCCCGTCATAAGCGAGAGAAGCAGACGGCGACGGTGTTAACGAGCCGGAAGCCAACACCGAAGGAGTCGTTACGGTGAGACTCCGGAGAGTCTGTCGGGGTCCTCAGGGCGTGGCACGCATGGAGAGAAGCGTCGAGAACTTGGGGGGCCCTGGTAGCTCCTGGGTCGAGGTAACAGACCGCAGGTAGGCCTACCCGAAGCAAAGAGAATGGCTGAAGGCTTCCAGGGAGTCGGATCAGCCCACAGTACTCTGAAGGCGGGAGAGCCGTCCACGTGGGGAAGGGGCTGACGGTGGTCCGCAGCCTGGAGAGGTAACATGGCCCGGACGAGCAGAGTCGGAAGTGACATGCGAACCTCCCTGCGGGGGATAGCGGACAAGGCGAGGCGCGAGCAGCGGTATCGCTTTCAGAACCTCTCAGTGATGCTGAACGAGTCGAACCTGCGGTCCTGCTGGCCGCTGATCAAGAAGCGGGCAGCGTGCGGGGTCGACGGTGTGTCGGCTCGGGAGTACGAGAAGGACCTTGAGGGGAACATAGAGCGTCTCGTGGATGGCCTGAAGCGGAAGTACTACCACGCGAAGCTGGTACGGCGACGGAACATACCGAAGGATGGTGGTAAGAGCCGGCCGCTGGGGATCCCGGCGGTGCAGGACAAGCTTCTTCAGCTCTGTGTTGCCCGGATCCTCGGGGCGATCTACGAGCAGGACTTTCTTCCGTGCAGCTACGGGTACCGTCCAGGAGTGGGTGCCCGGGACGCGGTGAGGGACCTGACCCGGGAACTCCAGTTCGGGAGCTACGGCTACGTGGTGGAAGCGGACATCAGGAGCTTCTTCGACCGCATAGACCACGACTGGATGATCCGGATGCTCGAGGAGCGTGTGGACGACGGGCCATTCCTTCGGTTGATCCGGAAGTGGCTGAAGGCCGGGGTGCTGGAAGAAGATGGAGAGGTGCTCCACCCGGTGACGGGTTGTCCCCAGGGCGGGGTCATCTCACCGATTCTGGCGAACATCTACCTTCACTACGTTGTGGACCTTTGGTTCGAGCGGGTGGTGAAGGCGCAGAGCAGAGGGCGGGCGTATCTCTGCCGCTACGCGGACGATTTTGTGTGCGCGTTCGAGCACCGGAGCGACGCGGAGGCTTTCTACGGAGCGCTTAGCGGACGGTTGTCCAAGTTCGGTCTGGAGCTCTCTGAAGTGAAGACCCGTGTCGTGCGCTTCAGCCGTTACGACCGTGGCAGCTCGGGTGGTTTCGAGTTCCTGGGGTTCGAGTACCGTTGGGGAGCGTCACGATCGGGGAAGCCGTGCGTGAAGCGTCGGAGCTCGCGGCGGAAGCTCCGGGTCTCCCTGCGGCGTATGACGGAGTGGTGTAGGAGACACAGGAACTGGCGGCTGGACCGGTTGTTTGGTGAACTGAACGCGAAGCTCCGTGGGTACTACAACTACTATGGAGTGATCGGGAACTACGGGAGTCTGCGCGAGTTCTATACGCAGGCACTCCGGATCCTGTACAAGTGGTTGAACCGTCGGAGCGAGCGGAGGAGCTACAACTGGGTTGGCTTCCGGGACCTTCTTGCACACTTCGGGGTAGAACGGCCCCGGATCACGGAGCGTCGAACCGTCCAGCGAGTGCTGCCCGGCCTCAGCTGATTGCGGAAGCGAGGACCACCGAAGAGCCCGGTGCGGGAAAACCGCACGCCGGGATCTGTGCGGGGGCCGTCGGGTAACTGGCGGTTCTACCGCGACGGCATCCAAAGGAGCTAATAATGGACAAATGGAAGGAAGCAGAGTTTCACTATGCTAGACAGCTGCGTGAAAGTAGCGCGGCGGAACGTCATACGTTATACACGGAAGCATATTCCGCTGTCTCAAAATTGGCGCTTCACAGGTTTGCAAGCGACGACCCTGAAGACAGAACTGCAGGAACATCAAGACGACTTGTTCAGTTATTGTCTCAGGTTGTAGACAAACATGATCATGTCTTGGAGATTGGATGCGGTCGCGGTTATACCTGCCTGAAGCTCGCACCTTATGTCATGTCAATGGTAGGTGTCGACGTCTCTGAACCGTCAGTAATTGAAGCTAGGGAAACCCTATCCCAGGGCGAGATCGAAAACGTCAGAATCAAGGAGGTTTCAGCACTAGAACTTGCTGACCATTTCAGTAGGAATGAGTTTGACGTGTGCATTAGCATTGATGTGCTTGAACACCTACACCCTGAGGATGCCAAAGAACATCTGCAACAAGTCTTTCATGTTTTGAAACCTGGGGGCAAGTATATCGTCATTATGCCAAATCGACTTACTGGACCACATGATATTACCAGAGAGGAGTTCCCCGAGGCGAGAGAGGCATTAGGATTTCATCTGAACGAATCGACGTATAGGGAGATGATAGATATTATGGAAGCAAGTGGCTTCAATAAATGCCGGGCGCTATATGGAACAATACTATCTAAAAAGGATATTAAACCGATAGTCTTGCCAGGCCGGTTAAGTATTGCAGGTGAGACTCTGTATCGGCATCTACCTAATCTATTGCGTTATGGCATACTTAGGACCTTGATCTCTATTCGGTTGATTGCTTACAAACCCACAGGATAGATGATTTCCAGATGTCACGGATGTGATCTCAAGAACTTGAGAGGATCAAGTATGACCAGAAGAGACGAATAATGTTCTTCAATTTAGATGCTTTGATAATGTTGAACAATGCCGAACAAATGGATCAACGTGACCAGAGAGGCTGTGCTTCGACTTAGGTTTTCGCACCCCGCACTGAGTCATGGAGTTGACCCGCTTTCACGGACAGTTTACATCTTGCGGTGATACTGATTCGGCACACCGCTTCCTCTCGTAGTCGACCGGCGACAGTTGGCCCAGCCCGGAGTGACGACGGTGCAGATTGTAGAAGGCCTCGATGAAGTCGAAGACAGCCATCCGCGCCTCCCGCTGAGTCTTGAACCGGTGCCGATCCAGGAGCTCACATTCAAGCGTTGCGAAGAACGACTCAGCCATGGCGTTGTCGAAGCAGTCGCCCACCGAGCCGGTCGAAGGCCGCACGCCGGCCTCCCGGCACCGCTGCCCAAACGCGATCGACGTGTACTGGCAGCCCTGGTCCGAGTGGTGAATCACCCCTTCGGGACGGCGGCGCCACAACGCCATCTCCAGCGCCGACAGCAGCAGCTCCGTCCTGAGATGCGTCGCCATGAACCAGCCTACCACTCGACGGCTCCATGCGTGCACGACCGGGGCCAGATAGAGGAAGCCCGCCCAGGTCGGGATGTAGGTGATGTCGGCGACCCAGAGCTGATCCGGCGCGTCGGCCGTGAAGTTGCGGTCGATCAGATCCGGCACCGGTTGGGCGGTCCTGTCTCGGTTCGTCGTGCCTTGCTTCTTGCGCCGGCTGACGCCCGCGATGCCGGCGGTACGCATCAGCCGGGCCACCCGCTTGCGGCCCACATGGATGTTATCTTCGACCAGATCAGCGTGGATCCTGGGCGCACCATACGTGCCTCGAGACGCCGAATGATGAACTTTGATCCGCTCGGTCAGGGCAGCATCGGCAATAGCTCGTGCCGACGGTTCACGATTGAGCCAGTCGTAGTACCCGCTGGAGGAGACACCCAGCACACGGCACATCACTCGGACGGCATACTCGGCCTGGTGAGCCTTCACGAACCGGAACCCTTCTTGGGGTTCGAGTCGGCCTCCCTGGCGAACCAGACCGCGGCTTTTTTTAGGATCTCACGCTCCAGACGCAGAGTCTTGTTCTCGCGGCGAAGACGCCTCAACTCCTCGCGCTCGACCGTGGTCAGGCCGTCAGCCCGGCGGCCCTCGTCCAGATCGGGTTGCTTGACCCAGGCCCGGATCGTTTGCGCCGAAGGCTCGAACTCCTTGGCAAGGCTCTCCGGGGAGCGACCGGAGCGGGCCAGCTCCACCAGCTCCTTCTTGAACTCAGGTGGGTAGAATGGTCTCGGCATCACGGACCTCCTTCGCTACCATGGTAGCATGGTGTCCGTCAGACCGGGGCAACTCCAGGCACTGGGGTGGGGAGTGATCTCGAGCGCTGCCTGAGGTACGTTGTGCGGACGTCTTGTGAGCTAGTTGGCGGCGGTCCGCGCTGGCCGCCCTGACTGAGAAGATAGTGGCGAGTTCGAACATGCCCGCTCGAACCGAGCGGTGTACGCGCA
>JALGZD010000010.1:5688-6031 GCA_025782395.1 bacterium
TCGTTGGGTGAGGTGGTTCTGGCTGAGCAGTGTGTGCCTGTTGTCCTCAGTCGCCAGGACGCCAGGTCGTGATTCGTTCATCAGTCATCAGTTGGGACGCGTCTCATCGCCTTGTGAACGACCGGGGACATAGGTAACAGATTACTCTAGGTACATGGGTAACACTTTTCGTCTGCTTTTTCGACCGAGAGCATCTTCTATCTTCAGTTCTTTCTCATGGAATCGGCCGAGCCAGACGGGTCCGAAGTAGACGTTCCAGAGGTAATCGTCGACCTCCTCGAAGCCGACGCACTCGGTTGCCAGGACGTGGCTGACGTTGACCCAGTTAGAGTTCCACCTGATG
>JALGZD010000057.1 GCA_025782395.1 bacterium
CCCTACCATAAAGGACGCGAGCAGATAAAACTGACCTTTCATACGCGGTTGCCTTTTCATATGCTTCTCCATGCTGTTATCACCACCTCGACTACGGTTGAATTGGAATAAAATAACCTCCGCGAATTAATGACTTTATGAGTTGGAGGTATATTGGGTGGACCAAGCTCCTTCGCCGCCGCCAGTGGGGGCTGTGGAGGCTCCATCCTCGTCACCTTGACTTGGGCTTCCGGTCCTCCCTGAGCCTGTATATAGCTCCAGGACCTTTTAGTCTTGAAAATGTAGAAGTCTTGGGTTCCGTTGAGGAAATCGCCTTCGAAAAACAGGTTGTTGCCCGAACACTTGAATGGGAGGATTTTGTCGAACAGGGGTATCCCGCAGATGCGCAGCTTGCCTCTGCTTGCGGGCCCGGCAATCTCTATCCTATATGTCTCGGGTTTCTCGTCGAAGAAACGGGTTGTCTCATAAGGATGTGAGCTATAAAGTCTGAAATATGTGAGGTTCCCCGAGCCGGAGCATTGAAGGTCGTTCAAGCCTTTGTTTATTTTAGTGTAATCCACAAGCTCTGTGAAACTTTCCCCGTTCAGGGTGCAACTGAACCCGCTTGGGTATTCGATTCGGGACAGGGGTCTTGGTTCATCATTTACATAAAACAACATCTTCACAGGTATTATTGGGGTGGCCGTACAGTTGGAAAAGTCCGTCCCGCAAAAAACTTCAACTTCTTCCGTGAACTTGTCGCAGCCCATATATGAGTGCCAGAATATCTCTTTTTTGTAACCCTTACTTGAAAGCGTAATGTTGTCATAGACGCGGAAGGTGTTTGGGTCAGCCCAGTGTAGCCCGCAAAGGCTTGAGCCACCGAAGCGGAACACCCCGACTGAAGAGTGCATGTCGTTCCCGCAGGAATGGTTCCCTGTGTTGTTCACGTAGCTCGAGCACGGATTCCAAGGATAAATGTCCACGGGATAGCTCCCTGACTGGTTCGCCGTCAGGAAAACTATGTGCTTTATGGCGGGGAAGTTGTAGAAGAACTGGACTACGTGCCATTTCTTGTGACTGGTGTCGGTTTTGACGTATCTCAACTCGAACCGGTATTTTCCTTGTGTGTAGTTAAATTCATCGGAGTCTACCTTCACGAAGCTGCCGTTCACAGCATACCCTGTTGAGTTGAAAGTTATGTTCCCCCAGCTCAGCTGTGCCGAGTTATCCTCAACCAGCTCGCCTTCCTCCACAGATTCCAGTTGTATCCTCAGCATATTGTCTCCTTCACTCATATGCGCAACAATTGTCCTCATATTCGCTGCTTCCGAGCCAACGAATTGGAGGACAATTTGGGGGCGTGTCCTTTCCGTGCCAAGTGACCAGGATACTCCTGCGCTTGGGAAGACTGCGAACCCATCGATGCTGGCATGTGATGTTCCCTCAGGCAGTGCATACACGCCGACTGACCCACTTGAATAGTTTCCAACGCCCTCAAGGTTTCCGTTCACATAAACACTTGCCATGCCGTTCACAACTTCGACCAGCATGTAGTTGAAATCCTGTGATGTGAAGTCCCCTATTTTTGCATGCACCGTTCCGTTTCTTATCCATACCTCGCTGCCATTCAGGTAAGCTGCATAGTATTCTGAAGAGCCTACATAACTGTAAACCAGCCCCGGGTTTCCGTTGCCTGGTGTGCCCAGCTCGGCGAAGACTGAGAAATTGCCTGAAGGCGCGTATGAAGTCGCGATGGACTCCGCGGTCGTGTTCACGACGTATCTCTGGCTGTTGTTCTGGTACCTTACTTCAAAGCTCCCTCCCCTGACTGTCCAAGTGGTGGACCCGTCGCTTCCGGTGGAATACGACTCAAAGTTGTCGTAGAAGCTGAACACACTGGATGAACTCTGGCCGGTCGCAGCCGGATTTCCATAATATAAATTGTGTGTGTCGCCACTGTAATCGACCTCGAAGAATACGTTTGTGTAGGTGGTGTTGCAGCCCGTCATATAATAACCAATTGCAGACTCGTCCTTGGTCATTCTGGTGTCGCCACAATCATGTCTCATCTTTCCCGAGCTTATGAGGCTTTCGGTGTCCAGGGTAAACCACCCCGTGATAAGTGAAGCATCGTCCGTGGTGGTGACGGTCTTCGAAAAGTTCCAGTCGGGGTCCCACCAAGCCGACGCGGGAACCAACAGCAGCAGAACCAGCAGTAACTTATTCATAATCATCACCCAACAGATAGTAAATGTAGAGGTTCTCAGTTTCCCCCCCTGACAAGCTTACGTCAGCTGACATTCCAACGACTGCCCTATCATAATAATCCTCGTGGCTGTTCAGTGAAGCGTTGAGCTCCCCTTCGTCAGTGAAAACTCTGATGGAGTTTATGTCAATCGGGTCCGAGAGCCCATCGCCATTTATATCTTGCTTGTAGAGGCTTGCTGAGAAACTCATTTCACCAGAGATTGCCTCGCTCCCTGTGTTGGTTATCCTGAACAAGGAACGATACCAGTTGGACTTGGTTTCGGAATTTACCAAGTTGGTCACCCCCTCGGCTGGGAGGAGCAAGTAAGTCTCAACCGGAGCACTTCCAACTCCCGTGAGCGTTATCAATTTTCGGTAGTAGTTGAAGGTTATTCTTTGGTTGTATCCCCGGGGCATCGCGGCTTCCAGCAACAACTTCAAGGTATAAGGGTCTTTGGTTGCGAGAACCTTGGCAACACTTGTGTAGCTTCCCAGCACACTCCTTATGTATTGTTCTGCCGGGTCATTCGATTCAGTAGCCGGGACGCTGAATAGATATATTATCGAGCCAAGCATGACCACACTTGCTATCACGGCTTCAGTGCTTCTTATCACGGTATCACCCTGAATACGGCTTCGTACGCGCCATAGTTTTCGCTCGAAACAGCCAGCGCTTTTAAGCTGTATACCCCTGCTGGTAGAGTCCAGGAGAACCCGTGGTATCGTCCGACACTCTGGTTCCAGAATACATAACCCTGGTCCCCTTGGGTTCCTACCATCACCAGTTGGAGCGTGGAGTTCTCAGTAGTCTGCATTTGGATATCCACAGTATTATTTGGATAGAGTTCTACGATGTCTGAGGTTATCCCTATGTTGGGGAGGGTCCAAGCCTCAGTTCGGAAATCTTCCGACAATGTTAATTTATCCTGTGCGGTCTGATACGACATCCCAAAGAAATATTGCATTCGTGTCCCATTTAGCGACGAGCCACCGAACGCGATGGACCCGCTTTCGAAAGGGTTGTCACTCCAGTTCCCTTCCTCACTCGTCAAAAAGACTGCGAGGTTCTGAGCGGCTGCCATGCTCTCGGCGCGGGAGACTTCCCACACGCGTGTGTAGTATGTCCGGGTCAAGTGGAAAAAGATGAACAGCGTTGCGAGTGAAAATATCATGGCTGACATCGCGAAGTCCGGCGACAATTGTCCTTTTTTTACCCTACCCAAGTCTTCACCTCCATAGGTATACCTCCAAGATTTCCAGACATGGACGAATAGCCGACCACACCATGTGGCATTTCTCCTTGCGAATATTTCATGACAGGATGTGAGAGAAAGTGCACGACTCCCCACGCCTCGCTGTTCACAGTCAGTTTTACGCTTCCAAGCCCAACGAACACGCAGTCGCTTATCCTCACGACGGCTATACTGTAGCCAGTCCCAAGGTCTATTGTGGAGCCATGTTCCAGGGTGCATGGTCCTTGAACTGAAACCGGGGGTGTTGAAGAGCCAGAATTCCTGTTGACACGGAAGCTTACGAATGTGGGGTTGCCCAGATATGCCGTGGTGCTGAATGGGTAAACTTCGTAGTTTGCAGAGGTCTGGTTGCAGCCGTCACACACCGCCTCACACGTGCTGCTGACGCAAAAGCCTGAGCCGCAGTGGCTGTCTGAACTACACGAAGTCGTGCACCCCGTTCCTTCAGTGCAGTTCCCTGGGTAACAACTTGACCCCCTGCCATCCGAGTAAGTGAATATGAAGTCATAACAAGATTGTCCCACAGTTGTGTTGCAGTCGGGGTCATGTTGCGGCAGGTTGTTGGTGAAACTGTCGCAAGCGTAGTTTTGATTGGTCATTGCACAGTCCTTGTTATTCCCTATTTCAGACGGTTCACAGATGCGGTCGTCGAGAGCTGCATATGCTGTCACCAGCAGCAAGATAGGAATGACCCACTTCAACCCACACTCACCTCCATTGTATGTTCCCCTCTGCCCTCTGAGTGCGATGCACTGATACGTATGCGATGTGTCCCTTCTTGGGTGGGTAGCAATACCTCCCGCGAGAATAAACCGAGGTTGTCAGTTTCCGTGCGGTATACGGTGTCGCCGACATTTATTTCTACCTCAGCCTCACTCAACGGAGTTCTTTCAATGCTCAAGACGAAGCCTTCAAGTGTGTAGAGTGACCCTGGTGGAAAGACATCGTAAGAAAAGTCGACCGTTATTATGATTTGTTGCGCCGGCAGGAAGAACATAAATGCAAGCGATCCCACAGCGAGCATTATCGCGCTGTGTTTTATGCCTGCTATAATTGAGCCTTCACCGACTTGTCCCGCGATTAAACCGTCGAA
>JALGZD010000173.1 GCA_025782395.1 bacterium
TGGTGTATTCGTTTCTGCCTCCTTCGCCTCGGAGTAGGCCGCGACCCTCGAGTGCCGGATGCGACAGACGTGCCCTGAATCACATCCGAAGGAACGAACGATCCACGCTTCTTCTCGGGAAGCTCGTCAGTGCTCCACGTCTGGAAGTAGCTGCTGATGTCCTCCTTGCTGTTCAGAGTCCGCGAGGACACCTTCCCGAGCGCCGCGTCGCGAACCAGCTTGGTGAATCCGCCAACAAACTGCTTTTTTGTGGTGACTCCTCGGAGTCCGTGCTCTGCGTCCGGTACGACCATGAGTGCGCTACGGCCTACAGATGATTCCAGCACACGCTCGAGCGTAGTGAATATCTTCGCCCGAGGCGCCTCGAGGTTCGCCTTCACCTCATCTGGGAGATCCAGAGACCTCGCCATGTCGGCAATGGCCCTGGTCTGCCTAGCCTTCTGTATATCAGCCTGCGTAAACCCCAGCTCGTCGCGCAGCCTGTCGTTATCGTAGCCCTCGGCGAGTTTGTCCAGAATGAAGCTGGCTCTGTGTTCGGCTCGCCAAGAGAGTACTGGCTTTCCGACGTGCCTGCCGACGATCTGACGATCGGTAGCTTTGCGGTTGGGAGCGACTGTGACTGGAACCGTAGCGATGACATCGGAGTCTGCTATCAGCCTGGAGAGCCGCTCCACCTTCCTCCCAACGGCGCCGTCCAGCAAACCCGGCTCGCGCAGGGCCTTGAGAGCAGCCAGGCGGCGGTTCCCCTCAACCACGACGTGCCGCTTCCCTTCCTTGATCGCCAGGAGGGGCTCGTTCGGGAAGTACCCGCGCCTGACGATGCTGTCTGCCACCTCGATCGCCTTGTCGTGTTCAAATAGGTGCTGGATGATCTCGCGCGGTGCGCGGGCCGAGACCTCGCGACCCAACCGTGGGTTCTTCGTGTCCAGATGGAGACTGGCCACAGAGAGGCGCCGAGTCGGCCAGTTGCTCACAGGCATTGCTGTCCTCCCAGTACATAGTCCGAGCATCACGCAAACGGCGAAAGCCAGCACAATCCAGCATGCGGGCGCCGGTCCGCATTCGTCGCCTCAACGCCTGGCTCCAAGAGCCGGTCGTCCGGAGCCCGCCGCGGACCTCCGCTTTCACAGGTCCACGCGGAACACCTTCATCACCTCATCACCGAGATGGTTGATCACTTTGACAGCAATGCGACCGGACTTGGGCTTGTCAAAGGGGCGTGAGATGTTGCTGTGCAGCGTCTCCCATGCATCCTTGTTGATCTCTGCCTTGAGCGTGGTCTTGAGCGATTTGTAGGGATCGTTCGCGCCAAGGAAGTAGGCGTGCCGGACGAAGAAGCTCTCCTCATCGTAGTCAGTGTCGATGAACCAGCACGCGATGCCCTCGGCTCCGTCACTCCGAATCTCACCGGTGTTCGGGTGGAAGACGTCAACTCCGTTGACCCTCACCTGAATCCGGTCATCCTTGCCATCATCTCTTACGACAGGGAGGATCTCGATATCTGGCTCCCCGAAAATGACGAACAGATTGCCCTTGCCCGTGTTCTTGAGGTCATCGGCCATGTGCAGATCTGCGTTCATGCGCGCTTTGAGCACCTGTATGCGCCCCAGCTTGTTGAACTCCGTCGTGTGAGCCTCGTAGTTGAAGGCGCAGGCAACCAGCACGTCGAAATCGGCTTCCGCTGCCTCTCGAGCCGCCTCCACAAGGTCCGGACGAGAGACAGTGCCGAACTCTGGACCGATGAAGATGGCGGCACGCTTCTCTTCCCCATCTCCGTTCTTGCCTTCTGTGTACCTACCCTCCGCACCGATCATTCGACCGGGCCACGGTGAAACCGAGGAGAAGGAGATCTTGTCTTCCTTGTGAGCTTGCTGGACTCCGGCAGTCTTCAGATTCTCCATGATCATCATCGCGAAATCCTGATGCTCGCCGTAGAAGGCCGTGGACTCCGCCATCGCGTCGATCAGCTCGTCGTTCTCATCGACTCCGAGGACGCGGTGAGGTGAGAGGCTCTCAACGGTGAAGGGACATGCGACTCGGACGGTCCCTTTGTCCTCGTAGGGCTTGTCGTACAAGTACTCGAAATCCGCCTTGGCTGCGATTGAAGCGTCGATCTCCTTCTGCCGGGCGATGCGCTGCTCCCACCAATCCGCGTGCAGCTTCTTGGCTTCTTCGGACCAGTTGTCGTCCGATTCCCGCGGAACCTCCCACTCTTTCCACATCTTCTTGAGAACGTCGTTGAGCTGCTCTTGGAGAGGTTCGAGCTGCCCTTGGAACCTGTCCCAGATGACATCGATCTCGGCATTGTTAGCGATGGACTTCAGCATGACATGTGGCACGCGTTCGTAGACAAATCCCTGCCGGATGCTGCCGCACGTGCGCGCCTCGGGAGGGACCGAGCAAGTGATCTCAGATTCCTTCAGCTGCCCCTCTCGACTGTCGGCAAGCAGGTAGTACGGATAGCGGGCACCCATAATGCGCGCCCGGGCTAACGCAAGAGCAACGCGAGAAGTGTCGATCGTGATCCAGCGGCGCCCCCATTGCTCGGCGCTGTAGGCAGTTGTGCCGGACCCGCACGTTGGATCGAGAACCAGATCGCCGGGGTCGGTCGCCATGAGAACGCATCGCTCCACGACTTTCGCACTGGTCTGCACAACATAGGCCTTCGCGTCGATGTAGCCGGGACGGTTCGTATCGGCCCATAGGTTGGTAATCGGCTGAATCGGGAAGTCGTCGAGGAATCGCACGTAGCGAATGCTGTTCGTCGAGCTCTCGATTCTCCAAGCGCTAGCCAGTCGTTCCATCCCATCAGTTGATGTCTTCCAATGGGCGTTGTGTCCACAATGGAATTCTCGTCCTTCAAATGCGAACACTCCACTTCCCGTCGCAGTTGAGCCTTGCGAAGCTACACCATCCAGTGAGTAAGGGCGAATCGGCTCAGCAGCTTCAAGTCTTCGTCTGACCTCCGGAACTCCGAGGTTCTGTCGACTCCCATCCGGCAGCTCAGCTCGCGAGTGCGCCCAACCGCCACCTTCGCGCAACCCTTTACTCTGGAAGAGCTGCCGGTACTTGAGCACGTCCTTCTTTTTCGCGTACCAGATCAAGTAGTTGAAGATGTCCCCAAGATCACCCGAAGACTGACCACCAGTGGTAACGAACGGGATAAGGGTGATTCGGTTTTCGCCACCGAATACCTCGTCCAATAGAGAAGTCAGAAGATGACAGTTCTCGTCCCCGATCTGAACGAAGACCGAGCCAGTTTCAGAAAGCAGGTCCCGGCAGACAGTCAAGCGGTCCCTCAGATACGTCAGATACGAGTGAATCCCATCTCGCCACGCATCGCGAAATGCCTTCACCTGTTCCGGTTCGCGCGTAATGTGCTCGGCCTTGCCATCCTTCACGTCGCGGCTGGTGGTGGACCACTGGAAGTTGCTGTTGAACTTGATGCCGTAGGGCGGGTCGAAGTATATGCACTGGATCTTGCCGCGCAGCCCTTCACGTTCCGCCAACGATGCCATCACCTGCAGGCTGTCGCCCAGGATCATACGGTTGACCCAATTCGCATCATGCTTGTAGAACTCCATCCTCGCATCGGCGTCAGGAAGGCCGTTGAAGTCGGAGAACAAGTCCACCTGATCCTCGGCGTCCTTCTCAGCCGCATGGCTTGTTCTAAGAAGGTCATCGATCACAACCTTTGGATGGACCTTCTCCTGAATGAAGAGAGGCGGTGCTGGAACGACGAGATCAGACCAGTCCCTGTCATCCTTGCCGCGCCAGACCAACTGGGGATCTAGGTCACGATTGCGACGCTCGTAGGCCACGCGAATCGGGCTGGCATCGTCTTCCTTCAGCACCGATTGATACTCCGCAGTAGGGATGTTCTTGCGGGAAGCGTCATCGTGCTTCAGCGCCTTGACCTGCTTGGGGGCCTTCCTCTTCCGTGCCATGTGGACTAGTCCTTACGAAACGGGGATCTCTGATGGGTCGTCTTCTCCATCAGCGATCGAGCCAGCGGCTGAGTGCTTCAGATGAGAGTCGATGACGAACGAGAGATCTTCCTCAATCGAGTAGACGCTCGTGAGTTCAGCGAATGCCCAGCGGCCGTACGTCTTCAGGTTGTTGACGCCCGGGACCCAGTAAGTGTCCATGGTCGCCTTCTTGTCTTTGGCATCCTCGCCGCGGTAGCCCTTGATTTCGACTACCAGACGCAGAGGGTCGTCGTCACCCCGGTCATCGTCAACGAGCACGATGAAGTCAGGCAAATACATCCGAGACTCAGAATCATACCTGTAAGGCACCTCGAAGCCGAGGTTCTGGTTCTTCACGTATGCGCGGACTCGGGGATGCGATTCCACGACTCGGCAGAACTCCGCTTCCCAACTGCTATCGCAGACAGCCCAGTTGATGTGGCACAGGCGAAGATCGGTCTCCCACCGAGCCTTTTTCGATGTGTTGAAGCTGACATGGAGGGTCGAGCCAGTCGGGTTGTATGGGTCGAGGACCGCCTTGATGGGGCTGCTTCCTACCAGTGAGCTCACAATACCATTGGTGACTCGCTCACACGCCATGTCGGCCAGACCCTGGTACATCAGTTGTGCAGGGTATGTGTCTCCCGAGCAGACCAGATGATTGTCGAGCCACTGACGTGTGATCCGCTTGAGTTGTCCGAAGAGGTGCAGCTTCGGCTCTTCGCCGGGGTCGCGCCACTTCGTGTAGAGCAGACGCTGGGTAAGATGAAACAGAAGCGTCGATTGCCTGAGATCACGGGTGTGTATGAGGCTCAGGTCGACGCCTTTCCCGATGATCCCCTGATTGCGGGTGATCGTCGGGCCGACGAGATCAGGAGTGAGTTCCAGAGTCGAGTCGTCATTGAACTTCGCCGTGAGCCGCTCCTGCGGGAGCTCCACACGATACCCCAGAACTCTGGGGAACTTGATCTCGCATGCGTCGCGCTCTGGAGTGATTGCTCTGACATGCACGGTCTCGCGTGGCGGTTGTGGCGGAGCGACAACAGGCTTGGCCGTGAAGTCGAATGGGATCCCCAAGACGTCGGCGTATTCCACGTCGAAGAGGTTGTCCTCATTGAGCTCATAGGATTGCCGGCGGAGCGCTCTCCCGATGACCTGTTCGCAGAGGAGCTGAGTTCCGAAGGCCCGAACACCAAGGACGTGGGTCACGGTATTGGCATCCCAACCCTCTGTGAGCATTGACACGGAGACAACGCAACGCACCGACTCACCCAACCTGTCCCTTTTCCCAACGGTGTTCATCACCTCACGGAGCAGGTCCTGGTCAGTGATCTTCTCGGCCTGCTGCCTATCACCGGTGCGTTGGATGTTCTCTCGCCGGAAGCGCTCGATTTCGTCGGAAGCCATGTCTCTGAACTTCTTGTCGAGAGCGTCGCCAGATTCGAGCTGCGCGCTGTCTATGAGCAAAGTCCGTGGCCTCCCGAGCGGGTTGCCATATTCGTCGAAATTCTGGAAGAGAGAGAGCCTGCCGTTCTCCAACGTCGTCGAACCGTCGTCGTTCTCACGGTGGAATCCAGAAACGTAGTCGTAGACGAGCTTCGACGCCGAGGTGTTACTGCAGACAATGATGAAGCACGGAGGGAGGGTGATTCCCGCATCCTCCCACAGATGGAACGTCTTCTCGTAGTGCCCATACAGAGCCTGCATGGCCGTCTGGAGCTTCGTCGGCAGCTTCAGCGGATCAAGCTGCTTCGACTTACCTCTCCCCTTCTTCGGCATGTCCTTGCGAATGTGCTCCCACAGCTTACGGTAGACTGGCATCTCCTCGCCGGGGATGTTATCGGCAATGGGGACGCGCGGGAGCTTGACGATGCCGCACTCGATGGCATCCATCAACGAGAAGTCAGTCATTGTCCACGGGAACAGAGTACCCTCCGCATAGCCGGAACCGCTCAGGAAGAAAGGCGTCGCAGAGAGATCGACGATGCGCGACACGCCGAGCTTCTGACTCACAGCGTCGAGTCCGGAGATCCACAAGCGAGCTGCCTCGCGGTTCTTCTCAGCCTCCTTCCTGTCGTCCCCTTTCAGATCTCCTTCCTCTTCCTTGCCTGGCTTCTCACGGTAGCAGTGGTGCGCCTCGTCGTTGAATGCCATGATGCTCTTCATGCCCATGAGATCTGGCATGACGCGCTGGAGCATCTGGCCCTCGGTCTCCACAGTCTTGATCTCCGGCCCTCGACCTTGCAGCAGAGAGCGACTGCCCTTCGATAGCTGCAACGTCTCACGAAGCTTGAGCGCGTGGAAGTTCGTGATGACGATCTTCGCACGCTCCAAGTCACTCAGCATGTCCCCCGGCACGAGCTCTCGGCTCTGGTAGTAGCTGTACGGGTCGTTCGGCTGAAGCACACGGAGCCTGTCGCGGATGGTGATGCCTGGTGTGACCACGAGGAAACCCCGCGTGAATCTCCTGCTGGTCGGCCTGCGAACTGCGTTTATCGTCTGCCATGCAATGAGCATGGCCATCACGGCGGTCTTGCCGGCGCCGGTCGCCATCTTCACAGCCAAACGGGGCAGTCCGGGGTTCGCCTGCTCGTTCGCGGCCTTGAGATAGTCTAGGAAGACGCGCCCCTGCTTCCCGAGCGTCGGGGCGACCTCGGTCAGCCATATGACCGTCTCGACTGCCTCAATCTGGCAGAAGAACGGCCGAATGTCGCTGAATCTGTGGTGGCGCCAGTGCTGTAACAGCCGAGCCGTCTCAGGCGTGACGCCCCACAGATCAGGATCCGGAATCTCGCGCCAGCGGTCTATGTGCCTCCGAAGCTCGTTGATCATCGGCTTCGGATCATACATCTGCTCTTCTGTCGAAAGCCCCCGGCCCTCGTCGAAGACGAGCGCTCGCTCCGCAGATCGGCGGCTCTTGGGCTTCGGGATCGGGGTGATGAACTCAGCCGCGCGGCGCGTCTCGACGATGTCGGTCGTGGGCTGTCCTGACTCGTCGAGTTCCCAGTGGCGAGCTGGGTACTCGTATGGTGAGTTGAGGATCGGATGTTCAAAGAATCGGTCGCTCATGCAAACCTCTGTGTGACACCGTTATGTTGAAGGGAAAACCTGAAAGCCAAACCGACACCGCCACAGATATCACGTGGGCTCGAGAATGGCACGGCAGGCAGGGTCAGGTCAACCTCTCGACTCACGATGCATCCTGTACTAGCAGCGTGCAACTACCTCACGCGTTCGTGCCAGGCTGGACACCCGAGGGTGTCCGCAAGGCTGTCATGCCGCCTCGGGTTCCTCCTCGTCCCCTTTCTCATCCATAACGGGCGAGAGCTCCAACTCCTTCACTCTAGGCGCAAAGGCGGCGATGAACTTGGCCGTCATGTCTACCATCCAATCTAGGTAGCCTGGCCATTCGTCCTTGCTGCGCAGATCCGCCGTCCTGACGATCTTGATAGTCTTGTCACGAGCCTGTGGGTTGGGATCCCATTGCAGGGTCTCTCCAATCTCCTGCTCGATCTCCTGTCTTTGTGCCTCCAGCTGCTCCAGCGCGACTTCGGCGTTCACCTTGTTCCATATGTAGAACCGGACCCCGATCTCCTCTTTCCACACGCTGGCGGTGTTGGACAGGTGGAAACCCGTTCGCCCAAGCGCCACATCGAACCAGTACTGCGGCCTGGGCGTCTGCGCGGAGCGGACCACGCCCTTCTCCAGAAGAGCTTCGTGGAATGCGATCCACCACTCGTGCTGCAGCGTCTGATCGTCTGTCAGCGGCTTCGCGCTCGCTCTGGTGGCGACCGATTTCCGCGCCAGGCCAGCTGGGCGGCTGATGACGTTGAAGCGCACGGCCGGACTGGATTCATCGATCTGCCACAACTCGACGACTACGCCGAAGTAGGATGATTCCTCAGTTGTGCTGTCATTCAACCAATCCAAGCTCTTCTTGTGCTCGTCGGTGAACTGGCCGGCAATCCACACCACAGCAGATGCGTTGAGGACTGCTGCATACGTGATGGCCTTGCCCAGGTGATCGTGGTCAGTCTTCCCGAGCTGGTTCTCAATAATGACGTAGTCACCGGTAACCGTATCTCGCGCGAGAATGTCGGCAGAATAGGGACCGGCCGCAACCTCCGTGCTTTCCACTTCGAGGTCGATCCCAAGCGCCTCACCGAGCTTCGCAATGTTCTCTTCTGCCGCCAGCCACGGGGTGAACTCCGCGGCCTCATTGGCCCAGTAGGTGCGGAGGTTCACCCTGCGGAGCTCGCCCAGTTCTTCTGACATATCTCCTCCTTCGATCAGCGCACTACATGTGATCAGCATCGAGAGACGGCAAAGCGCACCACGTACCAACTCCGCGACCGGATACGGACGATGCCGCGAGCATTGAGGTTGCCGCGGCGACCGCGCAGCAGTCGCTCGGCCAAGCCGCTACGACGGACCGCACTTGGAGCACCTTGACTTGAAGGTCCCATGGGGCCCTCCATGCGCCCGAACCCAATCGCGCAGCTCTTCAATTGACTCAGCGCAGACCTTGACGTAGTCCCTCTCCGTGAAGCCTCCCGGTTCGGCACTACCTGAGTAGTCGCTGATGAAGCGACACCTCGCGCGATGGAGCATGCTGTACCGGCTGGCATCCATGTCCCGATACATGTTGACGACGAATCCAGTTCGATTCTCTGAAAGCCAGCGTCGGTAGCCGTCATCGTCGCTGATGAACTCCTTCACGGGCATGTTGATGACTCCTTTCTAAGCGAAGCGAGCGATGCCTGAGTGACCGCGTATCACCTGCGAGCGCGATGCGTTGCGCGCTGTGTACTGCTGCCGAGGGCAGCCCCCTTGCAGACGCCGGGACACCCAAGCCCGTCAGGCTCATACGCTAGCTGGGTTGCGCCGACTCAACACGCTCAGAGCGGCCAGGTACAGGAGCCCGGCCTGATACGCTCAACGTCATCGAACGTGAACCAGCCTATGCGCTTGGACAGAGCACGCCAGTCCACGTCTGTCCTGTGCGGTAAGTCGCGCGCAAGCGAATGCGGGTCGTTCTCGTACTCGTGCATCAACCAACCGTAGAGCCGGGAACTCGGATAGCGCTTGAAGCCTCCGGGCGTGAGCAGCGCGAACAGGCTCCTTTGCGGATCCCTGGTCTCAAGCCCGGCACCCGGCTGCGACGTGTTGTCGAGCATCACATCCAGATTGCGTGCGATCTGATTCCGATAGCTGTCAAACGAGATCGAGTAGGAAACATCAGAGAGCACCTTAGCCTCGATCAGCCATGCGAACCCGTTGGAGCGATTCAGGAACATCGCGTCCACGTGGGTCGCGCCCTCAAGCGTCCGAGCGTTCTCGCGCCTCGCGGCATCCAGCACGTAGGGAATCAACTGCCGCCCGGCTAGGTTCGCACGGAGCCACTCAACGTATGTGGGTGGCGAAGGCAAGCATGCTTCGAAGTAGAGTTCCAACTGACCGTTCAGACACTCATTCCAGTTGTTCATCCCTGGTACGGGGGGCGTAGTACCGTAGATTTCGGTGAGCAGCGCCGCGAGAATGGCATCGCGTGGCGGATCATCGAACGCATGCTTGAGGGCTGTGACGGTCCAGAATCGCTCGTCCTTCTCAATCTGCCGAGGAGATCTCGCCTGAGTGAGTGGAATCCCCGCCGTGTTTTCGTGCGAGGACATGAAATCATGGTAGCGTCCCGCACTTCTCCGGTAGTACTCGATCTGCCCCTCAACGTCAGCGATGAAGTGCGGCCGAAGCTGATCAGCTGTGAACGGCAAGTACGTCCTGTCGATTACCTCGAGCATTTCGTTTCTCCTCTGGGCGCAACCTAGCGGACTGCGTTTAGCGCGCGAGGCAAGCTCGTCGGGTTCACACACTAGTTACGCGGATGCTGCGTGCTCCCGTATTTTCTCCGCGAGCGAGTCAAGCCAACTCAGTACGCTGTTCATCTGATCGTCAGATATGGAGTGATCCAAGACTAGCTTCGTCTCCTTGCCCCCGCGCACGAAGAAACCAGTGGCTTCGGCCCTGTCCCGGAAGCTCTCCGCCTCTTCCTGCGGCGCTCCAGTCTTGCTGAGCAGGCCGCCCTGTCGGAAGAGCACCGACTGAAAGCACTGGCCCGGACCAGAGCCTGTCGGGTATCCGTAGCACAAGACGACATCCATGCCGTCGACGGACACGTTCATCGAGAAACCACTGTGTCCCCAGTAGATGATGAACCCGCGCTCCTGCGCGAATGCGAATAGCCGGTCGAAGAAGCTCTGTCCGTTGGAGTCCAAGCGAGAGGTGAACTCAGCCCTATTCGTAACAGAACCTGTCCCCGCGGAGACCCTGCGACCACCCACAGGCTCGGACCCCACGACCAAGCTTGTGGTTAGCAGCTGTTCCTGCCTGTCAGATTCGAAGAACGTGAACTCAAGGCAAGTTGCACGAATCCCCTTGGATCTGAGGAACCGTGATGTCTGTCTGATCTCCTCAGTGACTTGCTGGCCCACGATGACAATTCTCTGCTCTTTATTGAATGACACGGCTTCGCTCGGATCAAGGTCAAAGAACTCGCGATGGGCATCGGCGAGACTCGCCGTCTGATCCGCCGTGTAGGTGCGAAACACATCCTCCAGCTGGTCGATGTCCAGTTCCTCAACGAAGGACGCGTACTCCAGCGCCTGTGCGAGCGTGTCTCGCGGCGTGCGATCCCGCTTGAACTCGATGACCACTCCGTTTCCATCACGGTCCAATGCAAGCAAGTCGATGATGCTATTGAGATTCGTGCGAACCTGACGACCGACTATCAGCAAAGCACCGTCCTCTACGATCGCGCCCGGGTTCTGCTCCATCCAGTCTTCGAGCACTGACTCGAGGTGCTCGCCGCTGAACGGTGTCTCCACGTATTCGCGGAACGTGCCATCCTTATCGATAGACTGAAGTCTCACACGCTCTCCTTCGCAGCGTTTTGCCTGACGGACCGCGTATTAGCCGCGAGCACCACGGGTGGCGCGGCGGGTGCGTCGCGTGCGAATGCGCGCGGTACACTCGACGTGACAGCCAAGCTCGTCGGCTGCATACGCTAGTTAGGCCGCAGGCATTGCACACCGGGCTACTTGTCAATCAGACCCGTGAACAAGGCAAACGAGGGTGAGTTCGCCGCTGCTCGCTTGAACGAGACGCGCTTGAACAGCCTCGGACCGTGCAGGGTCTTCTTGTACGCGACTACCATAAGTCGTTTCAGTACGGCAGAGCCATTCGTCCCATCGTACGAGTCCTGCTGAGCAGATCCACTCACCAGATCCGAACAGGTTCTTATTCCCCTAACGTCGGCGACTATCCAGTTCTCGAACATCTTGTCTGGGACACATACCCGAATCTTGGCGTCGAGCTCCTCGCGAGAGAAGTGGGTGCTCGAGGCAACCCGTTCTATGAGCTCTCTTCGGATGTCGTCTGCGTAGGCGTCAGCCGCTTGGGTGCGAGACTCCCGGTCGGTTATGCAGAGAATCCTCCTGTAGTGCCCGCTCAAGACCGCGATGATGGTTCCGTACACGGCATTGGCATAACCCTGCGCATCGACGCCCTTGCCACCACAAGCGGCTTGACGAAACGCCGGCACGCTTCTGAAGTCCTTCGAGAGCTTGGCATCAAAGGACCTTATCTCGGTAAGGCCGTCGACGATGAACACCCATGCATTGAAATCGGTCATCTCGGCACGCCTCCGAGCGATCCGGCGATGTAGTGGTACCCGCATCCGAAGCCTGAGCGCTCAATCGCTCCCACCAGTTCCTGCCTGCTGGACAGCCGAGACACCTCAGTCGAGCCGCTCTCGTTCTCCACAATCACGATCTCACTCGGCAATGTTGAATTGAGAACGGTTTCAGAGTGAGTTGTCAGGATGCACGCTCCATCCGCGAAGTAGTCTCTCAGATAGGCGGTAATCCACTGGCAGGCCCACGGATGAAGGTAGTTCTCAGGTTCCTCGATGACCGCCGAGTCTGCGCGCCCGGTGAAGATGCCCACAAGGAGAGCTATCATCTTGACAGCACCATCCGACAAGCTGTGGGCTGGGCACACCACACCATCTGTGTGCGCCACAGAGAAAGAGCGTGTCAACTCGTCCCCTGCCAATCCGGCCTTGAGCGTCTTGTACCTCGGGATGACCCCCGCCAAGACCGCGTTCAAGTCGGCCAGTCTCTCTCCCCTTTCTTCCACCACGGAGTGTATCGCGTTGGTCAGCCCTCGTCCATCTGGGCGCATGGCGGACGGCTCCAGGATGTCCGAGCTACGTCTGGCGATGTGCGGATCTATGTTCCACGCGCGGAGGTTGGTGAGATCGCGGCGCACGACGAAGCAGACGAAGATCAACTCAGCCAGAATCGGCATGAAGCTGTCTGGTGGAGCATGCTCCGTCTTGAGTTCGAATCCGCGCTCCGTCGTGATTCTGTCTATAGACACCGGTCCCACGCGCTCCTGATCACGGATGCCGACGCTCACACCTGCGCCCCCTGCCTTCCGCCGGGCTCGCAGGATGTCTGAGTAGCTGCCGTCATCTGATCTACGCCGGATCTCCAGGTTCTCATCCGAGATCCCGACTGAATCCTTGGTTCTCTCTATTGAGAAGCTGTACTTGTACTGCAGATTGAACTGCTCGTTCTCAAACTCCGCAGACGTATCGCCCTGACACAGGACAGTGAGCTTCTGGACAGAGGTTCTCCGCTTCCACTTGCCGCCGCTGAACGTGAACAGGCTCCCAGCCCCACCCAAAGACAGCACGTATGGAGCCATAGCCCCCTCAGCCACTGCCGACAACAAACCCAGCGAATGACAGATATTGCTCTTGCCCGCGCCGTTTGGCCCGATTAGAACATTGAGGCCTGATGTGAAGCGTATGGAGAAATCCACCAACGAGCGGAACCCACGAACATCCAACCGTGTGATCATCTAGTCCCCTGTCTTCCCCTGATGCACCGCGTGTCTGTGACCTAACGTACCGCGTACCAGCCGCGAGCGTTGAGGCTGGTGCGGCGGGTGCCAGCGGCGAAGCCGCACCTGCGGCCGCTGTGACAGCCAAGCGCGTCGGCTGCATACGCTGGTTAGGCGACTCCGTTCTTCTCCGGCCGCTGCGCTCCCGCAGCCGACTCGCCGCCTTTGAGGGCTCCCACCTGTCGAACTGCTCGCTCTGCCACGACGCGCCCTAGTGGTGTGGGTTCGTACCCGGCATTGCCGTCTTGGAACTGTCCAGAGAAGCGGATCACCTGTTTGTCGAGCAACCTGCCAATGCCAGCTGCTTCATAGAGCTGAGCGAGCGTGTTGGTGCCGCGCTTGCCAAAGCTCTTCCCTTCCCGGAGAGTCGTTATCAACTTGCAGATGTTCATCTCCACAGTGGTCATTCCGGCAACGGCCATCTCTACGCGGGCGTCCAAGAGGCGATCGCGCTCATCCAAGCGCTGCCGGAGAGCAGCGGCAAGTGCATCACGGGCTCCACACTCGTCCGCGAAGTCAACCTGCATGTGTGGAATGGTGCTGACATCGAAGAGAAACGGCTCGCGGTCGTCACGGACCAGCAGCACCTCTTCTGGCTGGCGGCAAGCCAGAGCCAGACCTACCTCGTACATGACGTTGCCATTCCTGTAGGAGCGCCCGGTCACGGAGTCCTTGCCGAGCGTGGAAACATCCGCCAGCACGAGCTGTGAGTGGGCGACTCCGTCGATGATCTCCGTGAGAATAGAATCGCCCGATCGGCTGAGATCCACCCGCGTGGGTTCCAAAGGCCCACCATCGTGCGTCACGCTCCTGATGGCTGGTGCGATTATTAGATCATACCGGCTCTGATATCGGTCTGCGAAGCTCATGGCCACGAATACCTGAGGCCTGAGATCGAGCCTCCACAGCGTA
>JALGZD010000077.1 GCA_025782395.1 bacterium
GCGGGTGTACTGGGCTTGTTCTTTGATGTGACGGACGATCCCATCACGATACTCGTCTGGGTAGGTCCAGGAATCGCCTGATGAGCCTCTCAGGACAACCTGGTCGAATCGTTCAACATCGGAGTCCGCGAAGAGTGGGAAATTGAGCTTGCTGGGGCCGTAAATACCCCTGAATACGAGGCGGAAGGAATGCTTGAGCGTGCGACTGTGGTTGCGGCTTGCGCCGCCGTGTATATGGGTGCCTGCATTGATCTGGAAACCGTCGCGGCCGTCGGGATAGATGAGCTCGATGGAAGCCGGACGCTCCCACGCGTCACCTGTCTGGGTTGTGTAAACATAGATTCCATCGGCTGCGCCAAAGAGGTCGTCGAAAGGCATCGTAATGCATATACTCGGAATCGAAAGCAGCGCCTCCTCAAAACTGTAGCCGGGCAGGGTCGTATTGACGACATCGGGGTCAACTCCGTAGTCAGCGGTATAGCCGTCCCAGCTCGTTGGCAGACCCGGCGGAAATTCCGGTTGATTGACCGCATCCGCCGGAAAAATGTAAGTCTGGGTATCCACATTTGTGGGCAACCAGTCGGTTTTGAACGCGAACGCCCGCAGAGAGGTGGTCGTGTTGACATCAATGGGGCCGGTGTAAGTCAAGCCGTTGGACAGCGTGGGCTCAGTACAGTCAAGCGTATACCGTATCGCAGCGCCCTCGGTATCGGTGGTGATTGCGACAGAGAATGGCTCATCGTAAAAACCGCGGTCACAGCTGAATGTTGTGTCGGCGACCAGGCCCAACTTTGCATCGGTATTTTGCGCTTCCGGCGTCGGTGTGCCAAAATAAGACTCCTGGTTAGGATCATTATCCTTAACACCATAGGAATGGTCCAGACTCTGCGGAGGAAAACCGCCCTGATAGGACCGATACTCGTGCACTACTGTCCGGCCGTCCGGCGCGACCAGCGCCAAATACTCCCCGTCGCTGCTGAGCTCAAAGTTAGTGTGATGGTAACCGCGAGGGTCAACAAAATTGGGACCCCAGCCGGAGGCATAGATTATTAGATAGCCGTTAGGGCCGATGGTAACTCCAGCGGGAAATCGCCACATGGTCAACCTGTCATCGTCATCGGTCAAATACCAATCCTCAAGGTCGATTGTGTCTTGCAGGTCTAAATTATGAATTTCAATCCAGTCCGGATACCTGTCATCACCGCCGCTCATATAGAGGGTGCTAAAAATGGTGCCATTGAACGCCATAAACTCGTTGATGATTAGGGAAACACCTATCTGCAGGATATACGTTCCACTGGTGGTGGTCGTCTGATTATAATCAATCTGGACTATTTCATCAGCCGCCGCTGTCTCGCCACGGGCCGCCATCCACCCGCCATTGCGCTCCGGAGGTGATAGCTTCCGGCGGAGAAATCGTAACCTGCAATGAACCTGTCTGCAGGATATACGTTCCACTGGTGGTGGTCGTCTGATTATAATTAACCTGGACTATCTCATCAGCCGGCTTATTCCAACCACTGACCACACTGTACTCAACTGTATGTGAACCAACCGACAGACCGCTTTCGGTGTAGCCGCTGTCTCGCCACGGGCCGCCATCCACCCGCCATTGCGCTCCGGAGGTAATAGCTACCGACGGAGAAATCGTAACCTGTAATGAACCTGTCATAACCCCTATTACACGCCAGTTCGCAGCCAACACGCTGAAGTCAACCATATCTACCCCATTCCCATTGGCGGGATCGAGGTCGGCACAATCGTTGGGGTGACCCACGCAGCCGGCGAGGTCCAGCCACTGGTCGGCAAAGCGCCGCAGGTCTTCCAAATTAACTTCGCAGTCCCCATCCAGATCACCCACCGGACAGTCGGCCCTCACAGAGCCGACAAAAGATACGGTCAGCACCAGAGCGAACAACGAGATTTTTATGGTTCTGAGCGTCTTTTACCTCCTTGAGTCCCCATCCTGCGACAATTAGGTGTGAGCCCCGTAAGGCCAACGGCTAATTTACGGGGTGAGCCAAAGTTCAATTGGTACGGGACACAATCGTACAAATAGGGCTTGTGTATT
>JALGZD010000030.1 GCA_025782395.1 bacterium
TCGCCACCCTGCTGCTGCCCACCAGCGGCACCGCCAGCGTCGGCGGCTACGACGTGGTCACCCAGAGCGACAAGGTGCGCCAGATGCTGGGCTACATGCCCGACTATTTCGGCGGCTATAACGACCTCAAGGTCTGGGAATACCTCGACTTCTTCGCCGCCGCCTACAAGATCCCGCGCACGCGCCGCGTGGGCATCATCGACGACGTGCTCAACCTGACCGACCTCGTCGTCAAGAAGGACGCCTTCGTCGCCGAGCTCTCCAAGGGCATGAAGCAGCGGCTCTGCCTGGCGCGCACCCTGATCCACAACCCCAAGGTGCTGGTGCTGGACGAGCCGGCCAGCGGCCTCGACCCCCGCGCCCGCATCGAGATGCGCGAGCTGATGAAGGAGCTGAAGAACATGGGCAAGACCATCTTCATCTCCAGCCACATCCTCACCGAGCTCTCCGACTTCTGCAACAAGGTCGGGATCATCGAGGCCGGGCGGATGGTGGTCAGCGGCGACGTCGACGAGATCTTGAAGGCGGTCAGCCACGGCCAGCTGCTGGTGGTGCAGGTGCCCAAAGGCCAGACACCGGCGGCGCTCAAGGCGCTCGATGGCTACCCCAAGGTGCTGGAGTGCTTCGAGCGGGACGACGACGAGGTGGAGTTCCACTTCGACGGCGGCAACGACGACCGCCCCGCCCTGATGAAGCACCTGCTGGAGAGCGGCGTCAACGTGCTCAGCATCAAGGACAGCGTCAACAGCCTGGAAGACATCTTCATGAAGGTGACGAAGGGACAGGTGAACTAGGGGGTCGGTTGGGCGAGTTCTCTTTTCGATATCGGCTTGCGTCAAGGGTGCTCCTACGCCTACTGGCTAACCAATAATCCTTCACCCTCCTCCGTCATTTTCAGTAAACAGTGGATAGTCCTTTTTCCTTGCTAGCGGATTATGCGTTGGCTTAAGCGCTTCGGCGCTAACATTGATCCCTTGTCTTTTCAGGTATGAATTGAACCATGTCATGACATCATCAATGTAGTTCGGAAGTGTATATATGTATCCCCGCCATTTCGTATGATAGTAGCTTTCTTCCCACGCATCCATTGGGAATATGTCCACCAATTGCTTGAAATCTCCATCTTCATCCTTCACAAAGATCTTTTGGAATTGATCTAGCTTCAGTCTGCCTGGCAGATCCACGATTAGCTGTGCTTTACTTAGCTCTGGCTTTCCTACACTCTTGCACTGAAGATTAACGAATTCCCGAAACCCTTTTATGAATTCTTCACTAAAAGCGAGATTTTTTCCACTAACAAGTCTGGTAATGACATCTTGTGCGTCAGCGATGTTAGATTCAGAAGCCTTTACTATCTCGCTCAATTTGCCGATATTCAATTCCACGCTCTTGTATAACAGTTTGCGATTTAGAATGGCGAGTACTTCCGGACACTTCCCATTTGCTGATAATTCAAACAAGTGTGCGTCATGGTATTTAAGAAAGTCCAGTCCATTGCTAAGACTTAATCTACTTAGATTCTCGCTAATCACTTCAGCAATCTGTTGCTCTGCTGCTCTCACTTTCGGATGATGATACAGATAACTATATAGCATGAATTTACTTATAACTATCTGCTCAAGGACATTGACTCCCTTAACCGGCAGAACCAGCTGGTATGCCTTTCCTTCCTTGAAGGCATCCTTATGAACATCAACAGCCTCCACTGAGACTTGGTACAGCAAGCGATCTAGATCATAATTGACAGTAATACCGGCATAGTATCCATCTCTCTTTATGTAATCCAATTTATCTGCGTCATAGGGACCATTGATAATATTTGCACAAAATACTTTTCTATGATCAGAGCTCTTCCCTATTACAAATTCAGCGGCTCCGTTGAGTAATTCCGCAATTTCAGCTGCTCTGAAATCCACAGGTATTACTCTCTCATCCTGCAGTCTAATTCTTAATATATAGTTCCGAAGTCTTGTGGATCGAATTATAAAATAGCTCAATATTTCAGAGGCGCCGCTTTCAACATGTTCTCTCCTATTGAACGCTTTAATTACATCGGGGAATGGGTCAAGTTTTGAGTAGATTAACTCACTGGCATGGCTTAGGAAACTATGACCACAGTCATGAAGCAGCGCCGCTAAGCGAAGTTGAATATAGGTAGCATACACTTCGCGTTGTGTTGGCTTCGCGGCGTCATCCTGAGAAAGATATCCTAGGTCTCCTCTCCGGTGCAGACGGTTGAATACTAAGGATGCCGCAGCTAGTACACCAAGCGAGTGGTCGAAGCGTGTGTGTGTTGCTGATGGATAAACCAGGTAGGCTAGGCCTGTTTGACGAATGTAGCGTAATTTCTGAAGCAGAGGAGTATCAAGAATTGCAATTTCCCAAGGAAATATATCGCTAGTACCCCAAATTGCATCGTGGATGATTTTTAGCCCATATCGAGCTGAACTGGGTTCCTCTGGAATTAGATGGATCAGGACATTCTCGAGCTGATTCTCGAATTGGGAAATAATATCAGGTGGCATGCATTTATTTTAGCACGCCAAGCTCTTAAGAAGCAAATCTCTGGCATTGACCAGAATTTGCTTATGCTCAGAGTATGGCTCCTTGGCAAGCTCCTTGTCAAAAACAACCTTCATCTCTGTTGCTATCTCAAACTTGTTATAGTAAGGGTTGTGCTTGGTAAGAACACCTGCTTGCTGAAGATTGCTTAGCATAGAGTCGATAATCTTGCTGTAGGGAAATAGGCCATAAATATTAAAACTAAGGTCGCAAATATCAGGGAATGCATTAGTAAACTCTTCATCTGACAGCATATTGTAAAAAAATGTATGTATAGTCTTGGGGTCGTTGCGGATTGTTTCGCCACCCAGACCATAAAATACAAGGAGAACAATTTCTGCTGGTTTCACCTTAACGCCCGTATAGATGATGATACAATATAGTATACCACGGTAATGCTGCGTTATCAACCCAGTAGGCTTTGCTTACCTGTTTTGCGAGTGCTTTACGAGTATTCTCACCTTAATACTAGCACCTTGTTGAAAGCTATGATATTCGTATCAACCACCCCGTACCTACCGTAATCTTCCGATATCGCTGCGGTGTTTCATGCCATCGAAGTTGATGTTGCCTAGAACTTCGCGACCAAGCGGAACCTGCGCGGCTACCGCGGGTCAGATATGCCAGGAGGGAGCCATGGGGAAGCTCGAAACCGTTGACCGGCGCGTGGTATCTTTCATGCGCATCGAGCGGCGTGCGGTGGTGTTCTGGCTGATCTACGGCGCGGCGGGCTTCGTGCTCTGGCTGGTCTTCGGCGTCTGGGTGCCGGGGTGCCAGTCTGCCAGGAAGATGGCCACCTGCAAGCAGAACCTCCACGCCATCCAGCTCGGTTTGGAACGCTACGCCGTAGATGACCGTGACGAATGCTACCCACCGACGATCCAAGTGCTGGTCGACGAGGGCTACCTGGACGGGCTGCCGCTCAACGCCTTCACCGGCCAGCCGATGCGCGCCATCAAGCCGGGGGAGCGGCGCACGCGCGGTGATTTCAGCTACCAGCCGATGGACGACCGCAGCCGCAGTCCGATCCCACCGGGCAATCCGGAGAATGTGGAAATCGACTCCTATCTGCTAACCCTCTACTAGCTCACCCAGGCCGCCTGCGCCTTGCGGCAGCCTAGCGCTTCAGCGCGCTGTAGGCGACATTGTCCCCTTCAGCCGCGACAGGCACCACGCAGGTCTCGCCGCCGCTGCTGCAGTCTGGGCAGTCGCAGACGGGCTCATCGCTACCATCGCCGCCGATTACATGCCCGGCCTGCCCTTGCCGATGTATTAGTTAGAGCGCACTTGCGCTGCAGGCGCTCAAGCGGTAGAACATGTAGGAGCGAGATGTTCAGAACGAAGTACACGCTGCCGGAAGTGGCCCGAATGCTGAAGCGTAGTCAGGCCTTCGTGGTGCGCGAGGTGGAGTCCGGGCGGCTTGGCGCAGAGCTCGAGTCCGTCAGGCGCCGGGGGGGCGGCAACCGCATCTACATGATTTCGGTTGGTGCGCTCAAGCGCTACCTGGGGCCAAAGATGTCCCACCAGCTGCTGGGTACCGGCGCGCCGGAGAAGCGTCCTGAGACAGCCACGGATGAACGGGCGCCAGTCTTCGGCTCCGTCAAGCGCTGCAACATCTGCGGCAACATCCGCTCCGTGCGCGAGTTCATCACTGACTCGCTCTACGCCGACAAGCTCTATCCGAGCTGCCGCGACTGCATGGTCAAGGAAGCCAAGCGCTGGAAGGGCGGCCGCAAATAAGCTGCGCCATCCTTCATGCAACCTAGATCGAGCGCTGGCTAGCCCTCGTCAGTCCCCCCCGGATCCTCACCGCCGCCAGTGTCATCGCTGGGAGATTCATCGCTGCCCATAATATCCTTGACGGTAGGTTCCTTCTCAGCGACCAGCTTTGGGCGCACCCAACGCTTGTAGACCCACCAGCCGATGAAGAAAAAAATCGCCCAGGGCACCAGCCCAGTCCAGCCGGT
>JALGZD010000207.1 GCA_025782395.1 bacterium
GCCCTCGTTCCCGGTAAGCTCGATGTCGTCGTACGCGGGGTTGTGGGCCTTCAGAACAATACATCCCTTCCCGCGCGCGTACTCTTTCACTGTCGCCTCATCGTCGATCAGGACAACAACCACATCTCCGTTCCGGGCGTCCGGTTGAGGAGCAACGACCACAATGTCGCCGTTGTAGATCCCGGCATCAAGCATGCTGTCTCCGCTCACCCGGAGGGCGAAGCAACCATCCCGGCGCGCGAACATCTCATCAACGGCGAGCACGCCCTCGATATTCTCCACCGCCAGGATCGGACGGCCGGCAGCAACACTTCCCAGAAGGGGAATCTCCGCACCGGTGTGGTGCTCACCCGCCGACAGGTGATGTTCGAGCCACTCGATCCCACGGGAGATACCACGACGGCGACGGATGTAGCCCCGCTCTTCAAGAGCTGACAGATGGTAGCGAACACCGTTCGTCGACGAGATATCCATCGCCTCCCCGATCTCGCGGATCGTCGGCGACCGGTCGTGATCCCGGATGGTCTCGATGATGTACTCGAGCATGCGTTCCTGGGCGCCCGTGATGTCGTGGCGTTTGGTCATGTGTGCCGCAGGTTTCCTGATGAATCCAACCGTGCTTTTTCTTGGCGTCTTCACCGTGAGATCCACTCCTTTGCTTATACTAATGAGGCCGAGGTGGGCCGCGCTATTCGGAAGGACTGGGCGCGCGAGCTGACCGTTTCATACCCCTGGATGCCCCTCCGTGACACAGGACCATACTACTGCACATATGTGCAGTAGTCAACAAAAAAATAGGGGACCCTGTGCAATCACACGGGGTCCCGAAGAACCGGCTTGACACCGGCTGCTCCACACTACCGGTACATCGCCTTGATTACACCCCAGCTTGTGGGCTCGACCGGGGTTGCGCCCCCGTTCAGGAAGAGGAGGTTCTCGCCGTAGCCTCTGGCGAGAATCATGTCCGGATCTCCATCCGCATCGATGTCCATGAGGTCAACGCCCGCGCCGTAACCGGTGGGTCCAGATCGCCATCGGAGTCGAGATCGCCCAAAGCTATCGTCGGATTGGAGCCACCAACCTGTGGAATGCCATCCACCCAGCCCACGTATTCATACGCCGGCCGGAATGCTGTGCCTACATTCCTGGCGTAGCGTATCCTTCCGGTCCAGCTGCCCAGCATGAGGTCCAGATCTCCATCACCATCCATGTCAGCAAGCCGCGGACTACCGTGGGCGCCGCCGAACGGCACGCCATCAAAGACCGACAGGTCTGCCGCCCATGCCGGATTCTGAGACGTCCCGACGTTCCAGTAGAAGCGGACGAAGTCGTCGTACCAGCAGGTGATTACAAGATCGAGATCGCCGTCGGCGTCAAGGTCTCCCAACCCACCGTTCTGGGCAATGCAGAAGGGAACGCCGTCGTAGGGTGAGGAACCGAATTCCCAAATAGGCTCTGTGGGGGAACCGAGATTCCAGCACTGCATCACGGGTTGCCCACAGAAGAACGTCAGATCCACATCTCCGTCTCCATCAAGATCGCCAGCTGTCACCTTGCAGCTGTACCCCTGCGGCGCAAGCTCATGCGCCGGGGTCCAGTAGATCGTGCCAGCCCGGGCTGCACACGCAACCACGAGGACCATGCCGGCCAGCATCAACACATTCACTATCGCCTTCATATCATCCCCCTCCGCTCTGAAGGGTCGGGACAAGAGCGCCGCGTTGTCTGTGCGACGCCGTTCTACCGATTCTCCTCACTGTGCTCGCCACCCATCGCCCTCGGCGTGTACCAAACAGTCAGTGTGGCAACGCCTGCCCGCGGGCCTTGAGCGAACTCCGGCAGCACGTTGCCTTCCTCGCCCGCCGATGGAGCCAGCACGAACCCGCGGTTGGTTGCCCCATCATCCGCCCAGACCGCCACCATCTCGGTCACATCCAGGCGAACGAGTGACGAGTCCCCGGCCGCTACCCCCCACATCGCATGGAGACCGCGGTCGAAGGGTTCTGCACCCCCACCGTCGAACCTCGTCCAATCGATGAGGCCCTTCTCCCAGTCCTCCGTCACGAAGAACGCGTTCAGGGTCAGGCCACCCACCTCGGCATCACACTCAACCACCGCACTGAACTCAACCACGGCAAG
>JALGZD010000182.1 GCA_025782395.1 bacterium
CAATACGACTCTGCAGATCCGAAATACCGCTTCCCCAAGGAAGTGACATTCCTGAGTTTGTATATTGGGTCTCATTCTATGGGCGGTGAGGACTTCAAAGGAGACACTTACTATAGTGCTATGGACGGGAGTCTGTATTTCGTCCCCAACATTGATTCGGGCAGCGCTTTTGGAATAGCTCTCAGTATCAGAAAGAAGTGGTACGATAACGAGTGCAGTTACACCCGTGCCAGCTATGATTGGGGATGGGGAGGAGTTCCGGATTGGGGAAAAGTGACGAGACACACCGCCAACGTCAATATCAAGGTTTTCCCACTAGCAGCAGCAGCGATCCAGCCATTCGCTCTCGCCGGCTGCTTCTGGAACTGGCTCACAGTCGAAGACGGGAAGTACGACGGACAGAGTGAATCGATGGAGAACGAGAGCATGAATGGACTGGGCTTCAATTTTGGGGGAGGCGTTGAATACTACGTGGGCAGAGTGATGAGGATCTCGGGAGGTTTCACTTGGCACAAGACCTTCTACAACACTATCTCTGGCATCGACCTGGACAAAGGCCTGAGCCCCAGCGGAGTGGACTGGTACTTCTCGACGGGAGTCATGTTCTAGAAATCCAGCCCAGGATTGCCGGCTTTTTTCATAACAGAGTGAACCGCCCCGGCTTCTCCGGAGACTTGGTTATGTGAGTCCGGCCACCATGGCCGGGGCTTCCTGACTACGATAGTACGCCTCTTCGAACTCCACTGGTGGAACATATCCGATCGGCTCGAGCAGCCGTCGATTGTTGAACCAGTCCACCCATTCCAACGTTGCGAACTCCACCGCTTCAAGATGATACCACGGTCCACGGCGACGGATCACCTCGGTCTTGAAGAGCCCGATCACCGACTCGGCCAACGCGTTGTCGTAGGAGTCACCGACGCTGCCCACTGAAGGCTCGATGCCGGCCTCCCTCAGACGCTCCGTGTAGCGGATCGACAGATACTGCACACCCCGGTCACTGTGATGCACCAGACCATCTGTGTCCGGGCGAGCATAGAAGGCCTGCTCTAGGGCGTCGAGGGCCAGGTCGCTCCGCAAAGAACTCGAGGCGCGCCAGCCCACGATCGCGCGTGAGAAACGGATCTCCCGCTCCTGATCCTTCAGGCGCTGCCGGTCCTCGGTAGTCAGGCCGGGACGAGTCCCCTGGTCGCACTCGGCCTGCCGGACCCACTTCCGTAGCGTCTCAGCCGCACAACCGATCTTCTCCGCGATCGAACGGATCGTGGACCACCGAGAGTCGTACTCCCTCTCGTGGTCCAGCACCATCCGCACCGCCCGCTCACGCACTTCCGGCGAATACCGCTTTGACTTTCCCATGACCCCATCCTCTCACGAAATGGAGTCTCCGGGATACCCGGAACGGTTCACTTTGCGATTCGGGAGCATGCCAACAGCTTAGTATATCTTCCATGCTTGACTTCCGGAAGCACTCATGCTAGGTTGACGCTATCTCAATTGCGTGACATTCACTCATCGTTTTCCTCCCTAGCCATGGATTCGGGTGCCCGCGAACAAGGGCTTGCCTGGTGGGTGTGGCCAGGTGCCACGCCGTCCAGCCAATGGCCCAGTGCACTGAAGCCATCGCTGACCATCACGTGTTTGCTCCAGGCTCTCGGAAGAAGGTATCAAGCGATGAGACTCGCAACCAATCCCCTCTGCCTCGCGTTGGTGGTTCTGCTCGCTGCCGCACATCTGATGGGGACGCTGGCTGTTGCCCGTGCTCAGTATCACCACGACGGACCTGAGGAGGAAAGCGAATGTCTCGGTGTTCGCTGGCTGTGGTCTTGATCCCCACGCTCATTGCCTTGGGGCTGTCGGAGCAGGTCTGTGCGTCGCCGTGGCGATTCTGGGGAGCTGTGGGTTTCCGACGCGCCACGAACCAGTATGTACCAGGAGGGGGTGTCAGCTGCTCGGATGGATCGCTACGGTTCGCGTTTGCGGCGCGGCTTCATCATATCTGAATGCCTGAGGAGGCGCTAGACACTGTGACGTTCACTGCTCAGTGGTACTGGGAGTAGCCAGTACCGGCGCTGCGTTGGGCCTCTGCTCCTCGCTGAGCCGGGCGACTGCGACACAGTGTCGAACCCGCTGCTTCGGTATGAGCCCGACGAGCTCACCCCGCTCCTGGGCGCCGCGCCAGGCCGACAGAAGAGAGGAGCAGGCAGATGCGAGGAGCCCTTGGCTGGATCTGTGTCACTCTGATACTCGGAGGTTTCGGGATCTCTTCCGCAGGTGCATCGGATGTTGCTGCGTTGTCCGCGCTCTCGCACCAGCAGTCCCAGGATGCGGGCGACGAAGCCGCAGGCGAACGAGAAAGGGACTACTATCGATACCGTCCTGCGGAGAAGGGCACGGTGAAGCCGTGCCTGGTGGTTTCTCTGACCCCGGCGCTGGCGATGCCGGTCGGCCGGTTCTACGAGGGATTTAACTCGAGCCTGGGGGGACGGCTTGACATGAGGTTGTGGGTGAATCAGGAGGGTAGAACAGAGGGCCTGTACTTCGGGCCGTCACTCGCAATGGCTGGGCTGACCCACGAAGGAGCGTCTGAAACCGCCACACTGACGATCATTTCACTCGCGGTCGGCCGCGCCGTGTCGATCTCCGACAGAGGATCTCATGCCTACCTCCAAATGGGACTCTCGTTTCTGGGCCACAAGGGAGATCCGACGAGTGGGAGCGAGAGACTGACCAACTTGGACTACGAGGAAGGCACCAGAACTGGCATCCATATGAGAGGAGGGGTGACAGCTGCTCTGTCTGAGAGAATCGGTCTGGATTTCAGTGTGTGCGCCGACGTCATGCGAGTCCTCGTAACGTACGAGGATATCGGAGGCCTCACGGAGACTCACCACTACGGAGTTGTGTGGTCTCTCGGTGTTGGCGTCACGTACATCCTCTGATGCGCTCCCTGCTGCCACAACGAACAGGAGGTCCTCATGAAAAGACTCTGGCTGTTCGCGATGCTACTGCCGCTGGTGACCGGCTGTGCGGCCAATGTTTGTACGACGCGAGCTGACGGTCTCATCTATGAGAAGAGAGTAGCTGAGGACGAGGTCGCAGTCTTGTCCGAGGGCGAACAACCCTCAGGGCCGTACCAGATCCTCGGCAGCATCTTCGCGGAGAAGCGAGGAACCGCTCTTACCCAACCGAAAGAGGAGCACCTAGTTTCCCTTATGAAGGAACCAGCTTCCGAGATGGGAGCCGACGCTCTCGTGGGCGTCCATTCCAGCAATTACTGGGGAGAGGTTCCGAACACGATCAAGAGGTGGGCCGGTGCGCTCGCGGTGAGGTTCCTTGATGCTGAGGAGCAGGCGCAGGAGGTGGATTTCATTGTGGTAGTCCCGCCGGTCATCAACATGAGTGAGGAAGACGCGGAGCAGCAGCAGAAAGACAACACCATGGCACGCATGACGACGCAGTACTACCTTGAGAAGCTCGGCTACTACTCCGTGCTCGTGGATGAATCTCTGGATCAAGCGGCTCTTGCAGTGATGAGTGAGGAAGAGCTCGACGCGTTCGGAGGCAAGGATGCAGCCTTGGTATTGCTACTGGCGCTGAAGAAGGGATCGAAGGCCAACATTGGCATCGCAGCTGGAAGTTCATACGTACTGAGCGCTGAGCTGTTCTCCAAGGGCTCTCGCGAGATTGTGTGGGAGAACGAAGGCACCGGATCATCAGCGAGTTTCGGTCTCGTCATGGTGCTTGCCGGCGGACAGCGAGAAGCTGCGATAGCCAGCGCGGTGAAGAAGTTGTTCGATCCGCTGGCACCTCGTCGTTCGGGCAGCTCGCTCGACGACCGCAGGTCCCGCTAGGCCGATCGGAAGACCCAGTGATGCTTGGCAGTCGTCGTGGAGGTTCCAGCTGGTTCATCGACTGGGTGCGTGGCAGGAAGGAGTTGGACTTGAGAAGATTCCAGATGATTCTCGTGTTCTCGGTCGTCCTATGCGCTGTGCCGTCGTTCGCTCAGCTCGAACTGCCCGTCGATTCCGCGACCGAGCCCCCTACGTTCCTGGCAACGGCCAGAGCTCTCTACGAGCGGGGGGACTACAGAGGAGCGATCTCAGTCTATGAGAACCTGCTCGTGTGCACTCCGGGGCACCCGCAGGCGCTCGCCGAGAAGGCAACCTGCTTCAACGCCGTTCATGAGTATGTCGAAGCTCTGGATTCCAGCGAGGAAGCAATCCGGAACGACGCGAGCTGCATCCTGGCGCACGGCGCAAGAGCGAGCGCTCTCCAATTTCTTGGCAGGGCGGACGAGAGTGACAGGGCATTCGAAGTCGCGCGGCTCCTGGTGCCCAGGGACGCGCGAGAGTACATCGATCATGCTGCTGTCGCAATGGCCTTGGGCACACCGCAGCTCGCCTTGGAGGATGTCGAACGTGCCTTGGTCCTGGAGCCCAGCAGTTCCCTCGCGCTCTACATTCAAGGGCAGATCCACGAACTCGCAGGGGA
>JALGZD010000046.1 GCA_025782395.1 bacterium
GGCTTCCTCGCCGGCACGAATCCGGCGTTCAACTGGTAGGCCACGCCTCCTCCGAAGATGAACCCCCGTGCCTCGATGCCGACAACGATGTCGATTTCGGCGTTCTCGTACTGCTTCACGATCTGATCGATTGATTCGCGGAACCCTGCGGAGTCTTTGGTCAAGGTCGTTATGTCTTTGAAGATGATTCCCTTTTTCGGGAAGTCAGGCACGTCGCGAATCAGATTCCTGAGGTTCATTCGGTACTCCCTCGCACGAAAGCCTCGGCCGCCCGGCGGGCGAACCGATATCTCTTATGGCAGGTAGCCAAGCGGGTCTACAGCTCGTCCCCTGTGACGCACCTCGAAATGCAGGTGGGAGCCGGTGCTTGTTCCGCTGGTACCCACATAGCCGATTATCTGTCCGGTCGTAACCAGGTTTTCGAGCTTCACAGTCGTTCTGCTGAGATGCGCGTAGACTGTGATCAACCGGTTGCCGTGGTCGATCATGACCACTGTGCCGTAGCCGGTCATCTTTCCAGCGAAGACGATCTCGCCCGCCGCCGCCGCGAGAACGCGTTCCTCACGAGCGCCGTCGATGTCGATCCCCTTGTGGAAATCCTCCGTTTTGCGGATCGGGTGCGTTCTGGGGCCGAAGCCGCTCGTTACCGATCCCCGCCCTCGGCCCGCGAGTGGCCAAGCCAGATCCGCGTCCGGAGCGCTGCCGCCGGTCTCGGTCTGTGTCTCCGGGACTTCCCGGCGCTCAGAAGCACCCGGGATCAGTAGCTTCTGCCCCGGCTGGATTATGTAGCTCTCAAGGTCGTTGGCCTCTACCAGTTCGGCAACCGACACGCCGTACGTCTTCGAAATCCTCCACAGCGTTTCACCGGCACGAACTGTGTGGTGCACGCCGTTCCCGGAAACGAGTGAGGGAGACGACGTGACCTCACGTCCGTGACTGGGAGTGAGAGGCGTACACCCGGCGGGACCCAGGAGCGCGACAAACGCATACAGCACCGCGACCGCCGCGATCATGCGAGCTTGTGGACAAATGATCCGCATGGTTGGTCCCAGCACTCAGAACTTCACCTCGAATGCCTCGAACTCGCCCGTTGCGTCCTGGCGGACGGTGTGGCAGCCGCGAACTGCGCTCGAAGCCGGCCCGGTCTGGAGCTTGACCTCGAGCCGATCGAGTGCAACGGGAGTTCCTTCGGCGACGACCTCCACGCTTCCGTCAGTCCTGTTGGCTACCCAGCCGGTGATGCCAAGCGCCCGGGCTTCCGTGAGCACGAAATAGCGGAATCCCACGCCGTGAACGTGGCCCACCACCCATGCGCACATTCTCTCCGTGTTCACTTCGCCGACTCCCGCGCACGTTCAAATGCCAGCCGGACGGCCTCCTCAGGCGTCGTCGCAGGTATCACCCCCGCCACGTCGCTCCAGGCTCCAAGCGCCACGGTCGGGATGCCGCTCTTGAGAGCAGTGGCTATTTCGGAGAGGGTTCCTTCCATGCCCGGAAGCGCTATGACGGCGTTTCCGGACAGCACATTGATCACGTTTCTGGCCTGCCCCATGTCGGTCACGATCGGTATCTTGACGAACTCGTTTGCGTCATCCGCGTGCGGACCCGGCAGAATGCCGACGGTCACGCCGCCGGCCAGGCGGGCGCCACGCGAAGCAGCCTCCATGACTCCTCCGAGGCCCCCGGAAATCAGAATACCGCCCCCGCGAGCAATCTCCTGTCCCACTCGCTCGGCCAAGGAGGCGGTTTCGGCGTCACAGCGGCTTCCGCCGACCACTGTGATTCTGACAGGGCGAGATGTCAATCTCGTCCTCCCTTATAGGATGGTCGGGGCGAGAGGATTTGAACCTCCGACCTCACGGTCCCGAACCGTGCGCGCTAACCGGGCTGCGCTACGCCCCGACAAGACCATCCGTGTCATTCAAGATCAGCAATATTACACTAGGATCCGAACAGATGCAAGAACCCCTGTGCGGCCCCGCTCACTATCAGGCCTGCGAGCATGATCCCCAGCAGTATCGCCGGGATTGCGTATCTGCGCCGGATGCCGAAGAGAAACGCGGCCACGGCACCCGTCCACCCACCCGTCACAGGGAGAGGAATCGCCACAAAGAAAACAAGTCCGAGCGCCTCAAAGCGCTCGATCAGTTGTCCCCGTTTTCTGGTCCGAGTGAAAAGCCAGTCGAAGAAGCGGTCAAACAATCTGAAGCGCCTCAGATAGGTCGCGACAGGGTCAAGGAGAAAGAGAATCGGGATGATCGGCACGAAGTTGCCGGCGACGCATATGAGATAGGCCTCGCGCCACGGTATGCCCAAGGAGAGCGCCAGTGGCAGCCCTCCCCTGAGCTCTGCTATCGGCAGCATCGAAACCAGAAAGGCCAGTGTCTCCTTCGGAAGGCCTCCCCACATTTCTACCAAGCGTTCCAGCACTCATGTGCTCCTTGCCATTGTCTGCATGGCTGCCATTGTCTGCATGGCGGATCGGCGGCAGTCCGGTGAATCGCAGTGCCGTCTCAGTTGCCGGCCTCAGCCGGTGGGGAGTTCCCAACCGTCCTTGCCGACGAGCGGGACGAACGCGCACCCTCCTTCGTCGTGCTCTTCGATGACCCCATCTCGTTTCTCGACGATCCTGAGCTGCTGCATCGTCCGGGGTCCGACCGGGATGACGAGGATTCCCGGATCGGCAAGCTGTTCGAGGAGGCTGGTTGGCACAGCCGGTGAGCCGGCCGTCACGAGTATCCTGTCGTAGGGCGCGAACTCTTTCCAGCCTATCGTTCCATCTCCGACGAGTATCGATATGTTCGTCAGGCCGAGGGTGTCAAGCGTTTCGCGGGCGCGCGTCGCGAGCGTCTCGATTCTCTCGACGCTGAAGACCCGGTCGGCCAGCCTCGAGAGAAGGGCCGTCTGATAACCCGAGCCCGTACCTATCTCCAGGATCTTCTCCTCTCCGGTGAGCCGGAGCGCCACCGTCATGATGGCCACCATGTATGGTTGAGAAATGGTCTGCTCCTCGCCGATCGGGAGCGCGTGATCCCCGTATGCGGACGCTTCCATCCCGCGTCCGACGAACAGGTGTCTTGGCACCTCGCGCATCGTGTCCAGCACCCGTGTGTCATTCACGCCGCGAGCCGCAATCTGAAGGTCCACCATGTTCTTGCGGAGAGCTTTCCAGTCGGTCACGCGTTCTCCCCTTGCCTCTCGGTCCTGCCGCGCGCTGCCTCAGCGATGCTGTCGAGCTCCCACCCTTCGAGGATCGCGAACGTCCGGTAGTCGGTGAGATCGAGATGGATAGGCGTGATCGACACGAAGCCGTCTGCTACCGCGGTGTAGTCTGTATTCGGCTCTATCGACCAGGTCTCCTGTTGTCCACCAATCCAGTAGTACGGTTTTCCCCTGGGATCGGTCTGCTCGATGATCAGATCTTCGTACACCTGCTTGCCGAGTCTCGTGATCTTGACTCCCCGGATTGCCTCGGACGGCAGGCTCGGAACGTTGACGTTGAGAAGGATGCCGTCCGGGAGGCCCCTCTTGAGCACTGCAAGCGACACCTCTCTGGCAATCCTCGCCGCCGCAGTGTAGTCGTAGTCGTTGTTGTCACCCCGATCCAGCGAGATCGCGATCGCCGGTGTGCCGAGGAGGGTGGCCTCCATGGCCGCCGCAACCGTCCCGGAGTAGGTGATGTCATCTCCCATGTTGGCGCCCCGGTTGATGCCCGAAACGACGAGATCGGGCTTCACCTCCAGCAGATTCTTGATTGCGAGCATGATGCAGTCGGTCGGCGTTCCATCGACGCTGATGATGTTCTCGCTCAGTCGATATGCCCGAATGGGAACCTGAAGCGTCAGCGAGTGGCTGGCCGCGCTTCGCTCACGATCCGGAGCCACCACCTTTATGTTGCCGATGCTCGCGAGCTCGCGTTGCAGTGCCTTGATTCCTGCAGCGTCGACGCCGTCGTCGTTGCTGACAAGTATGCATGGGCGTTCAGATCGCATGCCTTTATCTCCAGAACAGGCTCCGCCAGATGAGCCTCAGGAATCTCAGAGTGTCGATGACGGGATTGATATGGCTGATTCCATCTGTGTAGATCGATTCGATCGGAATGCTCCCGATGCGGAATCCACGTCGGCCCGCCCTGATGAGGATCTCGGACTCCGTGTCGTAGCACCTGGTGACGAGTTCCATGCCCTCGAGCACCGTTGTACGTATGATACGATAGCCGCTCTGGCTGTCCGGGATGTCCTGTCGTGCCAGTCGTGAAATGACGCGCGATGTCGTCTGGTTAGTCCAGATGCGAATGCCGGGCATGTCCCTGACTTCGCCCATCCGGGATCCGACCACGATATCCCATTCCCCCGATTCAAGCGCCTTGATGAAGCTTGGGATGGTCGCAGCATCATGTTGCTCATCGCCGTCCATTGCTATGATGGCCTCGTAGCCGTGCTCGAGAGCGTAGTCGAAGCCCGTCTTCAGCGCGGCACCCTTTCCCATATTTCGGGAGTGCTCGACTACTTCCGCCCCGGCCGCGCGTGCCGCTTGTGTCGTTCCATCCGTAGAACCGTCATTCACGACGAGGACATCGAGTCCGAGACCGAGAACACCGACGGCGCGGACAACGTTGCCCACGTGATTCTCCAGGTTCTTGCAAGGTATTATGACCAGGGTCTTGATGGTCGCCTCCCCGCACGCCCGGCACCGTGCTTCGATACCGTCCTGGCCCGCAACTGTAGCGCCCTCATCCTTCTGGCAAGGTGTCTATCGGCCGTTGGCCGGCTGGCGCTCTTCCAGACCGGCCTGAAGACGTACCACTGCTCCGGATAGCGACGCACGTAGTCTTCCACAATGCCCATCATCCGGATAACGCAGTTCCTGATGTCGGCTTCCTTGTCGTCCGTAGCCGGGGGGGCAAGCGGGGCTTCTATTCTCAGGTCGTAGAGCCCGTCCGACTGTCTGATGCAGAACGTCGGCACGATCACAGCACCGAAGCGTCTGGCCAGGGCCGCGTAGCCGTCGGGCGCGAGATAATCCCGCCCGAAGTACTGTACTCTGATCCCCTGTCCCGTAACCGCCCTGTCACCAGCTATCGCAACCAGATGGTGTCTCTTGAGTTCGCGGAAGAGCCGGCGGAAGGCGGTGACCGGAACGACCGTGCTCCCTGTCCCTTCGCGGATCGAGTTGAAGAAGCCCGTGATTCTGTCGTCCGGATGCTCGTCCGCGAGTACGGCTACCGGGTGTCCGGTCAGAGCGACCAATGCTCCTCCGAGTTCCCAGTGTCCGAGGTGACCCGTCACCGAAATGGTCGGTTTCTCGCTCGCCATCTTCGCAAGCGAACGGGCAACATCAAAACTGCCGGCCGTGAATACCTTGTGCGCGTTCTCCATCGTCAAGTAGGGAAGCTTCATGAAATCGTAGACGAAATGGGAGAAGTTGCTGTAGATCTTCGAGCGGAGCGTTCGGAGTTCGCCGGCCGGCAGGCCGTCGCCGATCGCGGTTCTCAGATTATCGTACAGAAAACGCCTGTTGCGGCGTTGGAGGACGGATAGCATTCCGCCCACTGCAGCGGTCGTTCTCCGTGCGGCGGGCAGAGACAGCCTCTTGGTCAAGAACGCCGCAAACTGATATACGCAGTATGGTATCATCAGCTACGTACCGTTTCTGGCCGAGCGGCTGTGCAGTTCTGTGTGGTCGGGGCGACTGGATTCGAACCAGCGACCCCTAGCCCCCCATGCTAGTGCGCTAACCGGGCTGCGCTACGCCCCGACGAGCTACAATCTAGCACAGAGACTCGGCGCGTTCAAGTGCAATGTCTAATGCCTTGCGGCTGTTTCCCGCTTCGGCTCACGCATCATCAGATCTCGGATCGCTTCATCCGGATGTTTGTTTTCGAAGAGCACGAGGTTCATCTGCTCCGAGATCGGCAACTCGACGCCATACTTGAGCGACAGTTCGTGCGCGCTCCGTGTCGTGCGCACGCCCTCGGCCACCATGACCATCGAACCGAGCACCTCGTCGAGCGATTTCCCTGCCGCGATCTCTTCTCCAACGTGCCTGTTGCGGCTGTGAGTCGAGATGCACGTTGTGATGAGATCGCCCATTCCAGACAGCCCGGCGAACGTCTCCGGCTTTCCGCCCATGACCACGCCCAATCGGGTTATCTCAGCCAGTCCTCTCGTGAGGAGCGCGCCCTTCGTGTTGTCACCGTATCCGAGCCCATCGCAGATGCCGGCCGCGATCGCGATAACATTCTTGAGGGAACCACCCAGCTCGACGCCGGTCGGGTCGTTGTTCGTATAGACGCGCAGGTAATCCGTCATGAAGAGCTCCCGCGCCTCGACTGCGTCTGCCTCGACCAGCGCCGCTGAAACGACGGTCGTCGGAAGCCGCCGGCTTACCTCTTCGGCATGACTTGGTCCCACGAGCGACACTATGCGTTGACCGTCACGGCGCTGGAGGCTCTCTGAAAGGACCTGCGACATACGCATCAGAGTGCCGTTCTCAATTCCCTTGGCGGCGTTCACTACCAGTAGCTCCGGTGGGATGATCTCTCTCGCCGAAGTGGAGGTCTCGCGCACGACGTGCGATGGCACGGCAATGATGACGGTCTGAGCGCCCGCGAGTGCATCGCCGATGGCATTCGTGAAAGCGATACTGCTGGGAATGGACACTCCCGGGAGAAACTTCCTGTTCTCGTGGTCGCGCAGCACCGCACGAACCTGTTCGGGGTCGAACTCCCACATCGTCACGGCGTGGCCGTTGTCATGGAGCACTAACCCGAGTGTCGTCCCCCAGCTACCGGCTCCGAGCACCGTGACTCTGGCCATTGCTATCTCTCCCGCTTCGAACGTCTATGGAACCTGCTCTCACTCCCGTTCATGAGTCGCGCGATGTTCGATCTGTGCATGACAAGAACGAAGAGGCTGATGACTACGGCAACAACTACGAGTGCGAGCGATTGCGGCAGACCTCTGGCCCCGGCCTCGACCGCTACAGCGAACGGCAGGACGATTGCCGCGGACATCGAGCCGATGGATACGTAGCGTGTGCTCAGGAAGACAGCGAGCCACACGATCAGGCCTGCAAGTGTCGCAAACGGCGAGAGCGCCAGGAAGACCCCGGCTGCGGTTGCGACCCCTTTGCCTCCTTTGAAGCCGGTGAAACACGACCAGACGTGCCCGATGATGGCAGCGAGTCCGGCGAGCAGCCGGACTCCAGTCGGGCCGAGCGGCGACGCGACACTCAGCAGAGGGGCTATGGCAAGCACTACGGTGGCGCCCTTCGCCACGTCTATCAGGAGTACCGGTACACCGTACTTCGGCCCGAGGACACGGAATACGTTTGTCGAACCAAGGTTGCCGCTTCCCTGATGCCGAAGGTCCGTTCCCGCGATGCGCCCCGCGACTGCGCTCGTTGGGATCGCCCCCAGCAGGTATGAGAGAACCACTGTAAGAAGCGTGCCGGCCAACCGCTACCTCCGCTTTCTTACTAGGATGCGGATAGGAGTACCTATAAAACCATACTCCCTCCTTAGCTGATTTACAAGATAGCGACGGTAGGTGTTGTCTATCGCGCGCGGGTCGCTGACGAAGATGACAAATGTCGGGGGGCGCACGCCGATCTGAGTGGCATAGAGGATATTGCCGCGCCTGCCTGCCTTCGGCGGGCGCCGGTCGGCGGCGTCATGGATCAGCCGGTTCACGCGGGAGGTCTGAAGCCGGCTGGAGGCCTGAGCGTAGATCTCACCGGCCAGGGTCAGTATGCGCCCGGCTCGCTGCCCCGTGAGCGCAGATGTCTGCAGAACCGGGGCGTAGCGCGCAAACGGGAGATCCTCTTCGGCTTGCCTGACGTACTCGCCGGCTGTGCTGTTGTCCTTGTTGATGAGGTCCCACTTGTTGTAGACGACAATCAGCCCCCTGCCTGCGTCGTCAGCGAAGCCGGCAATGCGGGCGTCCTGGGCGACGATGCCGAGTGTCGAGTCGACTACCAGCACGACAACGTCAGCACGCTCGATGCTTTTCAAGGCACGCATTGCACTGTAGTACTCGACGCCCCTCGAGATCTTCGATTTCCTTCTCAGACCTGCCGTGTCTATCAGGATGAACGTCTGTTCGTCGTGCATCACGACCGTGTCGATGGCGTCCCGCGTCGTTCCCGGGGTTGCATCGACGATTGTGACATCGCGTCCCGCGATCCTGTTGGTCAGCGACGATTTACCCACGTTCGGACGACCCACGAGGGCTACACGTATGCCCTCCATGCCGCCGCTTCCGCCGGTCTCCGGGATCAGCTCGACTATCCGGTCCATCAGATCGCCGGTTCCCCTGCCGTGGAGTGCTGAGACCGGAAGTGGTTCGCCGAGTCCCAGTCTGTGGAAGTCGTGTATGTCGACCTCACCCGCCTGGTCGTCGACCTTGTTCACCGCGAGAATCAAGGGGGTCGCTGATGTTCTCAGGAGAGACGCGATCTCCGTGTCGATCGATGTTGCTCCCGTCCTCCGATCGACGACGAATACGATCACGTCCGCCTCGTCCATCGCGACGCTCGCCTGGATCCGGATGAGCCCGGTCATCCCTTCGTCCACGGCCGGCACCAAGCCGCCCGTGTCAACGATGACGAACGCTCGTTTCTCCCAGTCCGTCTCGCGGTAGTGCCGGTCCCTCGTTACACCGGGCTCGTCATCAACGACGGCCGCCCTCGTTCGCGTAAGCCGGTTGAACAGCATCGACTTGCCGACATTCGGCCGTCCGACTATGGCTACAATCGGCAGTCGATCTCGCCCGGTCTCTGTCATATGTTCGCTTCCCTCTGAGAGCTCTGCACGCAATCCGCGATCGCGTCCACGATATCATGCGCTCGAACGAGTTGATTGAGCCCGGTGGCCGCCGCTATCTCTCGAAGTGTCATCCCATCTATCGTCAGACCGTCTGCGTTGAATGCCTCCCCCGGCAAGAGCGTGAGTCCCTCCGGGCGTTCCTTGCGGAGTGCCCTGGTCATGTCCTCTCCTGACAGGAGTCCGGCGACAGTCACGCTTCGTCCAAGAAAGCGGTTCTCCACGGCGATCACCCGCGTCTCAATCGGGGCCACGGACGCAAGCGCCCGACCGATCACTTCCTGAAGAAACGGGGCTGCGAGCTCTGCCGTGACGATTGTGAGAGCCATCGGCTCGGAGACGATGCGCTCGAGCTCCACGATTCGATGCGAGAGCGTGCGCTCGAAGAACCTCAGAAGCCCGACTCCGTTTTCAAGCTGTGGAAACTCGCCGTAGTGTTCGTAGGGCGGGAGCTCAATACCTGCGAGCAGGTATAGCTCATCGGCCGCATAGACTCTCGGACTCCCGGTTGCATCCTGAAAATCCTTCTGGCGGCTCCGGATGATCGCCACAAGCTCGCGGGCAGTCCCCTGGGTCACCGGCTCTAGGTGAGGCAATCCCTGCCTGTGCCGGGTGAGTCCGACGGGGACGACTGCGATGGACTCCATGCGCGCTCCGAGCGAGAGGAGATCATCGAGTGTCCGCTCGAACGCAGATCCGTCGTTGATGCCCGGACAAATCACAATCTGAGCGTTGAGCGATATGCCGCCCTCGATGAGCCGGGCAAGTTCCTCCATGATCGGTGCAGCATCGGGGTTTCCCAGCAAACGCCGTCTCACGCGATCATCCGTCGCGTGCACCGAGACGTACAGAGGCGACAGCTTCTGCTCCACGATCCGGTCGTGATCTCCTGCGGGCAGGTTCGCCAGGGTCACATAGCTGCCGTCCGTAAACGAAAGCCTGTAATCCTCGTCTTTGATGTAAAGAGACGGCCTGAGGCCCGCTGGCAGCTGGTCGACGAAACAGAAAATGCAGCGATTCGAGCAGGTCCGGACTCTGTCGGGGGCCAACTCGATACCGCTATCCGCAGGATGCAGAGCGGGAAGCGAGACGGCCATGCGGTCTCCGTCCCGCACGAACACGAACAGAAGCTCGTCCTTATCCGCTTCCCAGCCGGTAACGTAGGCAACGTCAATGGCGTCACGGATCGGTCGTCCGGCTATCTCGACAAGGTCGTCGCCGGACAGTATTCCCGCTAGCTCCCCGGCTGAGCCGGCCTCGATGGACAGCACCTTCATGCAGTCTGCTCTCCGGTTGCTTCGTGCCCACGCAGCGGCGCCGGGCACCGCTGCCGAACATAAATATGGAGCGGGCAACGGGATTCGAACCCGCGACTCTCAGCTTGGGAAGCTGATACTCTACCAACTGAGTTATGCCCGCTCAGAGCGCTTGCCTGTGCAAATCAGCATATGCTCCACTGAGGGCGGTGTCAAGGCGCATCCCCCACCCTTGAGGATTGGGGTTGCGCACGCACCGATGCTGCCATAGAATATAGTGGCATCGTAAACAAGCTTGTTCACCACACCGCTGGCTCACAATAAGGATCAGGATCGTAAGCATGCTGGCGGACCCGATATCCGGCTCCACTCTGGAGATGAGACCGGCCGCCGCCGTCGGAGCAGCCGCAAGGGACGGTGCCTTCCTGTTCGCGGCGCTCGGTCTTCTCGAGTGGGTAGTGCTTGAACTCAAGGCTCCCGTGCACTCGGGCTGGTTGCTGATACGTGACCTCGGGTGGAACGTGTTCGTCTACTCAGCAGTCGGAGCTCTGCTGGGTGTCGTTGTCGGCACGATCCTGGTTGCCTTTTCGCATCTCTCCAGTCGCCGCGCCTCTGGAGCCGGCGTCCCCGGACTCCACAGACACCACGTTTGCTGGTCGGCCCTTTTGGCCTGCACTCTTGGGTTCTATTGGGTTTTCGCCGCCAATCGCCTATGTCCGCGGGACTTCCGGGATCCTGTTGCACTTGCTCTGAGTGGTGTGGCTCTCCTCTTGGCCGTCATGATGTTCTTTGTTCTCCTCAAGATCGGGCGAGGCGGTGTTGGCCACCTCCGACGCGTCAGGCTGACAGTATCTCTTCTACTCATCTTGTGGCTTCCTTTCTACATCGTGTCCGCCGAGCCTGCAGTTGGGCGGACTCGCGGCACCCGGATTCCGGAAGAGAATGCCGAGGTCATGGATGCCGGTGGATGTCCCAATATCATCCTGATCATGACGGACACGACGAGGTCCGACTGCCTCGGTTGCTACGGTTCGGAGGAGTGTCCCACGCCGAACTTCGACCGTCTCGCTCGGGAGGGTGTTCTCTTCGAGCAGTGCATCTCGGTGGAGCCGCTGACGCGCCCGATGACGTGCACGCTCTTTACGGGTCTCTATCCCAGAACACACGGGGTCGACACACACACGAAGTCACTGGACGACGACTTCCTGACGTTAGCTGAGGTCCTTCGGAGTCGAGGATACGAGACTGCGGCGTTCACCGCGGCTTCGGTTCTTAGCGGCTTTTTCGGAACCGATCAGGGTTTCGACCTCTACATGGAACCGACGGAACCGTGGTGGTACTTGAGATCGGATTTCGCGGTCCGGCGCCTCTACATCTTGCTCACTTCGTGGGGGAACTGGGAGATGGAGATACGCGCCGACGAGACAACGCGCCGTGCAACTCGCTGGATCGGCAAGGAGCGAGAACGGCCGTTCTTCGCGTTCGTCCACTACTTCGATCCACACGCGCCGTACGACCCACCGCGCCGCCACGATCTGGCCGCGTCGGATGGACTCGAGGATCTGCCGGTACCGTACGAGTATGAAGCGCAACGTTTCGAAGATGGCTTCGACATGCCCGACGACTACCTGTTACTGCAGTGGAGGCGCTACCATAGCGAGATCGCGTTCGTTGATGAGGAGGTCGGGAAACTAATGGCGTTTCTCGATGAGGAGAGGCTGGCTGAGGAAACCGTGGTTCTCCTCGTTGGCGACCACGGTGAGGGGTTCGAGCACGGCTTCTACTTCGCTCACGCGTACAGGCTCTACGATGCGCTCGTGCACGTACCTTTCATCATACGCTATCCCGGTGGGGTCGCCGGACAGCGTGTTGCCGCGCAGGTCCGCCTTATCGACATCTTCCCTACGCTCCTGTCGCTGGCAGGAGTCGAGCCGGGACCAGAGATCCAGGGCGAGGGTCTCCTGTCGCTAATGGAGCCGGCCACCGAGAGTGCGACCGGATTGGGCGCAGGTTCTCGCGATCGACCGGCCTACTGCCAGACCGATTGCGGGGACTCCAGACCGTTCTACGCAGGGATGTCATTCGGCGTCAGGATGCCGCCGTGGAAGTACATCGAATCACCTGAGATCGGTCTCATCGAATTGTACAACCTGGACGCGGATCCCCTTGAGACTGAGAATCTGGCAGAGAGACGGCAGGACCTGGTGGTTGGATTCGCAGCGGACCTTCAGACATGGATGGAGGAGACGGAATACCGTGAGGTTGAGCCCGAGGCGCTCAGCCCGGAGTTCCTCGAGGCACTGAGAGCACTTGGATATCTGCAGTGATCTTCGGGAGATCTAGTTCGCACCGGTTCGATATTCTCTCCATCGCGTCACAATCAGTCGGGCGGCTTCTTCCTCCCCTATTTCCCCCATATCCAGCCAGTCCACACCCTCGATAGAAGAGAACCACGTCATCTGACGTTTCGAGTAGCGTCTCGTGTTCCGCTTGATCAGCTCGACGGCCTCCGTGAAGTCGGCACCGCCGACCGCAAGGACATCGAGGATCTCACGATACCCGACTGCATCCGCCGCTGGAAGTCCCGGCAGAAGGACCGCCGAGTCGAAGAGGCGTCGCACCTCGTCGATCAGTCCGGCGGCGACCATCGTGTCAACTCGACAGTCTATCCGCGCGTACAGACGCTCGCGATCCATGGTCAGTCCGAAGTAGACAGGAGCATAGATCGGCTTGCGTCCCCTCCTTGACTGCCAGCTTGTGAGCGTGGAGCCGGTCAAGATGTAGACCTCGAGGGCTCTCACGATACGGAGAGCGTCGTTCGGGTGGATTCGTGATGCCGAATCGGGGTCGACGGCCTTGAGCTCCTCATGAAGGATTCCGGAACCATTCTCGCGGGCTCGCTGTTCGAGCTTCTCCCGGACGCGTTCATCGCGACCCGGCCCTTGGAAGAGCCCCTCGAAGAGCGACCGCACGTAGAAACCGGTGCCTCCGACGAGGATCGGCTCCGCCCCGGCGGAGATGATGGATGCAACCGCGCGCTCGGCGTCGATCGCGAACCGTGCAGCGTCGTACGCTTCGCTCGGTTCCATGATGCTGATCAGATGATGTCGGGCGAGCCGGGACTCATCGGGCGTCGGTTTCGCCGTGCCGATGTCGAGCTGTCGGTAGATCTGACGCGAGTCGGCGGAGACGATTTCTCCGCCGAGTTCCTGAGCCACACGGACTGCGACACTCGTTTTTCCAGAGGCTGTGGGACCGACTATGGCAAGTACGCTGCGCAAGAGCTTGCCTTTCCGACTAGGTGCGCCCGAATCTCTTGTGAAGCTCATCGAGGGTCATGCGCATGAAGGTCGGACGACCGTGCGGGCACGAGTATGGCAGTTCGGTGGCGAACAGCTGATCCAGGAGCGCACGCATCTCTTCCTGCGCCAGCGCGTCGCCGGCCTTGATGGCCGTCTTGCATGCCATCGTGGTTGCGATGCTCTCAATGATGTCCCTGTCAGCCCGCTTGCCGGAAGGCATCTCGGCCAGCAGATCGTGAAGGATCCGGTCGTGAGCCAGTTTTGGGAAAGCTCCGGGGACCGCTTCCATGAGCACGGTCCTTCCGCTCATCGGCCTGACCGAGAACCCGAGGCGTGTCAGGAGCGAGTCCACGCTCTTGAAGGAGTCCGATTCGGCGGGAGACAATTCAACAGCGATCGGAAAGAGAAGCTGCTGACTCGGCCCGGCCTCGACAGCGCCGGACAGGCGTCTCCTCACCTGCTCATAGATGACGCGTTCGTGCGCGGCATGCTGGTCTACGATCAGCACCCCTTCCCGGGTCTGCACGAAGATGTAGGTGCGGTGCAGCTGCCAGAACTTGACCTGTTCGCCCGTTTCCAGCGACGTGATGTGCCCGGCCTCGCCGGTTCGCTGACGGATGTCGTAGCCTTCCTTGAGCGTTCGAGCGGGTTCTCGTACAGCAGAAGGGAAACTGAGTTCCCCCGTCCGAAATGGAAGACGTGTCGCCGGGATCTCACCATTTCTTCTTCCAGACTCATACGAGCCCACACCGGTTGCCGCACGACTCATTCCGCTTGTCCGACTTCCGCTTTCAGGAGGCGTATCGCCTACGCCAACCGTAAGAGTGGGAGCGATATCGTGTTCCATGAGCGTATTGCGCACCGCGTTCTCTGCCAGTGCAAAGACACGCCTCTCTTCACTGAAGCGCACCTCTCTTTTCGTTGGGTGCACGTTCGCATCTACGAATCGGCTGTCCACATTGATCACGAGCGCAAAGATCGGGTGCCGATTACGCGGAAGGAGCTCCCCGTATCCGGCCCGCACCGCTGCAGAAAGGAGACGGCTCTTGACCGGGCGTCCGTTGACGGCGAGAAGCTGGAAGGCGCCCCGTGCACGCGCGATGGATGGCTTGCCGACCAGTCCGCCGACGGTGTACGGACCGTCGGTGTGAACGACGTGAAAGGCCTCTCCTGCGCGTGCGCTTCCAAGCACCTCCAGAGCCCGCTCGAGGATCCCCGGCGCGGGCAAGAGAGCGAGCACGGATCTGCCATCGACCGTGAGATCGAAGCGAATGTGCGGATAGAGGATGGCGTATTCGGTCACCGAGTCGAGTATCTTTCTCAATTCAACTCTGTTGCTCTTCAAAAACTTGCGTCTCGCCGGAGTGTTGAAGAACAGCGAGGAAATCTCCATCGTCGTGCCGTGTGACCGCCCGGCCGGCCGGACGTCCTTGACCGTTCCTCCGAGCAGGCTCACCTCGGTTCCCTCGGATGAACGCGGCTCGCACGTAACGAGCCGCACACGGGAGACTGAGGATATGCTTGGGAGCGCTTCACCACGGAAGCCGAGGGTTTCGATGGTTTCGAGATCGTGCTCGCCCGAGATTTTGCTGGTCGCGAACCGGTCGAACGCGGCAAGCGCATCGTCGGAGTTCATTCCGACTCCATTGTCCGCTACGCGGATGAGATCGCTTCCGGCTCCCTTGATATCGATGGATATGGCGTCGGCCCCGGCGTCGATCGAGTTCTCGACGAGTTCTTTCACCACCGAATGCGGCCCCTCTACAACCTCGCCCGCGGCGATTCTGTTGGCCAGAGCCTCGCTGAGTATCCGGATTCTACTCGGCATCTTCCACTTCCTTCTGCAGCTCGGCGAGCTTCGTCAGCGCTTTGAGCGGCGTCATGTCGGCGAGGTCCATCTCTCGGATCTCCCGCTCTACCCGGGATTCCACGCGACCGAACAGCGGCAGTTGGGTGCTCGATTCGGCCAGGGGACCATATTCCCCTGCTGCGAGGCGCGGCATGGCGTCGGGCGTGTATTGTGTTGCCTCGAGGTTCCTGAGCACCTCCCGCGCTCTCACAATGACGTCGTTCGGCATGCCGGCCAGTGTGGCAACCTCTATGCCGTAGCTCTGATCGGCGCAGCCGGGTGTTACCTTTCTCAGAAAGACTATTGAATCGGACGTTTCCTTGGCGAGGACATGTACGTTCTTCAGACGTGCGAGGATATCCTCGAGCTCGGTCAGTTCATGATAGTGCGTTGCGAACATCGTCTTAGGATGGGCATGAGCCGAGTCGTGGAGGTACTCCATCACTGCCCAGGCTATCGACAGCCCGTCGAAAGTGCTCGTTCCCCGTCCTATCTCATCGAGCAGCACCAAGCTCCGCGATGTGGCGCTGTTGAGGATGTTGGCCGTCTCGCTCATTTCCACCAGGAACGTGCTCCTGCCCCGCGCCAGCGCGTCCGCAGCACCGATCCTTGTGAATATTCTGTCGATGAGGCCGATCGACGCGCTCTCTGCCGGAACGAACGAGCCCATCTGGGCCATGATGACAATCAGGGCGACCTGACGAAGGTAGGTGGACTTGCCGGCCATGTTCGGTCCGGTTATCAGCAGTATCTGCTGACGTTCTGAATCGAGATGCACATCGTTCGGCACGAAGGTCCCGCCGTCAAGGAGGACCTCGACGACTGGGTGGCGTCCCCCCATGATTGTCACACCGTCCTCGTTCGCCAGGGTAGGCCGTACGTAGCCGTTTTCCACCGCCGCATCGGCCAGCGAGTTCAGAACATCGATCTCGGCGAGCACTGCCGCAGCGTCCTGTACCCTCGCAGTATGCTCTGCGATCCACTCCCGGAGTGCCTCGAAGATGTCGCGTTCCAGCTTCACCATGTCTTCCTCGGCGGTGAGGACGCGACTCTCGTACTCCTTGAGGTCGGGCGTTACGTAGCGCTCCGCATTGACGAGCGTCTGCTTGCGGATGTAGTCGTCCGGGACCAGGTGCGCATGGGTCTTCGTCACCTCTATGTAGTAGCCGAAGACCTTGTTGTAGCCGATCTTGAGCGATGCGATACCCGTTCTGCTGCGCTCGGAGATCTGGAGTTTTCCTATCCAGTCCTTGCCCTCCCTGGTGATCGATCTCAGAGCGTCGAGCTCCTGACTGTGACCGTCCCGGATGACGCCTCCGTCTTTGAGGGTGGCCGGGGGATTTTCCACGAGCGTTTCGGCGATACGATCCGTGACATCCGTCAGATCCGGGAATCGCGCAACAAGGATACGCAGGGACTCGGTCTCGAGTGTGGTCGCGAGCGCGGTGATGCCGGGCGCCATTTCGAGCGACTGCTTGAGAGAAGCAAGATCACGTGGTCCCGTGTGTCCCGAGGCGACTCTTGACATCACTCGCGGGAGATCGCACAGGGACTTGAGCGTTCCTCTGATGGCCTCTGCGGTCTCGCGGTTCCCGAACAGAGCCTCGACTCCGTCCAGGCGCGAGCTCGACAGGTCCGCATCGAAAGGCGGGTAGAGGATCCACTGTCTGAGAAGCCTTGCCCCCATCGCAGTAGCGGTACGGTCCAGCACCGCCAGGAGCGTCGCGTGCTTGAGACCCCGCTCCAACGGTTCGACCAGCTCGAGATTCCGCTGGGAGGTCTCGTCGAGCACGAGGTGGTTGGATGTCTCAAGGTGGCGTATGGTCGTAATCTGCTTGAGGTCGCGCTTCTTCAGATCCTTGAGGTAGCTGATGGCGGCGCCGGCGGCACGTATCCCCTCGCTCAGACCGGTCAGGCCGAAGCCGTCCAGGTTCGCGACGCCGAAGTGCGAGGTGAGTGCCTGGTGTGCGGCATTGAATCCGAACTCCCAATCCGCCACTGTGGTAACCGGAATCTCCGTGAGATCCCGGAGGAGCGTGGACAGGGAATCCTGCTGGACGAGTCCCTCCGGGACTATTATCTCAGCAGCCTCTGCTCGCAAGACCTCTCGCCTCAACTCAACGAGAGCGAGTTCCGAGACCACGAATTCCCCGGTCGAGAGATCTACACGCGCGAGTCCTGCCTGTGTATCGCCCGGCATCACTGAGAGAAGGTAGTTCGAGCGCCGTTCGTCCAGCATGGATGATGAGAGGAGTGTTCCCGGCGTGATGACCTCAGTGATCGCGCGCTTGACCAGCCCCTTCGCCTTCCTGGGATCCTCGACCTGGTCGCAGATTGCCACTTTGTAGCCGGCCTCGACCAGCCTGGCAAGATACGACTCCACGGCATGATGAGGCACACCGGCGAGCGGAACCGGGTTCTTGCCGCCTTTGTCTCTCGTCGTCAGGGCCAGGCCAAGGACGCGGGAAGCGATCTTCGCATCGTCGAAGAACATCTCGTAGAAATCGCCCATGCGGAAGAGCAGTATCGCATCACGCTGCTCCGCCTTGATGGACGTGTACTGTTTCATCATGGGAGTCAGGTCGCTCATCGATACCCTCTGTGCGCGGGAACCGACCTTCCGTCCGGGCGCGTAGAAGCTAAGGGGTGATATCAGTCGCGGGCTCTGCTTCCGGAACAGCTTCGTCTGCGCCGGTCGAACCGGTCTCTCTGTGGTGCGTGGTCTTTTCCAGGACCGAGTCCGGAGTGTGAAGCGCTGCGACTCGTAGTCTGTCCGCCGCGATCACCGCCTCAAAGCTGCCGGGGAATTCTCCTATCACGGTTCGCAATATCTCCGAAGTGCGGGACAACTCACCGAGGGCTTCGGCACAGGTTGCGGCGCCCATGAGCGCCGGCGCGCGAATGCCACTCCCGGCGTGTTCGGCAGCAGCTGTTTCGAAATGCGTGCAGGCTTCCGAGGAGTTCCCCGCGGCCAGGATCGCCCAACCCAGACCGATTGAAGCCCAGGCAGCCACATCTTCGTCCGCGCTGGTCAAGGCCTCTTTGTAGAGTGCCGTGGCGGCGGTTACATCGCCGGATGCCAGAAGGCCGGCCGCCTGTTTCAGAATCGTTCGACAGGAGCCTTCTCGCCGGACTGCTGCCGCGGCGTACTCGATCGCCGCTGTTCCGTAATGACCCGACGCGTACAGGAAATCGCCGCGCAGGGTGTAGGCAGCTGACCTGAGTGCCTGATCGCGGCTGCGAACCAGAACGAGGTCGGCCAGATCGAGTGCTTCAGCGGCATCGTCCGTCAGGCGGGCCAGTTCGAGTGCAAGCAGTGAGCTACCCGCGAGGTCTGAGTCTTCCCCCATCAGACCCCTGATGTAGCTCGCGGCATCCTCGGTGAATCCGGTCTGCTCCAGGGAACGGGCTCGTGCTATCGCCTCGGAGGCGTCGATATCCTGAGCCACGAGTTCGGTCGGGCTCCACGAGACGACCGCCACAGCGATAAGCGCCGCGACGGTCTGTGTGCTGCGTCTGCGGTTCATTCTCTCAGTCCACATCGATCCACTTGTGGCACGACGGGCAGCGCCAGCCGGTCGGTCCGAGGGCGTCTCCACAGTGGGGACACTTGTCGAAGGCGGCCTCATCGGTTGTCCTGGCGAGAAATCCATCGGCTATGCGAGCCGCTTCGTCGAGCCTGCCTGCGGCCACAAGCGTCTGGATCAGACGCCTGTGTCCGAGTGCGGTGTCGCCCTCGTGCTTGATGGCTTCGCGCGCCACCCTGACGGCCTCTTCCACATCTCCCTTGCGTTCGTGCATTCGCGAAAGACCGCAGAGCGCGGGGACATTGGATGGCGTTTTCAAGAGCACGTCCTCATACACCCTCATCATTCTGCCGTAATCACCTATCTCGAAGTATGCCTTCTCGAGGCGTTCGAATGCCAGGTGCCCTTTGCCGGGCGCATCGGCGAGCAGCTTCGTCCAGTATGCGATTGCCCTCTCGGTGTCCTCCTCAGAGGCAGCCATGTCACCAAGATACAGATTGGCCAAGGCTGCCCGTACGGAATCCTCCTTCAGGGCTCCGAGAAACCCCGTCTTCGCCTTGGCGCGGTCTCCGGCTGCCAGCGCTCTCGTTGCCACGTGTGCTCGGTAGACGGCCAACGATGGCTGTCCGTCTGCTCCGGCGCTCTTGAGGACATCCTTGTGTGTCTGGACTGCCCGGTCCATCTGGCCTGTTTCCTCGCATGCGTCACGCAGAAGTGCGGTCATCCGGGGATCGACACGCTCACCCCGGGGCAGCGAGCCTATGCTCTCGATCACTTCGGCCCATCGTTCAGCCTCTGCCAAATCAAGCGCCAGGCATTTGATGATCGAGCTTCTCACGGTTCTTGGAAGGCGCCGCTTGACCAGGAGTTCCCTGTGGACCTGGATTGCCTGCTTGGTCCGACCACGTTCCCTGAGCAGATTGCCGAGCTTGATGTAGGCGTCGAGATTGCGTGGATCTTGCCGCACGGCCGTCTTCAGATGCAGAACTGCCGCATCGCGGTCGCCTGAGATCATGGCGTTCAGGCCAAGGTTGTAAGCGCTTTCTTCATCAGTACGGCGTCGGGATTTGCGGCGGGCGACCGCAGTCGCGCCGAACGCAACCAACGCGACGCAGACAACGATGATGATCGCGAGGTTCATGTCACCTACTCCCCGTCGGAATGACCCCGGGAGGGGCCTAGTCAACCGACTCCTCTTCGTCGATTTCATCCAGCGAGATATGTCTGAGTCCGGCTGTCTCTTGGTTCAGATCTGCAATCTCGCGCTTCTGTCGGCGGATGATTCTTCTGAGGCTGATCTCGTGACCAATGGACACGAAGAACCAGACAATCGCACCAAGTACGAACGCTTCAAAGAGAAGAAGCACGAGAGGCACATTGCTGAACGTCAAAGCGGCGGTTCCCAGTGTAATTGTCGCTCGCTCTCCGCTGTTGACCATGGCGAAGCCGGTCAGGACAACAACCACTATGAGAAGCAGCAGCATTCGGAGGACCCACACAGCGTTCACCTCCAGGTAGGGATCACTGATGAGGAACGGACGCGCCTTCGGCACACAACATCACGTTACCGAGACCTCCCGACCCTCGGCAGCATGAGTCTAGCAACCGTCAAAAGGCCTAGCAAGGTCTTTCTGCCGGGCCTCTGCTTCCCCGTGGAGTGTCCAGGCACTGCAGCCTGTCACTCTCACGTGGATGAGTTCTCCGGCACACTCATCCGGGCACTCAAAGACAACGGCCTTGCCGGAGCGTGACCTGCCGAACATGCGTGAGGCATCTCGCTTGCTGGGGCCATCCGCAAGCACTTCCAGCAGTGTTCCAATCAGACCTTGGTTGATGGCAGTCGTGATTCCCTTCTGGAGCTCGATAGTCGTCTTGAGGCGCTCGATCTTCGTCGCTTCGGGGACATCGTCGTTGAGCGCTCCGGCACTCGTGCCTTCTCTGACGGAGTAGCGGAACATGAAAGCCGAGTCGAAGCGGATCTCCTCCATGAGAGAGAGCGTAGCGCGGAAGTCCTCACTGGTTTCGCCCGGGAACCCCGTGATCACGTCGGTTGTGACGGCGACTCCCGGGATCTTCTTGCGGATGTTCCCGATCAGCGCGACGTAGTCCTCGCGGGTGTAGGAACGGTTCATTCGACGGAGGATGGCGTTCGATCCCGACTGAACCGGCAGATGTATGTGCTCACAGACCTTGTCCAGGCCTGCGATTGCATCTATCAGTTCCTCCGAGAGGTCCTTGGGGTGCGATGTTGCGAACCTGATTCGCGCGAGGCCGGAGATATCATTGATGATGCCGAGGAGCCGCGCGAATGTGACGGAACCGTCGCGATAGGAATTGACATTCTGTCCCAAGAGCGTGACGTCCCGCATCCCGAGTCGCACCAGTGCTTTCACCTCGGTGAGCACGGTCTCATGCGGGACGCTGCGCTCTCTGCCCCGCACGTAGGGCACGATGCAGTAGCTGCAGTAGTTGTTGCAGCCACGCATTACGCTGACGAAATCAGAGAGTGAAGCGGTGATCGGACCGGGGCAATCCCCATAGTCCTCACTATCATCTTGATCCGTTTCGACGCGTTTCAGGCCGTGGCCGGCTTTCTCAACGACGTCGGGAATGAGCGCATAGCGATCCGTGCCCACGACGAAGTCGAGACCGCGCACTTCGCTCAGAAGCCTCTTACCCATACGCTGGGCCACGCAACCTATGACGCCGAGGGCCGCATCCTTGGCAATGAGGCCGCGGAGGTGCCGGAGACGCCCGAGAACCCGCTGCTCCGCCCGTTCACGGACGGTGCAGCTGTTCACCATGACCACGTCCGCTTCGGCGAGATCGGAAGTGAGCGAGTGCCCTGCCGACACCAGCATCGACCGTATCATCGCCGAGTCGCATTCGTTCATCTGGCAGCCGTATGTCTCAATGTAGATTTTCATCCGGCACTGACTCGGACCATCGTCCCTCGTGTCCGTTCCCCGTCAACGCTCTCCACGAGTACACGAACGAAGTGGTTCTTGAGCGATTCCGGCCCCTCGATCTCAACTCTCACGTAACTGTCTGAGAGTCCGGAAAGCAGAGTCCCTTCACTGTGATCCCTCTTCTCCACGAGGATTTTCAGCTCGCTTCCGATAAGCGCCGTCCGGAAATCGAGCGACCTGCGCGTGGAGAGTTCCTTGATCGTTCGACTTCTCTCCTTCTTTCTGAGTCCCGATAGGGTCTCGGTGAGCTCCGCAGCCGGCGTCCCACTTCTCGGCGAGTAGGCAAACACGTGAAGGTAGGTGAAGGGTAACCGCTCTATCAGATCGATGGTAGCGGCGAAATCGTCCTCGGTCTCTCCAGGAAACCCCACCATCACATCCGCCCCCAGACCGAGGTGCGGAAGACGGTCGGTAACACGGCGTACGTTGTTTTCATACTCGGCTGCGCTGTGGCCGCGACGCATCGCCGACAGTATGCGGTCGGATCCGCTCTGGAGCGGTATGTGCAGGTGATTGCAGACCTTGTCGAGTTCTACGATCGTATCCGCCAGTTCCTGAGTAAGCTGCAGGGGCTCGACGGATCCTAGCCGTACCCGATCGAGTTGGTCGATGGCCACGAGTTCCCGCAGAAGATCCGGGAGACGCCTTCCATTTGAGTCGTACGCGCCTATGTGAACGCCGGTGAGAACAAGTTCCCTGTAGCCGTTCTCGGCAAGCGTTGTAGCCTGCCGAAGCACGCCCGCAAGCGGCCGGCTCCGCGAGGGTCCGCGGGCGGCCGGAACTGCACAGTAGGAGCACCGTCTGTCACAGCCATCCTGGATCTTGAGAAACGCTCGCGTGTAGCCGCGAAACCGGACGATGTCGAATGGCTCAAAACTGTCTGCCGTAAGTGGTCGGACCAGTGTGTGACTTCGCGGCGCCTGTGCCGTCATTGAGTCCGGGCAATCGATGAACTCCTGTCTTCGTCGCGGCGTCTTCAGATCGAGGTGCTTGGAGGCGAGCTCTGGTATGGCTGCCTTGTCGCTGTTGCCCACGACTATGTCGACCTCGGGCATTCCTGCGAGACGCTCCGGTTCGCGCTGAGCATAGCAGCCTGTCGCGATGAGCACAGCCGAGGGGTTTGTCCGGGATGCCCGCCGGAGCATCTGTCGTGATCTGTAGTCACTGCGCATCGTTACTGTGCACGTATTCACTATGTATACGTCGGCTGTCTCCGTAAAGGGGACGATACCGAACCCGCTCTTCTCCAGAAGTTCGGCGATTCCCTCGCTCTCATACTGGTTGAGCTTGCATCCCACCGTTGCTATTGCGGCGGTCCGATGCTTGTCGCCGTGTGCGCGCATCTGATCTGCAATCCCATCTCTCAATGCGAACAGGAAACGGGGAGACTCCAGACAGAGTCCCCCCGTGTGAGAGAAGAAAGGCATCCCGCTGCTTGGGCAGGCGTGCCCCGGGGGTCCCGTGTCTACGCGGGCTTCTCCTCCCCGGAATCCTCATCGGCCTCGACCGGTTCTTCGATAACCGTGGTCTCAGTGGACGCATCATCAGAAGGCACGGCTTCCGTCTCCGTCTCGGCTTGCGTCTCGGGTGCGGCCTCATCGGTCTCGACGGACGTGTCGCCAGAAGCTTCGTCGCAAGGCACGGCGTCGGTCTCCGGCTCGGCCTCATCGGCTTCGACCGGTTCTTCGATAACCGTGGTCTCAGTGGACGCGTCATCAGAAGGCACGGCTTCCGTCTCGGGCGTGGTCTCATCGGCCTCGCCACCAGCGGCGCCGCTTTCCTCCTCCGGTTCCTCAATCACTTCAGGCTCGAGCAGCTCCGGGCGGACGTTGTGAGATTCCACGTAGTCCTGGAGAACCTCCTGAGGCTGCTTCTCCATATACGTCCGGACGGAGAGCACAATCCTCCTGTTTTCCGGAGACACCTCGATAACTTCGAGTGGAAGAACATCGCCCGGCGCGAAACGAGCCTCGATCTGGCTGATCTCGGTGAGCGCCAGGTGCGACATCGGGACGAATCCCTCGACATCCTCCGGCAGGTCTACGACTATCCCCGACTTGTGGATTCTGCTCACACTTCCTGCCGTCTGGGTGCTGACTGCATAAGTCACAGCGAGCTCGGCCCAAGGGTTCTCCTGACACTGCTTGATCCCGAGTGAGATCCTGTGCCGGTCCTTGTCGATTCCGAGCACCATGATCTCGACTTTCTGGCCTCTGTGCAGCACCTCGCTCGGATGCTTGATCCGCTTCGTCCACGACATGTCAGAAATGTGGACGAGGCCGTCCATTCCCTCTTCCAGCTGAACGAACGCACCGAAGTCGGTCAGATTTCGAACCCTGCCCTCGATTCTAGTGCCGATCGGGTACTTGGCGTCGAGATCCTGCCAGGGGTCGTTCTCCGTCCGCTTGAGCGAGAGGGAGACCTTCTCGTCGGGCTTGTTCACGTTGAGGATCTTGACTTCAACAATGTCGCCGATCCCGAGGATCTTCGAAGGGTGGCGAATATGCTGGGTCCACGACATCTCCGAGATGTGGATGAGGCCTTCCACGCCTTCCTTGAGCTCGATGAATGCGCCGTAGTCGGTGATCGAGACCACCTTGCCGCGCACGCGCGAGCCAACCGGGAACTCCTTCTCGACGTTCTCCCATGGATACTCGGCCAGCTGCTTGAGACCCAGTGAGATTCGCTCACGCTCAGGATCGTAGTTGAGGATCTTGATGGTGAGCTCGTCGCCGATCGCGACCAGTTCTGAGGGATGACGAATCCTGCCCCAACTCATGTCGGTGATGTGCAGCAGTCCGTCGATTCCTCCGAGGTCGACAAAGGCGCCGAAGTCAGTGATGTTCTTGACGATGCCCTGGCGTATCTGACCGACTTCGAGCTCCGCAAGGAGCTTGGTCTTCTTCTCCAGGCGCTCCTCCTCAAGGACCACGCGTCGCGAGATGACGATGTTGCGTCGGCGCTTGTTCACCTTAAGAATGCGGAAACTGAGTGTCTGCCCAAGGAGTTCCTCCAGATTGGGAATGCGCCTTAGAGCAACCTGGGAGCCTGGAAGGAACGCCTCGACGCCGAACAGGTCGACCTTGAGACCACCCTTGATTCTGCGCTTCGGTATGCCCTCGACGATCGTCTGCTCATCGTGGGCTTCCTTGATCTTGTCCCAGACCTCCAGGAAGTCAGCCTTGCGCTTGCTGACCTTGACCTCTCCGTCTCTGTCCTCGGTTGCTTCGAGCAGGACGCTTATCTCGTCGCCGACGGAAATCGACGATGGATCCCGAAACTCCTCTATCGGTATCCGTCCCTCCGATTTGAAACCGATATCGACCATGATCTCGGAACTGGTGATCGAGAGAACCGTGCCCTTTACGAGTTCACCCTCATCGATCGATCTCAAGGTCGAGTCGTACATCTCGAACATCTGAATGTACTCGTCCCTTGTGTAGCCGAGTTCCTCCAGATCCTCTTCGGTTGGGACGGGGAGTATCTGTTCCTTGACTTCCTCGGGCTCAGCGTCCGGGTCCTGGTCTGTCCCGGGCTCCGTGCCCTCCGTCTCGGTTTGATCCGCATCGTCTCCCGGGTGATCCGTGTCCGCGACGGGTGCAGACTCATCAGGGGAATCAGCAACGGTATCCGGGCTGTCATCGGATAGCTCAGCATCCGTGGCCACACCAGTGAGTTCCGACTCTTCTTCGGTCGTCTCAGTCGGGCAATCAGTCACGGCTTCCGGCTCCGCATCTACGATTGTCTCGATCGTCTCTTCGTTCGTGTCCTTCTCAATGGAAGGCTCAGTGTTGAGTTCCCTATCCGTGTCTTCGAACATCCTGTGAACTGTCTCCTCTCTCGAACACCAGTACTCTGCCGGCTAAGGGCGGCTTTCCTCCCCGGTGTCTCCTGGGGCCTGAATTCCTTCGACCGCACTGACCACATCATCCACGATCCACTGCGGGGTCGAAGCGCCTCCTGTGATTCCCACTTCCTCTTTGCCCTCAAACCACTCGGGCTTGAGCTCTTCAGCTGTTTCTATGTGGTAGGCGTCGCAACCTGCCTCACGACAGAGTTTCCAGAGACGCCTGGTGTTTGCGCTGTTCTTCCCCCCCACGACCAGCATGACATCCACACGCCGAGCAAGTCCCAGCGCATTGACCTGGCGCTCGAATGTCGCCCGGCAGATCGTGTTGAAGACCTTTATCTCCTTGGATCTCTCAAGGAGGCGTCCCACCACCGCCGTCAGATGGCCGAGTGGCTGCGTGGTCTGGCAGACGACGCCCACCTTTGTCTCCTTTGGAAGCCCGTCCAGTTCCTCCGGGCCGGCTATGACCGTCGCCGGGAAAGACAGACCTCCCGCAATCGAGAGAACCTCCGGATGATCCTCCTCTCCCACGATGACTACCGCGTAGCCCTCGTCCGCGAGCTGCTCAGCCCGCTCCTGCGCCTCCTTCACGAAGGGGCAGGTGGCGTCCACCAGGTCGATGCCTCGTCGTCTTGCGTCCTCCAGCACCTTGCGCGGGAGACCGTGGGAACGGACTATCATTGTTCCCCCAGTCAGATCCCCGAGATCATCGACGACTCTGAGGCCCTCCTGCTCCAGTTTCGCGACGACCTGGGGATTGTGTATGATCGGCCCCAGAGTGAAGATGGGCGCGTTCCGCACGTGCTTGTGAGCGGCGTCGAATGCTATCTTGAGTGCCCGCTTTACTCCGAAACAGAAACCGGCGCATGGGGCGACAGATACTCTCAATCTCCCGTCCTCTCCTTCGCGAGTGCGGCTATGGCATCCATCACACGCTGGGTGAGACTGCGATAGGCCTCTTTCGTCGCCGGTCCCTCGACGGGCACGGGCTTGCCGAATGTCAGTCTCAGCTCCGCTCGGTTCACTAAACACTGCCACATCCTGTCGGATCCCGTGATATGCGCAGGGATCACGGTCGCGCCGCCGGCGTGAGCCACGTATCCCACCCCGGCCTTGGCCCTTCCCAGCCGACCTGTCTTGCTCCTTGTGCCTTCAGGGAACACGACAAGCACCCCACCCCGCTTGAGGACCTCGATCGCACGCCTCAGCCCGCGGGCGTCGGTGCCGCAACGACTGAGCGGGATGGCGTTGAGGTTGCTGATGAGATTGCCAAAGAGCCTGTTTCGAAAGAGCTCCTGCTTCGCCAGAAAGTGTACGCGCCGCCGGCACGCCAGCCCCACAAGAACCGCGTCCCAGTTGGAGATATGGTTGCTCGCAAGGACGACCGGACCCGTACCTGGAATAACCTCGCACCCCGATTCCCAGCGTCCCCAGAGCAGTCTCATCGTTGTTCTCAAGACGGAGCACAGAATTTGGTACGGAAGCTTCACTCGCTCTCCTCCGTATGCTCGGTACCACCGCCTGCCTCATTTCCTGCCGGGTCGTGCGTAGCACCTCGTTCGCGGGTCAGCCTTATGACCGCGTCCACCTGTTCTTCTATGGTAAGACCCGTGGTATCAAGTTCGACGGCGTCCTCCGCTTTCACGAGCGGACTATCCTGCCGTGTCGAATCCCGTCTGTCCCGCTCCCCGATCTCCTCAAGCACATCCGCCAGACTGGTCGGCTCGCCACGCTTCTCCAGATCTCGCAGGCGTCTACGGGCTCTCTCTTCGATCGAGGCGACGAGAAACACCTTGAGATCGGCATCCGGGAAGACGACCGTGCCGATGTCGCGGCCCTCCATGACGCTGTCGATGCTGTGGCCGAGCCTGCGCTGCTGCTCGACCATCGCGCGTCTGACGCGCGGGACTGTGGACATCACCGAAGCGGCGTCGCTGACTTTCCGGGCACGAATGGCCTCGCTCACATCCTTGCCGTCGAGATAAACCGGTCCCCTCCCCCGTTCCGAGAGGACGATGTCAGCTTCCTCGGCGATGCGGGCCAGCGACGCGCGGTCATGCATAGCAACTCCAGCTCTGAGAGCACGGAGCGCCACCGCGCGATACATCGCGCCGCTGTCGATATAGGCAAAGCCCAATCGACCGGCGACCAGTCTGGCGGTCGTACTCTTGCCCGATGCTGCCGGGCCATCGATTGCGATGATCAGGTGTGCACCCTATTCGAGAGAGGTTGGAAGTTAGAGGCCTAGCCTATGGGGTATCCCCTGTCTATCGCACTTTGAACCATATGATAGACCAATGCATGGCAGCGCGCAAGGCCTTTCCTGTGTTCGTTCTTCTACTCAGTATCGAGCTCCACAGCTTCCCTGAGAACTTGCAACTCACGTTCTGTCAGGCTTCTTGAGTGGCCGGGCTTGAGGTCTCCGAGTTCGATCGGACCAATCCTCACGCGCCTGAGGCTTCGCACAGAGTGCCCCGCCGCCTCAAACATGCGTCTGATCTGCCGTTTGCGTCCCTCGTGGATCGTGATTCTGCAGGTGGATCGGTTGTGTGAAGTCGACACCGAGTCGATCGTGGCCGGTGCTGTGACCGTGCCGTCAAGCGAGATACCACGCTCCAGCCGGCGGACGCTCTTCTCCGACAGGACCCCTCCCACCAGAACCTCGTAGACCTTGTCCAGTTCGAAAGACGGATGTGACACGCGATGCGCCAGCTCTCCGTCGTTCGTCATGATCAAAAGTCCATCGGTATCCACGTCCAGTCGGCCGACCGGTATCACACCTGCAAGGCTGCGCGGCACGAACTCAGCCACGGTCTTGCGACCCTGCGGATCGTTCATCGTCACGACGTAGCCGATCGGCTTGTTCACAATGATGTAGGTAGCTTGCTCCGGAAGGCGAACGCGATGCCCATCTACCTCGACGCAATCCGAGTCGGGATCTACAGTCACGCCGTGCTCCCTGACGGTGCGACCGTTGATCCGGACCCTTCCGGACACCACTATCCTGTCGGCGCCCCTTCGGGACGCCACTCCGGCTCGCGCCAGGAAACGGTTAAGCCTCATCGAGGGGGTCAATGAGCTTGCGGTCCTCTATTGCGTGCATCGAGTCGTCGCAGCACGGCGGCCCGGCCTCCGCAGGATCCGTCTCTGCAGCGTCCAGAGCCGTATCGGGCAGGTGAGGCTTCCCGGCAGAGTGACTGTGTTCCGCCGAGGAAGGCGCAGGCGCTTGTTCCTGGATCGCCTCTGCACCGTCGCCGAACTCCGATTCCGCCGGTGACGTGATTCCGGCCGCATGCGCTTCGTCCCCAGCCGCGTTCTCGGCTTCGCTCGCGACGGCGGCCACACCTGCGAGGTGTTCGGCTCCGTTGATAGTCATTGCCAGCTCTCCGGGAGGGAGCCCAAGGACCTCGGAGAACTCCTCGAGACGAGGTAGATCGGTGATTGTGCTAAGGCCGAAATACCTCAGGAACTCCTTGGTCGTTCTGTACATGAGTGCGCGGCCCATGCCCGGAGCACGCCCGGCGATCGCGACCACGTTGCGCTTGAGGAGTGTAGAGAGAACGCCACTCGAATCCACTCCTCTGACAGCCTCGATCTCGGCCCGCACGATCGGCTGCTTGTACGCGATGATGGCCAGGGTTTCAAGGGCCGCCTGACTGAGTTTCGAAGGCACTCGGCCCTTGTGGAGTTCCCGTATCCACTTGGAGAACTCGGGCTTGCAGTAGAGCTGCCATCCACCCGCGACCTCCGTGATCGCGAAAGCGGACCCCACCTCTGAGTACTGCCTGCTGAGATCCTTGATCGTCTCTCTGATCTCCGCACGGCCTGCTCGAAGTCGGCTGTCAGGACCTCCGCAGATCTCGACGATCTTGTCGAGCCGGATGGGGATGTCCGCCGCGAACAGGAGCGCCTCAACAACGCGTCTGAGATCGGTCACTGCTGTCCCTCCGTCCTGGTCTTGATCTCGATCTCGCCGAACAGTAAACTCTGTGCTGCGATGATCTCTCCGAGGCGGATGAGCTCAAGAAGGGCGATGAATGTCGTAACAATCTCCGCTCTCCCGGAGGCGGAGCTGAACAGGTCGCGGAAGCAGATCATGTCTGAGTTGCGGATCCTCTCCCGTATGAACTCGAGCTGATCCTCGACGGAGATCTGGTCGAGATTGACTTCGTGGACATCGATCCGCTCAGGGATCCTCGCCAGCACTTCACGCAGGCAATCGACAAGATCGAAGAGCGTGACGTCTCTCAGGAAGTCGCCTGTTTCGATCTCGTCCTCATCCATGGTGTGATAGGCACTGGTGTCCACGCCATGCTGGAAGTGGTCGCGCCGTTGGAGTTCGTGGCTGGAGAGAGTCTGAGCGGCTTCCTTAAACCTCTTGTACTCGACGAGCTGGCGGACGAGCTGCTCTCTTGGGTCTTCCTCTTCCGCATTCTCATCGATCGGCCGAGGCAGCAACATGCGGACCTTGATACGAATGAGCGTGGCCGCCATCTCGAGGAACTCGCCGGCAAGCGCCAGGTCGAGCGTTTCCATCAGCCTGATGTATTCGAGATACTGACCTGTGACGGCAGCTATGGGAATGTCATAGATGTCTATCTCGTGCTCACGGATCAAGTGGAGCAAGAGATCGAGAGGGCCTTCGAATGCCTCAAGCCGGACCTCGTAGACGGGCCTCTTCACGATCGGAATCACAGGATCCGCGAGTGTCGACGCCTGCTGCGCAGGCCCGAGCGTGCCGTCAGTCACCTGGTTCTCTCTCCCTTTTCGCCCGCATCTGCTGTCCGCTTCTATTGCCCGCCTCCATTGCCGACATCTTCCACCGTCTTCTGCGAGACGCTATCACCTCTTATTCTCCACGTCAAGGTCTCGGATTGCCCTCCGGACAAACTCAAGTTCCTCTGTCTTCGAAGTCACAAACCCGTCCAGACACGCTCGTCTCAGGTCAGCGAGGACTTCTCCCAGATGCGTTCCCTCCTCAAGCCCGAGGCGGATCAGGTCCGAGCCACCCAGGATAGGCCTGACGCTTTCGAGCTCGGACAGATAAAGCGTGACGCGTCCCGACGCGATCGATCCGGCCGAGGCAAGAACGACAGCCAGTGTCTCAGGGCTGAGGGGGGCAAGCGCGTCGTAGAGATCGCTCCTGCTGAGTTCGTTCTCCGATTCCAGACGCCCCCGCGCTGTCACCTCGAAGCGTGCGAGCTCGTCAATGAGGTTTCTCAGGGTTGCTCCTGAGCGGAGGCGGTTGAGGAGCGCTCCAGCGTCGGAGATGCTGAGTGCGCTCACCGCTGCGAGGAAACGGGTGTGCCACAGTGTTGCGGATCTGATTGAGCCGATCGGGCTTTTCATGATCGCCGGGAGCTTGCTGAAAAGGCTGGGCGCGTTCTCCGGCAGGTGCCAGTTCGGGTGTATGCTTGGGAGCACTCCCAGTGAATCAAGTTGCTTCAGTGGCAACCAGATCTCATCCTCGCTCAGGATCAGGCGGATCTCGTTCATGATGCGTTCTCCGCTGACCGTGCTTATCAGATCATGCTCAACAGCGTCCTGCAACAGCTTTTCGGTCAGTGGGTCCAGTTTGAACGAGAACCGGGCGGAGAACCTGACACATCTCAGAACACGTGTCGGGTCGTCCTCGAAACTGTGCTTGTGGAGGACACGCAACACCCCTGTCTTCAGATCTGCCCGGCCACCGACCGGGTCGAGCAATTCGCCGAATCGATCTGCGTTGATACGCACGGCCATCGCATTCAGCGTGAAGTCGCGCCGCTTGAGATCCAGCTCGATGGGATCCGGGGCCACATCGGGCAGCGCGCCGGGTCGGGCATACGATTCTGATCTTGACGTGGCGATGTCCACTTTCACAGCGCGTCCCAGCACCAGGATGGCAGTCCCGAATCGACGGTGCTTCTTGACGTGTCCCTCGAGTTCGCGGGCGGCTGCCTCGGCGAAATCAATTGCGTCGTCCTCCACAACAATGTCGAGATCTTCGCAGGGGCGTTTCATCAGGGCGTCGCGAACGACACCGCCAACAACAAACGCGCCCACTCCGCGACCGTCGGCGATCTTTCCCAGATCGTGGAGCGCTTCCATTGCCTCGGGGGCGAGTGTGCTCGTGAGCGTCTTTGTCACGTCCTGGTTCCGCACGTGATGCTCCCGCTGTCTGTCCGGATGGCTGCCCAGCGGTGACCGCACCGGATCATCCCCTGGGGTGGAACGTTCTGTGGATCGCCTTGAGATACTCGCGGTCTACGCTGGTGTATATCTGCGTCGTCGAGATGTCGGCGTGTCCCAGCATCTCCTGCACTGCTCTCAGATCTGCGCCCCCCTTAAGCAGGTGGGTCGCAAACGAGTGGCGCAGCGTGTGAGGCTTGACGCGTTCCCGCACTCCCGATCCGGCCACCTGCTTCTGCAGTATCTTCCAGAACCCCATGCGTGTAAGAGGGTATCCCCTGGCATTGAGGAACAGGACATCTGTGGGGGTGCCCTTGGCGATGAGGTCGGGACGCACGTCTCGTCTGTATCGCTCCGTCCAGTCTATGGCGGGGTTTCCTACAGGGATGACGCGTTCTTTCGAGCCCTTGCCGAGCACGCGTATGTAGGAGTCCTCTAGGAACAGGTTTGACAGCTCGAGACTGATGAGTTCGCTCACCCTGAGCCCTGCTCCGTAGCCCATCTCCAGCATGGCGCGGTCTCTCGTACCGAGAGGAGTCGCCGTATCAGGTGCGTTCAGAAGACTCTCTATCTCGTGCACGCCAAGCACATCAGGCAGCTTGCGTGACATCCTGGGAGCTTCCATGTGCAGCGTCGGGTCGGTGTAGCTTCTGCTACCAGCTCTGTCCGTCAGAGCCTTGGGGAGGAACGCGTGGTAGCCGCGCAGACAGGATAGGCGCCGGGCTGCGCTCCGCGGCGAAAGCCCTGAGATTATCCCTCCCCCGATATAGTCTCTGACATTACGCTCGGTTATTCTGGATGGGTCCGTGACGCCGTTCTTTGCCAGGTGGGCGGCATACTGAGCCAGGTCGCCCCGGTACGAGGCGACAGTATTCTCAGAAAGGCCACGTTCCGAGGTGAGGTGGTCAAGGTACTCCTCGATCGAGTCCGTGACCAGTGAGGGTGTGCTAGGCTGTCGCGTCACCTTCCCCACCTTCTGATTCCAGAAGGAAGCGGATGCGCCGACGTCCCTCCTCCGCGCTGTGCTGGAACGCCAGGCCGGTCTGGCCGTTCTCGATCTCTATCAGGCGCCGCTTCATGTCTGTACCGCCGCTGGAGTAGCCGCCGAGCGAACCGTCGCTGTTGACGACCCTGTGACAGGGGATAACTATGGGAAGCGGATTCCGGGCCAGTGTCTGCCCGACAGGTCGCGTTGCGCGTGGAGATCCGATCTCTTCCGCCACCCATTTGTAGGAGCGAAGCGTGCCGAAGGGGATGCCTCTGACAGTCTCGAGAACTGTACGGGAGAATTCCGTCTGCGTGGACAGATCCAGCTCATAGTCGAAGTCGACAGAAACCCCGGCCAGGTAGCTGCGGATATCGTCCACGACTCGGCGGAGATGCAGCCTGTCCTCGACGGCCAGGATACGTGTTGCTCCCCGGATCCTCGAGAGCTCTCGGTCGATGTCGAGTTCCTTGCTGAACATCACCGATGAGAGCCCCTGTTCGCTCCGGACAAGCAGAAAACACCCCAGTTCCGAATCGAAACTGACATAGCGGAGCATCTCCAACCGGGAGTCAGTCTGATCGTTGCCGTGCATCACTACCACGCGTTTCTTGTTCGAGCGCCTGTTTGATCCTGCGTGCCGTTCGGATACCAATGCCTGGTACCTCCGCGATCTCTTCCTCACGGCGCTCAAGGATTGCCGCCGCGGATCCGAAGCGTTCAAGGAGCGCGGCCTTTCGCGACTCCCCCACTCCGGCGATACCGTCCAGGGTGGATCTCCTTGCCGCCTTCTTCCTGAGAGATCTGTGATACGTAATGCTGAAGCGGTGAACCTCGTTCCTGATTCTCCGCAGGAGCCTCTTTGCGGCCGACTCATCCGGAACTGGAAGTGCACCGGCGCGCCCGGGCACGAAGAGCTCTTCCTCACGCTTCGCCAGAGCCACGACAGTTACTCCTCTGGCGCCAGCCTCTCGAACTGCCTCAACCGCCTTCCTGAGCTGTCCCTTTCCACCATCGACAAGAAGCAGATCGGGCAGATCCTGTCTCTCCCGAATCGTAGCACTGAAGTGACGGTGCACTACCTCGTAAATCATAGCACAGTCGTCACTGCCTTTCACCGTCCGGATACGGTACTTGCGATAGAGCGCCTTGTCCGGCTTCGCGTCGCGGAAGGAGATCACTGTGCCGACAGCGTGGGCCCCCTGGATGTTCGAGATATCCACGGCCGAGATGAGCCTGGGAGGGCGCTTCATGCCGAGAAACAGACCGAGATCTTCTATGACCTTCGGTACCTTTCGGTCATCGAAGGCCCTCCTTAGAGCTGTCTTAGCGTTCTCGCGGGCGAAGGCAATGAGCTGGAGTTTCTCACCCCTCTTCGGGAAGTGGATGGAGACCGCCCGCCCTGCCCGCTCCCTCAGCCAGATCCCGATCGCCTCGGTTTCGCGCATCTCGTCGTCGACGAGGATCTCGGGGGGAAGCTCGGTCGCAACCGAGTAGAACTGCTTCAAAAAGCCCGCGAGGAGCTCCTCGCGGTTCGTTTCCGCCGCGAATTCCAGGGGGACGTTTTCACACCCGATCATCTTGCCTCGACGAATCCGCACCACCGACGCGACTCCGTACTGTTCGTGGTGGTCGATGGCTACGACGTCCCGGTCGACACGCGTAACGGTCAGCACCCTCTGTCGCTCCACGACTCTGTCGATGTCCGCGATCCTGTCTCTTAGAGTTGCGGCCTCCTCAAATCTGAGGGATGAGACCGCCCGTTGCATACGGTCTTCGAGGCGGCTGACGACCTCATCGGCGCGGCCGCTGAGGAATAGACACAGCTCCTCGATTCCCCGTCCGTACTGTTCCTCTGTGACCTTGCCCGAGCACGGGGCCGGGCAGCGTCCGATCTGATGATTGAGGCATGGTCTCAGCCTGAGCTTGAACGTTTTGCAGGTCCTGGAGGGAAAGATCTGGCGCACGAGGCGCAAGGTACGCCTCATCGCTCTGGCATCGGTGTACGGACCAAAGTACCTGGCCCCGTCTTCCCTGACTACTCTGGTCACATAGGCTTTGGGAAACCTCTCAGCAAGAGTGACCTTGATGAACGGGTAGCGCTTGTCGTCTTTCAACTTGACGTTGTATCGGGGACGGTGCTCCTTGATCAGATTGGATTCGAGTACGAGGGCTTCCGTTTCGGACTCGGTCACGATGTAGTCGAAGGTCGAGAGATGCGATCGCAGGATCTGCGTCTTCCGATCCGGGGTTTCTCGCTTCCCGGTGTATGCTCTCAGGCGGCTGCGCAGATTCCGCGCCTTCCCAACGTAGATGATCCGTCCGTTGGCGTCTTTCAGAAGATAGACGCCCGGGCCGGTGGGGACTCGCCGAGGTGTGATTCCCGCCGCGTTCTCGACCGTTTCTTTTCGGGAAGCTCCCATGTCCCGTAGCCTAGCCTGCCTCAGGCGTCGAGTCAACGCGTCTCACGAAGTCGCAAGAGAGCCTTGACTTGGGCGTCCCGTACTGATATGTTTGATTAATTGTGATGAGAGATCCAGGGTGCGAGCGTATGCGCCCCGGCAGGAGATGTACAGGGAGGTATCGAGTTGCCCCAGAAAAAGTCGGCCATCAAGAGACTCAGGCAGTCCAAGAAGCTGAACGAAAAGAACAGGGCCATCAAGTCGCGCGCGTCCACGGCCATCAAGAAGGTTGCCGGCGCCTCTTCTGAGGAGAGGAACGCGAGGGTGCGTGAGGCTGTTTCAGCAATCGACCGCGCTGCCAAGCACGGCGTCCTCAGCGCACACGCTGCGGACAGAAAGAAGTCCGGTCTGATGAAAAAGAGCGACGCCTAACTGTTCTACGTCTCTTCTGCCGCATTCAAAGCCCCCCTCCAGGCTGGAGGGGGGCTGCTTTGCATTCTCATTGAGCGCATTGCCGAAGACGGGGGCGTCTGATCGCAGGTGGGACCTCCTGTCGAAGGCCGGGGTGCGAGCTACGCTTTCGCTTCCTCCACGATCTTCGTGATCTCTGCGACCGCTCCATCGATCGGCAGATCACGTTGTTCGCCCGTTTCTCTCATCCTGATCTCGAGAGCACCGCTCTTGAGCCCGCGCTCGCCGACCGTCACGCGGATCGGGATGCCGATCAGATCGGCGTCCTTGAACTTGACGCCGGGGGAATCGTGGCGATCATCGAGCAGGACGTCTATGCCGGCCGCCTTCAGGTCGCTGTAGAGGCGTTCAGAAATCTCACGCACTTCCTCGTTCCTGAACTTCACGGCGAGGATCTCTACATCGAAAGGCGCGACGCTCATCGGCCAAGTGATGCCGTATTCGTCGCTGTGCTGCTCGATGATGGCGGCCATCGTCCGGGAAATGCCGAGACCATAACAGCCCATCACGAACGGCATGGCTTTGCCGTTTTCGTTGAGGAATGTGGCCTTCATGCTGTCCGAGTACTTCGTGCCCAGCTTGAAGACCTGGCTGACCTCGATGCCCCGGAAGGAGTCCATGGTCTTCCCGCACTTGCGGCAGAGGTCGCCCTTCCCGATCCTGGCGATGTCGCAGTAGCCGTCGACGCTGAAATCCCGTCCGGCATTGACGTTCCGGATGTGGACGTCCACTGCGTTCCCTCCCACGACCACGTTTCTGAGTGGCTCGACCGAACGGTCGACCATCAGCCGAACCCCGGACAGCCCGACGGGGCCGGCAAACCCGACCGGCGCCCCGGTCACCTTCTCGACAACGGCCGGCGGCGCGGCTTCGATCATACTTGCGCCGAGGAGCCCGGCCAGCTTCTCCTCGTTGATGTCGCGGTCGCCGCGGATGAGGGCAACTACGGGCTCGCCGTCGGCGACGTAGACGATCGTCTTGATGAGTCGCCACGGTTCGACACCGAGGAACTCAGAGACGTCCTCGATCGTTTTCATCCCGGGGGTGTCGACGGGCTCAATCGGAAGGGGATCCTCCACCGGCATGATGTCTGCAATGAGTCCCTCTGCCCGCTCGTCGGTGGCGGCGTAGCCGCACTCACACACGATGACCTCGGACTCACCCGTGTCGCAAAGGACCATGAACTCGTGCGATGCGCTGCCGCCGATGGCGCCCGTGGCGGCTTCAACAGGTCGGTAGCTGAGATCGCAGCGGTCGAAGATGCGGCAGTAGGCATCGTACATGGCCTTGTAGGTCTCATTGAGAGAGTCCTCGTCCCGATGGAAGCTGTACGCATCCTTCATGATGAACTCTCGAGCGCGAACGACTCCAAAGCGAGGTCTGATCTCGTCACGGAATTTCGTCTGGATCTGATAGAGGGTGAACGGAAGCTGGCGATACGATCGCACCTCGTTGCGGACAATGTCGGTGACTACCTCTTCATGAGTAGGTCCCAAGGCGAACTGGCGGCCGTTTCTGTCGTGGACCCGCCACAGCTCCTTGCCGTAGACGTCCCAGCGTCCAGTCTCCTGCCAGAGCTCGGCAGGACTGACGACGGGCATGAGGAGTTCCTGGCATCCGATCCGGTCCATCTCCTCCCTCACGATCGCTTCGACCTTCCTGATAACACGCCAACCCAGCGGCAGGTAGTTGTACACGCCGGACGTGAGCCTTCTGATGAGACCTGCCCGCAGCATGAGCTTGTGGCTCGTCGTCTCTGCGTGGGATGGATCTTCCTTGTGCGTCGGGATCAGTGTCTTACTCCAGCGCATCGCTTCCCTCGTTCCTGTCCCGCTGAACCGTCTTTCTTCCGGCCCAGCCGCGCTCATCGCGCGTCCTCATATCAATGAGTTCTTCATACAGCCCACGGATCTCCTCGAACTCGAAATCGCGGACGTTATCCTCGTAACTCCAGAAATCGTCGAGCATGCGGTTGCCCTCACGCTCGTAGAGATATGCTTGGGTGAACATCTCCAGCTTGTCGACGGCCCGGACGATGCGGCCCTCGACTGAAGAGCGTTCCGCAAACTCCTTCCAGAGGCCGATGTACTCGTATGCGTCGTCCAGAGATCCGAAGAGCTTCTCCAGAATCCGCAACTCGGCTGCTTCCTTGACGTGCTCGCCCAGGAGTTCGGTTGCCGGAGCGTGTATGTCGCCCAGCATGTGCTCGGGAAGATCGTGAAGAAGCGCGATCTTAAGGAGCTTCTCCACATCGACATCGATTCCCATCCTCGAGGCAAGCAGCATGGATATGACCGCCACCGCGAACGAATGCTCAGCCACGCTCTCGCCGTCGCGCACGCCCCTCACGCGCCAGCCCATTCTCGGGATCGTTTTCAGTTCGTTGCACTTCAGTATTACGTTGATGAGATCGCGGTACTGAGACACGGTTCCCTCCGCTGCCGGCACTAGAGATCGAGTACGTCCATCATGTCATAGAGTCCAGGCGGTTTTCCGTGAACGAAGCGCACCGCGTGCACCGCACCTCGGGCGTACGCCTCTCTGGAAAAGGCCGTGTGTGAGAGCGCTATCTCCTCCACTTCAGACACCAGATGTACCGTATGTCTGCCGGTGATGCCACCCGCCCGCACGGCATGCACACCTATCTCTCCGGGACGTCTCGTCGCCTCCAGCCCTGAGCGTCCAACACGGATCATCTCCGGACCCACGCCGCGTGCATCCGCGACGATCCCGGCCAGCTTCGCGGCCGTTCCGCTTGGAGCGTCCCTCTTCGCGCTGTGGTGCGCCTCGACTATCTCAACGTCGAACGACTCGCCCAGTCGCTCAGCCGCCGACTGAACCAGACCAAAGAGCATGTTGATTCCGAGGCTCGTGTTCGGCGCAACGACAATGGGCGTGTTCTTCGACGCGGCCTGTATGGCGGCCATCTCGTACTCGGTGAGTCCAGTCGTTCCCACGATGAGTCCCAGACGCTCTGCGTTCGCGCGTTCCGCACAGGCTACGGCCTGGGCGGCGACGGAGAAATCCACCAGCACGTCGTAGCTTCCGCGCTCGAATTCGTCGAGTCCGGAGCTCACGATAATGCCGGAGTCCGCACCGGTCCAGAGTTCACAGAGCTGTCTTCCCACATTCTCGTGTGTCGGCAGCTCCAGCCCGCCCACGAGTTTGACATCCCCGGAAGCCGCGATCTGCTGCGCGACCATGCCACCCATGCGGCCGCATATGCCACTGACCACTACTCGGATCACCATTGCCTCCTCTGAGCGAATCGAACACCCAAGATAGCACGACACGGGCGCGTTGGCAACGCCATGGCTGTGCGGGTCTGTGTGACATATGGGCGTCGGCAGGGTATTCGGGCTGCCGCACAGCTGAGTGGACCCGAAGTGTTCTGGTTGGGAGTATCAGTGGAGTATCAGTGTAGAGGGCTCTGCCGGCTCTCGCCGTGCACTGTGCCGGCAGTGCTGTCGAGGGCACGTCTGACGGCCTCGGTGACTTCCCTGGGACCGAATGGCTTCTGGAGATAGCCGGCGGCCTCATCAAGGAAGCCCCCGTTCTCCTCACCCTTTGGGTATCCGCTCATCACGACTACCGGAAGGTTGTAGCCCGCGTTCGCGAAGGCGTCCCAGAGTTCGCGGCCGTTCATCTCAGGCATCACTACGTCGGTCATGACCAGCGAGATATCATTGCCGGACTGTTTCATCTCCTCCAGCGCCTCGCGCCCGTTTGTGGCGGACAATACGTCGTAGCCGCTTGTCTTGAGGACATCGATGATGAGCGAGCGAATGCTCTCGTCGTCCTCGACGACGAGGACCGTCTCGTTTCCTCGCGCCATCTCCAGCCCGGTCTCCTTCGCACTCTCCTGCTGTTCGGGCTCCTTGACCGGCAGGAATACGCGGAAGGTCGTGCCCTTGCCCAGCTTGCTCTCGAGTTCCACGAAGCCGCCGTGGCGTCGCACAACGCTGAAGACTATCGAGAGACCCAGACCGGTTCCCTTGCCTGCCTCCTTGGTTGTGAAGAACGGTTCGAAGATCCTCTCCTTGATCTCGTCGCTCATTCCTGTTCCGGTATCTGTTACCTCAATGAGGTGGCACCTCTCGACCCCGGGAACCGTGAAGCGCTGTGCCAGTGGACCTATGTCTGTGAACTCGCGTGTTGTGATATGGATCTCTCCGCCCTCGGGCATGGCATCCTTCGCATTGACGGCAAGATTCATCACCATCTGAGAGATCTGGTGCTTGTCACCGACCGTCAATCCCATTTCGCCATCGAGGTCGAGCCTAATCTTGATAACGTCGCCGAGCATGCGTTTGAGGAGCTCCATCATTTCCTCAATGGTCTCGTTGATGTCAAGAGCGCTTGTCTCTGCCTTGTCCTTGCGGCTGAAAGTCAGGAGCTGGCGTGTTAGGCCGGCGGCCCGCTCGCTGGCCATGATGATTTCCTTGAGGCCTCCCTGCTCCCTGTACTCTTCCGGCAGACGGATCGTCAGGAGCTGCGCATAGCCCTGGATCGTCGTCAGGAGGTTGTTGAAGTCGTGCGCGACTCCACCGGCGAGCTGACCGACCGCTTCCATTTTCTTGGAGTGGTAGTACTCGGCCTCGAGATGTGCTCTTTCCTCGAGCTCGGTCTCGCGAGCCATCGCTCTGGCCATGAGTCCAGCGATGACATCCAGAATACGTGTTTCCTCGTCCGTCCAGATGCGCACGCGGGAGCACTGCTCGAAGCTCATCCACCCGACCACATTCTTATGCACAGTGATGGGCAGAACAAGAAGAGACCTCACACCCTGCTCGCTGAGTCCGGAGACACGGTTCTTCGGGAAGAGATTGATATCGTCCACCCGTATCTGCTCGCCGAGCGCGAGACAGTCCCGCCACTCCGGAACCCCTTCGACGGGATGTGAGCAATCGACTCCCGCCGATTCAGTCCCGCCGGTGGTCCACTCGTGCGTCACGTTCGTCATGCGCTCGCTCGACAGCCTCTCGACGATGCGAACACGATCGAGCGACCACGCCCTTCCGACACGCGTTATGACGCTGTCAAAATGGCTCCTCGGGGAATCGTAGTCCTTGAGAAGGACCTCGGAGATGCGATGTAGCAGCGATTCGTAGCGGACCTGGAGCTTCAGACTCTGGCGGGCGACGAGGTTCATCCGTCCCACCCAGAGAATGGCTCCGACTGATGTCAGGAGCGCCAGATCGTGATCGGTCAGCCGGGGTTCCTGAGCACTGTCTTCCGCAAGCGAGCCGGCCACGAGTACTGTCTCGACACCGTTGTCTGTGATGTTCGGAATCCAGGTGAAGAAGGGAAGTGACAGATTCGTGCGGACGTTCTCGATCCACTCGCTGGGGTCGGTCTCGCCGTTCACAAGCGCCGGCTCCGACCAGATGGCTGACGTTTCCTCGGGAAGCGAGAGCTCGACCGGCCTCTCCTCCCCGTGATAACCCAGGGCTGCTACCGGGCGGTACGTTCCCTCCAAGCCGTTTCGTTCCAGCACGATGGCGCGCTTCATCCACAGCTCTGCCACTATCGATTTGAGCGCTATGTCATAGAGCGAACCGATAGATCCGGCCATGCCGATATCGTTCTGGAAGCCTGCGAGAAAGCCGAATGCCTCGCGGGAACGGCGGACCTCCTGAGTCAGGTGGAGTATCTTGTACTCGGAGCGTACGGATTCACCACCGAGCTTCTCCACCCGTTTCCGGAGGCCCGCCACACGGCGTTCCAGTTCGACTACGCGGTCTTCTTTCTTGTGTTCGAGATCGGCCACGCTGCCTACTTCCCCACAGGTCTGTGCTAGCGGTCCTCAGAAAGGACGATCAGGACGCCCGTCCAGTCCAGAGCGCGCGAGCCGCCCATGAACGGAGCTACTTCCACGCCCGAGTAGAAACCGAGCAGCGGCATCTTGGCGCCGATCGTCTTCTGGACGAAGGCCCCTTCCTCTGCGCCCGCGCCACAAAAACCGCTCGTGCGGCCTGCGCAGTCGATGTAGATACCGAGGAACGGGTCGGAATGCTCGACCTCATCAAGAAGCCTCTCGGAGATCCCTCGCGCCGATTCGAGCATCTTCTCATTGCTGCGGCGCATGATCTGGACCTTTTCACCCGGCCCGAAGTCCGATTCGAAAAGTATCAGCGAACCGTCCTCGGGATTGACCCCGGCGATGAGGCGGTTGACGTACTCGTCCTCCTTGAAATCACCGTACGGGTCGTTGCTGTAGTTTGCCCCGAGAGTCACCAGAAGCGAATACTGCTGCCAGTCGTTGCCCGCTCCGGCTCCGATGATATCCTCGATGACGTTGAGGGCGGGTCTACCATCCAGTTCGCGGACGACAGGACCCTCGATGCTTGTGATGGTGTGGTAGTCGCTCGCCGGCTCGCACCCGTGGCTGATGGCGTGGTGGACGGAGCAGTTCCCTGAGATGACGACTCCTGCCGCGTGCTGCGTGAGGGCCTGGTCACCGGCGAAGACCGGCGCCTCGTGCCACTGATAGTCCTTCATGACTCCCCCGCCCAGAAGCGGTATGTGCGGGACGGGAAGCGACTTCTCCACTCCCTTGACCAGCTGACTGGCGAGGTTGACGGCGAATGGGTCTGACTGCTTGATGGAATCGTAGAAGAAGAGCGCGCCCCTGGAGTCGGGCGTCGACTGCTCGGAGAGGAGTCGACCGAATTCGACGCCGGCGGCCTCCTCATCGTCGCTCAGATTGCCGACCGTTACGGCATTGAAGCGGATGTTGTCGGCCGAGACGACGGCAACGCCTGTCTCGTAACCTCCGTAGCCGATCTTCTCGTTCGTGATTACGCCGACGGTCATTCCGCCGATGAGCGTGGTCTCACCAACGACCTCTCGAATGCCCCTGAGAAAGGTGAACGGATCGTGGTTGCCGCCACAGAACGCCATTGTGAAATCGCTCTTGTCTGTTGACGCGTACATCATTGCCTTCTCAGCTGCGTGACGCCCGGCAGCTGCTGAATCCGTCTTGTCGGAATAACCGACTCCGGATCGCACTGACTTCATGGTTTCCTCCTCACGCGGGTTGGTTCCCTGCTTGGACGGACTGTCCAGCGAGCAGCCCTTTCCTGGCTGAAGACGTATGAAGCTGCCCCATGTACAGCAAGAGGTGTACCAGCAAAGGGGTCAGAAGAAGTCTCAAGACGGGTCGGATTGTGCCTAAACTGTGCTTTCATTGAACAGACGGGCCTCACGTTGACAAAACGTGCGGCTCGTGTGGCAGTATGCAACCTGGGGTGGGGATCAGCGCAGAATGGTGGTCACGGAGTGAACAGTGCGGCGTGCGCAGCGGGATGAAGGGATGAGCCGGAGAGATGGGCGCAGAACAAGCGCCGTTCGCGCATCCCCATACCAGAATACGAGACGGCGGCCCGGAGGCCGCCGTCTCACAGTAGTGGGTCTTCAGCCGAAGGTGGACCCACTACTTATGTGGAGCAGCGTTCATGATGGTCGTGTTTGTCGGCGTGCCTGCGCCTGCGCTTTGGCGGTTCCCGAGGTGAGCGGCCGCCTTCTCCGGAGACCAGCCCATCATGCGGACCTTGTCGCCGCGGGCGATGGTTATGAGATGGGGCACGCAGAAACCGGATGTCTTGTTCTCGAGAGCGGCCACGAGATTGCTGGCGCGTTCTCCATCGACCATGAAATGCTCGGTCCCGGGAGCGGAGATACCCCAGATCGTGTAGTACGGTAGCACCTGAAGCGCAGCCAGACGTTCGTTGAGCTCCTTCAGGATGTCCGGGTCGTCGTTTATCCCTCTCAGGAGCGGGCCCTGCTGGAGCATGACGATACCGGCATCCGCCATCATCCTGATTCCCTTTTCGAGCTCAGGTGTGAGCTCGCGCGCGTGGAGGAACGAGAAGATCACGTAGATGGGTCTGTGCTCAGCCAGCATGTCCACGAGGGACTGAGTAATCCTGGACGGGACATAAATGGGCGCCCGTGATGTAATCCGGATGATCTGGACGTGTTCTATCGCACGCACCGAGGAGACCCAGAAGTGGAGTTCCTCGTCGCTCAGAAAGAGCGGCTCCCCACCGGTAATGATCACGTCGCGTATGGAGTCGTTGCTCCTGATGTAGTCGAGTGCCACATGAGCGTCGTTCTGGCTCAGGTGCTGGACCTTGTGTCCTTTTCTGAAGCAGAAGCGACAATGCGAAGGGCAGCCGAGGGTTGGCATGAGCAAGAGCTTACCGGGATACCTGTGGACGATCCCGGGGCAGGGCTGAAATGCTGCTTCGTCGGCATGGACATCATCGCTGTGTTCGCCGGGCCGATGGACCAGTTCGTCCATTGTAGGAATCACGACCCTGCGGAGTGGATCATTCAGGTCATTCGGGTCCAGGAGATCCAGGTAATGTCTCGATATCTTGATCGGGTATATAGTCTTGAGACTCTCGATCGCCTGCTTCTCGCCGTCGGAGAGCTTGATGATCCGCTCGAGCTCAGACTGGGTGGTCACGACCCTCTCGTACTCTCTCTGCCATTGATCCCTGTGCTTCATACGTCCTCCCTCGAAGTAGGTGAAGCCGGAGGATGTCCCCAACTCCCCAAAAACAACATACCGCGACGCTCGCCCGGTTGTTTCCCGAACGTGCACCGCGGTAGCCGACCGCATAGTCATCCAACGACAGACTACGTGCGGAGACTCTGCCTGTCTAGTCCTAACTTAGGGGTATTGGCAAGATGCCTAAGGGCTGGCTACTTCTTTGGGGAATATGGCACGCCCCCACTTCCCCAAGCGTCTTTCGGTACATCACGGATTATGACCGTAACGACCTCAGCAGGAGCGCCGGACGTACGCACGATCGCCTCGGTTACCTCAGCTATCATGCGCTTCTTTGTTTCGGCGTTGCGCCCTTCGATCAACGAGATCTCGACCAGCGGCATTCCCGCCTCTTCTCACGTCTGGATGGCTTGTCTCATGAGCTCAAGTCCGCGCTGCATCCTCGCTGCTCCTTCTGAGCTCAGCACAACAAGCGGGGACCTCAGCTCAGGACTGTCGATGAGGCCGAGCTTGTGCATGGCGTACTTCACGGGTCCCGGATTAGATTCGACGAAGAGCGCCTTCGCAATCGGTCTCAGGCGGTGATGCAGCTCGGCGGCGCGTTCCGGACTCGCAGGCCATGCGTTCACCATCTGGAGCACCATGCGTGGGACGACATTCGCGGCAACCGATACGACGCCGGTCGCTCCGACAGCCATCATGGGAAGTGTCTGAGGATCATCTCCGGACAGCACAGTGATGTCGCAGAGCTCCACGATCTCGCTCACCTGATCCACCGATCCGGCGGCTTCCTTTATCGCGACGATGTTGCTTACCTCGAAGAGCCTTGCGACTGTCTCCGGCAGCATGTTCGTTCCGGTTCGTCCGGGTACATTGTAGAGCACAATCGGGATGTCGACCGATTCTGCGACGGTGCTGTAGTGCCGGTACTGTCCCTCCGGAGTCGGCTTGTTATAGTAGGGTGTGATGATGAGAGCTCCGTGAGCCCCTGCCGTCTGCGCGGCTGCCGTGAGCCTGATGGTCTCGGTGGTCGAATTCGATCCGGTGCCCGGTATGACGTACATCGAATCACCGACCTCATCGAGACAGATGTCTATGAGACGGAGACGTTCGTCATCGCTCAGCGTTGCGGCTTCCCCCGTGCATCCCGCGGGTACGATTCCGTTGGTGCCTGCGTCCTTGTGCAGACGCAGAATCCGCCTGAGCGACTGCTCATCAAGAGAACCGTCTTTCATGGGCGTGACAATGGCCACGAGCGATCCTGAGAACATGACTAATCCTCCGAAAGCTGGAGCTTGCCCCAGTAAATGATGCGCGCGTCGCCCGAGAGTGACACGTCGCAGAAACCGTGGTCGCTCATGTAGAAATCGATGATGAGAGGTTTCCCTCCCTGGGTCATAACAACCGCAGGCGACCCGGTCCTGTCGAGTGCCGCCATCATGAGCGCCGTGGCGACAGCTCCGGTCCCGCAGGCCAGCGTCTCATCCTCGACACCGCGCTCGTAGGTGCGCAGTCTCAGTGTGCCGTCAGGCTTCACCGTGACGAAATCCACATTTGTCCCTTCCGGGGCGAATCTCGAGTGGTACCTGATGAGGCGCCCCATTTCGACCACGGGATAGCTCTGCACATCCTCGACCTCGATCACGGTGTGCGGGACGCCCGTATTGACTCTGCACAGCGCCAGTGTCTCGCCGTCTATTGTGAGCGTCGTGTTCATGATGATGGCGCGCGGGGCGGGCAGCATCAGTCTGACGCTGCCGTCCTCATGGACCGCGGCGCGATGAAGTCCTGCCCTGCTCTCAAACTCCATCTCTCGCCCGGTGATCCCAAGCTCGCTTGCGAATCGCGCGACGCAGCGGCCGCCGTTGCCGCACATATCTGCCTCGCTGCCGTCTGCATTGAAGTATCTCATTCTGAACCCGTGGTCCCGGCTTTCACCGACCAGGATCAGACCATCCGCTCCGATCGACATCCGCCGCCGGCAGAGCTGTTTCGTAAGCTCTCTGACGTCCCGGCCTATTGCCCCTCTCCGGTTGTCGATGACGATGAAGTCGTTGCCTGCCCCGCTCATCTTTGCGAACTCAAGCTCCACGTGTTCCCCCTGCCTTATTCCCCAGTTGCATCGTGAGAATGCTCTTCATCTGTGAGAGGAAGCTCCAGCGGGAGGTCCAGGTCTCCAATGCTGTCGCCGGAGGCGCTGACGAGCGCTCCTGACTCGAAGATGCCACCGGTCTCTTCGCCCGGCCGGTAGAGTCCATCAAGATCCGCGTCGATGAAGGCGAGCATCGAATACGGCTCGTTGCGAGGCCTGACGTGGGCAACAAGAAACGCGCCGTCGTCGTTCGTGAGAGCCTCGTATCCGCAACGCGAGTAGGCTCCGGATGAATCGGGTTGTGGGACGTGCCGGCAGGCCCACACGGTGGCGCCGGAAACTCCCTCTCCCGTCAGAACCACATGTCCTCCTATCCAGGCATCATCGATGACTTCGCCTGTGGAGAAAGCGAACTCGAACGGTATACCCATGGCCACGTTGTGGAAGTCGGCAGCGCTCTCAGTGACGCGCACAATGTAAGTAGTGGAGTCAGAGAAGCCGACGGCCGGACGCGCCTCGAGCGCGGTCGCATGCCAGCGGAGATTCCTGAACTCGACGTTGGGCGTTACGGAGAAAGCCCTCTCGGCAGAGCGCCGGTCCATCTCCTCGCTGAAGCGTATCTCAATTGCTGCCAATGGTTCTACCATGAGCGCACCCGCCAAGGGTCGCGTAGAGATGACCTCCGGTGGCGTCGCGTCAGGGGGTCCACCCGGCGGAAGACCGGGTCGCGCGCATCCCCAGAGCACGGTGCCGGCAATGATAGCGACAGTCACTCGCACGAATCGATCGCACCGCACTCTCATCCGGCTACTCTCCCATGAGGTCAACCATGATCGCCTTCTGTGCGTGGAGTCTGTTCTCGGCCTGGTCGAACACAACCGAGTGGCGTCCGTCCATCACCTCGTCGGTGATCTCGTCACCCCTGTGGGCCGGCAGACAATGAAGCACTATGACGTCGTCTTTCGCGTGCTCTACCAACTCGGCGTTCACCTGATACGGCTGGAACCGGCGTCTCCGCTCAGCCGCCTCATCTTCCTGTCCCATGCTTGCCCAGACATCAGTGTAGATGACGTCGGCTCCGGTGACGGCCTCGACCGGATCGTTGATGAGTCTGATGTTGGCGCCTTTGGCGCGGGCGGCCTCAAGCAGTGTCTCGTTTGGTGCGTATCCGGAGGGTCCGCCGATCCTGAGTTCGAAAGGCATGTTGCCGGCTGCATTCACCCAGGAGTTGGCGACGTTGTTGCCGTCTCCAATGAAGGCTATCACGCTGTTGCTCATGTTCTTGCCATGCTCGATGCACGTCAGTATATCGCCCATGATCTGACAGGGGTGATTCAGATCGGTGAGACCGTTGATCACCGGAATGTCGGCGGCCGCCGCCAGTTCGGTGCAATTAGAGTGCGCAAAGGTTCGGATCATGATGCCGTGCACATACCGTGTGAGGACCTTTCCGATGTCAGAGATGGATTCTCTCTGTCCCATCTTGACCTCTGCATCCGTGACGTACATCGGGTGCGCTCCCAACTCCACCACTCCCACTTCGAAGCTTACCCTCGTTCTGAGAGATGGCTTGTGGAATATGAGAGCGACCGTCTTCCCCGAAAGGTCATTTCTCCGACCGCGCGTGCGCTTGAGTTCCGCCGCGAGGTTCAAGAGCTCGTCCATCTTGCCGCGATCGACATCCGCTATCGAAATAAAATCCTGCATTCCATCCTCCGTCTGAGTCTGCGTGCCGTACGTTTCCGTTCGACCGCCGAGTCCCTGGGGGAGCATGCAGGCCGTCCGGAACGGGTCACTTCTGTCTTCCGTTTGGTCCTGCAAATTATACTCGGTGCCGGTGACAAGGTCACGAACATCAAGCTCTCGGATGCGCCTTGCGGTAGACCTCTTTCAGCCGCTCCGTCGTCACGTGAGTGTATATCTGGGTACTGGAGAGACTTGCGTGTCCAAGGAGTTCTTGGACCGCTCGGAGGTCCGCACCGGCATTCAACATGTGCGTCGCGAACGTATGACGGAGCACGTGAGGACTCAAACTACGTATTTGCGATACCTCTGCCAGCCTTCTTTTCACCAGCCGCTGCACCGTCCGCACGCTGACAGCCTTGCCTTCTCTTCCTTCAAACAGGGGATCCCGAAGAGTCCGGGCTTTCCGTTTCTTCGACGCGACGTACTCCCGGATGGCGTCGCCGGCGGCCCGTCCGAGCGGGACGATACGCTCCTTCCGTCCCTTCCCCATTACCCGCACCGTCGCGCCGCGATAGTCAATGTCACCCGTCCTCAACGAGACCAGTTCGGAGAGGCGTATGCCGGTTCCGTAGAGCGTCTCGATGACCGCCCTGTCTCTCAGCTCAGTAATGCTGGGTCCGGGGGGGACGATGAAGAGGAGACGCATCTCGCGCTCGCTCAGGAACGTCGGGAGTCTCTTCATGACCCTGGGAGCGGAGATACCGGCAGTCGGGTCGGTCGACAGATATCTCCTTGAGGTCAGAAACCGTGTGAACGCCCGGACGGACGCCAGCTTGCGGCGAATGGAGCGTCTGGCGAATCGGGAAGCCGTCATGAACGACACGAACCGTCTCACCAGGCGGGGTTTCAGATCTTCCGTGGTCGGTTCGTCATTATGGGTTATCTCCGCGAGGAACTCCAGAAACTGGACGACGTCGCGATGGTACGCGGCGATCGTATGCTTGGAAAGATTGCGCTGTTCAAGTGATATCAGGAAATCAGCCAGAAGCGGCTCAAGACGTCCGGCCTTCCGGCGGCGTTTCCTTCCTGTGGTGGTGGCCGTCTCAGCTCGGTTCATCCCCGACTCCCTCGGAGCCGGGCAGCATGCGCTCCCCGCACTCCAGACAGAGGAGTTCCTTGTCGCCGCCCTTCGGCTTCTTCTCAACCATAAAGCCGGCTTGGCAGGACGGGCAGGTCACTGGTACAGGCTTGTCCCATATGGCGTACGAGCACTGGGGGTACATGCTGCACCCGTAGAATACGCGTCCCTTCTTCGTGCGCCGCTGCACCAGGAGACCAGGGCAGTCATCCTCGGGACAGGAAACGCCCGTCGGAAGAGGCATCGTGTTCTTGCACTCAGGGTATTTCGAGCACCCAAGGAACTCACCGAAGCGCCCGTGCTTCACGATCATCGGTGCTCCACACTGGTCGCACTTGATGTCGAACTCGGGAGGTTCATCCCCTTTCAGCGGTGAGGTGAACTTGCACTTCGGGTAGGCGGAACAAGCCAGAAAACGGCCGTTGCGACCCCATTTCTCCACCATGACAGAGCCACACTTCTCGCAGTGCCGGTCCGTTTCCTTGATGAGCGATTGTTTGAGATCGGCTGTCTGTCCCTCTACCTCATCGAGTTGGGAGCGGAAAGGGCGGTAGAAATCGCTTACGACCTGGACCCAGTTGTCTTCGCCCGTTTCAATCCGATCCAGCTCATCCTCCATCCCGGCCGTGAACTCGACGTTGAAGATATTCGGAAAGGCTTTCCCAAGAAGATTCCACACAGTTCGTCCAAGCTCGGTGGGCCTGAACTGACGTTTCTCGACCGCGACGTACTTGCGCCGCTTCAGAGTATCGATGATCGCCGCGTACGTGCTCGGTCTGCCTATACCGTTGGATTCGAGTTCCTTAATCAGTGAAGATTCCGAGTAGCGCGCCGGGGGCTTCGTGAAACGCTGATTCGGCGTCATAGCCACAAGCGACAACTCTTCTCCCTCCTCGAGCTGCGGGAGTTCCCTGATGTCCTTGCGGATCAAGGGGTAGGCTGCCGTCCAGCCCGCGAAGCGCACGACCGATCCAGTGGCGCGGAACATGTGTCCCTTCGACTCGATGTCGACGGTCGTGTTCTCGTAGATCGCCTCCGCCATCTGCGTGGCCACGAACCGCTGCCAGATCAACTTGTACAGACGGAGCTGATCCACGGAGAGATGCGCGTGGAGCGAGTCGGGGGTGAGTTCTACCGAAGTCGGCCGTATGGCCTCGTGCGCATCCTGCGCCTTCTTGGCTGCCTTGAAGCGTCGCTCCCTGTCCGAGAGATAGTCCTTCCCGAACGATGCCGAGATATGGTCGCGGGCCTCGGATATCGCCTGATCCGCCATCCTGGTCGAATCGGTTCGCATGTAGGTGATGAGCCCGATGTTCTCGTCCTTGTCTGAGATGGGCAGACCCTCATAGAGCTGCTGCGCCAGCATCATCGTCTTCTTCGATGAGAACCTGAGCCTGCTCGCTGCCTCACGCTGGAGAGTGCTCGTGATGAAAGGCGGAAGCGGTTTGACCTTGCGCACGCGCTTCTTGAGGGATGAGACTGCGAAGTTGCTTCCCTCGAGTGTCGCGACTATGGCGCCCGCCCGGTCACCGTCATTGATATCTATCTTCTTGCCGTCGATACGTTCGAGCCGAGCCTCTATCTCAGCGCCTGCCGCGTTTGCGAAGACTGCATCGATCGTCCAGAACTCGACCGGATCAAAGGCCTCTATCTCCGCTTCGCGCTCACATATCAGTCTCAGGGCAACCGACTGAACGCGTCCGGCGGAGAGCCCGTAGTAGATGGTTTTCCATAGAACCGGACTCACTTCGTATCCCACCAAGCGGTCCATGACGCGGCGCGCCTGCTGTGCGCCCACCTTGTTCATGTCGATGACACCGGGTTGCTTGATCGCGGTCAGGATCGCGGATTTGGTTATCTCGTTGAAGACAACGCGCCTTGTCTTCTCCTCCGGGAGTTTCAGGTACTGGGCGATATGCCAGGCGATCGCCTCTCCCTCCCGGTCGAAATCGGACGCCAGGTAGACCATGTTCGCGTTCTTGGCCGCGTCTTTCAGTTCCTTTAGCACCTTCGCCTTGCCGCGAATCGTGACGTAGGTCGGCGCAAACCCGTTCTCAACATCGATGCCGATCTTCTTCTTCGGCAGGTCACGAACATGTCCTATCGACGCCTTGACGGAGTAGCCCTTGCCGAGGAATTTGCCTATCGTCTTGGCCTTGGCCTTCGACTCGACTATGACCAGAGACTTACCCATCTTCTCTCCTGCCTGCAATCCGTGTGGCCTGCATCCTGATCTGGTTGTCCCACCTGAACGGCATTGAATCTAGTCGTTACGCCCGCAGCACTTCTTGTACTTCTTCCCGCTCCCACAAGGGCATGGGGCGTTGCGCCCGACCTTCTTTTCCACATGCACCGGCAGCTTCCGCGGGGCCTCACTGCCGTCAGCCGCCGTCTTCCTTCCGCTCACAGCCGGCGTGAGACCCGAACCTGCCGGCGGAGCAGCGGGCGCTCCGAATTCCGGAAGCGGTGTCGCGGACGTGGACGTACGAGCGGCGCTCTGCGATGCACTCGGTGCGTCGGCGTGGCTTGCCTTCTCGACCCGGACTCGCTCAACAGGCTCAGGCGGCCGCTGGATCTGCGCGCGGAACAAGAGCTGAACCGATTCCTCTTGGATGGTTTCCACCATGCTCATGAACAGATCAAACGCTTCTCGCTTGTACTCCACGAGAGGTTCTCTCTGGCCGTAGGCACGAAGGCCTATGCCTTCCCTGAGGCGATCAAGCTCGTACAGATGGTCGCGCCACCCACGGTCCAGAACTTGCAGAAAGACCAATCCCTCGAGGCGTCGCATGACATCCGAACCCAGCTGTTCCTCGCGCTTCTCGTAAGCCATGCGCGTTGCGCGATTGAGGTTTTCCGTGAGCCCGTCGCGCGTCAGACTGGTCACGTCAACACTGGAAAAATCCACGGCGACCATGAATACGCGGAGCAGGTCGTCGCGGAGTCCCGGGAGATCCCACTTTTCCTGGATGTCGCCGGTGTCGATGCGTGCGTCCAGCATCCGACCGACAATGTCTTCGAATACCTCCGCGATCTCATCTCTGAGGTCCCCGCCCTCGAGGATGTTGAGGCGCTGCGCGTAGATGACCTCGCGCTGCTGGTTCATTACGTCATCGTATTCGAGGAGGTGCTTTCTGATGTCGAAGTTGTGCCCCTCGACCCGCACCTGCGCGCGCTCGATGGCTCGCGTCACCATGGGGTGCTGGATGACTTCGCCTTCGGGGACTCCGAGTGTAGTCATCACCTTGGAGATACGCTCGGGCGCGAAGAGCCTCATCAGGTCGTCCTCAAGCGAGATAAAGAACTCGGACGCACCGGGGTCTCCCTGACGGCCGCTCCGCCCTCTGAGCTGGCGGTCGATGCGCCTGGACTCGTGGCGCTCGGTGCCCACGATCCGGAGACCGCAAGGCATATCGGCCAGGCATTCAGCGGTCAAGTCGTGGTCCTTCTCACAGGCTGCGCAGTTCTTGTCGATACACTTGAGACAACAACGGTCGCACTTCAGCACTCCCGGCCCCAGCTTGATGTCGGTACCGCGGCCCGCCATGTTCGTCGCTATCGTGACCGCGCCGAGCGTGCCTGCCTGGCGCACGATCTCAGCCTCTCTCTGGTGGTGCTTCGCGTTGAGAACATTGTGTGGGATCTTTCTCGATTTCAGAAGGCGAGAAATTATCTCAGAGACCTCGACCGAGACAGTGCCAACGAGAAGCGGCTGCTTCCGCTCATGTAGCCTGGCGATCTCCTCGATCACGGCGGCGAACTTCTCCCGTCTCGTCTTGTAGATGCGATCGTCGTAGTCGGGGCGCCTGACAGGCTCGTTCGTGGGGATGACATGAACGCTGAGATCGTAGATCTGCCCGAACTCACCCTCCTCGGTCTCGGCCGTTCCTGTCATCCCTGAGAGCTTTCCATACATGCGGAAGTAGTTCTGAAGCGTGATGGTAGCGAGGGTCTGAGTCTCTCGCTCGATCGTGACACCCTCCTTGGCCTCCACCGCCTGGTGGATTCCATCGGACCAGCGGCGTCCGGGCATCAGGCGTCCTGTGAACCCGTCCACGATCATGACTTTGCCGTCCTGGACGACATAGTCAACGTTCTTCTCGAAAAGCGCGTATGCTTTGAGAAGCGCGTGGATGTTATGGATTCGCTCGCTGGTCTTGGCGTAGTCGATGTGAAGCTTGTTCTTCCGTTCTGTCTTGTCGGTGTCGTTCAGCGTCTCGTCCGCATCGACCGCTGCTATCTGCTCAGAGAGGTCCGGCAGGATAAGGAGGCTGCGTTCCTCGGGTGACAACGCATCACGCCCCTTTTCCATGAGCGACACGCTGTGCCCTCGTTCGTCCATGGCGTAGAGCATTTCCTCGTCGAGTGTGGGGAGCATCTTGTCACGCGACAGCTCGCCCTCAACGCGCTGGACCTCGGTCTTAAGCGACGGATCTTCGAACAATCGCATGAGCCGACGGTGCTTCGGAGCTCCGCGGGAGATCTGGACAAGCTTGACGATACCCTCGTAGCGCGTATCGGGATCGGTGAGAACCCCCTCCGCCTCATCCAGAAGCCCGCTTATGAGCTTGGCCTGCTTCCGGACCAGGTGTTGAACCGGGGATTTGAGCTTGTCGAACATGTGTGTCGAGTGCTCGACCGTGCCCGATATGATGAGGGGTGTTCGGGCCTCGTCTATCAGAACGCTGTCGACCTCATCCACTATGGCGTAGTGGTGTTTCCTCTGGACCCTGTCTTCGAGGCGGACCGCCATGTTGTCTCTCAAGTAGTCGAAACCGAACTCATTGTTCGTGCCGTAGGTTATGTCGGCCGCATACTGCTCCCGACGCTCCTGTGGCGTCATGCCGGTCTGGATGCATCCTACCGAAAGTCCCAGCGTTTCGTAGAGCTTTCCCATCCACTGGGCGTCGCGGAGTGCAAGGTAGTCGTTTACGGTAACAAGGTGCGCGCCCTTTCCTTCAAGCGCGTTCAGGTAGAGCGGAAGCGTGGCTGCCAGCGTCTTGCCCTCGCCGGTGGCCATCTCCGCGATGTCGCCGCGGTGGAGAACGATGGCGCCTATCAGCTGGACATCGAAGGGGACCATCTCCCATGTGGTTTCGTGACCGACAACTTCCCAGCTGGTGCCGACCATGCGACGACAGGTTTCCTTGACAACCGCAAAGGCCTCATGCATGAGGTCATCGACGGTCTCGCCGCTCTTGAGGCGAGATCTGAACTCGTCCGTCCTGGCCTTGAGTTCGTCATCGCTCAGACCGCCGAGCGTTCCCTGAATCTCGTTGATCCGGGCAACGTCAGGGAGAAGTTTCTTGACCCCGCGTTCTGCTTTTGTGCCGAAGAATCTCGTCATAAGCTTCTGAAACACGCACATACCCCCTCGCGCCGTGACTCCTTCACACCCATGGAGAGCTAATCGGAGAAACTAACAGACTCGACCGAGGCACGCAAGCCCCTTGGAAACGGTCAGGCTGTCTACCGAGTCACTTTTAGGTGAGATTCGGCGGTATCGCTGAAGTAGTCACCAGAGGAATACGTCGGTGTAGCAGTCAGCCGGACCGTGTAGCGCCCTGGCTGAAGCGGTTCCGGATCCTGTGGGACCGGCTTTCTCTGCGGGCTCTTCCGGTCCAGGCGAGTGGCATCCCAGTGTTCCACGTTCTCTCCCATTGCGCGGCGGCGATTGCTGACGATGGTTCGGACTACCTTGTTGTCCTGGTCCAGCACCTCCAGAGTCACGCGCGCGACCTCCGTCAGGAAATATGACACGCGGAGTTTGCCCTCACCCTCGACGAGCGAAGCAGGTTCAACGGAGAAACGCTGGATGTCGGTTCCTATCCAGAAGTACTGCGCGCCCTCCGTCTCAGCCACGAAGATCTGCCCGAAGCGTCGCCAGAGCGTGATCCCCCGGGGCTCGTCCAGCTCCATGTCGCCCTTTCCGGACTGTCCGAACGACGTGACGTGATTCAGGAAGCGGTCGAACTTGTGTATGCGACAACCGGCGCGGTCGGTGGCGTACACGTTGCCATAGTAGTCTATTGCCAGGTAATCGAACGATGCGGTTCCCGGCAGCTGTCGCGTATCGGCACGCGCGAGGAGCTTTCCATTGCGGTCGAAGCGGAGCAGACGTGTGCCGCTTCGGTCGGCAACCACGATGGAATCCTCGGTTCTGCTGGTCCAATCGGCTCGTCGTTCAACCACGGCAAGTCCTACGGGGCGGTCGAGCGAGGCATCCGGCTGTGGGCTTTCGTCGAGTGACGCGTCCGGCGATGGGACTTGGCGGATCTCCCCAAGGTACTCGCCGACGGAAGACATGAGCACGATCCTGTCGTTGCCCGTATCTGCTATGTAGAGAGTTCCAGACGCGCCCAGCGCGATCTGCGAGGGCACCGAGAATGCCCCGCCGTCATCCCCGGCGAATCCGAACGACTTGATGAAGAGCAGCCTGTCGTTCCGGTAGAGAAGGCGGACCACGCGGTTGTTTCCGGTGTCTGCGACGAAGACATTTCCATCTTCGTCGGCCGTGATCCCGAGTGGGTTCCGAAACTCCCCGTCGCCGTCTCCGCACGTGCCGAACACCTCTATGTTGTAGAGGGAAGTGTTGTATATGATCTCACATCGTCCCGAGTTCAATCCGAAGACCGTCAGCTCATCATCATCCCGCTCGGTGGACGGGTCGTTCTCAGAGCGCAGTTTCACGGCCACAATGCCGGTAGGATTGTCAAACCGAGTCTGGCTACCGAGATAGACGAAGAGATGAAAGGGGCCTACCCTGTGCATCCCCAAGCAGTGACCGAACGGAGGGTAGACGAGCGTTGTGGGGTTTTCCGCGGGGGAAGCGTTCGCACTGTCGGTCGACGGCGATACCGCGCACCCGGTCGGACCGTGCAGGCAGATCACGAACAGCGTCGCGCAGAGCGTCTGAACCACGAGCGGCCGGCATGTCTTTTTCGTCCTGGGGGGGCGAGTCCCTGGAATCCTGGTTCTCACCGTGACTCCCCCGTAGTTGGCGGGGGTTCTCCTATCACACGACGGCCATCGATCCGGATGCGCTTTTCGGCGATGAGCTGAAGGGCCTCAGGATATATCCTGTGCTCCTCCACGAGAATGCGGGCTGCAAGCGTCTCGGGCGTGTCGTCGTCGAGAACGGGAACCACCGCCTGGAGGATTATCGGTCCGGCATCGACACCGGCATTTACGAAATGCACCGTTGCTCCCGACCACTTGACGCCGCAATCGATCGCCTTCTTCTGCACGTTGAGACCGGGAAACGCCGGAAGGAGCGAGGGATGTATGTTCACGACCTTGTCCGGGAATGCGTTCAGGAAGTCGTCGTGGAGGATTCTCATGAAGCCGGCCAGGACTACAACCTCTACACCATGCGTGAGCAGAGTTTCTACGTACTCCTTTTCGCTCTCGGGTTCGAGCTTCGTTCGGAACTTGCCCGGAGGCACATACACTGCAGGGACTCCTGCAGCTCTGGCACGGCTGAGCGCGAGCGCGTCTTCCACATCGCTGATGACGACGGCGACCTCAACGTCTATCTTCCCTGCGAGCGATTGGTGGAGGAGAGCCTGGAGGTTTGAGCCTCTGCCCGACGCAAGCACCCCTACTCTGAGTTTCTTCAATCCGTTTTCCTCCGTCTCAGAAGACTCGAGCATCCCGCCGGCAGCGACTTCGGGCGACTCACGGCTTGACGCGCCGCTCTTGGGAGAATAGGTTTGTTTGGGTTGCGAAGTCAAGGATGGGACATCGGGTAGGCTGTTGGGGCCGGCCCAACGGGTCACAGGGACGGCTACGGCACAGCGCGGGAACAGATCGGAGCCCCCATGGACAGCCTGAAGCCATCACGGACCGTTCTTCCGAACGGTCTTTCCATCATCACCACGACGAGGGTCCATTCACAACTTGCCGCATGCACGCTCTTCTACCGTGCCGGATCGCTGCACGAGCCGGAGGGAAAGACAGGACTGGCACACCTCATGGAGCACATGATGTTCCGCGGAACACCGCGTTTCCCACATGGGGCGATAGATGAGGTGACGGGGCGATTCGGAGGATGGAACAACGCAGTTACCACGGCAGACTATGCTGCCTACTATTTCGTTGTTCCGGAGTCTGCCTGGCGGACTCCGCTGGAGATGGAGGCGGATCGGATGGCCAACTGTCTCCTTGGCAGTGAATCGTTTGAGACGGAGCGCCGGGTGGCTCTCGAAGAGCACAGGATGGCGTCCGACGATCCCGAATGCGCTCTGGATGAAGCCGTAGACAATCTGGCGTACACCGTTCACCCGTATCGAAACCCGGTGATCGGAAGGCGCGGGAGTATCGAAGCTCTCGCAGTGGATGATCTGAGAGCATTCCACGATGAGTTCTACGTTCCGTCTAATGCGGCTCTCGTAGTTGCGGGGCCACGGACGCACCATGAAGTCGTTGAGGTAGTGGAGGAGTTCTTCGGCGAGATCCCCGCACGGGAAGTGAGAATGCCCGTGCCGCGGGTGGAACCCGAGCAGCTCAAGGAGCGTCGCGCACGAGTCAGGAGCGACCACTCGACGCCTCGTCTTACTTTGGCATACCACGTTCCTGCAGCCGTGCATGCGGACAGTGCCGCACTCGAACTTCTTGTGACGGTGCTCGCGGCGGGGCGCAGTTCGGTCCTCTATCAGCGGCTCGTGCGAGATCTCAAAGTAGCTACTGAGGTCTCCGCCACGCGATTGCTGCAGAAAGACCCCGGGCTTTTCTGGATAGCCGCCTCGCTTCACCCGGGCGCCGATCTCGAAGAGGCAGAGAGCGCTCTTCTGGATCTGCTGCGTGAACTTGCCGAGACGGGCATCTCGGAGCGGCAGATGGAGACGGCGAAGAGGCTGATTGCCGCCGACACGATGCTGGCCCGGGAAACTGTGCTTGGAGCGACCTCGACTCTTGGTCTTTGGGAAAGCGTGGCTTCCCTGACGCACGGCGAGGAGTTCGAGAAATCGCTGTTCGAGAGGGACGGCGATGCGCTGACCGAAGTGCTGATTCGCTATCTACGTCCGGAGAGGAGAACGAGCGGATGGCTCGTGACCCCGGAATAGCCCGGAGGGTCCTTGGCAGCGGCCTGGTGCTTCTTGTGTCCGAACAGCGCAAGGAACCCCTGTTCACAGCGATGCTCTCCATCGAAGCCGGCTCTCGCTACGAACGCAAGGAGCTCGCCGGAGTCGCGGCGCTGACAGCAAGCGCGCTGGTCGAGGGTACAGCTGGCCGGAGCGCAGGTCAGATCGCGGAGGCAATCGACGGCATCGGGGCTACTCTCGACGTGGTACCCAGCTACGAAACCGTGACTCTTTCTATTACCGGACTCTCCCGGTACATGGCCGATGCCCTCGAAATTCTGCACGAGATCGTCTCCGAGCCGCTCTTCAACCCAGTGGATATCGAAGATTCACGCAGGGCACTTCTCTCAGAGATCGCGGAAGATGTCGATGATCCATATCACGTTGCCCAGCGCGAGCTGTCTGCGAGGGTTTTCGCCGGGCATCCGCGGAGTCGCCCGACGAATGGAACCAGGGAGAGTGTCGCGCGGCTCAGTCGCGACGAGATGGCTGATCATTTCGCACGAAGATACACGCCCGGAAACTCAGTCCTGTCGATCGCCGGGCACGTTGATTCGGAAAGAGCACTGGCGTTGGCGGAACGCTGCTTCGAGCACTGGAAAGGCGACAAGTCTGAACAGACGGAGCCGGCGCCCCCGGATCTGTCAGCGGCGTCACGGAGCGACATCCGGATGCGACGCGAGCAGGTGCACATAGTGCTCGGCCATCTGGGAGTAGCGCGGGCGGCCCCTGATTTCTATGCTCTGAGAGTCCTGGATGTGATCCTCGGCGATGGCGCCGGATTCACCTCGCGTCTTGCCATTCGCCTGAGAGAAAGCAAAGGGCTGTCGTACGTCATCGAGAGTGATATCACGGGGTCTGCGGGGCTCGATCCCGGTCTGTTCTGGGTGTACACGGCGACGTTGCCGTCGCAGGCCGAGCAGGCCATAGAGTGTATCCGGTCCGAGCTCGAGAGGGCACGGAGCGAGGAACCTACCGAGCAAGAGCAGCAGTCCTCCATCGCCTACCTTCTGGGACAGCGTCTCGCGGACCGTGAGACCACAGAGGGTATCTGTGCTCGGGCGATTTCCATCGAGCGATATTCTCTGGGCCTTGACTACGATGCAAGGTATCCCGACATCATCGGCTCCGTTACCTCGGAACAGGTGCTCAAGGCAGCACGGCGGGTTCTGCACCCTGACCTGCTCTCGGTAGTTCTCGTCGGCCCCCGGGCCGACTCCACGTCGTAGCTGGTTCGATCCGGCTCTTCCATGTGGCCCCTTCGTTCAGCCTGCGGCTGCGGAGCAAAGAGACCGCTCAATCCGCGATCTGCCCGAGGCTTCCGAAAAGAACCGATGTATGCGCTGCGGCCGCTGCCTATGCACCTGACCAGCGTTCTCTTCCTCCCCACATCTACAACGATGGCTCCATCAAGGTCGGTTCGGAAGAGCTCTCGCACGGTGCCGCCGAGCCGAGCAACTGCGTGTGGGCATGGGTGCCCGTAGCGGTTCTTTCTGCCTACGGAGATGACAGCGATCTCCGCAAGAGAGGCCTGCAGGAAGTCACCAGTGCTGGATGTCGACGAGCCGTGGTGCGCCACCTTCAGTATGTCTGTCTCGATCGGCGAACCGCTCGCACGAAGCATACGTTCTGTCGGCGCTTCGATGTCACCCGTCAGCAGCACACGAAGGCCGTCCAATCGCGCTGAGAGCACAATCGAACGGTCGTTCTCCGTGGGGGCGCGCGATGCCCACAGTTCGGAGGGCGCGAGACAGACGAGCGCGCAGTCCGGACCAAGGCGCAGACTGTCGCCACGAGCGAGAGTGACAATGCGGGTTCCGGCGGCATCCGCCTGCTCAAGCAGTCTCGGAACACGTCCGGCTTCAATGAGGTCTGCCGTGACAACCAGCTTCTCTACTCTGATCGACGAAAAGACGGCGGCGGCCCCCCCGTAGTGGTCCGCGTGGCCATGGGTAACCACAAGCGCATCGAGCGAGCGGATCCCTCTGCTTTTCAGATAGGGCACTATGACATCGCGTCCTGAGTCGGGTCCATGCCAGCCAAGCGCTGCCGGACCCGCGTCGACCAGCACCCGGTGCCCGAACGGAACCTCGATGAGCGCGGAGTCCCCTTGTCCCACGTCGAAGAAGACCACGCGTGTGTGCGTGCGTCCGGGACCCGTGAACAGCGTGACCAAGCCACCGAGTGCCATTGCCACGGTGACCGTTCGCAGACAGACCACCGCCTTCCGCCGGCGGGTGCGCATGCTCATGGCTAAAGCGATCACTGTCAGCCCTAGTGGAATCGCCAGTGACGTGGGCAGCGTTACGGAAGCCGCCGGCAACTCGCGCGCCAGGCGGACCACAACGGTCAGGGCCTTGAGTGTGGCCCACGTCGCAGCGGCAAGAACGTGCGCGGCCTCAGGAGTCAGCGGGTCGAGAGCCAGCGTGGCGAGACCCGAGGCCACTGACGCTCCCGCCAGCGGCACGACAATGAGATTGGCGAGCGGCGCCACCAATGACACGTCTCCACCGGAGCTGATGATGATTGGAGCAACGCCCATCTGCGCGGAGACGCTGAGAGCGAGAGCTCCCAGAAGAAACTCGCGAGCGCTCGATCCAAGACGTACATGCGATCCGTGCGTGTCGCACCCCAGGGTGCATTTCATGACCTTCAGAATCGGTTGTCGCAGGAAGATGATTCCCAGCACGGCAGCGAACGAGAGTCTGAAGCCCATATCGAACGCAGCGCCGGGCCGGGCGAGAAGCAGTATGAGCGCCGCGAGCCCGACAGCGTTGAGCGGATTCGGTCGTCTCTGAAGTGACCAGGTTGTGACGAATACGGTTGCCATCAGTGCTGCGCGAACAACCGAGGGGCGAACGCCCACCGCCGTCACGAAGACAAACAGAAGTGGAATCGTCGCGAGGCGAGCAGCTCTCGGCGAAATCCGCAGTGTCCTCAGAAGCGCGAATGCGATGAGTAGAATGAACCCGGTGTGGAGCCCGGACACGGCCAGCACGTGCACTGTCCCGGATGCTCTGAAGGACTGTACGAGATCGTCGCCAAGGCGGTCGGTGCGCCCGAGCAGAAGCCCCCTCAGTAGAGCTGCCGATTCTCCGGACAGGTGCTTCTGAATTGTCCGTTCAATTGCAGACGAGAGGTTCTCAACTCCGGCAGACCGCGTGAGGAGTTCGACCGATCGTGGCCGCATGACCCTGTTGATGCGTCTCTCCCGGAGGTACGAGGAAAAATCGAAGGCGCCCGGATTGCGCCTGCCTGCCGGGATATCGGTTGTCCCGTTCATCAGCGCCACATCGCCCCTTCTGAGAACGGGCGCGCCCTTGGGCAAACTGACCCAGATGAGGCCCGATGCGGGGTGCGACTCGGCGCCTCCGATTCGGAGGCGCCGCAAGGTGACCACCGCTCGTGGGCGACCGTGCTCCGGGTAGCGCACTTCGTGCACGAGAGCCTCGGCGCATATCTCCATCTGTGTGGGCAGAAGTGAGATGTCGTCCGGAGCGACCAGGAAGTGAGCAGAGGTGTGGAGGGCGGCGCCGGTCAGCGCGAAAGAGACAAGCAGCATGCAATCCACAGCAAGCACCGATCGCGAGCCGCCGCCTTTCCAGCGCCGCCGACCTGGATCGGGCTTGTCGCTGTTTCCAAACCGTCGGGAAGTGTCAACCGCGTTGACGTCGTCACGTTTACGGAGGGATATGCCAACGCTTGTGCCTGCCGGTACTGCGAGAAGAACCGCCAGTGCCATCGTCGCAGGCAGATACTCCGGAGAGAGCGCGTGGCCGGCGGATATGCCCGCGAAGAGTGCACAAGCGATCACAAAGGCCGGCGCCCGACCGAGTCTGGTGTCAGAGATGCCCGGGTGCGTCATTCGGCGTCAGGGGCGCGAGGGGTGGAAATGGCGTGGATCCTGGTGCGTACGGTAGGTGAGCAGCTTGCGTGCCTGAGTCCTGTTACCCGCCGAGCTTCCTGGCGATGACGACGGTCATGTCATCTACCGGAGATCCGGGATCCGCAAAGGAGTCGGCCTGCGTGATGAGCATGGAGGCCAGCGCTCGGGCTGTGCTGTCCGTCGCACGTCGGGCGGTCTCCACTATCCGCTTCTCTCCGAACTCCTCGCCGCTGCCGCAGGCTTCGGAAAGTCCGTCGGAGTAGATGATGAGAGTATCCCCAGGGAGCATCCTGACTTGTCCCTGGTCGTAGGTGTGCCCCGGGAACATCCCGAGTACGGTACCTCCATCGGAGAGTCTCTCCAGGTTCCCATCACAGCGGACCAAGATAGGCGGATTGTGGCCTGCGTTCACATATGTGAGCGATCCGGCTGGATCGAAGACTCCATAGAAGAGCGTGGCGAAGTTCTCAGGGGCAGTGGTCCGGCAGAACAGGTCGTTCGCCCGTTCCATTATCGTTGCTATCGAATAGAGGTTCTCGACATTCGATCTGAGAGTCGCCTGCAGGGACGCTGCGAGAAGTGCTGCGGGCACCCCCTTGCCCGACACGTCCGCGACGGCCACGCCGAGGTGGTGGTGCGGGAGCTCAATGTAGTCGAAGTAGTCGCCGCTCAGGGTCGTGCCGGGAAGATTCATCCCTGCTATGTCGAACCCCGTGATCTTCGGATCGCTACCTGGGAGCAGGCGCTCCTGGAAAGTACGGGCGAGCGCTATCTCACGTTGGAGGGCTCTGCTACGGCTTTGCTCATCGCGAGCCTTCAACGCTTCCTGATGACTCCTGGCGTTGGTGATGCCGACACTTGCGATGTCGGCCAGCACACTCAGGAGTTCTCTGTCGCGCTCGTCAAAGGTGTCCAGCTTCGTGCTCTGAACATCGAAAACGCCGATGACGCGATCCTCGAATTTCATCGGAACGACGAGTTCGGAGCGGGCGCCCCGGATGCCCGCGAGGTAGCGCCTTTCCTTGCTCACGTCCGCCACAACGAGGGATTCGCCCGTTTCAGCAACTCGGCCGGTGAGCCCCTTGCCGACGGCGAGCTCTACCTCCTGGACTATGCTTTCCGGGTATCCGTAACGTGCCGCGATCTTGAGGCGCTTGCCCTTATCGTCGATCAGAAGAATCGTGCAGTACTGAAAGCCGAGCATCTGGTTCGTGAGATAGAGCAGGCGATCGAGAACCGAGTCCAGATCGAGCGTGGACGCGATTGCTTTCATGGCTTCGGCCAGAGCCGAAAGCTCAAGCCGGAGTTCTGAATCACCTTTGGGAACGGGCTTGAACAACAAAAGGTGGCCCTCCATTGCTTCTTGACACACATAGCACACCTGTGTTACGCTCGTAGGTGAGTCAGGAAGACACCAAGTGTCCGGAAATGGTGCGCTGCGCACCTCAAGGAGTGCCAGAAAAACGTACTGCTAAGGAGTTCAACTTGAGTTCGACAGCGAAGCTACTGGGGATAGCCATCCCTGTGCTGATCTCCAGTACGTTCTGCCTTTCAGTTCCGTTCATCATTATCGTGGCTGATATTGCTCTCCTCACGGGTGCGATAGTCGCCTGGATGGCCAGCCGGTCTGTTGAACTCGCCGTCCCGGAGGAACTTTTCGGGGAGGTCGAGGATACCGACCCTGATCCAATCTAGGAACGCCCCACTCGGACGATATCCGACAGGGACGCGTTTTCCATCCTCAGGATTTCCATTTATCCAGATCGGTGCCGCTTCACAGCAGCGAGTTTTCCGTCGATGCTGACGCTCTTGTCGCGTCTGTCGTCGATGCTGATGCTCGTCAGAACGCGAACCACTTCTCCGCCGAAGGTCTCTTCATGCATACGGAGCACCGCTTCCATCACGCGATCGAGGTCGCCCTCGATCACCGTGCCCATCGGCGTCAGCTGGTACTTGAGACCGCTCTCCTCAAGCACGTCGAGACAGTGGGCCACGTACTTGCTGATGCTTGCCCCTGCCGGGCCGGATGGTATGATGGTTACCTGGACGACAGGCATTGCAGGATCACCTCCTCCGCCTTCATCTCTCAGTCGTCGTCCTTGTCGATGATGAGGTTGGTGACTGTACCCGTGACCCCGTCGATCGTGCGAAGCTGGTTCAGAGTGAGATCGAGAAGCTCGTCGAAGCTGTCGGACTCAACGAGAGCAATGATATCCTGGTCGCCGCTCGTGAGATCGGCCGATTTGACTTCCGGGCGAGCGAGAAGGGCATCACGGACCGCCTTCTCCTTCCCTGCCTCAGTGTTGATCTTCACATATGCTCTTGCCACGTGTCGGCCCTCCCCTCCTTCGATTCTCGATGAGACGTGCGTCGATACCGCGACACGATATCGACCAGGGCAACATTCGTGTCCCTGGCCCATTCACATTGAGAATGCCGCAAAACGGGTGTCGTGTCAACATCGGTCGCGGTGAAATACTGTGAAGGCGGACTGGAGGATGTCTGCGAGGACGATTCGGTCGACAGAGGCCGGGAGCCTCGTGTCCAGGGAGTCGACTGTGCTGAGCGCGTCCTCGCGGTCGGCACTACACATCTTGTTCAGCATCGGTCGGAGGCGAGCCCCTTTTGGAAGGCCCTTCATTCCCCCTGCAGGGGACGCGAGGATATCGGCTATCAGTGCAGGGTTGACTGTCCTCTCCGATGATATCGCGAGCATGAGCTCGGGGCGATGAACGGCCGGCGCCGAGACCGGCAACCCCAAGGCATCGAGGCCGGCCATCGGCACGACGATCGTCGTGCCCGCGGGAACAACCGGTTCGTGGCTCGCGGGCGCCTTGAGTGGGCGCTGCCTGGCGCCGTCGGCTTCTACGAGTGTGACATCGGCCACGGCCGACGATATGATCCTTCTGAGGAGCTCGAGGGGTGGGCCGGAGTACTTGTTCCTCGCCACAGGCCGCAGGAGCAAGGTCGTGCCGTTCCTTCTCAGGTGTGACTCAAGCCTCGGGAGGATCTCCTGTTCAGCGGGTTCACCGTCCACGGTCAGCGTGGGAAGCGTGGAGGTCAATCGTTTTCCCACCAGCGTTGTGGTTGTGGCGAGCACACTTACGCCCGACCTCTGAAGCTCCTCAGCAAGACAGAGTATGGCGCTCGTCTTGCCGCCTCCGCCTGTGAATGCTACGACGTCACCGACGGCGATGCCCAGCGCATCTGCCAGTGTGGATGTCGACCTTGAGGTCACTGTGCCTCTTCCCAGAAGATCACCCTGTTCTTGCCTTGCTTCTTCGCGTCATATAGGCAGATGCGATCGGCCTTGTCCATGAGTTCGCTCTTCGATCTTGCGTCAGTCGGATAGAGTGCGCCGCCGATGCTCACGGTCACTCGCCCGACTCCGTCGCATACGGCATCCGTCGAGCCGGTAACGAAGGCGTGTCGTGCCACGTTTCCCCTTATTCGCTCCGCGACCGTGTTGGCGGTCTCTCGAGTGACTCCAGGCAGAATCACCGCGAACTCCTCTCCCCCGTAGCGTGCTACAATGTCGACCTGGCGGGCACTCTCCGTGAGCACGTGCCCTACCTGACGCAGCACGCTGTCCCCAGCAGCATGACCGCACGAGTCGTTCACCAGCTTGAAATCATCGAGATCGATCATGAGGAGTGCCATTGCGTCGCCGCTACGCTTGGTCCGTTCCATCTCTCGGTTCAGTTGCTCATCGAAGTAGCGACGGTTGTGAATCTGTGCTGTCTGGTCCATGAAGATGAGTTCTTCTATCTCAAGCCTGCGCTTGATCAATCCTCCCGCGAACTCCCCCACAAACTCCACGAGAGCTGCGTCATCGTCCGAAAAGACATTGGCTTCACGGCTCCAGACCTCCAACGTTCCATAGACATATGCCTCTGCTGTCAGTGGAGCTACGATGATGGATCCGTAGGCTCCCTTGGGAACGTCGCGGGCAAAGCGCGCATCCTTCGACAGGTCGGCGACAACAAGGAGGCGCGCGGAGTCCTCGACATCTTGCTTCACGCGCTTCGGACAGAACTGTTCCTCCTCCGCCCACTGGGCTATCCCCTCAAGTTCGCTGAGCGTGTTCGCCTGTGAGTTCAGCAGATTGCTCGAGAGGAACAGAGCGATGCGATCGTAGCCGATCGTTTCCCTGAGAAGCTCGTAGAGGTAGCTGAAAGGTCCGGCCAGATCTATCCGTCTGCTTGAGGCGGCGACAACGTCGAGGATTGTTCGGGGAACCGAGAGATGGAAGCGTCTCTCGAACTCCGTCCTGACTCGGGCTTCGAGAGGCTCGGCAACCTGTCGATGATCTGTCCTGCCGATCTGAGAAACCGGAACCGGCGTCTCGTCCTGTCCGCTTGCGCTCACGAGCAGCGAGAAAGTATCCAGGCTGATGAGGTCGCGGTACTTGAGGTGAATGCGTCCATCCTTCTCAACTCGTTCGATGCGTCGCATGTACCCAAGCTCGCACAGGTGTTCCAGCAGGTTGACCATGCCGGTCTCGAGCTCTCCGTGAAATCGACAATGGGTCAGAGCGTGACAGAGCTCGAGTCCCCTCGCATCCAGGCGGCTGACGGGGATAAGGTCGCGCACGAATTGAGTGTGGGAAAGCTGCCTTTTTCTGATAGTCATGGTAAAAATAATTATAGCTGATAGTCAAGAATGAGTCAATCACGGTTACACTGACGAGTCGAAGCAGCGAATCTCCGGCAACCTGCCGGCAGACGGATGTTGCACACGCGACTGCCTGGGTTGGCACCGCGCTTGCACAACAGAATACGCTTGTTCATTCTGATCTGGGCGTTCGACGATTTCACTTGCATGACTATGACCTCATCGGTATTGTGTCGCATCATGAAACGATTGCTCTTGGCACTGGGTATCTGCACGCTTCTTGCCGCGACTGGCTGTTCGTCGCTCGGTGGTGTCGGCGCACGTGGCGGAGAGCCGGTTTTGTCGGGTCCCGAAGGAGAGCACGCTTGGGCCGACTCTCTTGCTGAGGCGGACGGGCTCTACAGGGGGGCACTGGCGCGCTACGTCGTTGATGATTGGCAGAGCGCTGGGGAGCTGCTGGACCGGACCGTCCGCAAGCTGGATGGGATTGACCCTGCAGGCGAATCGGAATTGGAGTCATCGCGCGCTTCCCTGAAGTCGCGAGCCGAGTACTTCCTTGCTGTGGTGGGCCTGAATGGGTACGAACGAACTCGCGTTGTGACTGTTCCCCCTCCGCGCACTGCCGCCGTCGCCGTGGTTGAGGCGCCGACCCCGGCCGAAACGACGAGAGAGCCCGAATCCGTCGAACCTGAAATCTCTATCGTGGTCAACAGTCGCGTCGAGAAGTGGCTCGACTATTTCCAGGGTCGCGGGCACTCCGTGATGCAGAAGTGGCTGGCTCGCAGATCCACGTATCAGCCCATGGTGGAGGAGATCTTCACGGAGGTAGGCCTTCCGAAGGAGCTGTTCTACCTGGCCCTGATCGAAAGCGGTCTTAATCCTCGCGCGTATTCACGGGCTCACGCAGCGGGTATGTGGCAGTTCATTTCGAGTCGGGCGCGCATGAATGGCCTGAAGGTCAACTGGTGGCTTGATGAGAGGCGGGATCCTGAGAAGGCGACCCGGGCCGCCGCAGCTTATCTTGCAGAACTCCATGACATGTTCGGCTGCTGGGAACTTGCCCTCGCAGGGTACAACTCAGGAGAGGGGCGGGTCTCGAAAGCGCGACGCAGGAGGCCATCGTGCCCCGACTACTGGTGCCTCGATCTGCCCAGGGAGACGGAGAACTTCGTCCCGAAATTCATGGCAGCTGTTCTGATAGGAAATGATCCTGAGGCCTACGGTTTTGCAGATAACTCAGAAAGCGCAGTGCTCGAGTACGACTCCATAGAGGTAACTGAGGCAACCGATCTGAGTCTCATTGCGGCATCGGCCGGTACTTCCGTCGAACGGATTCGGGAACTCAATCCTGCACTCCGGAGATGGTGCACACCGCCGTCCGCGGGCTCGACGACCGTAAGAGTCCCAGTGGGAACAGCCGATATCTGTGTTCTTGCTCTCGCCGATGTGCCGGAGAGCGAGCGCGTCACGTGGCAGCGTCACCGCATCGCACGTGGTGAGACTCTCTCCGAGATCGCGAGGGGATATGGAACAAGCATCAGCGCCATAATGTCCGTGAACGACATCAGGAGTGCGCACCGGATCTATCCTGGCGACTACCTTATCATTCCCATCGGTCCCGACGGCGCCGTGCGCTCCGGTCACTACTCATCCAGCGAAGATAACTTTACCCATTACATGGTCAGACGTGGCGACACGATCTCTTCCATAGCGCGGCGTCACGGCAAGAGCACCGGGGAAATCCTCAGGTCCAACGGTCTGGGCTGGAACTCCAGAATATACCCAGGCGACAGGATCCGAATCCCGATGTAGCTCGATACAATGATGCGGCGCTCAAGCCCCGATGCGCTGAGACGGTCGACGACAGCCCACACACCACATAGCACATGCACGAGACAACAGAGCCCACACACACTACATGCAGAAATAGAGGCTCCCAGGATCAGTCCTGGGAGCCTCTTCGGTTCTCGGATGGTGCGGTGTGATGCCTTCCCCGGTGCTGCTTCGTCGGTGATGCTTCCTATCGACTGATTTCGCGGACACGACCTCCCCGTCCGATGACAGCGATCCGGCCCTCGGCGATGTTGGGAATATCGGATACGATCGCCTCAATCATGGCATCACCGGACTCGAGCATCAACCACGGTGGCTCCCACGGGAGGCGCCAGGTAGTGTAGTCGACCGCACCTATGGTCGCATCGATCCCGACAAGTGGGTTGTTCCGGTTGTCCCACTCAAGCCCGACAAAGAACTGCTTGTCTGCGAAATAGGAGTTGTTGGAGATATCGACCGCGTTGGGCAGTATCTTCTGAAGCCACTCCATCTCCGGATACTGGGAGCCCGTGTTCATCCCGTCATTGGCGGCAACGCCGGGCCTCGGCGTGGAGTCGGCAGTGGGGCGCCAGACCCAGATAGTGAATGGCTTGGTTGTCGGCGTCTCGGGATTCTGTGGATCCGTAATCCCGTCATTGCCGATGAAGAACCTGACTCCGATCACGTAATTCGCCCAAACGGGGGCCTGGAACATGACGGCTTCCATCATGCCCGCCTGTCCGGTGATGTAGTCCTCGAAGGAGATCGGCACCTCGACTTCCAACCAGCTGAGGGTGGTGTCCTTGCCTTCAGCACTCCAGAGTACGTCCACCGGCACTCCATTGACATTGCCGGCAGCATCATATGCCTCAACCATGTAGGTAATGAGTGATTCGGGAGCGGCAGTCGTGAGCGGAGGAGTGCTCAGGGTGACCCAGAACCTCATCGAGTCCGGCTCGCCCGGCTCCCCCGGGAATACGTAGCTCGAGTCAGGCAAGTACTCCTGCACGCCGTGGCGAGCCCGCGCTCCGGCAGCCAGTGTGTCGGTCCTGCCAACCAGACGAATCCTTGGGACGCCCGACAGCCAATACTGCGTCGAGTCGACCCAATCGGCATGGTTTATGGTCTCGAAGGCAATTGGCGGCGGTGTCATATCAAGCAGGATATCGATCTCAACGGGTTCGTCTGTCACATTGCCGTAGAGATCCGTCGTAATCGCCTTGAGGTTCTTCGATCCATCAGACTCGCCCAGATTGACACCCTCCACCGTGAAGCGGCCGAGTTCTCCATCATTCGGGACTGCAGGTGACGCCACAGCACTTCCCGCGTCGATGTCGTCAACGAGTACTCTGACTGTAGCTCCAACTTCAGCCCGTCCCCTGACGTTGATCAGAGAGCTGTTAATAGCAGTCCCGTCTGGGGGATTCGTGATCGTCGTTCCTGTCGGCGGTGTTGTGTCCGGCCCCATGGGTTCGACGGAATCACATCCGATCCACAGGAACAGGCTCAGTCCCGCAAGAACCCCGAGGACCACAAACCACGCTCTTCTGCTCGATCCAAACATCGAAGGATACTCCTTTCACGAGGGGCACGCCCGTCTTATCCCCCGGGTCGCCTCGCTCAGGCAAGGCGACCGCGAGGTTCAGTCCAGCGGGATCCGGAGCGATCGGGAATCATCTAGAAGACATACGCTGCAGATACCCTGTGACTCGAATCCAGATACTCGTGCTTCCCGTACGCATAGTCTACCAAGAAACCACCGATCCCGATGCCGGCGCCGGCCGTCAACTGTCCCATGGCCAGGCCGCCTCTCACGGCGACCAGATCGCGATACGAGAACTCCAGGCCGTAGTGCGTATCGAACGTCACGTCACCGACGTGGTATTCGTCGGCCATCCATCTCTTCTCAAATCTGAAATCCGCATCGGCCGCGAGGACAACACGGCCATCCATCGATTCGATCTCCCTTACGTATGCGACCCCCACCTTGGCGGTCGGCATGATTCGCTCCCGTTCCTTCGTGTCCCAGACGAGGAATGTCGTCGTCACATCCTGTATGTTCGCTCCAAGTGTGAGACTGTTCAGCACCTCGTACCGGGCGCCCAGGTCAAATCCGAGACCGTAGCACGAATTGGGGCCGATCTGCTTACTGATGACCTTCAGATTGCCGCCGACATCCATCCTGTCAGAGACGGGGCGTGCGTACGACAGAAGCAACGCTGCTTCGGAATCGCTTTCCCACGTTATCCTCGTGGCATCGTAGTATATCCGTCCGTTGCTCTCCTCGAAGTCGGTGAAAGGAATGTCATCGATCGAGAGTCTGACTACTGTGAACGCAAAGGCACTTTCGTTTTCCAAGGCGCGCACATAGGCGCCCGTGTCGTAGTTCACGACATCACCGAACGTTTCCGAGTGCATGAGGTGCACGGCCTCACCAACGAGTCCGGCGAGCCCGGCCGGATTCCAGTACCCCGCGGTTGCATCGTTCGCAACGGCGACGAAGGCGCTCCCCATGCCAAGCGCTCGGGCTCCGACTCCGTGCGTCAGGAATTCACCCGCGTACTTGTTGGCGGCCCCAGCCGATGACGCCGTCAGAAGCGCGGCGATCGTGAGCAGGGTCGCGGATCGTGTCACCGACATAAACCTCCACCCCAGCACACCAGACCGCCGGACTACTTGCGGTTCGGGATCCTCAGGGGAACGTCCAGACTCTCTTCGTTCCACCATTAGCACGGGGTGCTCCCTTTGTAAAGCGGAAAGAAACGCCATCTTGCGGCGATCGCCGACGCCTTCGGTCGTCGTCGTTCATGCGGATGGCCCGGGATCTGTCTCCCGCAATCGTGCCGCAAGTTCGCCTACGGTCGTTCAGCGGCCAGTTCTCTGGTGACAATCTCAGCTTGCAGATCACGGTTCCGCTGCTCTACTCGGACGAGATTAACCTCCACCCTTTTCAGACGCTCGACGAGGCGCATAGCTTCATACAGATCGTCCTCATCTTCAGCCGTATAGGTCAGGTTCATCTCATGTCGTCTCAACCATCGCTCCAGAGCGAGACCGTGATCATGCATAAAGCAAACAGTGGCCGTGGACAGACTCGCAAGGTGTTTGCGCGCCTCGCTGGATCTGACCTCGGCCACCGGTACTCTGAAAAGAATGTCCAAGAACGACTCCCTGATCTACCTGATCAGGATCATCTTGCGGGTCTCTTCGAACTCCCCAAGCGACAGTCTGTACAAGTATACGCCTGCCGCCACTTCTTCACCAAACTCATCCTTGCCGTCCCAGACGACGGCATGATCACCCAGATCGCGGTACTCATCCGACAGCACCCGAATCAGCCTGCCCTGGATGCCGTAGATCGCCAGCGTTGTGTGGCCGGGAGTTCCCATGGAGAACCTGATCGTGGTGGATGGCGAGAATGGATTGGGGCAATTCTGGTTGAGCCGTATCGCAGTTACGGGCGGCTCGTCATCATTTGGGAGGCCTGTGCCTGTGGAGCTGATTGTTGTGCTTACGCTTACGTCGTCGACGAAGAAGCCCTCCGCCACGTCGCTGTAGTCGCTGTCGAACACGAACCGTATGCTGCACGTGTCACCAGGGGTTCCGATGAGCGGGTACGTGTACTGCAGCCAGTCGTTGCCGATCGATCCCAGCGTCTCCAGGGCACCCCCACTGCCGATGAAATCCAGAGTATCGCTCGGCTCCCCGTTGCTCATGAGCACCACATAGAGACCATCAGCACCGTATATGGTCACATCATACCAGCACCAGAACGTGAGCTCCGTGCTCATGCCGAGAATGAACTCGGGCGAATCAAGCCGGCACTCCATATTGTTGCTGTAGCTCCAAAGGCCTTCTTGGCCGCAGTACCAGCTCGCGACTCCCGAGCGTGCACGGTGTGAACCGAGGTGCCAGAGATCGACGGCTCCGCCGTGGGTCCAGCCCGATTCGCCATCCTCAAAATCGTGAGAAAAGCCCGTGATGCCGACAGCAATGATCAGTGTGTCCAGATGCGTTACACCGGCAGACGTCATCTCCACATAGAGCTCTGGAAAGCACGGAACCGGACAGTCGGGTGATAGCTCAATCTCGAATACGGCTTGTGCCGACGCCGATGGGGGCATGGTTCCGGGGTATGCGGTCGCTTCAGTAACAGTAATGTCGGGATCGAATGTCCACAGATGAAGATCGGGTGAAGGAGCCTCGGCAAGGCCATCGTTGACCACTTCCACCATCAGCACCACCGTCTCATCCGGTTCAGGCAGGCCGTCTCCATCGCCACCAAGCGCGTCGTCCGCTGAGTATGAGGCCACGCGCAGAACGGGGGCGCCGACGGTCAAGGGGACGACACCCAACCAGATCTCGCGATAGCCCGTTGCCTGTATGACGACATCAAGGAGGGCAACGTGTCCGTTGGGACACCCGTCGGCTATCGAGAGCGAGTATGCCGGGGTTGCGTCGGCTTCTGCTCCACCAGGGATATCGCCGTACGCGGCCTGACCGTCCACGACCGTTACCCAGGGATCATCGGTCGAGATCGTGGCGGTTACGCTGCCCGCCTCGGTGGTCCCGTAGTTACGTACTGTGATGTTGACGAACACCGTTTCATTCGGGCCCGCCAGGCCGTCGCCGTTGCCTCCTGCGCTGTCATCGATCTCAAGCGCGATGGGGCGAAGGTATGCGCCCGCCAATCTGACGGGGATCAGCGCCTCATAAGGCAAATAATTCGGCGCCGTCACTGTCAGCATGATGTCGTCGGGTTGTGCCGTGTCCAAAGCGAAGGAAGCGACACCATCAGAAGCTGTCCTTGACCGCTCGTAGACATCGCTGCCATTGGAAATGCAGACGAGGGCGCCGTCGAGCGTGCCCTGCTGCGTCCAGACGACCACGTCGAACGTTGAACTCCCAACGACTACCGTGTCGGCATGCGCGACAGTCATCTGAGTGGGAGTGTCCGTCCAGATGGGCATTTCGGGGTCGCCAAGGAGATTGATCTGGTACTGGTGCCACCGATACACATTCTCCGCCATTGAGAACGGTACGAAAGTGGCCTTCGCAGCTGCGAGCACCTCTCCGGCGCTCTGGAGTTCCTCCTGAAAGAGCATGCCGTAGAATCCAGCCATGTATAGATCGGAATAGCCGTATCCTGGATTGCCTGGAGAGCCCCACCCGTATCTGCTGTTGCCGATGAAGGCTACCGCACCACCGCCGGGGTTCTCAATGAAATGTTCTGCTATGCAGTCCTTGTCGAAGGCCGCCGGCCAGCAACCGATCGAATAGACCACAGGCAACTCGATCCCGTTCGTGAGTGCTGACGCGTCCGCGGAGTCGAGATACCCCTCGCCACACCCGATCACCGTGTACCAGGCGTGCCCGCAATGAAGAAAGTGGCAGACCCCGCCGTTGAGAGCGTTGATGACACTCTGTCTGGTTTCGTTGCCCAGAGATTGATAGAGCTTGATGATGGGATCGTATCTCGGCGGAACGGAGTCGTGGTCGATCATGTCAAGGCCGATCCCGGAATCCGTGTATGGGTCTGACCAAAGGATTTCCCCAGCCATCAGCATGTCCAGCTGGTACCCGGTTCCTGGAGTGTGCTCGTATGCCAGGAGCTTGACCACAAAAGCCTCGGCATCAGTCTGGCTCCCAACCGATGCCCGGCCGACAAAGACGTCGGCATAAAGATCCACGCCGTCCTCGATCTCGCCGAAGATGCCGTCGCCATCTGCATTCCACGAGCCGTCAAGGTCGGCGTAGTAGAGGTCACACGGGATGTCGTTCTCGTCAGGCTGGTAGTCGGCCTCGCAGTCCATCGCGAAGGCCGTGCGAGCCGGAACCGTCGAGGTATCGCCACCGAGAAGGAACCAGATCGCTCCCCACGTGTCGTGCGCATCAGCGATGAAAGCGCGGATACGCTCAGGTTCGTCACTGCCCGGATATATCGTATTGATCCAATCGGTCGTGATGATCGCGGCTGGGATGCCTTTCCTCGTTTTCCACTCTGCAAGCGGCGCAAACGCGGGTTCGAAAACCGTGCTTGTGATGATCACATACTCGATGTCATTCGGGTCGAGAAAGGTGTCTCTGTCAAGCGGTTGGCGCGCAGCCGGAGCGAGGTCGTTCGGATTGTCTACGAGCGCCAGTGCGACGCTTGCGGAAGCCTCGCGGGCGGTGCCGGACGGGATCGGACGTAGGATCTCGTACTCCACCGAAACGGTGATGCTTCGGAAGAACCGGAGCTTGCCCCTGTCGGGGACGAACTGAACCGGGTGAATGGCCAGTCCGACCATCGTATTGCCGACGAGATGCCCCGTTGAGGCGTGTTCCACCACCACAGCCGGATACGGTTCACTGCGATCGTAGATGGCTCGGTCGCGGGGCACGGGCGGCTTCAGAGGCAGCTGGACGCCTGGGACCGGGAGAATCCGGGGAGGCTGCGCCGGAGCAGGTAGGAAGCTCTGAAGCAACTCCGAACTCTCGGTGTGCACGACTCTTACGGCGAGTATCCTTACGTCACCCGGCAGACTCAGCGTCAGTGGTTTCACCGGCAACTGCGGTCGGCCCACCTCTCGCAGAATATCGCAGTCCTGCAGCGTGATGACGTCATACCCGTCGACGCGAGAAAACGTGAGGTCTTGCTGCGAGAATGTCACGGTATGTTCGAGAACGGTTCCTGCTGCCGGCACGGCCGACAACAGGACGACAGACAGAAGACCCAGAGCTGCCGCCGTGTTCAGTCGTCCATGCATGTCCGCGCCTCCTCTCGATCGTTGATCCACTTGCTCACATTGCTAATCCATCTCCAAGAATGATGCCACACGTTCGAGATGTCAAGAGGTCAAGCCATATACGAATGGCATTCAGCTATCCTCTTTCGTTTGCCTCACGCAGCAGGATCGGCCGGGGACAGGATCGAGCCCGATGAGACGAGAAAAACAGGGCCTACTGGCCCTGTTCTCTTTTGGATGCCTCGTTTTCCGTGGTGCCCGGAGCGAGACTCGAACTCGCACAGGCATACGCCCACCGCCCCCTCAAGACGGCGTGTCTACCAGTTCCACCATCCGGGCACTTCTATATGAACCGTCACGAACACCAGCCGTAGGCCTCTGCTGTTGCCAAGCAGAAATCCTACTCGCCGGAGCCCGCCGGGGCAATTGGAACCTCCTCATCCGACGACTGCTCCTGCACATTGGTCTCCTCACTACCCGGCAAACCTCCCGGGAACTGCTGTGGTACCGGCTCCCCGGTTGCCGTGGCGGGAGCGGGCTGGATGTTCTGAAGCCCTTCAGACACAGTCCCCGACGTCCTTGTCCGAGCAACAAGAGCCATAGCAAGCGACGAGACCATAAAGACAATGGCCAGATAACGCGTGGCCTTGGTCAGGAACGACGCCGCCGTCTGTCCGCCGAAAACCGCTCCCACGCCGCCACCGCCGCCGAATGCCCCGGCCAGTCCTCCGCCCTTTCCAGATTGGAGAAGAACGACCACGATCAGTCCCAAGGAGACCAGAATATGTAGTGTCAGCATCATTGCGTGCATCGACTGATACCTCCCGCGTGCCCTGGCACGGTCTTGTGCCGCGCCTAGGCGGCAGCTCGGATAATCTCAGCAAAACTGTCAGCATCAAGGCTGGCTCCGCCGACCAGAAGTCCATCGACATCGCTCTCTGCCATGAGACCGGCAGCGTTGTCCGGTTTAGCACTGCCACCGTACAGAATCCTCAGTTCGTCTGCGACAGCACCATCAAAGATAGCACCTACAGACCGCCGAATCAAGCCGTGAACCACATTGGCCTGACCCGGGGTTGCCGTAAGCCCGGTTCCAATAGCCCAGACTGGTTCGTAGGCGAGTACGATCCTCCGGGCGTGTTCGTGGGCCACGCCCATGAGCGCGCTCTTGACCTGTCCCACGACGACTTCCTCAGTTCTGCCGGCCTCGCGGTCCTCGAGCATCTCCCCCACGCAGGCAATGGGGGTCAGGGTACCAGACAGCACCTTCAAGAGCTTGCGATTCACGTTCTCGTCCGATTCTCCGAACAGGGCGCGCCGTTCTGAGTGACCAATCAGCACGTGTGAAACACCGAGGGATTCAAGCATCTCCGTCGACACCTCGCCGGTGAAGGCTCCGGTCGACTCCCAGTATGCGTTCTGCGCGCCGATCGCGATGCCGCTTTCACGAGCAGCGTCGATGGCGGTCTCGAGAGCAACCGACGGTGGACAGATGAGGATCTCCGGCAGAGCATCCATTCCGGCGATCTTGTTTCTGAGCGTCAGGAGAAACCGACGGGTCTCAGAGGCCGTCTTGTTCAGCTTCCAGTTACCTGCGATGATTCGCTTTCGCGACATGGTTTCCCGGGCTCCTTGTCAGGCGTCGGTGAGAGCTTCTATCGCCGGGAGAGCTTTGCCCTCGAAGACGGCGAGCGACGCGCCTCCGCCTGTAGAGATGTGAGTTATCCGGCCCGCAACGCCGGCGCGACCCACGGCGGCAATCGAGTCACCCCCACCGATGATGCTGATGGCGCCTGAGTCGGTCGCTTTCGCGACGGCCTCCGCGACGGCAACAGTTCCGTGGGAGAACGCATCCAACTCGAACACCCCAAGTGGACCGTTCCAGATGATCGTCCGTGCCGCCGAGATAGCATCTGAGAACGAGCGAATGGTCTGTGGACCGATATCGAGTCCCTTCCATCCTTCTTCGATCCCGTCAGCGGGGACGATCCTGGTCTCCGCCCCCTCCGTGACCTCCTGCGCGACCACGAGATCATCCGGAAGCAGCAGCATCCTGCCATCGGCCTCAGCGCGTTCGAGTATGCGTGCAGCCGTGTCGATACGGTCGTCCTCAACGAGCGAGTCCCCGACAGAAATGCCTTTCGCCTTCAGGAACGTGAAAGCCATGCCTCCTCCGATCAAGAGGACGTCGAGCATCGGCATGAGGTTCTCGATGACGCCGATCTTGCCCGAGACCTTCGCTCCCCCCAGAATGACCGCGTATGGACGTTCGGGCGACTCCGTTGCCTTGGCGAGGTTCCTCAATTCGTTCTCGATCAGGAACCCCATCGCGCATTCATTGAAATGCCTGGTCACTCCCACGGTCGACGCGTGGGCGCGATGAGCTGTCCCGAAAGCGTCGTTCACGTAGACATCACCCATCCGTGCCAGACGATGGGCGAAGTCAGGCTCGTTCCTCGTCTCTCCCGCGTGGAAGCGGAGATTCTCAAGAAGCGTGACGTCTCCGTCATTCATCCGCGCCACCACACCCTCTGTCGTGTCGCCGACGCAGTCCGGCGCCATCGTTACGCCTCGACCGATGAGCTTCGAGAGGCGCTCCGACACTGGTCTGAGGCTCAGATCCGGGACCTTCATGTCCTTGGGGCGCCCGAGGTGAGAGGCGAGGACTGCCTTCCCACCGTGCTCTCTGATGAACTCGATCGTCGGCAGAGCCGCCCTGATGCGGGTGTCGTCGGCAACGCGACCGTCACTGGTGAGTGGAACATTGAAATCGACCCGCGTCAGGACTCTTCTTCCTTTGAAATCGAGATCCTTCAGGTGTTTCTTGACGGTCATGGTTCGACCCTATCTGCTCGCCACGAGCTTCATCATATCGACCATGCGAGACGCATAGCCCGCTTCATTGTCATACCAGCCCAGTATCTTGACGAGGTCTCCGCCGGTCACAGTGGTGAGTCCGCTGTCGAAGATACAGGAATGGTGGTCCCCGACTATGTCTATGGAGACGAGCGGTTCATCGGTGTAGCGGAGGTAATCCTTCAGAGGACCTTCCTTCGACGCTTTGAGGAAGGCTGCATTCACCTCTTCTGCCGTCGTCTTCTTCTCCACGTGCACCACGAAATCGACGAGCGAGCCGTCCGGCGTTGGGACACGGACTGCCATTCCCTCCAGCTTTCCGGCCATGTCCGGGATGACGAGCGCAATCGCCTTGGCTGCCCCCGTCGTTGTCGGGATCATGCTGACTGCTGCTGCCCTTGCACGCCTCAGGTCACTGTGGGGTAGATCGAGTATTCTCTGATCGTTCGTGTACGCGTGGATCGTCGTCATGACACCCTTGATGACGCCGAAGTTGTCGTTCAGCACACCGATCATCGGTGCGGCGCAGTTCGTTGTGCAGGAAGCCGTGGATATGATGTGATGATTGTCCGGGTCGTACAGAGCGTCGTTGACGCCCATTACGATGGAGATGTCGATACCCTTGCCCTTGCCGGGTGCGGAGATCATCACCTTGCGGGCACCGGCCGTCAGGTGCTTCGCGGCACCCTCACGCGTACGGAAGACACCAGTCGCCTCGATGACGACATCTACACCGAGCTTGCCCCAATCGAGCTTCTCTGGATCCCTCTGGGAGAATACGGGGATGCTCTCACCGTCAACAACGATGTTCCCGCCATCGACGCTCACTTCGCCGTCGTATACCCCATGCACGGAGTCGTATTTGAACAGGTGTGCCAGAGTTGCCGCGTCGGTCAGGTCGTTCACCGCGACAATGTCGAAATCGGGGTTGTGCCTCGCGAAGCGCAGTACGAGCCGACCTATTCTTCCGAATCCGTTGATCGCGTACTTGAGAGCCATGCTTCCTCCTAGGCCTTGCCTGCTGAACCAAAGAGTTCAATCTTGGACTTGACCAGCTCCTTCATGCCTTCGCGCGCGGCTCCGAGGATCTTTCTCGGATCGAACACTTCAGGGCTATCGGCCAGTATCTGGCGCGTGCGGCCCGTGAATGCTAGGCGCAGATCCGTGTCGATGTTTACCTTTGCGATTCCAAACGGGATCGCCTCTCTGATGCTCTCCGGTGGCACACCCTTCGCACCGGGCAGCTCCGCTCCGTACCGGCGAGCGAGTTCGAGAACCTTCGGGGGGACTGCTGAGGCGCCGTGCAGCACCAGCGGTACGGACACCAGTTCGGCTATCTTCTCGAGGCGGCCGATGGCCAGCTTTGCATCTCCCTTGAACTTGTACGCGCCGTGTGATGTCCCGATAGCAACTGCGAGCGAATCGCACCGGCTCAACTCCACGAATTCCGCTGCCTGGTCGGGATCAGTCATGGCGGCGTCGCGCTCGTCCACTGCGATTTCGTCCTCGACTCCCATCAACCTGCCCAGCTCGGCTTCGACAGTGATGCCCATCGGGTGGGCGAGCTTCACGACAGCGCGTGTCTCCTCGATGTTCTCCTTGAACGGGAGGTGTGATCCATCAATCATCACCGACGTCCATCCGTTCTCGATGCAGCCGCGGATGACCTCGGGGTCGGTTCCGTGGTCGAGGTGCAGAGAGGCAGGCACGCCTGTCTCGTCTGAGAAATTCCTGACGAGATCGTGGAGATTTCTGTAACCGGCGTACTTGATGGCCGATTGAGACGTGGCGATGATCACCGGCGAGTTGAGTTCAGCCGCGGCCTCGAAGATGGCGGCGGTGATCTCGAGATTGCTGGTGTTGAACGCGCCCACGGCATAGCCGCCCAGACGAGCGGGCACCATCAGTTCGTTGTTGTTCAAAAGTGGCATGAGAGCTCCTATCCGAAGAACGTTCTGGCGACCTCATACAGCTCAGAATCGACACGCTTGATGCACTCCATCGCGTGAGCCATCTCCACTGGTATGACCTTGTCACCCTGGAGACTCGTCATCTTGCCGAACTGACCGGCATGAATGAGGTCG
>JALGZD010000172.1 GCA_025782395.1 bacterium
GGACGCAGATCTCCGGTGCACGGTGTATCATTGAGGACGAGATGGAGGGCATCACGATCGAGCCGTCGCAGGGGACCCATTTCTTCCAGAACATCACGTCCTTCGGGATCGGCTACTTCACGATGCGTTCGGCGGGCGCGTTCGCCAAGCTCGACCACGACTGGCTTGCGTCTCAAGAACCCGCATCCGAAAGCAAGCACGTGAGCCACATGCGGCTGCACTCGGAACTCGAGATCCTTGTCAACAGCAGGACGGGACTCGGGGCCATCATGAAGCCGGGCAAGAGCGTGGTGGAGCTGGAGGAGTAGGTTCAACTGCTCTCAAGAAGGACGTCTATAATACGAAAGGGGGCCGGCATTCAAGCCGACCCCCTTCTTTGTGTCTGCGAACTGCCGCCTCTCCCCGGCCGGGAGATTCGGCCCCCTCCTCCTCTTTCGACGGAGGCGCGACCCGTTCGCCTATTCGACTACTAGCCTACCGAACCCAGATCCAGCATCGTGTCGGCGACCTTGAGGAAGCCGGCGATGTTGGCGCCGTTCACGTAGTTGCCGGGAGTGCCGAACTCTTCGGCAGTCTCGTAGGCAGCCTTGTGGATCGCTTTCATGATGCCCTGGAGCTTCTGGTCGACCTCTTCGCGGCTCCACGAGTACCTGAGACTGTTCTGGCTCATCTCGAGACCGGACACGGAGACGCCGCCGGCGTTCGCGGCCTTGCCGGGACCGTAGAGGATGCCCTTGTCGATGAAGATCTCGACGCCCTCAGGAACCGTCGGCATGTTCGCGCCCTCGGAGACAACATAGACGCCGTTGTTGATCAGGTTCTGGGCGTCTATGACGTTGATCTCATTCTGTGTCGCGCTCGGGAAGGCGCAGTCGGCCTTGTGGTTCCAGAGCGGGTTGTGGTCAAGAGACCTGTCGATCGGCGTGAAGACCGCCTTCGGATACTTCTCGGCGTACTCCTTTATGCGGCCGCGCCTGACATTCTTGAGCTCCATCACGAACGCCAGCTTCTCGCGATCGATGCCCTGTTCGTCGTAGATGTAGCCGCCCGAGTCGGACAGGGTGACCACCTTGCCGCCCAGATCCAGGATCTTCTCGGTCGTATACTGAGCAACGTTGCCTCCACCGGAGACCAGGCAGATCTTGCCCTTAAGCGTCTCGCCACGGGTATTGAGCATCTCGGCCGCGAAGTAGACAGCACCGTAGCCCGTCGCCTCGGGACGAATGAGGCTGCCGCCCCAGTTCCGTCCCTTACCGGTCAGGATGCCCGTGAACTCGTTCCTGATCTTCTTGTACATACCGAAGAGGTAACCGATCTCACGTCCGCCGACTCCAATGTCGCCGGCAGGAACGTCGGTGTTCGGCCCGATGTGGCGGAACAGCTCCAGCATGAAACTCTGGCAGAAGCTCATGACCTCGTTGTCGCTCTTGCCCTTCGGGTCGAAATCAGAACCGCCCTTGCCGCCACCCATCGGGAGCGTCGTCAGGCTGTTCTTGAAGACCTGCTCGAAGGCCAGGAACTTGAGGATGCCGAGATTGACGCTCGGGTGAAGTCTGAGACCGCCCTTGTACGGACCGATGGCGCTGTTCATCTCGATGCGGAAGCCGCGGTTGACCTGTATCTCACCTTTGTCGTCGACCCACGGGACCCTGAACATGATGACACGCTCGGGGCGATACTCGGGGCGCTTGTCGAGGACGGGCCAAAGTGACTCCGTCACTTCGAGCACTGCCTGGTGGAACTCAGGCTCCGCCGGGTTCTTCGCCTTGATCATTTCCATGAAGGCGGCAACGGATTCGGCCATTCGTCTTCCCTCCTACTGCGTGTGAAGTGCACCTGCGTTGACAAGCCGGGCGGGGCACGCCCGGCCACCCAAACCAGAGAACTCGTCGTATGTGTGACAATCAGGACTTTAGATGGTAGCACGCTTGGAAGCAGGGGGTCAACGGCGAAAGAGGGGCTCTGTAGGCGAATCAGGCTAGAGCATGCGCTCCGAGACGAGCACAACGTACTTCCCGTCGTCTGCCGCTATCCCACAGTTGCCAAACACCTTATGCATGTGTCGCCTAAGACCCGCATATCGCATTAGCACCAGGTAGAGGCGGCCGTGGATGCGCAGGTGTTTGTAGGCCTCATCGACCAGGGGGAAGAGAACGTCGTTTCCAGCGTGGAACGGCGGATTTGAGACGACTCTGTCGAAGCGCTCGCCGATGACTGCATCAAATCGATCGCCGAGGACCGCTTCGACACGCGGCTTTCCGTTCTTGCGAGCGTGGTTCAGGTGGTGGGCGCGGATGTTCAACTCCGCGTACTCAACAGCGCGCGCATTGCAGTCGACCATCACGATCCTGCCGACCGAGGCGGCATGCGCAGCCGCGATACCGATCGGGCCGTAGCCACACCCGATGTCGATCACGCTGTGCCGGGGTCGCACGTCGAGTGTCTCAATCAGCAGTCTGGTCCCATCGTCGATCTTGTTTCTTGAGAAGATGCCTGCGTACGATTCGAACTTGTAGCGCCTCCCGCGGAGTTCAGTTTCTATCGTATGTTCGTAGCGGGAAAGATCCACCGCTTCCGGGGAGCAGATGGCGTTTCGCTCCGCGCGCATGACCCAGTAGCCTCCACTACGCATCACGACCTTGGCAGGACCGATCGTCTCTGTAAGCTTGCGCATGTAGCTCTTGGCGCCCTTGCGCACTTTTGCCACGAGGAAGAAGCTGCCACCGTGCCGCATCTTCGGCTGCGCCCGCTCGATCATCTCGAAAATGGTCTCGGTGCCGTCCTCGATCGGAGGATTGAGAGCAATGATATTGAACTGCCCGTTTCGGAAACGGCTGAGAGTATGATCAAGGACGACGGTGGTGTTCTCCACCGCGTTCGACCGGACGTTGTGTTGTGCCAGACGAACTGCGCGGATGTCGAGATCGACCATCTGGATCTCGATGTCCTGCGCGGAGCCGGCCACTGCGATGCCGACGGCGCCGTAGCCGCACCCGTAGTCGAGGATCTTGTCGCCGGGAACAGGTCGAATCGCCCTTACCAGAAGCTCGGTGGACTTGGCTATCTTCTCCTTGGAGAAGAGACCCCCAACCGACTGGAGGGTTCTGTCGGTGCCGCCGAGGTCGGACTTTATCTCGTAGGAACTCATTATCATGATTAGCGAAGGTGTGCGCCAAAAGGGGAGAAAACCCACGGCTCGACACGATGCCCGAGTAGAACCCGCACATACTCCCCAAACGGTTCTGTGAATAAGATAGCTCGCTCTGCCCGAATCGGACGCCGGCACCGACCGCGCCCTCGCATGGGGCCATCGGAACCGCGGGTGGGTCCTCTGTGGACTGCCCCGGCTCCTTCGCCGGGTATCCTCAAGCCGAGAATGATCCTCGGCTGGGAAGGCTCCCTCGAGCGACAGACGGGGTCACACAACCATCGCAAAGGCGCACATGGTTACGTCGACGGCTGCAATCTCCCGCTGACAGTAATCGGACTATACGGCACGGATTGTGAACTGGTCAAGGGGTTTCTGGCTACTCTCGGGAGTCACCGGGGTCGTCCTTGGCTCTGTCTCGACCCGCGAAACGGATCCGCTTTGCAACCAGCAGTCCTCCCACCCACATCGGGAGGAAGTAGAGAGTGGTCCGCCACATGACAAGCGCGATCCCGATAAAGTGCGAAGGAAGATAGGCAGCGAAGAACCCGATATACCCACCTTCACCGACGGCGAGTGACCCTGGTGTCGGTGACGCACTCAGAATCGGTTTCAGAAGGCATTGGAGAATGAGCGGCCCCATGAGGGAACCACGGTAGCCGAAGCCCCACAGGATGGTGAATCCGATCATGAACTCCACGATGTATGCAAGCACAACGAAGATCGCACCCCACGCGAGCACCCAGCGTTTCCGTCGGCCCAGGGTCGTGAGCGCCTCGCGGAAGATGTGAGATTCATTCTCCATCTCGATTCGGAGTTGCTCCACCCTCTCGGTCGCCCTTCCCCTGAGGCGCCGTGCGAGGAACGCTGCAATGCGGTCGACCAGTCGATCGAAAAGCTTCGGGAACTTGAGCATGATGACGAGAACGGAGATCACAAAGCATATGGGAAACGCCGAGAGCGGCCCCACGACTCTGAGAAACGTGAGCGACGCAGCCGAACCCTTCCATCCTAGAGCAGCCACAATGATGGTACCCACGAGTACCAAGAAGAAGAACACCGATGGCACGAATCCCTTCACAAGAACGAGAGCGGTCGCCCACCCGGCTCTCACTCCCTTCCTCGTAAGAAGAAACCCCTGATATGGAACACTGGCCGCGCTGACGGGAATCAGCTGGCCGATGAAGTAGCCCTCGAGCGTGAGTTCGAGCGCTTCGATAAGTGTGATCTTCCTGTCCTGGGTACCATTGACAAGGATGAAAAGGCCGAACGCTTCAAGAACCATGCGCAGGAACTCAAGCACCAGAAGCAGCGCCAGTAACCACCCGCCGAACCGCGCGACTCCATGCCAGGTCTCTTCCCCCGTCGTCATTGCCAGCGTGATGCCGATGATGGCCACGCTTCCCAACACGAAGATGAGGGCTGCGTTCTGAATCTTCGAGCGCTCGACGCGCGGGACGTCCCCACCGAGGATGGTGTCCCCAGTACCGATGATTGTGCGTGTCTCCGGTTCCGTGCGCAGCAGTCGCCTCCCGGGGCGAGCCTCAGCCAAGGCGCATACCGGACGTCGCTGAACGTCCGGTCTGCATGTAGGCTCAACTATAGGCCCCATGCACGCGGCGGTCAAGCCGAGCGATGGATGATTGAGGCAACCTGGGCTCGATACGGGATTGCGCATCTTGTCCGGGGAACATTTCTTGCAGTCCGGAACACATATCGCTATCTTGTCAAGTAACCAGGGAGAAGTGATGAGGAATTCGATCCGTGCGGCCGTGTTGATGATTGTGGTGCTTGCCGCTTCGGCTCTCTTCTGCGTGACGGTGAGTACTGCGGGGCCTCGGTACGATCGTCCGCTGGAAGGATTCGGCGCCGACACGCCGGGGGGCTCGGGCGGCGAACCGTACGAAGTCACTTCGCTTGGCGACTCCGGGCCCGGGACACTGCGTGAAGCCGTGTCCGTGTCGAACCGTGATGTCTCGTTCTCCGTCGCGGGCACGATCGCGTTCGAGAACACTCTCAGGATCTCCGAACATCACATCACGATCGACGGTTCCACGGCCCCCGATCCGGGAATCACCATAATGGCCGCGCACTCCGGCGTCCTCGGGGCGCTTCTCGATATCAAGTCCGCCAACGACATCATCGTACGCCACCTGCGCGTTCGCGACGCACCCGATACAAACACCGGCGACAACCTCCGGATATGGCGTGACTCCTACAATGTCGTGATCGATCACTGTTCGTTCAGTGGCGCGGGCGATGGCAATGTCGACATCTGTTACGATGCTCACGACATCACGCTGCAGTGGTGCATCCTCGCTAACACGGCCAAGAACTCACTCATCCCCGAGGGATGCTACAACATCTCGCTTCACCATAACCTCTACACGTGTGGCGACGAGCGCAACCCGCAGATCGACCGGTCAACATTCATCGACATGGTCAACAACGTGATCCATGGATGGGCCGGCAACTATGGCACGAGAGTCAGAAACTCGGGAAGTGCGAACATCGTGAAGAACTATTACGTCCCGGAGTCGTGGAGCGACCTGTCGGACGCCATCGTTATCGATGCATCTGCAGGACCCGTCCATATGGAGGGGAACATCTTCCCGCCCGAGTGTCCGGCAACCGGGACCACGGGCACGCTCCTTACCGCTCCTCCGGTAACCGAGATGGATCCGGAGGATGCGCTTCTCGCAGTGCTGGCTGAGGCCGGCGCCTTTCCCAGAGACGCCATCGACGAGGGCTGCACCTCAGACGTGGCGGCGAGTCCCGTCGAGCCCACATCGTGGGGCCAGATCAAGGCCATGTATCGCTGAGACCCACCCACACCACAGGCGTCCCGACGTAGC
>JALGZD010000117.1 GCA_025782395.1 bacterium
TGGCCGAGAGGCCGTTCGAGCTTACGCCGGATCTCAGGTTCCTTTATCTGAGTGACAAGCACAAGGAAGCGCTCGCCCACTTGACCTACGGCGTCAGAGAGCGACGTGTTTTCGTGCAGCTTACAGGAGAAGTAGGGACCGGGAAGACAACGATGCTCGACGCGCTCGTTCACAGACTGGACGCCGGCACAAAAGTGGCGTGGCTTTCGAATACGACGATCGGACGGACTGATCTTCTGCGTGTACTCGGATGGGGGCTCGGGATCGAGCTCAAAGGCCGCTCAAAGATGGAGGTGCACCGTCAGATCTCGGAGTTCCTCAAGATGTGGACGGCATCCGGTCGAAACGCGGTCTTCATTGTGGACGAGGCTCAGAATCTTAATCTTCCGCTGCTCGAAGAGGTGAGACTTCTGTCCAACCTTCGTTCCTCAGGGCACGCGAGCCTTCAGATCGTCCTGGCGGGGCAACCGGAACTGAGACGGAAGCTCGAGCTTCAGCAACTGAGACAGCTCAGGCAACGCATCAGCATCAGGTTCCATCTGGATCCGTTGTCCCGCGTCGAGACAGGGGAGTACATCAGGCACAGGCTTACCGTGGCCGGTGCGGCGGATCTCGAGATCTTTGACCGCAGCGCTGTCGATGAGATATTCAACTACTCGGGTGGTGTCCCGAGGATGATCAACACGGTCTGCGACAACGCGCTCCTGGCAGGCTACGCCGACAACCGTCCGTGGATCGGCAAGAGAACGATCAGTGATACCATCGAAGCCGTCGAATGCAGGACGAGTGGCCGTATTGAGCAGCACGCGCAGCCTGGAGTCGTCTAGCCGAGCCGGTACGGGATTGGAAAGGCCGCAATGAGCAAGATTTCAAAGGCGATGGAGAGAGCGGACCGCGAGGAGCGCCGAGGGCATGATGTCGGCGGGCCGGGTGCGGACGGAGATGTTCGCGTGGAGGCGCGGCCGGCTGAGGAGCCCCCGAAAACAGATGCCGGCAAAGCGTCATCCGGGACCCCCTCGGCGAGGCGCACACCTGTCCGAACAGCACGCGCGGTCGAGCTGCCGGAGAACATAGAGGAGTATCACGGCCTGGCATCGGAGGTCTACCTGGCTCTCCCGGATATGCGCTCGCGCGTCCTCATGGTCGTGAGTGCCGTAGAGGGTGAGGGCACCAGCACGGTGGCACGGGAGTTCGCCCACAGCGTGGCGGTTACCAACGAGGTCGAAACACTGCTCGTGGATGCGAATCTCCGCCGGCCACAGCACCACAAGGTGCTGAGAACGCCGCAGGATCCTGGTCTGACCGATCTGGTTCTCGGCGGCGCCGCGTTCGATTCGTGCCTGCGGAACGTCGGCATTCCGCATCTTATTCTGATGCCGGTGGGGCGGAGAGTCGTTGCGCCCCCACGTGTTTTCACTGATTCGGGTCTGGACGCGGCTCTCAATGAGTGTCGCAGACGTTTCCAGCTGACCGTGATCGACACCCCGCCGCTTCTCTCTTTCTCCGAGGGGATACAGCTCTCCCGGAAGGTAGATGGCGTCGTGCTCGTGGTGAGGGCCGGTCGCACTAAGCGCCAGCTCGTGGAGCTTGCGATCGATCAGCTCAGCGACGCGGGTGCGAATGTCATCGGAACCGTTCTGAATCGGAGGAAGTTCTACATACCTCCGATGATCTACGAGCGTCTATAGATGCCGGCGCTCCGATCCCACGAAGGGATGCGGTTCGGCCCATGACTCGTGCGGTAGCGACAGCAGGTCTATCGAGGAGCGGCGTCGGCCGGATCCGGGAGCAGCGCGATGAGTGGCATCAGAGAGCGGATGCGGTATACGTTCGAGCGCAGCGAGGACTACCTCGGTCGCTCTTGGCCCGTGTGGGTTTTCGCCATTCTGATGTATGCTGCCGTCGCCTGGGTGCTTCTCACCAAGGTTCGCCTGCCTGACCCCCTGTATCTCATTGTCTTCGCCATGGCACTCATCATCGTCGCCATAACCCTGCTCAAGATCGAGTGGGCGATCCTCGGTCTCGCAGCAATGATCGCATTCACCAGGCCCGGGATGAGCTTCGGTCCCGGGAACGTTTTTCACGTCAGTGGTTTCAATCTTGCGCTGATCGGTGTCTGGATGGTCTACATGATCCGGTACGCCTCGGACACCCAGTTGGCGGCCAAAGGCCCTTTCATACGCCGCACGCAGCTCGACAGGATCGTGGCCATCTTCCTCGTTCTGGTGACGCTCTCGATGCTCGTGGGGCTGAACAAGAACTGGGAGGCGTTCGCACGTGCCAGGGTCCTGCTCTACTGGAAGGAGCAGCTACTCTACTTCGCCTGGTTCTACCTCGTGGTGACCATGCTGAGGACACCGAAGGACCTGAGACGCTTTGCGCTCGTCTTTGCCACCGCCGGCCTCTTCGTTGCCGCCGTCGGTCTCTACAACAGGTTCGGTGGCGCCGTTGAGGCCGTCCACGCGACTGCAGAGGAGATTGAGGCCGGTGTGATTGGAGGCCGCACCATGGGGGCCGGCACGGGGTTTCTCGGCCTCGGGCACCCGAATTTCCTGGGTGCGTTTCTCATCATGTCCATGCCGTTCTGGTTCTTCGCTGTCGATCATCTGAAAAGAGCGTGGCACAAGCTTTTCTCCGACGCTGCCATTCTCCTGGGGTTTCTCGGCCTCCTGTTCACATACTCGCGGAGCGCCTGGTTTGGAGTTGTGACTGGTATCGGCATGCTGAGCCTGAGCGACAGGCGTGCTATCATAAGGATCATCGTCTTCCTCATTCTCTTCGCCGTTGTTGCGCAGGCGCTCTCGTTCGTCTACACCGGCATGGGCGCTACGGATCTCGTGGCCATGAGGTTCGAACAATTGAACAGAAGTGACTTCTCGGCGAGGCCGGCCATCTTCGCGAGCGCTCTTGAAGTGATAAGAAACAACCCATTGACCGGTGTGGGGCCGGGCGCGTTCCCGTGGCATGCGGACAACAGCATGGTGTCCGGCATTCTCACGCAAGCGCACAATCTGCTCCTTACTATCGCTGCTGAGATGGGCATCCCGGCGGCGATTGTGTACGTTATCTTCCTTGTCGCCGTCTTTCGGATGGGGATGCGGAATCTCCGCGCCGTCGCGCGCGAGCCGGGATACGGCTTCATTGCCCAGGGCGCGTATGCTGCCTTCTTCGCCGTCGTGGCTCAGACCTTCTTTGTCCATCTCTTCTATCATCGAAATGTCGGATACGCTTTCTACGCGCTCGTGGGGATCATCGTGGCGCTGGACAGGATGGTGCGTGAAGGACAGCTTCCGGTTCCACGTGGGGACAGCGGAGAGCCGGGTCGGACAGGAATCCGAACTGACTCGGTCTGGAACGAGCCATGATGAACGGGAATCGAGTCGGCGGGCTTCCCCGGAGGATCGCTTTCTACACCGACGCACGAGCGTGGGGTGGAGCCGAGGTCTACATGGCCCAGGTTGCTGAGGGCCTGACAGCAGCGGGCTTCGATCCGCGGATCCTTGTTGCGGACCGTCGGGAAGTGGATGAGTGGGTCGAGCACCTTCGCGAGCGCGGCCTGCATGTCGAGCGCTTTCGCCCCGGCAAGGAGTTCAATCCCCGGGTCTTCTTCGATGGACTGAAGCTATTCCGTGGCTTCGAGATTGTGCATTTCAACAAGACTCATCCGAGGAACTGTCTTCCCGCAGTGTGGGCCGCACGGCTTGCTGGAGCCAGCGTCGTCATCGCGACCGAGCACCTGGCGCTTTCTCCTGACTCGAAGGTACTGTTCGGCCGGAGGATCATCACGACTCTCATCAGGCTTACCAACAGGCTGATAGACACGACGATAGCCGTCTCTGTACTGAGCAGGGAGATGCTCATCAGAAACTACGGGATTCCCCAGGAGAAGATCGTCGACGTCAGAAACGGGATCGATCTCTCGCAGTTCGACATGGTGTTCGACGTGAGCGCTGTGCGGGCGGATCTCGGCCTTGGCGCATCGGACCCTGTCGCCGTCCTTGTAGGACGAATATGCGACCGGAAGGGTCATATTTTTGCTCTCAGGGCCATCGAGGAGATCCGGAGGCGGATACCCGACTATCGTCTTGTTTTCGTGGGGGAGGGCGAGATCGAGGAGAGGCTGAGGGCGGAGGCCGAGAGTCTCGGTCTCACCACCGAAGTGATCTGGGCTGGTTTCAGACGCGACGTGCCGGCGATACTTGCCTCCGTCGACCTTCTGATCCTTCCCTCTGAAAACGAGTGTCTACCGTTCGTGATTCTGGAAGCGAT
>JALGZD010000203.1 GCA_025782395.1 bacterium
CTACTTCGCGATGCGCCCCGATACCCGGCGCCATTCGACCATGCCGCCGTAGAAACGTTGGATTTCTCGGAAGCCGGCTCGCGCCGCCTCCGTTGATGTGTACCGGCTCCGGATGCATGTCGGGCCGTAGCAGTAGGACACGATGGGCATCGTCGTCCGATCGGCTTCCGGCCAGTAGCGATCCATGTACACATCGAGCGAATCGGCGAGAAGTCTCGAAGTGAGAGCCACGGACCCGGGGATATGCCCCTTAGCGTGATCTGACTGGTGGCGTACGTCCAGAAAGGCGAACGCTTCCGTCGGGGAGTCGGACCACGGCCAGCGTTGCTCCCGCTCAACGAGGATCTTGAGCTCCTCTCCTCCAATGAACCGTACGACGGGAAGGTTTCCATCTGAACTCCATCCGCTCCAGCCAGCCGGGAAGTACTTCACACGAGCTATGCCGGCTCGCCTGAGGAGATAGTAGCCCTCCGCGCCGTTGCCGGGATTTCCGTCTCCGTGGATGATGAACTCGTCCTGCAGATTCACGGGACTCGACCGGCGCGGACCAAGAACTGAGACGATCTCGCGACACTCATCCGCAGGAAACAGGAGGCCATCGTTCCCCACGAACTCACTGAAGTCGAACTGGAGGCTGTGCGGGATGTGCCCCACCCTACCCGCGGGACCGGTCGCGGGATCGTCCACGGGGCCTTCCCAGTCGTCGTGGCTTCGCGTATCGATGATCTCGAACCCCTGCACGCCGTAGATGCTCTCCACGTATTCGCACGATGCAAGGAACTCCGTAACCGGGGCCGCTGACCAGGTGGTGGACGACGGGGTTCGCACGGCCGTCTCCACGTCCCCCCCGGTTGAGGCCCAGTACCCGTATCCTCCGTCCAGGACCATGACCTTCCCAGCGCCGGAGACCTTAAGTGCCCAGAACATGAGTCCGGCGGCATCGGAGCAGCTCTCGTCCCCGTAGCAGACAATCGTCCCACGACCCTCAACTCCCGCTTCGCCGAGCGCTGCCGACAGACCAGCGATATCACCCTCGCCTTCCACAAGGGGAAGTTCGTCTGCGGGAATGGAGATGGCTCCGGGAATGTGCCCATTCGAGTAGAGATCGGGAACGCGCGCGTCCACAACGACAACGCCCCTCGAAGTCAGATGGTTCTTGAGCCAATCGGTTGAGCAGGTGACATTCGGGTAGACCGGATCGGGCACATCCTTGTCCTTTGCCCAGGGCGGCCAGACGGCGTCTGCGTCCCGGGACAACCCCGACAGGACGACGGCAAGGAGAACCGTCGCGGCTAGTGCGGCCCGCAGATGACCGCGCCTCTCCGTGCGCGCCGCGCCACGTTTGCCTTTGCGCTCCCGCCTCACGCTACTTTTTCTCACTCTCTTCCCTTCCCTTCCGGACCGCTATCGCGATGCACCAACCCAAGCCCCCATAGAGCACCAGGCTCACCAGTATGCTCATGACCCACGCTCCGACAGACATCACTCGTCCTCCTTCTTCTCAAGCCAGGGCAGGCGGGTGAGGATGCCGGCGAGGATGATAATGACGGCAACGACGCCCCAGCCACCTGCGAGAAGCGCCCACGTAGGATAGCCTTCGTATGGAACGTTCAACTCCTCGACGATGTTCGCGACAAGCGCCCAGCCCAGAGCCAGTGGAGTCAGCCATTTGATGAAGAGGTCCCACCACCAGCCTATTCTGAAATCGGACACCTCGTTGATGTACGCCCTGAGCTTCCCGGTGCCGAAGAACCAGCCAATTGCGATGCATTCCATGAATCCGATGACTACAAGTCCGTAGTTGTTCATCCAGTGGTCGACGATGTCGAGCCAGTAGAGACCGGACCCGGTTGTGTAGACGACACCCACGAGAAAACCGAAGACACAGAATCCAGCCGCCGCTCCGCTCTGTGAGATGCGCCACTTGTCTCGCACTCCCGCAACCACGCCCTCGACGATCGAAAAGGCTGAGTCGATACCGAGAGTCAGCAACGTCATGAAGAACATCGCCGCGATGAGAGGTGCTGCCGGCATGAGACTGATGGCCGTCGGATAGACCACGAATGCCAGGCTCGGCCCACCCCTCACGACCTCCCCCACCGGAAGGCCCTGCGCCTGAGCCAGATAGCCCAGAATGCTGAAGACGGCAAAGCCCGCAAAGAAGGCGAAGCCCGCATCGGCAAAGCTTGTAATGAAAGCGTTGTTGGTGATGTCCGAGCGTTTCGGCAGATAGCTCGCGTACGCGGTGAGGATGCCGAACCCCAGACTCAGCGAGAAGAAGACCTGCGCGTACGCCTGAAGCCACGTCTTGCCACTCAGTAGAGCGCTGAAGTCGGGCGTCAGATAGTAGCGGATTCCCTCGAGGGCTCCGGGAAGCGTGAGTCCGCGGATGAGAATCAGGAGTGTCAGGAGCACCGGGAGCGGAACAGTGATCATCACGACCTTACCGACCCTCAGGACGCCCTTCTTGATTATCCAGTAGATGGAGATCCAGGTGGCGGCCAAGCCGGCTAGAACGGGCCATGAGATCCCGCCGATCTCGCCGGGACCGGACGAGAGCCTGAGGACACTGTGGAAGAACGCCTCGGGCGCCTCACCCCACGGCTGTGTGAACGAGTAGATGAGGTAGTCCCAACACCAGCCCATGATGACGGCGTAGTAGAACGAGATGGAGGCCCCGATGCCCAGGGCCCACCAGCCTATCATCTCGAAGCCGGGCTTGACCTCGCGGAGAGATCCCGGAGACGATTTCTGGTACTTCTGCCCCAGCGCATACTCGAGGATCATGAGCGGCACGCCGGCCGTGAGAAGCGCGACTATGTACGGGATCAGAAACGCGCCTCCGCCATTCTCGTAGGCGACCATAGGAAAACGCCACAGGTTGCCGAGCCCTATCGCGCTGCCGATCGCCGCCATAATGAAGGCAGGCCTGCTTGCCCACCTCTCTCGACGAGCCATAAGCTCCCCCTGGAAGAAGACCCTCAGGACATGTCAACTCAGTCTATACTCTGCGTGAAGGTGGTCAAGCCGTGAATCCGGCGGGGGTCCTACCTACTTGTCGAAGACGCCTGTCGATGTGTAGCGCGTGCCGCTGTCAGACAGGATTGTAACGATTATTCTGCCCCTGGATTCCGTCCGGTCGGCGACGGCTGCAGCAGCGTGGACGGCAGCTCCTGATGATATGCCGGCGAGGATTCCCTCCTCCCGGGCGAGCCGCCGTGTCATCGTGTAGGCGTCTTCATCTCCGACGGTCACTATCTCATCGATGATGTCGAGATTGAGAACGCCCGGGACAAACCCGGCGCCGATTCCCTGAATGCAATGGATACCTGGCGAACCGCCGGAGAGAACGGCCGAGCGCTCGGGCTCGACGGCGATGACCTGAATGCCGGGATTCCTCTTCTTCAGAACCTCGCCTACGCCGGTGATCGTCCCGCCTGTTCCGACTCCCGCAAGGAAGATGTCGACCTCACCGTCGGTGTCCGACCATATCTCTTCGGCCGTCGTCGTACGATGGATCGCGGGGTTTGCGGGGTTGTTGAACTGGTCGAGAACAACACCGCCATCGATCTCGTCCTCAAGCGCCTGTGCCATTTCCACTGCTCCCGACATCCCGCGCGTGCCGGGGCTCAGGACCACCTCAGCGCCGAGTGCGTGAAGCTGATCGCGTCGCTCGACGGACATCGTGTCGGGCATCACGAGAACCACTCGGTAACCGCGCGCCGCACCGATGAATGCCAAGCCCAGACCGGTGTTCCCGCTCGTTGGCTCGATGATGACACCACCCGATCCCAGCACTCCTCGTTCTTCAGCATCGAGGACCATGGCCGCAGCCACCCGATCCTTGATGCTCAGGAGCGGGTTCAGAAATTCCAGCTTCGCGAGAACCGAGCATCCTTCGGGGGTGACGCGCTTCAGACGCACGAGCGGCGTATTGCCGATCGCCCCCACTATCCCATCACGGATGTTCGCCATGAGTTCCCTCCAGTCCGGGGTTCTCAGACTACCACATGTCAGGAATCGGTGTCTCACAATTCCCACGCGCACAAAGCAAGAGGGGAGGAAAATGTTCCTTCCTCCCCTCCGGATCCTATCTCGTTCTCCGCGGCCGTGTCCAGCTCTTCCTGCGCCCGGCAACCGTGCCGATTCTGCGCCCCCGTCCGTGAGAACGGACCTTATTTCAGAAGAACCATTTTCGTGCTTCCCGTGAAGCCGTCAGCCATCATCCGGGCGAAGTAGACGCCGGAGGCAACAGAACCGCCCCG
>JALGZD010000109.1 GCA_025782395.1 bacterium
CCCCTCGACGTATCCCAGTCCCATGGGCAACATGGGCTGGGTGCGATCCAGCGCCTGGATCTGAGTCTTCTCATCCACACACAGCACCATGGCGTTGTCCGGCGGGTTCAGGTAGAGCCCGACGATGTCGCGGACCTTCTCCACGAAGAGCGAGTCCGTGGAGAGCTTGAAGTGTTTCTGCCGGTGCGGCTGGATCCCAAACGCTCGCCATACTCGCTGAACCGTGGACTTGGAGAGCCCTGTTTCGGCCGCAATCGCGCGGCAGCTCCAGTGGGTTCTCCCCTCGGGTTTGCTCTCGAGGGTCTTTCGGATGAGAGCGGCGATGCGCTCGTCGTCGATCGACCGTGGACCCCCGTCGTCGATCGACCGTGGACCCCCGGGACGTTGCTCATCGTACAACCCTGCGATGCCACGCGTCGCAAAGCGGCGGCGCCACATTCCCACGGTGGCGCGGGACAGACCCACCGCGGCGCCGATCTCGATGTTCGTCTTTCCCTCGGCCGCCAGGAGCACCACCCGGACGCGTCGCACCAGGAAGTTCGGCAGCGAACGAGACCGCGTCATAGCTTCCAGTTCCGCGCGGCCCTGGTCGCTCAAGGTAACAGCTACTGCATTTGGACCCCGGGACATAGGCATCCTCCTCTCACTCTGACGAAGGATACCATCTACCCAATATACTGTCAAGGTAAACATGGGACACTACACTAGCAAGTCGCCACGAACAGACGACACCATGTGGGGACAACGCAGGAGGATTCGGTGAGACGGCATATAGTGGTTATTGTCACGGCCTTGACCGTGCTCGGCGCTCTTTCTATGACCTCCGCGGCAGGGGATCTGGCCTACATTCATTCGGAGCGCATTCGCCTTGAGTACGACGGGGCGAGGGACATCGATAATCAGTTGCAGGCAAGCGTCAACGACTGGAAGGTGCAGGCACGTGAGATGGAGTCGGGGATCCAGGCGCTCATGATGGAACTTGAGAGCCAGCGGCTCTTGTTGTCCAATGAGGCATCGGCCGAGAAGCAGCAGGCAATCCAGGAACGGCAGCTGGCCTATGAGTCGTTTCTCAATGAGATCTGGGGAATGAGTGGCTCGGCTGCTCGCCGCGAGGCGGAACTCTGGATGCCTGTCATTGAGAGGATCAACGCGATTATCCAGAAGATCGGGTCGGAAGGCGAGTACGACATGATCTTCGACGCCTCGATGGGAAGCATTGTCTATGCACCGCCGGGGATAGATCTCACACAGCAGGTGATCGACGCGCTCAACGGGGACACCGAGTAGCGCAGTACGGCGCGGCCTGGATCGCAGTCACCGCTGCTCCGCGTTCCGTGGAGCCTTGGGAGTTCCGTCATGGAGATGACCGTAGCCGAGATCGCCGCACTGGTGGGAGCGGAGGCAGACGGTGATGTGTCGGCCGTAATCAGCGGAGTTGCTCCGATCGACGAGGCCGAGCCTGGACATATCACTTTCCTCACCAACCGGAGATACGAACGTCACCTCGCGACCACCGGCGCGACCGCCATCATCGTACCGCAGGAATATGAGCGGTCCCCGGCGATCGCGGGCAAGACCGTTCTCCTTGCTGCGAATGCATACGCAACGTTTGCGAAGGTCGTCGGGCTTTTCGAGGACCGGAGTTCGTCACTCGCCGTAGGCATCCATCGCACTGCTTTTGTGGCCGACACGGCAGTGCTGGGCAAGGACGTCGCCGTGGGTCCGTGCGCGACCATCATGGGCGGCGCTCGCATCGGAGATGGATCCGTGATAAACTCCGGAGTTTATGTAGGGCCTGATGCCCTGGTGGGGAGCGGCACGACCATTCATGCAAATGCCACGGTCCGTGAGCGCGTTTGCATCGGTGACAGGGTCATCGTTCATTCCGGTGCTGTCATAGGCAGTGATGGATTCGGTTTTGCGCGTGACGGGGGCGTCAATCTGAAGATTCCCCAGATTGGTATCGTCGTCGTGGAAGACGATGTTGAGATAGGGGCTAACGTGACCATCGATCGGGCGACCATAGGGGCCACGACGATTCGCCATGGCACCAAGATCGACAACCTCGTGCAGGTAGCGCACAATGTGACCATCGGAGAGGATTCCGTGATCGTGGCGCAGACCGGGATATCAGGCAGCACGCGCGTCGGCAAGGGCGTAGTGCTCGCCGGACAGTCGGGAATCGTCGGTCACATAGAGATTGGAGACGGCGCGGTAGTCGCTGCCCAGGCGGGCGTGATGAGTTCCGTGCCGGCAGGCGCGTGCGTGTCGGGCTATCCAGCCAGGAGGCACTCTGTCGCCAAGCGGATCAGCGCCTGTGTGACGAATCTCCCGGTCCTCTTCAGGCGGGTCAGGGCTCTGGAGAAGCGACTCGAAGAACTGGATAGGGAGGATTGATGGCGCGGAGCCGACAGCGGACTCTGGGGAGCGAGTGTTCCTTCACAGGGATCGGTATTCACTCGGGGCAGGAGACGACGGTCACATTCAAACCAGCGCCTCCGAACAGCGGCATCGTTTTTGTGAGGGTAGACCTGCCGGGGTCGCCTTCGCTGGAGGCGCTGATCCGCCACGCGGTCACGTCGGATGATGCTACCAGGCGGACGATGCTCTCCTCGAAGGGCGTCACCATCATGACCGTGGAGCACGTTCTGGCAGCTCTCACGGGCATCGGTCTCGACAACGTGATCGTGGAGCTTGATCGCGACGAGCCTGCCGAGCCGACTGACGGAAGCTGTGATCCCGTCGTCGAGCTCCTGACGAAGACAACCCAACCATCGGAACGCAGTATGCCAGTTTTGAGATCAACGAAGAGACATTCAGAAAGGAGATAGCACCGGCGCGGACGTACGCCCTCAAGCGCGACATCGATGGTCTCAAGAAGCAGGGGCTCATCAAAGGCGGAAGTCTGGAGAACTCCGTGGTCGTCGGTGACGATGGGATAATCAACAAGGGTGACCTCCGCTTTCCCGATGAGTTCGTGCGCCATAAGATCCTCGATCTGATGGGTGACTTGGCACTTCTCGGGATGCCGATCAGGGGGCACGTTTACTCTTCGAAATCAGGACACGCCTCTAACGTGAAATTCGTGCGAGCCCTTCGGGACGCGATTTCGGCCGGCAAGATCCGATACAAAGAGACCAGCAGTTGGGAAATAGACGACATCGAGAAGGTACTTCCGCACCGCTTTCCGTTTCTCTTCGTCGACAAGATCCTGGAACTGGGCGACAGAAGGGTCGTCGGTCGTAAGAACTTCTCGATGAACGAGTGGTTTTTCACAGGGCACTTTCCCGGCTACCCAGTAGTCCCCGGGGTCGTGTTGTTGGAAGCCATGGCACAGGTTGGGGGATTTCTGCTTCTCTCCAAGATCGAGAAACGTGAGAGGGAAAGCACGCTGGCCTACTTCATGGCTATTGAGCACGCGCGTTTCAGACGGCCGGTTCTGCCCGGTGATACCGTGCGTTTCGAGATGGAACTCCTGCGATTGCGCAGAGGAACCTGCAAGATGCAGGGGAATGCGTACGTTGACGGGGAGCTTGTGGCAGACGGTGTGTTCTGGTCGCAAGTCGTCGAACGGTGATGGGGATGCCAGTGAGCCGGATAGACGCCAGAGCGGTGATCGATGAAAACGCGCGATTGGGAGACGGAGTCATCGTTGGACCATTCGCTGTCATAGGGCCAGGTGTGACCATTGGAGACGGAACGAAGATCGGACCGGCGGCCTTCATTGAGAAGGACACCACGATCGGGAAGGACTGCTTCGTAGCACACGGTGCTGTCGTCGGCAGCGACCCCCAGGACCTCAAGTACAACGGAGAGCGGACGCTCCTGACAATCGGCGACAGGACAACGATCCGGGAATTCGCTACCGTCAACCGCGCCGCGGGCGCGGGTGAGGCGACCACCATAGGCAATGATGTTCTGATCATGGCCTATGTCCACATCGCGCACAACTGTATCATCGGGGACAATGTGGTGATAGTGAACGCTGTCAGTCTCGCGGGCCACGTCGAAGTCGGGGAGTGCGCGATCATCGGAGGAGTGACGCCGGTGCATCAGTTCGTGCGGATAGGGAAGTACAGCTTCGTTGGTGGGGCGTCGCGCATCTCGAAGGACGTCCCTCCGTATTTCAAAGTGGCGGGCATTCCGACCAGGCCGATCGAAGTCAATACCGTGGGGCTTCAGCGTCATGGTTTTTCCGAGGAGGCCCTGAGCCAGTTGAGGCAGTGCTACAGGCTTCTCTACCTCTCGGATCTGAACACCACACAAGCTCTGTCCAGGATACGGGCCGAGATGCCGACGAGCGAGGAGACAAAGACCCTCGTCGCTTTCGTCGAGTCCTCGTCCCGGGGCATCCTGAAGTAGCCTCCCACGAGGCAGCCAGCGACCACGTGGGGAGATCCGCGTTCTCCGGATGCCGCAGGTCTTGCGGCGGAAACAAGGGGATGTGATGCTCAGAGTCGGCGTCATCGGTGTCGGTCATCTTGGGAGATTCCATACGCGCGTCTATTCCGTCCTCTCTTCCTGTGAGCTTGTCGGTGTCTACGATGACGACAGGACTCGCTCGGGCGTCATAGCTGATGAGTTTTCGACGCGTGCGTTCGATTCAATGAGTGAGCTTCTGAACGGTGTGGAGGCCGTGAGCATCGCCGTGCCGACGATGGCCCACCATCGGGTCGGTCTGCAGTGCCTCAAGAGCGGTGTCCACACTCTCATCGAGAAACCCATCGCCTCGACCGTGTCGGAAGCAGAGGAACTTGTCGCCGCTGCTGAGGAGCGAGATCTCAGGCTTCAGATCGGTCATATCGAGCGCTTCAACCAGGCCATTCGTGCCGCGCTTCGTGAGATAGACAGCCCCATGTTCGTTGAGGCGCACAGGCTTGGTGTTTTTGCGCCCCGGGGGACGGATGTGCCCGTCGTTCTGGATCTCATGATTCACGATATCGATCTCATACTCGCGGCGGTCGATTCTTCGCTTGAGCGGATCGATGCTGTCGGTGTCCCGATCCTCTCACCGAATGTGGATATCGCGAACGCGAGGCTGACCTTTGCGGACGGATGCGTAGCGAATCTGACGGCGAGCCGTGTCTCGAGGGAGAGAACCCGCAAAATCCGTTTCTTCCAGTCCGACGCGTATATCTCAGTTGATTGCATGGCGCCGAAGGTGGAGATCTTCAGAAAGAAGGACGTTTCTCCTGAGAGACTACTCGAGATCGCCACGGGCAAGATCGAGGGAGGTCTCGACGACGTTGTCGATTTCACGACACCGGCGATGGATGGAGCCGACGCGCTCGAAATGGAACTGGCTTCGTTCCTGCGATCCGTGTCTGCAGGGGAAAGTCCGGCGGTCAGCGGGGAAGACGGCCTCAAGGCTCTCGAGGTTGCGACGGAGATCCTGAGACAGATCGGCTAGACTTCCAACGCGCGCCATCCCACATCTTCACGGTCCGTTGCATTCAAGTGTGCTCCACAAGCCCGGCGGCGTCTTCGGAGGACGACGATGAGTCATCGGAGTCGATCGCTTCTTATCATTGCCGGTGAGGCTTCCGGCGATCTCCACGCCTCCAAAGTCGTGACCCGCCTCAAGGAACTCGCTCCCGACATCCGCATCTTTGGCGTCGGTGGAGATCGAATGCGGACGGCCGGCATGGAGCTCAGCTACCATTCGAGCGACTTCGCCGTCGTGGGCTTCATCGAGGTCATCCGTCACATCCCGAAGCTCAAACGTGTGATGAACCAACTCCTCAAGATGGTCTCGCGAAGGCAGACCCGGCTTGCGCTCCTCATCGACTACCCCGGCTTCAATCTCGTCCTTGCCCGCAAGCTCAGAGCGGCTGGGGTGAAGGTTTTCTACTACATAACTCCTCAGGTCTGGGCGTGGGGCGAGAGACGCGTCAGGAAAATATCGGAGCGCACCGACAGGGTGGCGGTCATCCTGCCCTTTGAGCAGCAGTTCTACGCAGCCAGGGGCGTCGACGTAGATTTCGTCGGACATCCGCTTCTGGATGAACCGGAGATAACGGCTTCACGCGTGCCCAAGACCGTCCTCCCGACACATCCCGTGATAGGTCTTCTTCCCGGCAGCAGACGCGGGGAGATAGCCCGGCACCTCCCGCCGATGCTCGGGGCGGTCCGCATCCTCAGACAGGAGTTCGGGGAGATCGATGTCAAACTCGGTCTGGCTGAGGGAATGACGCCGGAGGACCTCAATGTGGGTGGATCTGCGGCGTCGCACGGCGTGGAGATACTGGCTCCCGGAAGCGCTCACGACCTCATGGCCGATGCGACTGTTCTGGTCGTCTCTTCAGGAACGGCGACGCTGGAGTCGGCTTGTTTCGGGACGCCGATGGTGATTGTCTATCGAACATCACCGCTCTCGTACGCCATCGGCCGTCTGCTTGTGAAGATCCCGCACATAGGACTGGCGAACGTCGTCGCCGGTGAGAGGGTCGTCCCTGAACTCGTGCAAGCGGATCTGACACCGGAACGGTTGGCCGCAAGCGTATCAGCCTATCTGAAAGACGCGGAATTGTATGCCGACACGTCGCGCCGTCTCCTTGAGATCCGGGGACTTCTCGGGGATCCGGGCGCCGGTGACAGGGTTGCGCGCAGCGTTCTGGCCATGATGGAGGAAGCATGACGGCGCTGGGGAAAGAGGACACCGGGTCTGGCGGGGCGAGATTCTCTTGGGGCGACCTGTTCCTGATGAGGATCGTGGAGTTCGTGGGTCCTGCACTAGTCAGAACGCTTGGAGCAACGTGGCGAACGCGCGTCGTGAATTTCGAAGCCGTCGAGAGGGTTCACGCAAAGGGCCGGGTCATAGTGCACGCCTTCTGGCACGGCCACATCCTGCCTCTCGAGTACGTCTATCGCGGAAGACGGATATTCGTGCTCTCATCGTGGCATCGCGATGGCGAGATGAGTGCAAGGTTGATGACGCGTCTCGGATACGGTGTCGAGCGAGGTTCAACGAGTCGGGGCTCGGCCAGGGGGCTCTTGAAGATGATTGCGCGGGCACGGAGCGGATGCGATCTTGCGATCACGCCGGACGGACCTCGTGGTCCGGCGCGACACGCACAATCCGGGATCTTGTATCTGGCCGTCAAGTCCGAAGCGGTCATCATCCCCGTGGCCGCCGCGGCGAGCAGGTACCGCAGGCTATCAAGCTGGGACGGTTTCCTGATTCCACTGCCTTTCTCGAGGGTTGTCGTCGTGCATGGAGAGCCGTTCGAACCGGCGGACCCTGATCTCGGGAGCGCGAATCTGGAAGTGGAGGCCGGGCGGCTCAGTTCGGAACTGGACAGGCTTACGGAGTCGGCCGAGAAGATGTTGAAGGCCGGGAATGACTCCGGCGCGGACGACTGAAGCTCTTTGGAACAAGGGGTCGATGCCGACGGGTGCTTGAGGATGGAAGGCGGCGAGTTGGGATGCAGCCCAGAGAGTTCCGGCGCAGTCCCGGATACAGATTCTACAGATGGCTTACGACTCTTCTGTGGTGGGTCGCGATACCGTGGTCTGTTTTCGCTCGGTCGAGGGGGCGAGCGGAGTGGCGGGAGAGGCTCGGGAGATCCCCCGAGGTTGTTCCGGGCTCGCTTTGGCTTCATGTCGCGTCGGTGGGGGAGATCACGGCGGTTTTTCCTCTCCTGCGTGCTCTCTCGGACCGAGGTGAACGCATCGTTGTGACAGCCGTCACCCGGACAGGTGTCGAGGTTGCTCGATCACTCCTTGAGGACGTCTGCTGCGTGTCGTTTGCACCTCTGGATTTTCCGGCCGCCGTGTCCCGGACGCTGTCGAGGATGCGGCCACGTGCGCTCATTCTTGCGGAGACCGAACTGTGGCCGAATCTGCTGGCTCTCGCCGAGAGTGCCCGGCTTCCCGTGGCTGTCGTGAACGGGCGCCTCTCGGAGCGCACGGTTGGTCGGTCCGAGGGACTCCTGTCACCGCTCAAGGGGGGAGGAAGGGTTCTAGCGCTTGCCGCAGTTCAGACGGAAGTCGATCGCGATCGATTCCTTCGCCTGGGTGTGTCGCCGGGCCGGGTGCACGTTGTGGGCAATCTCAAATTCGACACACCGGCTCACCCTCTCTCGGACGACGAGCGACGGAGAATGCGAGCATCGCTGGGGATGGAACAGGATGAGAAGGTCGTTGTGTTCGGCAGCGTTCGCTCGAAGGAGGAGAGCGGCATCGCAGGAGTCCTGGGCGAGCTGTTTCGCGAGATCCCCGACTTGCGCGCAGTCGTGGCACCCAGGCACCTGGCGCGGATAGTCGCCCTCGAGGAGAAGCTGGCAGAGGCCGGCATCGCCACGATTCGCCGCACGCGCCTGGGGGATGAGAATATAGTGGACAAACGATCGGTCGTGCTGCTCGATACGACGGGAGAGCTCTCGAGTCTGTACGCCGTTGGCGACATCGCGTTCGTCGGAGGGAGTCTTGAGAACTACGGGGGTCACAATCCCCTGGAGCCTGCGGCGCAGCACGTGCCGGTTCTGTTCGGTCCCCACACCGACAGCATGAGGGAGAGCGCGCAGCAGCTCCTGGCCCTGGGAGCAGCGAGGCAGGTTGGGAGCTACGATGAACTTGCGTCGGAGCTCAAGACCCTGTTGTCGGATGAGCCCGCATTGGCTTCTATGACGACCGCGGCCGCGCGCGCCCTGGATTCCGGTAGGGGAGCCACAGTGAGAACCATCAGACTTCTGGAAGGGGCGGGGATGCTGATGTCGGCAGCTGAGGGGAGTGATCTGTGAGCGCATCCTGGCGGAGAATTCCCGGGCCGTGGCGAGTAGCCGTCGAGTGGTGGGGAGCCGTCGCCGGAGGACGTCGCAGCGTGAAGCATCCTGCACTTCTGCTCATGTGGCTTCTCACGTTTGCCTCGTTGCCGTACTCGATTGCCGTGTTCGTTGTCCTGCGTTTGAGGTCCATGCGTCCGGTGCGCGTCGACGTCCCCGTTATCTCCGTCGGGAACATGGTGGTCGGTGGAACCGGGAAGACGCCGATCGTCATCTATGTGGCCCGACGACTTGTGAAGGCAGGGCACTCGGTGGCCGTGGTAAGCCGCGGCTACGGTCGGAGCGGCGGTGGCGTGGTGCTTGTCTCTCGCGGGGAGCGTCCCATCGTTGCCTGGCGAGAGGCCGGGGATGAGGCCTATCTGACGGCGCTTCTGACCCGTGGGGCCGCTGTCGTCGTCGCGAAGAGACGGGCCGACGGCATCCGGTACGCCGTAGACAGGCTAGGGGCAGGTGCTATAATTCTTGATGATGCCTTTCAGCATCTGCAGGTGGCACGGGATCTCGACGTGGTCGCAGTGGATGCGCTTCACCCGATCGGCAACGGCATGATGTTCCCGGCCGGGACTCTGCGGGAGCATCCTCTAGGCATCACGAGAGCCGGTCTGATCATTGCGACGCGGTGCGATTCGGCAGGCGGGGCGGATCGGGTGCGCGGGACTCTGGGAGCGCTTGCCCGTGCCGTGCCCGTAGTCGAGACACGGATGCGGCCGGCGGAGTTCTGGGACGTAGCGACAGGGAAGGCATTGGAGCCCGGAGCTTTCATGGCGAGTCCACTTCTGGCCGTTTCCGGGATCGGGGATCCTGGTGGTTTCTTCAGCATGCTCGAGGGTCTGGGTTTTGCCTTGGCCGACCGCGTGGCCTTCCCGGACCACCACGCGTACGACACGCAGGATCTCGCCGAGCTGGAAGAGCGACTCGAGGCGGTCGGAGCGCGTGCGGTGTTGACGACTGAGAAAGATGCTGTGAGACTGGGCGGGTGGCGCCCCGCGGTTCCTGTCATCGCCGTGGGTATCGATCTTGAAGTGCTCAGGGGACAGGAATTCCTGGATGACGCGCTGGCCACAGTGATGAGGTTCTGACGGAGTCGGCCTGCGGCACGGCGCCGGGGTTCAATGGCAAGTCGATCCTGCAATGGATCTGTTGTTGTAGTGGTATGGAGGCAAGATGCATCTTGAAGAGTATGCGAGCCTCACCGTGGAGGAACTGGGCTCGATCGTTGAGGGATTCAAGAAGTCGAAGAAGGCAGTGGTTCTCGGACACAACTACCAGGTGCCCGAGGTCCAGATGCTGGCTGACCACCTGGGCGATTCCCTCAGGCTGGCGCAACTGGCCACGAAGACCGATGCGGAGCTCATAGTGCTCTGCGGCGTCAGGTTCATGGCCGAGAGCGCAGCCATTCTGAATCCGGGCAAGAGGGTGGTAATCCCGTCACTGGAGGCCGGTTGTCCGATGGCGGACATGGCCACTCCGGAGCAGGTAGAGGCAGAGAGAAAAAAGCATCCGGACGCTGCTGTCGTCTCGTACGTCAATACATCAGCCGAGGTCAAGGCGGTGAGCGACGTATGCTGCACGTCCTCAAACGCGGTCCAGGTAGTAGCGGCAGTAGACGCCGACGAGGTTATCTTCGTGCCTGACAGAAACCTCGGAGCGTACGTTGCTTCCAAAACGAGCAAGAGAATTATCCTCTGGGAGGGACACTGCTACGTCCATGATATGTTCGGGGTTGAGGACATCAGGCTGGCTCGCGGTGCGCATCCCGGCGTGCCCGCCGTGGTCCATCCCGAGTGTCCGCCTGTCGTGATCGACGAGGCGGATTTCGTCGCGTCCACCGGTGGCATGATGAAACTCGCTGCGGAGCACGATGAGTTGATCGTAGGCACGGAGATCGGTCTTGTGGAGCGCATGAACCGCGAGTATCCCGATAGGAACTTCTACCCGTTGTCCGCCTTCGCTGTCTGCAGGGACATGAAGATGACCGACCTGCCGCGGTTGGCATTCGCCCTTGAGCACGAGCAGTACGTCGTCGAGGTGCCCGAGGAAACAAGAGTACGTGCGGAACGCGCGCTCATAAGGATGCTGGAGATGTCTCCGGGCCTGAAAGGGCCTTCATCCTGATGAGGAGATACCGAGGATGAACACCGACTACATCATCGTAGGCAGTGGGATCGCCGGTCTGACGTTTGCTCTCAGCGTAGCAGAGAGCGGCCGCGTCGTCATCGTTACCAAGAAGGACGATGCGGAATCGGCGACGAACATGGCGCAGGGCGGCATAGCAGCCGTGGTCGACGCCGCCGACAGCTTCGCCGCACACGTGGAGGACACGGTTGAGGCCGGCGAGGGACTCTGCAACCGCGAGGCAGTTGAGATCGGGGTCAGGGGGGGGGCGGCGGCCGTTGCCAAACTGACGGACTGGGGGGCCGAATTCACCACCGAACAGAGGGCGGACGGAGCCCAGACGTTCGCACTGGGCCGGGAAGGTGGGCACTCTGCCCGCAGGATCATCCACGCTGCCGACATGACCGGCAAGGAGATCGAGAGCTCACTCCTCGCGGCCATCAACGATCATCCCAACATAGAGATCCTCGAGGATCACATCGCGCTTGATCTGATCGTGCGGGACAGTCCCGCAGGCGAACGCGCGTGCGTCGGCGTCTATGTTCTCGATGAGGGCACGTGCAGCGTTATCTCGATCGTTGCAAGCGTCACCGTGCTGGCAACCGGCGGGTGCGGCAGGGTCTACCTCTATACCACCAACCCCGACATTGCCACGGGAGACGGGATTGCGATGGCCTTCAGAGCCGGTGTCCCCGTCAGAAACATGGAGTTCGTTCAGTTCCATCCAACGTGTCTCTACCATCCGGATGTCAGGTCGTTTCTCATCTCGGAAGCCGTACGTGGCGAGGGAGCCCTTCTTCTGAGTATGTCCGGTGAACGGATCATGGACGGTGTCGATTCCAGGCGGGAACTGGCTCCCAGAGATGTCGTGGCGAGAGCCATCGACAGAACGATGAAGATGACCGGTGACAAGCACGTCTACCTGGACATCTCACACCTCGATGCCGACCGCGTGAGATTGCGTTTCCCGAACATCTACGCGAAGCTCGCAGAACTCGGTATCGACATGACGACCGATCCGATACCGGTTGTTCCCGCCGCTCACTATCTCTGTGGCGGCATCGAAGTGGACATGGATTGCAGGACCGCGCTTCGAGGTCTATTCGCGTGCGGTGAGGTAGCGCACACGGGGATGCACGGCGCCAACAGACTGGCGAGCAACTCGCTTCTGGAAGCCGTTGTCTTCAGCGCTCGGGCCGCCGAAGTGGTGAAGCGTGAGCTTGGGGACCGGGAGGATGTCTCCGATTCGGCTGGGTATTGTGTGTGGGAAGGCAATGCTCCCGGTCCGGTGTCGGAGGGTGTTCTCATCGATTACAACTGGGATATTGTCCGCCGATTGATGTGGGACTACGTAGGGATCGTCAGAAGCGAACGTCGTTTGGAACTGGCAGTTGAAAGAATGGCGACCATTAGACGTGAGGTTACCGAGTACTTCGACCGCTATTCTCTGAACAGCGATCTGGTCGAGCTCAGGAACATCGCGCTTGTGGGTGAGTTGATTGTTCGCTGTGCACTCAACCGCCGGGAGTCGCGGGGGCTGCATTACATGGAGGATTACCCTGAACGGGACGACGCGCGATTCAAGAGGGATACGATCCTGATGGGAGGGAGCATCCTATGAAAGCCGCGCGGCTCATGTCTGCACTGCTCGCGATAGCCATCGTAGCTGCATCCGGAACAGCAGGGTGCGCTGAAGGAGGTGAAGAAGGCATGAACACAGAACGCGTCAGTGGAGAGACGCGTCGTCCGGTGGTGGCCGGGACGTTCTATCCCGGTGACCCTGCGATCCTGGCGCGCGATGTAGACGGCTACCTTCTGGAAGCCGGCGATGAGCCCGTCGAGGGTGAGATCATTGGCATCGTCTCGCCGCACGCGGGATACCTTTATTCGGGCGGTGTCGCCGCTCACGCGTATGCGATGCTCGATGGGCTTCTGTACGACACGGTCGTCGTCGTGGGTCCGTCCCACAGGTATGGCTTCAGTGGCAGCTCCGTCTACGGCGGCGATGGCTACGAGACTCCGCTCGGTGTCGTGCCTGTTGACCGGGAGCTGTCGGATGCAATAGCCGGGTTCTCGGACGCGCTTCGTTACGTGCCGGAAGCCCATGCCTCCGAGCACTCGCTCGAGGTGCAGGTGCCGTTCCTTCAGCGGACCCTCACCGGATTCAATCTGGTCGCGATAATCATGGGTGACCAGCGTGAGACAAGTGTGCGCGGTCTTGCTGCGTCCATAGTGGAAGCGGTGAAGGCCTCCCTGGAGAAGCGTGTGCTGCTGGTGGCGAGTACTGATCTCTCACACTATCACAGGCAATCCGAGGCGGTCGAGCTCGACCAGAATGTCGTCGAACGAATTGAGGCGTTTGATGCGGACGGGCTTCTCTCCGATCTTGCGAGTGGGAAGTGTGAGGCATGTGGGGGCGGACCCACGGCGGTCGTGATGATGGCCGCGAAGGAGCTGGGGGCCGACGAGGCGAGAGTCATGAAGTACGCGACGTCCGGAGATGTGACGGGTGACGTGAGTCAGGTCGTCGGCTACCTGTCGGCCGTTCTTGTGAAACGCGGCGGCGCGGGACGGCCCTACGAGGGTCTCACGCGCGAGGAGAAGGTCGCGCTTCTGGAGCTGGCCCGAGGGACGATCATCGCTGCGCTGAGGGGGACTCCGGCGCCGAAGTTGTCGATCGACACGGATGCGCTCAGGATTCACTGTGGCGGGTTCGTGACGCTTGACAAGAACGGGAGGCTCCGTGGGTGCATCGGCTATGTTCAGGCGGTCAAGCCGCTGGCTGAGACCGTTTCGGAGATGGCGGTGCAGGCGGCCCTTCATGATCCCCGCTTCGCTCCGGTCACCGCTGATGAGATTGATGATCTGGAGATCGAGATATCGGTGCTCTCTCCGCTCGTGCCGGTGATGGACGTGGCAGAGATCGAGGTGGGGCGAGACGGTCTCGTTATCCGTGCCGGAGGTGCGAGCGGCCTGCTTCTGCCACAGGTCGCCTCGGAGCGGAATTGGGATCGTGAGACCTTCCTTGACCAGACATGTGTGAAGGCGGGGCTTCCAGCCGGCAGCTGGAGGAGCGAGGGCGTAACGATCCTCAGGTTCACTGCCGAGGTCTTCAACGAGAAGGAGATGGGGCTCTAGCCCCGCCAGCCGAGTGAGACTGCAGCACTCCATCCTGTCCGGGCTTCTGATCGTCGTTGCCGCCGCTGTCGTTGCGGCCGGGACGGTGGGGTTGGTTACCTCCGGGCTTGGTGGTGGGGAGGGGTATGTTGACGCGCGCGTCGCGAGCTACTGGGAGGCCCTGGACAATGGTTACATCAGATGTGAGCTCTGTCCTCGTCGGTGCGTTGTGCCTCCTGGAGAGCGAGGGTACTGCGAGGTGCGGGAGAACCGGGACGGGGTCTACTACACCCTGACATACGGGAATCCGTGCGCCGTGCATGTCGACCCGATCGAGAAAAAGCCGTTCTACCATTTCCTGCCCACGACGACCGCTTTGTCGATCGCGGTGGCCGGCTGCAATCTTGACTGCAAGTTCTGCCAGAACTGGCAGATATCGCAGGCCAGACCGGAAGAAACCTACAACTACGTTCTGGCCCCTGATGATGCTGTCGACCTGGCGATTGCGAGTGGGTGTCGCTCGATCGCCTACACGTATTCGGAGCCGACCATTTTCTTTGAGTACATGCTGGACTGCGCGAAGACCGCGCACGAGCGCGGAATACGAAATGTCTACCACTCAAACGGGTTCATCAACGAGGAGCCTTTGAGAGAGCTGTGCCGGTACCTTGACGCTGCCAATATCGATCTCAAGGGCTACAGTGATGACTACTATCGGGAGATGACCGGTGGATCGCTCGCCCCTGTACTGAGAGCACTCCGCATTCTCATCGAGGAGGGCGTTCATCTGGAGCTGACGACACTCGTGGTCCCAGGTGGGAATGATCAACCGGATACCATACGGGACATGTGCCGCTGGATTCACGCGAACCTGGGCGACTCCGTCCCGCTCCACTTCTCACGTTTTCATCCTCAGTATCGTCTCCTGGCGCTTCCGCCGACTCCGGTCGAGACCCTCGAAGAGGCGAGGAGGATCGCTCTGTCCGAGGGGCTCAAGTACGTCTACATCGGCAACGTCCCCGGACATGAGGCCAACAGCACATATTGCCCGAACTGCGGGAGCAGAATCATCTACCGCATAGGGTACCGGGTGGACCCCGCGGGGCTCATTGACGGTCGTTGCGCGGCCTGCTCAACCGCCGTGGAAGGCGTGTGGGAGTAGCGGGATGTCACTGTTGACAGAGACGAAGTCATTGTCTAGAGTCTTAGTTGACGTTGGTACAGGTAGAAGCGGACCGGATTTCTGACAGACCCTCTGAAGCACTGAGAAGGAGGAGCTTCATGCGTTCTCTCTTGGCGGCTCTTGTGATCACAATCCTGGCTGCTGCCGCCGCGGCGACCGTCATCGATGTTCCGAATGAGGACGAGGGACTCAACTGCATTCAAGATGGCATTGACTTCGCAGTGGTCGGGGACACGGTGCTGATCCATGCCGGGGTCTACGACAGCGTTCATTTCGCATCGACTCCTCTCGGAGAGCGCTCTGCCGTCTGCATCATCAAGGACGGTGTGACCATTCGGGGAATCGACAGGGACGACGTGGTGATTGATCACACGCTGGCTGACTTCGGGATTCTATGTCTCGCTGTAGGAAGCACAAGTCAGATCAAGTGTCTGACGATCGTCGGCGGTATCGCAAAGGGGACGGACGGGGGTGATGAAGAGGGAGACGGTCGCGACCTCAGGGCCGGAATCGGCTGTCTTGAGTCGGCTTCTCCCACAGTGCGCTACGTGACCATCGAGGAAAGCTCGACCGGGATTGTGTGCAGGACTGACTGCGCGCCGACAATCGAGAGCACGGAGATCGCGCGTTGTTCCCATCACGGAATCTATCTCTACGAGAACGGCGCGTCGCCGGTTGTTATCAATCAGGTGACTCTTGCAGCGAACTACGACTACGGTGTCAAGCTGTTTGGAGGGTCGGCGACGATCACGAACTCGTCCATCACACACAACCACAAGAGCGGCGTCTATGCTTACCTTGCGGACCCAACCATCGAGTACTGCAACCTCTACTGGAACGACTACGGCAGTAATCCGCCGGAGAACTACGGCGGGAGCCTGAATGACCTGACCGGAATCGCCGGGAATATCTCGGAAGAGCCTTTCTACTGTGATTACACGGGGGGCGCCGGGTACGACTATCACGTCTGCTTCGAGTCACCGAATATCGGCGGCGGGGCCGGCGGTGTCGACATAGGAGCTTGGGGAGGCGGATGTTCCGATTGTGTCTCTCCGGTCGAGGTGACTTCGTGGGGTGCGATCAAGGCGCTCTATCGATAAATCTGCGAGATAGCCGGCAATGATGTTCAGGGCCTCGCCATTCGGGCGGGGCCCTTCCTACTTCGGGAAGCGAACTCTTGCTTGAGGAGTGTTGGGAGAGGGATGAGCAAGGCGAGAAGAGCGAACGAGTTCAGCACCCCAAGAGCCTTCATTGCTTCTTGGAGTCCCATGACGGGTAGCAGGAAAACGGCGGCGGCTGTCGCTCCGAGTGCCGCTCCGAACAGGTCGGCTGCGTAGAGGCGGCCTCCTGTCACGCGGATAGACCCGGCTCCCGGGCGGCCCGGGGAGCGTCGTGACGCATAAATGGCAGCCGCCATGGGGAACTGCGCACCCGCAAGAAGGGCGGAGGCAACGACCACGATGGGGAAGAAGGCCGCCCAGTCCACAAGGCTTTCGGGTGGAAGCTCGGATATCGCGCGCACGGCGCTGGCGAAGAGCAGAGGGAGGAAGCATATCCCAGCTTGGAGAACGACGAAGGGAGAGAGGTCCGTGCGCCGTCGAGCCATGCGGGAACCGGCCCACCCGCCCGTTGCGAGTCCTCCCATGAACGCGGCTGTGATCAGTGCGAGATCCCTGTAGACATAGCCGTAGAGGCTTTGAAACGCGATAATCGCGCCGATCTCCAGGCTCATCTCAGTGAACCCGACAACGATGATCGCGAGCACGACGGCGGACCTGAATGCGATCCACGCGAGGTCGTCCGCCTGGTCGCCGGCTGTTGCCGCACGGGTGAAACGGCGCCGGCGGAGCCGGACGAGTGCTGCCGGGGCCAGAGTAAGTGCAAGAGCCAGTGCGCCCACGGCGAACGCGTTCTTCAGCGTGAACACGGCGGCGGCCGAGGAGAAGATCCTAGGAGTGGAGCCGAAGTGGCGATTCCACAGGACGAGGGAAAGCAGGTAGCCGGCTGGTGCGAGATCGTGATTGATCGGAGCATCCGCTCTCTGGACGGCATCCTCGAGCGAGGCGATCCGCTCCGGGCGCAGCCTGTCCCGCAGGTAGTAGTCGCGGAAATGCACGACGTCGAGTCGGCGTTCATCGACCCGCCGTGATATTTCCACGGCATCCCTTGTGATGAGATTGCCATCCATCGTGGCCAGAATGTGGCACGGGTCGCCGGGAAAGAGCACCACGCTGTCGAAGACCTCGGACATCGTGCGCCTCACGCACTCGAGGAAGCGTGCCAGCTCGTCGCCGACGTAGTTCTCCGAGGACGTCGCGGAGATGGCCACAAGACCGCCCGGAGACAGCGCGACTGAGACTTCCCGGAAGAACTCCTCGGTATAGAAGCGATTCAGGAAAGCGGTCGTAGGGTCAGGCACGTTGACGATAACGACGTCGTAGGTTCCGGAAGAAAGCTGTTTCACGAACAGGCGTGCGTCCGTGAAGACGGTCGAAACCCTGGTGTCATTGAGCCCGGTGGTAAGAGCGCGCCCGTCTACCGCAATCGCTTCCCGTATGAGGTGCGGATCCAGTTCGACGTAGTCCAGAGTGAGAACCGCCGGGTGCTTGAGTATCTCCGCGATAGAACCACCCAACCCTCCTCCCAGGAGAAGAACGGAGCGGGGAGATGGATGCTCGATCATCGCCAGGTGGACCGCCTCCTCCGCAGCAAGTCTGTTGGGAGAGGACGCGACGAGCAAGCCGTTCTCGTAGATGCTGCTTTGGGTTCCTGTACGCGTAGTCACGATGCGACCGTAGATGGAGTCGCTCGTGGTTACGAACCCGAGTTCCCTCCACTGCGCGGCCACGGTCGCGCGATCCAGTCTACCGCCGGGCCCGGCGAGGGCGAGAGCAGAGAGAACAAGAACAACAACAGGGGCCACCATTTCGCGGAGTCGCGGTCGCGATACGCCGGTCAAGACGAGGGAAAGGCCGGCCAGAGAGCAGAGGAGTCCGGAAAGGAGTGCGATGTTCAGTGTATCGACGCTGCGAAGCAGGATGAAGCTCAGGAGTGCACCGGCGACCAGAGCTCCCAGTGCCTCGTAGATGTAAACGTCGCCTACCAACTCGGCCGCGAGGAATGCGCTTCCGAGACAATCGCGGCGGGCCGGAGCACGCTCGCGGGATGCTACCGCCGCCGACAGGGCGAACATGAAGCCCGAAAGAAGTGTGAAGGGCGCGACGGAGACAATCGCACCGAGAACGAGCGGCTGGAGCCCCGTGAGCTCTCCGGGTGCGATGCCGACGAGTCGACCTCCCATTCTCGAGAGCAGGATGGCTACAGGGGAGAGAACCGCCAACATTGCGAAGGCAGCAGCCAGTGTCCCTCGGCCGGCACGATCGAGACCGGGCATGCGGCTCGCGATGGCGCTTCCTGCGGCGGCCGAGATCAGCCATGTGGACAGGGTGATGCCGAACGACATCTCGTTCCCGCGCCACGCGACCATAAGTTCACGAAGGAGCAGTGCCTGGATCGTGAGCGTGGCGAAGCCCAGAACGGCGAACGCCAGTCGTGGAACAAGCGTGCGGCTCGATGGCATTGAGTGTTCTCGACGTGGTATCATGGTGCGTTGAGTCTAACAGCGGGGGATAGGAGAAAGGGAGTGGATGGGACCGAACTCTGCATCCTGTCTTAGGTTAGACGCCCAGAAAACGGTTGACACTCGCGAGAGGGGTTTGTTAGCCTTCGATGCAGCAACGCTCGGCGGTGCTGCGGTTTTCTGCATTGCACAAGCAATGCAGAGGGTATGGTACGTCTTCGGCAAGCGAGTCCGCGGATGTCCTCGTCGTAGCCTGCATCTGGGCGCGCGGTCTCCGGGAGGCGTGATGTCACGGAATGAGGACCGGGAAAAAACCCAGATCGCCGAATTCCTGACCCACTCTGCGGGGGGCCGGGGAAGCGGGGGAAGCCGTCATCCAAGGCTCGCCCGCTTCATCAGAATGTATGTCCAGCGCTTCAGGCGTCCGGAGCTCATCTCTTTCTCGCAGGCTTTCAGTCAGGTGAATCGCATTCTGGTCATACCGGAGCGAGGCGTCACAGGCGCGCTGTTCGCCGTGCCGACGTTGCGGGCGATGAGACGTGGCTTTCCCAACGGGAAGATCGCAGTGCTCGTTCACGACGAGGACAAGGATCTTCTGGAGGGGAGTGTCGAAGTCGACAGGGTGATAGGGTACAGCCTTCCCCGCGGAATCAAGCGCTACTCGGCCCTCCTTGCTCTCGCCAAGCGCTTCAAGTCGTACCGTCTGGATCTGGCAATCATCCTGGACAGGGAGTTCGATCTGGAGAGGGTCTTTCTCTGCTACCTCACTGGTGCACCGGTGAGGGCGGGACTCCAGAGCGACGAGAGCCATCCGTTTCTGAATCTTGAAGTGAGCCGGAACGTCTCGGGCAGCACGCGCGCGCAGCTTGGGATTGAGATCGCACGCATCATGGGGATAGACGTTACGGGGTTGCATCTTAGCTGGAAGGTCCCCGAGCGAGAGCGCCGACTGGCCGAGCAGCTCATTCACTTCAGAAAGCCTCGTGAGGACGAATTGCTCATAGGATTTGACCCCGGGCCTGGACGAGGCGGGACTTCGATCTCCGTTTCGCAGCAGGCGAGGCTCCTGGACCGGCTCTGCCTGGATTTCCGCGCACGGGCGATTCTGCTGACTGCGCCCGAGCATGACGATGTGGTCAGGAGGTTGGAATCGATGTTGTCGCGGGACCCGATCGTCGTGCAGCAGCGGCGGACGCGCGATGTCGTGAGTCTCCTGAGTCAGTGCGATCTCTTCGTGGCCGGCAACACCGACCTCGTCTACTTCGCAATAGCTTTGGATGTTCCGACGGTATCGCTCATGACGCCCCCGGAGATGGAGGAGAAGGCGCTCCCGGAGTCGGAGTACCTCGCGGTCGTGGAGCTGACTCCTGGTGCGAGATTCCCCATAGAGGACTTCATGGAGAGCACCCAGTCGGTTCTGCTGAAGGGCGCTCCGAAAGAGAAGGCGTAGCATGAGACAGTTCCTGCGCCTGATGCGATATGTGAGGCCGTACTGGCGTCGCCTTCTGGCGGCGCTGGTGTGTATGACGGTCTTCGCGGCTCTGAGCGGTCTGTCGCTCGGTATGATCCTCCCCTTTGCGAACGTGCTCTTCGAGGAACAAACGCTTGTGGGTGCCGGCGGCGCGGAGACGGCCATCGTTGCGCCTGTTGACAGCGCAGGCGAACCTGCGGGGAGCGCAGGCGAACCTGCGGGGAGCGCAGGCGAATTGCTCGGGACTGTGGTGAACGACATAGAGGGCGGCGACATCGGGCTCGGTGGCGCCAAGCAAGAACTCCGCGCCCGGCTTCTTGCGGTTTTCGCGAGCGACACGCCCCAGTCAGCGCTTCTCAAAATCAGTCTGGGGCTGATCGTTGTCTTCTTCGTGCGCGCCCTTTTCCGCTATCTCCAGATCCTCCTGATGATCACTCTTGAGCAGCGCATCATCCGGGATTTGAGGAACGCTCTGTTCTCTCATCTCACCAGACTGTCGCTCTCCTTTTTCCAGCGCGAGCGGACGGGACAGCTCATCTCGCGCGTAACGAACGATGTCATGCTCGTGCGCGGCGCACTGGTAGCGACTTTCGCCGACATGTTCAGAGAATCGCTCCTGGCCGTTATGTACCTCGGCGTGGCCGTGTGGATAAGCTGGCATCTCTCGATCATTACCATACTGGTACTTCCTCCGATGATGCTGCTCATCGGGAGAATCGGAATCCGGCTCCGACGCCGGAACGTCCGCATTCAGGAGAAGATGGCCGACATCACATCGACTCTCGAGGAGTCGATCTCCGGCATCAGGGTTGTTCAGGCGTTCGGCATGGAGGAGTATGAGAAGGGACGGTTCTTCTTCCACACCGCGGGGTACCTGAGACGGTTCGTCAGAATGGAGTCGCTCGGCGCGCTGGCCGGGCCGCTAACAGAGTTCCTCGGGGTCGTTGGCGTGGTTGCCATCCTCTGGTACGGTGGGCGTCAGGTGCTTCTGGCGAAGACGATCTCGTCGGATTGGTTTCTGATTTTCCTCGCTGCTTCGCTTTCGACAATGCAGCCTTTGAGAAATATCTCGAGGGCCAACACTCGACTCCAGACCGGGCTCGCAGCCGCCGGCAGGGTCTTTGACACCCTCGACGCCGAGCCTGCCGTCAAGAGCGCTCCCGATGCCGAGCCCATTCACGGGTTCGACGAGGCCATTCGCTACGAAGACGTGGCCTTCAGCTACGAAACCGGACTGGATGTGCTCCATGGTGTTGATCTTTCGATACGGCGAGGTGAGGTAGTGGCGATCGTTGGTCCCAGCGGGGCGGGGAAGTCGACACTGCTGGATCTTCTGCCGCGCTTCTATGATCCGACGGCTGGACGCATCACAGTTGACGGACGTGACATCAAAGAAGTGGAACTGAGTTCTCTTCGAGGCCTCATGGGAATCGTCACGCAGGAGACCATACTGTTCAATGATACGCTCGGCGCGAACATCGCCTACGGCGTAGAGGGCGCCGGCCACGAAGATATCGCTGCCGCGGCGGAGGCGGCTAACGCGCGGGAGTTCATCGAGGCGATGCCGGACGCGTACGACACGGTGATCGGTGAGCGTGGAACACGGCTTTCCGGGGGCGAGAGGCAGCGCGTCGCCATCGCTCGGGCCATACTCAAGGATCCTCCGATACTCATTTTCGATGAGGCGACGTCGTCGCTGGATACCGAATCCGAGCGACTCGTACAGGGCGCTATAGAGCGACTGCTCAAGGGCAGAACGGTCCTGATCATTGCCCATCGCCTGTCGACCGTAAGAAATGCCCACCGGATTATCGTGGTCGACGGTGGTTCAATCGTGGAGAGTGGCACCCATACCGAGCTCATGCAGCAAGATGGTTTGTACCGGCGTCTCTACGAGATGCAGTTCGGCGACGAGGATGGAGACGGCCGTGGCGATGACAGAATCCGGAAGCAGCAGTCCGCTTCCTGAGGACAGCATACTTGTTGTTCGGATGAGCTCGGTCGGCGACATCGTTCTGACCGAACCGGTGACGGCAGCTCTCAGGAGCGCGTATCCGGACGCGCGAATCGGGTTCATCGTCAAGCGGAAATACGCCGATCTCGTTGCATCCAATCCGGCAATAGACACGGTTCATCTTCTGGACGACAGTTCCTGCTCGGCCCTGAGGCGGTTGTGCCGTGAAGTGCGAGCGGGAGGCTACACGGCCGTCGTGGACCTTCACAGGAACGCCCGAAGCTTCGTCTTGACCGTGTGCTCGCGCGCGCCTCTGGCCACTGCCTACAGAAAACGAGAACTCGGGGATTCCCTGAGAGTCCGTCTCGGGCGACGTCCATTCCGGGCGTTCAGAAAGACGGTCGAGCGGTATCTGGATGCGCTTGCTCCTCTGGGCTTGAGACCGGCTTACAGGAAGCCTCGCTTCTATCTTTCGCCCACCGACACGGAGTGGGCGGCCCGCTATCTTGATGAGCTTGGGCTCGCACGGGGTGCATACGCCGCAGTAGTTCCAGGAGCGCTGTGGCCCACGAAGCGCTGGCCACCGGGGCGATTTGCCGCCGTCGCAAGTGCCCTTGTTGCGGAATTCGATCTCAACGTCCTTCTGCTTGGATCGATGTCGGAGCGGAAACTCTGCGATGATATCGCCGGAAATGCAGGTACCGGTGTGCTCGTGGCAGCAGGGGAGACGAAACTCGGGCAGATGGCGGCGCTCATCGAGAGTGCGCGGATTTTCGTCGGAAACGACAGCGGCCCAATGCACATCGCTGCGGCGCTCGGCACGCCGACCGTGGCGATCTTCGGCCCCACCGATCCGGGGCAGTTCGACTTTGAGGACAACGAGATCGTCTACGCGGATCTCGACTGCAGTGCCTGCTCGTTCTACGGCACGAAAGTGTGCAAGCTTGGCCACTGGGAATGCATGCAGAGCTTGAGCTCCGAACTGGTCCTTGCGGCAGCACGACGCCTTCTCAAGATTGCGGGTGATGGTTCATGAGGTACCTTGTCGTTCAGACGGCCTTTCTCGGAGATGCTGTTCTGACGCTCCCGCTTCTCTCAGTCCTCAGGCGAAGCGGCGGTTCGAATTGGATCGGGGTAGTGGCATCGCCTCCGGGGGCGGAGTTCCTCCGGAAGCAGGGAGTCGCGGACTCGGTCGTAGAGTACGACAAACGAGGTGTTGATCGCGGGCTCAGTGCGTACCGGCGCCTCATCAGCAAGATCAGGGAACTTGAGATCGATGTTGCGCTCATACCGCACCGCTCGTTTCGGAGCGCGCTTCTTCCAGCGCTGGCCGGTGTGCCGGTTCGCACAGGATTCGACAAGAGCGGCGGACGGCTCTTCCTTACTGATGTCGTCAAGTACAGGTCCCGGGACCATGAGGTCGAGCGCGTGGTCGCACTTGCCGAACCGGTCGGTCTCGCCCTGGAGAGCGGACGGGTGCCTTTCGACGTTCGGGTCCCGCCTGGAGAGGCCGACGCGCTCGGTGCCGTGCTTTCCGAACGTGGTATCGAAGCCGGGCGCGCACTCGTGGCCATCAGTCCCGGAAGCAGGTGGCCTACGAAGCGCTGGCTGCCCGATCGCTTCGCCGGTGTTGCGCGGGCGCTGTCTGGTGAGCGTGGTATGACGGCCGTAATCGTCGGGTCGGATGCCGACAGAGAGATAGGGGCAGCGGTGTCGGCCTCCGCTGGTTCGGATGTGGTCGATCTTACGGGCAGGCTTGGGCTGGGTGAGTGGGTGGCTCTGCTCGATCGGGCCGAATTGCTGATTTCAAACGACTCAGCTGCGGTTCATGTGGCAGCCGGTGTCGGAACACCCGTCGTGGCAATCTTCGGGCCGACCGTTGAAGGCCAGGGCTTTGCACCATACATCGATCGCGCTGTGATCGTGGGTGTAGATCTCCCGTGTCGTCCCTGCGGTCGGCATGGAGGTGATCGATGTCGTCTGGGCACGCACGCCTGCATGACGGGAATCAGTGAATCCGATGTGTTCAATGCCGCCAACCTGCTCTTGGGCGGACCGAGATTGTGATGGACGCGCTCCTGATCACAGATTCGATGATATGGACGGCAGAGACGGAGTATGCCCTTTCAGTGGCGTCGGCCGAGGTGTCAGCCGGTCTCTCAGTCACGGTCGCTGCGCCGCGTGGGAGCGCGATGGCGTCGCGCGTCACCGGGCGCATTCGTCTCGCAGAGCTCCCGGGAGCTGAGCCTTCGCGGTCGATAGCGGATTTCACTGCCTGTGTCAGGCGGTTAGCGTCCCTGGTGCGCGTGGGGCGGCCGGAGATCGTGCATTCCTCTCGCGCGACAGCTCATCTCATGGCGGTTTTGGCATGCGGTCGATCTGTTCCCATCGTACATCTCAGAGGAGGAGCGACGCCGCCTTCGCGACGTCTGCTGAACCGGTTTCTCTACCGTACTATGACGTCTGCCGTCATCGTATCATCAGGACGCGTGGAGAGCTGGGTGGCCGACGGACTCGGTATGGACGCGAGTCGCGTCTTCCGTGTGTACGCTCCTATCGATGTGGGACGATACGCCGCATCAACGCCGGACACTGAACTCCTCCGGGAACTTGGGCTTGCGCCGGAGTCTCGAGTCATCGTGAATGTGGCGCGGCTCGCGCCGGTCAAGGGACATGGTGTTCTCCTGGATGCGATGCGGATCATCATCAGGCGCGTTCCGGAAGCTGTGCTCGTGCTGGTCGGCGAACCATGGTCCGGGCAGCCTGAGGGGCTCGTGCGACGGGCCGAGCGACTCGGGATCGTTTCCAACGTACATTTCGTCGGACGTCGAGAAGACGTTCCGCGGTTCCTGGCATCGGCAGAGCTGTGTGTGTCATCCTCTCTGGCAAGTGAAGAGAACTCGCGCGCCGTCAGCGAGTATATGGCCGCGGGATGTCCCGTGGTAGGAACCGGTGTAGGCGTCGTTCCGGAACTCGTTGTGGATGGAGCGACTGGACTCATCGCTCGACCGGGCGATGAGGAAGAACTGGCTGAGTGCATCGTCACGCTTCTTACGGATCGGGAGCGAGCGAAGCGCATGGGGGCAGCGGGCCGGAACCGGGCTGAGAAACTTTTCTCCAGGGAAGCGTTCTCGTCTTCCCTGGAAAGCGTCCTCGATCGCGTGGGAATCGGCGCACGAGGAGGCGTCTCGTGAGAGTGCTCTTCATCAACTCGATGAGGGCGTTCGGTGGGGGCGAGCGGTGGCTGCTCGAAGTGGCTGCCGGATTGGTTGCCAGAGGGCACGAAGCAAGTATTGCGGCGCGGCAAGGAAGCGCGCTTGCGACGCTCGCTCGCAGAGACGGTCACCCGGTGTTTGAGTTTCCAATGCGCGGGGATGTCGACCTGCAGTCGATCATCGGGATCACGAGGCTGATGAAGCGCGGCGGATTCGATGTCGTCAGCGTCAACGTGCAACGGGCGGTGAGACTCGGAGCAGTGGCAGCGTACTTCGCGGGGATAGAAGCCGTTGTCGAGCGTCGCGGGCTTCTCTTCCGGCTCAAGAACACGGCGCGCAATCGCCTTATCTACAAGCGACTCATCAGCCGCGTAATAGTCAACTGCGAGGCCATCCGGCACGACATCGCATCGTCCGGCGTCGTGCCGGTGCGGCGGATAACCGTCATTCCGAACGGGATAGATCCGTCGCGCGTCGTAGGTGGCGAAGGAAACGAGTTGAGAAATGAACTTGGCATAGGCGAGGAGACCCGCATCATAGTCATCATCGGGCGCCTTGTGTCAGACAAGGGACACGGCGTTGCGCTTGACGCGTTTTCGCGCGTACTCGCCGAAAGCCCTGACAGTTGTCTTCTGGTCGCAGGATCGGGCAGGCTGCTGGATGAACTCCGGCGGCGAGCCGGACCGCTTGGCGCGGCCGTGCGCTTTCTTGGACACCGTGACGATATCCCCGCTGTTCTGGATGCCGCCGACGTCACGATGGTCACGAGCTTCCGCGAGGGGATGCCGCACGTGGTTCTCGAGAGCATGGCGGCAGGCACCCCTGTAGTGGCCACGCCGGTGGCAGGGATACCTGAACTGATAGAGGACGAACGGGACGGTCTCATCGTTCCGATGCATGATCCCAGTGCGACGGCGAAGGCTGTTCTCCGGCTCTTGAGTGATGACGGACTGGCGCAGCGCCTTGCAGCGAATGCCGGGGAGCGTGTGCGTATGGAGTTCTCGCTCGATCTTATGGTCGACCGCGTGGAAGCATGTTTTGAAGGGGAAGCTGCGGCCGCGATCAGGGGAGAGCTATGAGGGGGGAGCTGTGAGGGAGCGGGAGTTCCATCCCGAGAGCGTGCGTTCTATCCTGGTGATAAGGCTCTACTTTCTCGGCGACGTCTTGCTTTCGACACCGGTGATAGCGGCTCTGAAAAACAGGTTTCCTGACGCACGGCTCTCGGTGCTCATCAAGAAGCGAGCGCTGGACATACTGGTGGGTAACCCTGCGGTTGATGATGTGATCATATACGATGAGCCGGAGCGATATCACAATCCGGTATGGCAGTTGAGGCTCGCATCGCGGCTGAGGCGGGCGCGGTATGATCTGGCCGTTGACCTGACCGGTGATCTCAGAAGCTCGCTGCTGCTTCTCGCGGCTGACCCGGGCTTCAGGACGGGGGTCAATCATGCCGGTCTTGGGTGCCTCCTCGACAGGAGGATCCCATACAGATCGACCGGACATGTCGTGGATCACCTTCTCAGCGCTTTGCTTCCGCTCGGCGTGGATGCGGGCGAAGAAACACCTTCGCTCTATCTGACAAAGGAGGAGCAGATCCAGGCGCGCGACCTTCTCGAGTCGCGTGGGATCACAGCCGGCGAGAGCTTTGTCATGCTCTCACCGGGCGCTGGGAGTCGGCTCAAGCGGTGGAGGCCTGAGCGGTTCGGCAATCTGGCGGAGCGGATCAAGAAGGAACTTGGACTCAGCTCCGTTGTGACGGGTGCAACCGGCGACAGGGAGCTTGCGGATGCCGTCGTAGCTTCCTCCGGAGGAGCGGCTGTCAGCCTGGCGGGCGCAACGGATGTCCGTCTCCTGGCTGCTGTTGCGGCAGAGGCCGTGATCTTCGTCGGGAACGACAGTGGTCCGATGCACATCACGGCTTCTCAGGGAACTCCGATCGTGGCTCTCTTCGGAGCGAGCACGCCCGAACGCTTCGCTCCTCGGGGTGCGCGATCGCGGATCATCTGGCACCGGTTTGATTGCAGCCCGTGCGATCAGCGTCGCTGCGGGAGACCCGATGGATCCTGCATGGATGCGATAGAGGTGGCGGAGGTGCTGGGCGCTGTCACGGAGCTGTTGAGCGAAGTGGGTACCACTGCGGCAGCGCGGGGTGTGGAGCGAAACACGAGCGGCGGTGAGCCTTCAGACAACGCCGGAGAGCAACAGGAATGAGCACTCCCGACATCATCTGTCTTTCGACGAACCATTGGACCGGGCTTCCGACCAGCAAGCAGCATCTCATGTCGGTTCTGGCCAGGAGTGGACGCGTTCTCTACGTGGAGCCTCCGCTGGACATCTTCTCCGTTCTCGGACGCCGACGTCGATGGGGCAAGTTGAGCGGGATGAGAGAAGTCCAGGAGCGGCTATGGGTTCTGTCTCCCGTGGTTGTCGTCGATAGCTCGTTGCCGAGTAAGAGGACTACCTTCCACCGGGGCTTTCTGCCAAGAGTGGTGAGCGCCGCGCGCAGGCTCGGGTTCGAGAGCCCCGTCGTCTGGAGTTTCTCACCGGAACACGTCGTGTATGCGGGAGGTCTCGGGGAGTCGGTTCTCATCTATCACGCCGCAGATGATCCGGCAGGCCTCAGCCGTGACCCGGATACGACACGGATGCTTGAACGGGAACTGATGGAACGCTCGGATATCGTCTTTGTGGCTTCGCAGTCGCTCTATGAGGCGCGCAGCGAGTTCGGCAATATCCACAGACTCAAGAACGCAGCCGACGTCGTGCACTATGGACGAGTACTCGTCGGGGACGCGTCTGCATCGCTCGACGCTTTCCTGACGGCGCTTCGGAAGCCACGCGGCGTGCCTCGTGAGCTGGCCGGTCTTGAGGGACCCGTGATCCTGTACGGTGGCGCCGCCTATGGATGGTTCGATTTCGAGCTCGTCGCAGATCTGGCGAAGATGCGACCGGACTGGAACCTGGTTATGGTTGGTCCCTCTGAGCGCCCTGCTCCTCCGCCCGGTGTATTGAGTGTGGGGCGGAAGCGCTACGACGAATTCCCGTGGTACGTCGCGGCCGCGGACGTCACGATCCTTCCGTTGAGGGAGGGCTCGCACTCGAGGAACTGCGACCCGATCATCCTCTTCGAGTACCTGCTATGCGGGAAGCCCGTCGTTGCGACACCGTTCCCCGCCGCGGCCGAGCACGGGGATCTCGTCACAAGGGCGAGTGATGCCGCCGGCTTCGAGAAGGCCATCTCTTCCGTTCTGGATGCGGGCACGTCCACGAAGCTGATCAGAAGAAGAGTGAAGTACGCGCTGGACAACACGTGGGAGAATCGAGCTGAAGCAGCGCTCGGGCTCATTGAGAAGGCCGGGGAGAGAGCGCGATGACCGCGACTGGACAGCGAGCGACCGTGCCTTTCTCGCACAGGCGAGTGCGAGGGGTCTTCGACGGGCTCCAGTCGTTCGGTCTGGTGGTGTTCCTGGTCGGTCTTCCCTTCTCTGAGGCGGCGAAGAGCACAGGTCTGGCTCTCGCGGTCGTTGGGTTCGCCGGGAAACTGGTCCTCGGCCACAGACCGTTGCTTGGACGAGGCGGTGTTCTTGCAGCGCTCGGGATCTATTTCGCCGCTGCCACATTGTCGGTTATCATGGCGGCGCCTGAGATGCGGAGACCCCACGAACTCCTGACGCTGGCAATGACGATCTTTCCCTTCCTTCTTGTCCTCGATTCGATCGTCTCGCGTCCCTCACGGCGCCTGTTTCTGACCGGCGCGGTTCTGACCGGGGCGGTCGTGGCCTCTGTCCTCTGGTACGGCAGCTACGACGCAGGTTCCTTCTACCGACTTAGTCTCGGTTCCATAGAGAATCCGGTACCGGCGGGGGAGTACCTGGCCATCTGCCTTGTTCTGGGGACGGCCGTTCTCTTCGCCGAAATCCGTGCTGCGGTAGTCGCGCCGATCACGGCTTTCTCTGTGGGCTCGGTGGGAGTAGCGCTCGCGCTGACGCAGTCACGTGGAGCCCTCCTCGGGGCGACGTGCGGTGTGGCGGCCGTTGTCTGGGCCACGATACGAAAGCGGAGGTATGTGGCAGCGGTGGTCGCGATCGCCGTGGCAGGGATCCTGGCGTTCGCGGCAGCAAAGCCTGACTCGAAGATCGCAGAGGGTCTCGACTTCCAATCCAGAAACACGCAGGCGAGACTGGAGATATGGCGTCAGACCGGCGGTCGCATCCTCGAACGGCCTGTCACAGGGCATGGCCTCGGCAGTTTCCCGCTCCTCGGCGTCACCTACTTCGATGGCCGCGTCGTGGAGTACCCACTCAACGCGCACAATGTCTGGATCAACAGCCTGGCGGAGACGGGGATTCTGGGCACCGGCGCGCTGCTCGTGTATCTGGTGCTCGTGTTGAGAGGAATAGGGGGTTCGCTCAGACGCGCAACTCATCCGCTCGACAGAGCTCTGTCAATAGGGACCCTTGGAGGAGTACTCGTATCGTTCGTGGCGGGGCTCACGGCTGTCTCAGTGGATGCGGAGCCCGGGATGCTCTTCTTCACGATCGCGGCCATCGGTGTCAGCGGGCGGAGTCTTCAGGATGCCGAGGTGGGGGAGGTGCGGGATGTCGCGTGAAGGACTCGCGGTGTTTCTCGACAGAGACGGTGTGTTGACCGTTGAACGGAGCTACATCACTCGTCCGGGTGAGCTCGAGCTCTTACCGGGGGCTGCGCGCGCGGTCGGAGCCTTGAACAACGCAGGTGTTCGGGCCGTCGTAGTCAGCAACCAGTCCGCCGTCGCCAGGGGACTCATGACCGAGGAAGAGCTGGCGGCCGTCCACGGTCATCTCGAGGAACTTCTTGAAGAAGAAGGAGTGTTTCTCGATGCTGCGTACTACTGCCCCAATCTTTTTGGGGCCCGTGTGGCGCGGTTCGCGCGCGACGATTCCTGCAGGAAACCGCGCACCGGGATGCTCGAACAAGCGGCCCGCGATCTCGGGATCGACCTCGCAGCTTCCTACATGATAGGAGACCAGATGACGGACATCGAACTCGCGAGAGGCGCCGGACTGACTGCCGTACTCGTGCTGACAGGAAAGGGCCATGAGACCCAGGCGGTTCTCAGCGAGCGAGGACTTGAGATCGACCATGTCGCTGTCGAGATCGGCGCGGCTGTTTCGTGGATACTCAACCACATGGAGAAGCGATGACAGGGCGGGAACACGGACGGGCTGCGGTCGTCACGCGGGCTTCCCTTGTCACGAGGGCGGCAGCCTCCGAGTGGCCTGCGCTCCCCGTGCTCGTGGCGCTGATCGCCACGCTCGCCGTGCTGTTCGCGCCGCTGCCGGTCATCGGAGCCCTCGACGATAGCGTGGTGCCCGTGGCGCTTGTGGCGGACGGCGAGCCGACGACGCCTCCGTTCGGCGTAGGGGAGCGGCTGATCTTCGATGTCAAATACGGTTTCGTGTCCGCCGGGACGGCCGTATTGAGCATCCCGGAGATGACATGGCACCGCGGTCACCTGTGCTACCAGATCCTCTCCATCGCGGAGTCGAACGCGTTCATATCCGCCTTCTTTCCTGTCAGAGACGTTGCGGAATCGCTGCTCGACGCGCGCGAGATGGTATCCAGAAGGTTTGAAAAGCGTCTCAGAGAAGGCAACTTCCGCGCCCACGATCTGGTAGTGTTCGATCACGACCGGCACATCGCCATCTATCCGAAAAAGGGACGCGTTGTACCGCTTGCGCTCAACGCACAGGACATACTATCGTCGCTCTACTATGTGAGAATGATGAGACTCGAGGTCGGGAGTTCCGTGTCGATCGAGAACCACGCCGACAAGAAGAACTATCCACTGGAGATCAAGGTGCTCCGCCGCGAGCGGGTAAAGGTCCCGGCTGGGGAGTTCGACTGCATCGTCGTCGAGCCCGTGATGCGGACGGGTGGACTCTTCAGTCAGAAGGGAAGGCTATGGGTCTGGATGACCGACGATGACACTCATATGCCGGTGCTCATGAAAAGCAAGATCGCCATTGGTTCCATATCGACTGTTCTCAAAAGCTACGAGCGCGCGGAGCACATCCGATTGCAGTTTCCCTAAGGAGGTCGCATGTCATCACGCTTTCAGGAAATTGATCTTTCGAAGCTCACCAGGGTTCCGATCGAGAAACGCGGTGGCACGGTCAACGTAGACAGCTTCGTGAGTCCTGTCGAACCCGGTCGGGAGATCGACGGTCTTCTCTCGATGATACCTGGGACCTTTGCGGGCGCCGATTTCAAGAAGGCGGTGGCCGCCGTCGCTTCCTCGGGGCTCGCGGGAAGACCTGGATTGGCGATGTTCGGGGCGCACTTCATCAAGTGTGGGCTGAGTCGTCTCCTGATCGATCTCATGGAACGCGGCATCGTGACGGCCGTTGCGATGAACGGAGCTTGCGCCATTCACGATTACGAGATTGCGATGTGGGGTGTGACGTCGGAGGACGTTGCGGGGAGACTGGAGGATGGGAGCTTCGGCATGTGCTCGGATACCGCGGACGGTATCAACGGTGCGATAGTGGAGGGAGCGAAGCGGGGAGCCGGTTTCGGAGAGAGCATAGGAGAGCGGATCGTCGGCGATCGGGCCCCGCATCTCGACGCCAGTATACTCGGCCGCGCGTCCGAGCTCGGGATACCCGCGACCGTGCACGTCGGTCTGGGAACCGACATCGTTCACCAGCACGCGTCTGCGGACGGCGCAGCGATCGGAGAGACAAGCCTCCGGGATTTCCGGATCGTGACGCGTGTGGTCGGAGGGTTGGAGGAGGGGTGCGTTCTCAATATCGGCTCCGCAGTCATTCTGCCGGAGGTGTTTCTGAAGGCGTTCTCAGTAGCCCGGAATCTTGGATTCGTGAGGGGGGCACTGACTACGATCTCGATGGACATGAACGAGCCGTACAGGGTGCTCACCAATGTCATCAGGAGGCCGACAGCTCATCGAGGCACAGGGATTGCGCTTAGAGGTCGCCATGAGCTTCTTTTCCCGCTTTTCTGGGCGGCCGTGATCCGGGGTATGCAGCGAGGTAGGACGCGATAGCTAATAGATGTTGACATCAGACAAAGCTTGTGATAGACTAGCATTGATCGTCAGTAGAGAAGAAGAGCCGGCTTCAAGCGCGAAAGGACTCGCATCGCACCATTGCTAAGGGCTTTTTCTCACGTCTGACAGTGCACTAAGTAAGGTGCCGAGGCACGCTGCCCGCAAAGAGCGCGGGTGTTGTCGCTGCTGTCGGATGGGACTCGCCCTTGGCTGACGAAGAACCTAACGAATCACGGCCGGGTGTGTCCCAGCGAGACACCCGGCTTTTCTTGTGTGCGGGCCTTGATTGAGGCGCAATCCGGGCGAAGCAGGGACGATGGGAAGGCCGGCGGAGACAGATAGAGACGTGCTCGCATGACAGGAGTGGGGCTTTGTACTTCGTCGATGAACGATTCGGATACGGAACGATCGAAGAGCTCACGCGGGGCGATGTCGAGCGGGACAGCCTTGTGCGCGGCGAGTTCTACAGACGGTTCGTGAAGCGGCCTTTCGATGTGATCGTAAGTCTTGTCGGCCTTATTCTGCTCTCACCTCTCTTTCTGGTGATCTCCCTTCTGATCAAGCTTGACTCGCGCGGTCCCGTGCTTTTCAGCCAGTCGCGCGTAGGGAAGGATGGCCGGGAGTTCGCGTTCCACAAGTTCAGGTCCATGGTGATTGATGCCGAGGCGCAGAAACACACTCTCATGCACCTCAACGAACTCGACGGTCCGGTTTTCAAGATCAGCGAGGATCCGCGCATAACACGCATCGGTCGCCTCCTGAGGAAGACCAGTTTTGACGAGTTCCCACAACTGATCAATATCCTCAGGGGTGACATGAGCCTCGTCGGTCCGCGTCCTCCGCTTCCCGGCGAAGTTGAGAAGTACGAAGGCTGGCAGCGTGAGAAGCTATCGGTGCTACCCGGGATCACGTGTCTCTGGCAGATCAGTGGGAGGAACCACATCGGGTTCACGGAGTGGATGAGGCTGGACATCGACTACATCCGACGGCAGTCCCTGGCGATGGATCTGAGGATTCTTGCCAGAACGTTGCCGGCGGTGCTCATGAGAAAGGGAGCGTACTAGGAAGAATCGACTGCGAGAACCAGGCGCAGTGGCACCACATCGTGGATCCGGCAGCGGGTGCGTCATCAGCAGTCCTTACTCACACCGCATCGCTGCCGGATTCCCGTATTTTGTCAAGATTGGTTTACATTGACAGCGCATGCACGCTCCAATAGACTCCGTGGTCGCTACCGCAGGCCCCGTCGGCTCACTGACTGGGTAGCAGAACCGGGACTCGGATGGTGGGTCGAAGAACAGACAGAATCGGGAAGCGCTCGGGCTCGGGTTCGGCGTTTCTCCCTCTTGCTGCCGTTGTCACGCTCGGCGGGCTCATGCGTTTCTATGGAATAGGCGCGCAGAGCCTCTGGGTGGATGAGCTCTGGAGCATCAAGGCCTCATGCATCGGGGGAGGACTCTCCCCGGTCGCTGTCTTCGGCAACATGCAGGGGCCCGCGCATGCTGTCCTCGTGCATGCCGTGGCGCATCTGTCCGACAGTGAGACCGTGCTGCGCAGCATCTCCGCCCTCTTCGGAACGGCAACAATCGCGGTCATCTACGCTCTGGCCAACGATCTCTTCGATAGAAGGACCGCCCTTCTGGCCGCGCTTCTGACAGCGGTCTCGCCGTTTCTGATCTGGTATTCGCAGGAACTCCGCAACTACTCGATGGTGATCTTCTTCGCGGCTCTGTCGACACTGGTGACCTGGCGCCTGGTCGAGCGCAAGAGCGCCTCGTGGCGTACGTTCGTGCTCGCCACGGTGTTGGGGCTCCTGTCGAATCTCTCCGCCGTTTTCCTGGCTCTTGGGCACTGGGTCTTCGCGGTTCCCAGGCTTGTCAAGGACCGTGCATTCCGAGTGAGGTGGATTCTGGCCTTCGGGGTCGTGCTGGTACTCGTTTCTCCCTGGATCTGGGGACTCGCCGGCTGGGCGAAGACGGATCGCGTTGGGGAACGGATAGGCATTGTCTCCAGGCGGGACACCTCGGAGCTTCTGAGGGGAGAGACGACATTCACCCCGATGGCGATACCGTATTCCTTCTACGTCATGGTCTTCGGCTACTCGCTAGGGCCATCGAGTGTCGAACTGCACACAACCCCGCCGGCGTCGGCGTTTATGAAACATGCGGCGTACGTGGGCCCCGCTGCTCTCGTACTTGCTCTGGTGGTTTTTCTGGGGCTCCGGAGCTTCTCCGAGTCGCGAGCGCGACTCCGTCTGCTCCTCCCGACGGTTCTCGTGCCCGTTGTCGGAACATCAGTGCTTGCGATTCTGAACGTGAAGGTGTTCAATCCGCGCTACATTGCGGTGGCGCTCCCGCTGATCCTTGTTCTCATCGCGGCGGGGGCGACCCGGCTGAGGGGATTGCCCGGCACAGTGATGGCGGGTCTCCTGATCGTCCTGAGCTGCTGGTCCGCAGGCAATTACTACTGGTGCCCCACCTACTGGCGCGAGGATGTGAGAAGTGCTGTTCAGTACATCAAGGAGCGGGAGACCGCCGGGGACGTTGTCCTCGTGCCTGTTGTGACGGATGTTTTCGATCACTACTATGAAGGTGAACAAGAGCGCTTCCTTCTCTACCCGGGCCAGGCCGGGAGTGACGCCGAAGTTGCGGAGCGTGTGACCTCCGGTGTGGCCGGGCATCAGAGACTCTGGTTCGTGAGTTCGAGGTCGTGGCATGTCGACCCCGAGGGGCGGATCCCGGCGTCTCTTGACAGTCGGTACGATTTGCTCGATTCGGCTCATTTTCCGGGCGTTGAGGTGAGCCTCTATCGCCTGGGCGAAGGAACAGTGCTCTCAGCGCCAGAGCAGGCGCGGAGATGAAGGAGAACGGCCGTAACCGTGGCACGAGTTATGCTTTAAGACCTGTCGAGTCGGAGTCCGGTGAGGGGCTTGACTGCATACAGGTGCGTCAGGGGGATTGACTCTATGCTGTCCAGGAAGGGAAGACTGCTGATGGTGTTTCTGGGCGCCGCTCTGATATCGTGCGCCCAGGGTTGTGGTACGGCGCGCACGGACACCGGGGCGCCCGATGCGGCTCCATCTTCTGTGAGGACGGCGTCATCTTTGCCCGACGCGGGTCCGGCCGGGACTGACGCCGGCGAGTACAGGCTGAGGAGCGGTGACCGGATCGACGTGGACTTCCTGGTCGACGACACGTTGGATTTCAGTACGCCGGTGACCCCGAGCGGAACGGTGAGCGTACCGCTGGCTGGGGAGATTGTGGCGGCAGGGAAGACGACAGGTGAGCTTGCCACGGCAGTCGAGGAAGCCATAGGCGGATATCTCCTGGATCCGACAGTGACGATTGTCATCGCGGGGATCGCGAAGCAGCCGATCTTCGTGATCGGCGAGGTTGACAAACCCGGGCGCATCGAGGCGACGGGTGATCTGACCGTATCAGGCGCACTGGCCGTGGCGGGCGGACTCCTGCCCTCGGGGAAACCAAGCAGCGTGATGGTGATCCGGACTACCGGAGTCGAGGAGCCGACCGCGATCCGCGTGGATGTGACGAAGATCCTGACCGGACGCGATTTCTCGGAGGACATCGTTCTCGTTCCGAACGATGTAGTATATGTTCCGAAGTCAGTGATCGGGAAGATCAACGAATTCGTGGATCTCTTCTTCGACAACATCGCTCCTGCCCAGCTGTTCTACCTGCGGGGCTACGATATGGCGCACCGTGGGGACGACGGGCGAGTCTGGTACTAGCTTGCCGCCGCGGCGTTTGAGGAAGGATACCGGCTTGGAAGCCAGCAACCGGGGAGTGCAGGACACATCGCTTTTGCGCGACGTCGTGTACGTCATGTTCAAGAGGAAGACCGTGCTGATCACGCTTGCCGTGGTCGGAGCGGCCATCATGATATACGGTCTCAAGACGAATGTGCCGAGCTACGAGGCGTCGGCGCGCGTACTGATAAAGCGTCAGCACCAGGGATACGTCATGCCCTCGGAAACACGCGCTGTGCTCAAGCGTGCCGAGGTCATCAACTCCGAGATATCGATAATCACCAGCACGGCTGTTGCCGAGGCCGTGGTAGACAGGCTTGAGCTCGCGACGGGGGATGGTCGGCCGCTGGCCGTCTATCGCATGTCGAAGATGATCAAGGCGCAGGAGCAGCCGGAGTCTGATATCATAGACATCTCGTTCCGTCACAGAGATCCCAGGATGGCGGCCGATGTCGTGAATGCCGCTCTCGATGCCTACCTTGAGATCAGAAAAGCCGTCGCACTCAACTACGATGCGGTCATCTATCTGGATGAGCAGGCGGAGAGGGTTCGGGCCAAGCGTGACTCGACCGCCGTAGCGATAGCGCGTTTCAGTGGAGAGAGGGGCGAGCTCGTGCACGGGCGTCGTGCCGAGCAGCGAATGGGGCTCCAGAACCGTTTCAGCAATGAGCTCGCGACCTTGAACTCACACATTCAGTCGTTTGAGGAGAAGCTGGCCCGAGCGGTGAGATCTACGATATGGTGACCGTCCGACAGGCCAAGAACCGGCTGGTCGAACTTGAACTGACTCTGGCAGGGGCCTCTTCGAAGTACACGCTCGACCATCCGGAGGTCCTGAAGCTCAGGCGGCAGATCGCGGCCACGCAGGAGGTTCTGCAGAACGAGGTGAGACAGGCCCTCGCTCGGCTGCAGATGCGCGTCGATGAGTGGAAGGCCGAGCGCCGCGCCGTGATCGACATGCTGGATGATCTGCACAATGAAGACGAGGACATAGCGGAGAACCTGCTCACTATCAGGCTTCTGGAGCAGGATCTCTCCATCCATGCGGACATGTATGCGATCATCATGGACAGGCGGGAACAGTTCAGGATCACGGCGGCTACCGATCCGAATCTTCTGAACATCGGTATCGTGTCGAAGGCCGCAATCCCGGCGAAGCCGACGCCTCAGCCGGTGAACATGAGAGTCGTCGT
>JALGZD010000018.1 GCA_025782395.1 bacterium
CCTGTTGGTTCCATCTGTTGGTTCTTGTCAAAAACAAAAACCCTCAGTCCATTTCTGAACTGAGGGGTTTTTGTTTTGTTCAGTACCTTATAATTCAGGTACCAAGGCTACTATACGGAAAGCCGTGTTCACCTTTGCTTAATATGTTTACAAATTAAACTGTCATATCGATATTGTCTGCATCAAAGGCAGAAACATCAAAAACCCCGAGCAAGGAAAGAACAGCGGTTACTTCACCGGCATCGGCTGTAGCATCACCATTGGCATCATCAAAACGATAAATGGCAGAATCCACACTATCATCAACAGCAAAGAAGAATGTTGAATCTGCTGCGATATTACCATTGTACGCCTGGAGTTCTACTAATGCAGTATCAGCAGATAGTTGACCTGCTGCAACCTCATCGCCAGGTAATCCTAATTCAACAAACCCGGTTGCGGCATCAATATTGGCACCAGCAGTATCATAATCGTTGGCTGTCTGGCTTGTAATTGCAGAAAAATCGATCACGTCTGCATTTGCACCCATATCAAAACCACCATCTACAAATGTATCACCAAAGTCATCAAGGGATGTGTAGAGGAAGATATCATCAGCCGGTGCTGCGGCTGCACCATCTACAACTTGGACTGCAGAATCCGACAATGTACCCGCATCTGTACCGAAGACTATGGTAAAGACTCCTTCGTTGCCATCAGCCACGTTAACACCTGCTGTGTGTGTGATAACCAACTCATTGCTTGAGTTGTGATAAGACATACTTGCCGGCGCAACTCCGAAAGCAAAGTTAACGTTTCCGTTTGCAGTAAACTCTGCAACAATCGCATTACCCAGATCGTCAGCAGTGAAACCATCGCCAAGGGTAAAAACTCCTGGTGCTTCAGTAAAGGTCACGCCACCAAAGGCAGCAGTACCATCAGGCGTACCCGCAACCATACCACCGGTCAACTCATATGTATGAACTTCAGCTGCAGCTCCAGCATCGCCACCATCCAAAGTGTCGTCTCCGAGACCACCGAAAATGATATCATTACCTTCGCCACCTGTGATCACGTTGTTAGCATCAGTTCCTGTGATATTATAAACAATATCACCATCTACCATAACGTCATTATTATTGGCAGCAGTGGAAGAAACACTTAAATCACCGGTAGCATTGGCAACACCACTGGCATCAATGTCAACGAGCAGTTCTTGTGTATCAGTTGCAAAATAGGCAGAAGCTATACCACTTGTTAAGACTCTGTCTGCTGCAAGACCGGAGGCAAAACCACCTTGAACATTTTCACCTGAGATATCAGCGATATTGATATCAATCTGAATCCTGTCAAGACCTGCGGCGGAATCAAAGTGAGTCAAGATATCCTGAGTTGCAACATTGGAGTCGCCTGCCTGATATACTACGGTTGCAGCGTTTTGATCTCCCAGAGCCTGATCATCAAGTTCAATGGCATCAGCTCCGGCACCACCATCAAGAATATGAGTTGTAATTGCACCAGTACCAGCTTCTCCTACAGTCAAGGTGTCATCACCAACACCACCCCTAAGGGTTGAGCCAACCCTGGTATGGGTCGTTACATCAAACTCATCATTGGCATCTGCAGATGCACTGGCATCAAAATTCTCAAAACCGAAAAGGCTTGCAGTATTACTTGGGCCACCGGTAAATTGATCAGCAGTACCATCATTCATATCAAATACATAGGTACCATCGGTAATATTACCTGTAATCACGATGGTGTCATCACCTTCTGTCATTTCGGCCCAAGTAAGCGTATCTGCAACAATTGCCGCAATAGTAGTAGGGAGATCCACTTGATAATCACCAACAATTGTATCACCTTCAATATCACTGATATCGGCAATATTCAGAGTATCATCACCATCACCCATGTAAACATTATTCACAAACTCGTTGAGCTCATAGGTATTGTTTTCATCATTACCGGCAATATTTTCATAACCGCTAACTGTTGTCCTGTTGACAATGGCTCCTGTAGTGGCGTCAGCAACCTGATCAATATAGCCGATAATGCTTGAGCCTTCAGAAATATTCAACTGAATGCTATAAGTCGTATCAACATTCCGCAGATCAATGAGGTCATCGCCTGTCTGAGAGCCAACAATTCTAAGAGTTCCAGTATCACCAGTAATGGTATCGGTTGATCCGAGGATGGTAGCATCATTGTCATCAGTGGTTACTTGAACTGCCTGCTGGGCAATATTAGCCCCTGCAGCAAACACATCATCCAATGCAAGTGTAGTACCAATTGTGTTTCTGTTGTATTCAACAACGTTGGCTCCGCCATGAAGGTTCATCTCAATATCATGGTTTGATTCGCGGTCAGAAAGAGAGATGGTTTCATTTGAGTCTCCACCTTCGATTCTATCCCAGTAAGCGTCATCATCATCCAATGCTGCCCGATAGAATACAGTTTCTCCACCGGCTGTCAACAATCCATCATCATTCCCGCCATTCACTGCAAGATCAGCTTCAGCAACAACGGCTGCTTTTTCAGCATCTGTCAGACCATCATCAACAAATTGTTTTGAGAAAGGCACATCATCAGCATTGGTAATCTGAATCAATCTTTCATCTTCGCTGACTACAGTCTGTGAAAATACTATTGATACATTGCCGTCAACCTGGGTAATATCAATAATGGAATCCTGAGCAGCATTATTGGTACCGGCATAAAAACGATCAGCACCTTCAATTAGATCTACTCTATCATCTGCTTCATCATAATTTCTAACACCTTTTGTGGTTTCTGCTATAGCGACATTATTCATATCATCCACATTACTGGAATCAAATACAACGGCAGCATAATCGCTCAAACCATCATCAAAGGTAAAAGTAACAACATTGCCAACGGCAACAACAGTATTTAATTTCTCATTACCAAGCAGGATATCCGCCTGTGCAGCAGCAATAGCAGCAGCAATAGCAGCCGCAGCATCTCCTGCCGCCAATTCAATAACAACACCTTCAATAGTAATGGTTGCACCGGTTTCAGTTGCATCGACTGATGCGCCCGTCAAATCCAACTCCTGCACTTCAACAATATTAGTATCGGCATTAGTTGTAACAATGACCCTGTCAGTTAAACCATCAAAATCAACAACTGCAATTAGATCATCATTTGATTCGTCTCTGTAATCAATGGTATCTGCACTACCTGCTGCAAAATCAAAGCTATAGAGGTTTTGATTTGACATCTCCATTATATTGGTTGCAGCGGCACCAAAGAAAGTAAAAGCATTATTATCAGTGGTGGCAACTGTATTTCGAACATTAGTCATTGTGTTGGCAATGAGGAAAGAATCACTGGCACTACTTCCCAGTGTATTTTCAATTTCCGTCATTTCATCAATCATGGCAAGAACGTCTGCACCATCCAATACGGTTTCACTTGTAAAATCAGCAGTTACACCGCTGATATTACTTAGATCCAGCGTATCATCCAAGGTCAAACTTCTCACAGCATCATTCAGGTCAAGAGTCTCAACATCAACAAGCGTATCAGTTGTTACATCGCTGCCAACGATAGTGCCACCGGTAAATTCAACCGTATCAGTTTCAGAGGCGGACTCAATTGTGATAGTCGCTGACGGCCGCATTGCAAGAGCAACAACGTCACCAGCAAGCACATCATTAATAAGATCATTATCCATATCAGAATGATCGTACGAAATAGTATCACCTGCATCAATGGTATTAGCATTCAGATCGTCAACTTCGTTTCCACCTTCAAACCTATTGTCTTTATTAACTTCAGATTCGTCGATATTCAAAGTATCATCAGCATTACCACCAATGAGTGTTTCAACACCATCCACAGCAAGAAAAGTAGCATTCACATCGTCTGCTGCGCCATCACCATCAAGGTCGGCCTGAATTGCAATAAAGCCGAGATCACTGGTCATATTATAAGCGACTGTAGTTCCTTTGTCGTTTGCTTCGGTTGCTGCAACTGCGTCGGACAGATCTTTAACATTAAGGGTGTCATGTCCCTGACCTGCATGGGTTCCGTCACCGGCCAATGTACGAATGGCTTCCATTTCAGTAAAGGTTGTGGTGTGATCAATAGTTCCGTCATCACCTTCATCCACACCAACAGTACCTGCACCACCAAACTCCTGATCAAGATCATCATCAACAGTGATGGTAAACTCATCAGTTCCTGCAAAATCGTTGGTGCTGAAGATCAGTTGATCAACAAAGCCATCGGCAGCACCGGCTGTCCTAGCACCGGCTGTCCTATCTTCTTCAAGAAGAGCCACAGCAGTAACATCGGCTGCTGCCAAGCGCTGGTCAGCATCGTACGCATTGAGAGTTTCAACAGACTCAACAACTTCACCTGCAACCAGTGTTTGAATCACATAGAGATCTTTACCACCGTCAACTGTATCGGTACCAACTGAACCAAAGATACGGTCATCACCGGTTCCTGCTGTAACAACATCATCACCTGCACCTGTGAAGAGCAAATCATCACCGTGGAGGCTGAAATCGGTTGCAAGGGTATCAGCATCCGCCATGGTATCAAGAATCAATGCATCTGAACCATTAAGTGCACCACCATCAACGGCTGCAGTTTCAAGTATTGAACGGGAATTGTCAGCATTGGTTACCACACCGTTATTCATGCCGGAACCGCCAAGGAAAAGCACATTTTCAGCATTAAGATTACCACCAAGTCCGTCATACTCAAACAGAGTAACTTCGGAATCGGTGTTAGGCTGACCTATAGTAACTGAAGCAGCTTCTCCGCCTGAAGCATTACCGATTGT
>JALGZD010000044.1 GCA_025782395.1 bacterium
AAGACAAAGACCGGCCACCACCCCTGGGATGCACGTGGACTCCGGGCCTGTCCGCGGACTGCGGTCAGTGTTTATGTTCACGTGCCCAGGAGACCAAGAACGGTAGTCGATCGCCAGGTCGCGCCCATCGGCGAGGCTGAGCACCATGTACCCCTCTCCCCCGAGGCTGGAAGCGTTCGGTTCGACGACAGTAATAGCGAACGCTGCCGCTACAGCGGCATCGATCGCGTTACCTCCGCCGGCGAGGATCTCCGCCCCGGCTTGCGACGCCAATTCGTGCGCCGTTGCCACCATACCCTTCGTGCCGGTCGCTACCTGTTCGGCGGTTGCCACTACGGCAAAGAGAGCGACTAATAAGACAAGCAGAATGCTAGCGAGCCCTTTGTTGCTGAATCTATGCATTTTCTCCTCCTTTTTGTAAAAACTCCTTGCCTGTGAGTAATACGGTTGTTCTCTTCTTCCACCTCCTTTTTAAGCGAAACGCCGTATTGTTTTATCAATCCCACAGGCTGAAGATGTCCTTCAGGACTTCTGCAACCTGGAGTGTCGCCTCCACGATACGCAAAGGGATGTTATTGGTCAAGGTGATCTCTGTAAACAAGCCGTCCTCATCGCCATCGGCCTTGATCACTACGTAATCGGCCAAGGGGAGGAACTCCCTGAGCAGGCGGTCGGTCATCGTTCCACGGCGGGCTGCCCCCTCAATGTGCAGTACCACTACGGGGATCCCAAGCTCACGCGCCCGCGAGATCAGGGCATGACCACGAACGATCTCATCTTTGACATCGATTCCAGCAGCACCAAGGCCCTTAGAGCTGGCGCCAATGGAGATCATCAAGGTGCCATTACCCTCAAGGTAATCCGGACTTATGCTTTCATCGTAGTGAAACTCCAATCCGGCTTTTCCAGCCAGTACCTTGGTTATCAAGACTCCTTGACTCTGCCCGATTGAGGTGATCAATGCAGGTTGAACAAAGGAAGTTACAGACACATCGTCGAATTGAATACGTCCCTGGGCGGCCAGTCCAACTTTCCCTCCCATATCTGCGATATCCGAAGAATCCACCTCGATTACCTTTTCGCTGGCCACAAGGACCACGGATCGAGAGGCTTTAAATCCGATCACGACCTCATGCCATCCCTGGAGAAGGGGGTCGATTTTGGTGGTCCAAACGGTCTCCTCTCCATGGAGCATGAGAATGACCGCGATCTCCCCATCAGAGGTAAGACTAACTCGCACCCATTGGATGCCCCCGCTTCTACAGTCCAGATGCCTTCGTGGATCTCCCATCTATCCGTCAACCCCTGCTCGAACCGGCTGCTTACAACAGGCACATACTCCTCTTGCGCCCATAAGGATGCGCCAGAAATCAAGATGCCGATGCACGCTACCGCCCACGCAATACGTTGCCTCCGCATTACTTTCTCCTTCTTGATTCAAAGAAGGGGTCCCTCCCTATTAAAGGGAAGGGCCCCCTATTAAATGACAGTTATTACTTTACCCCAACGGCACTCCCGTCATCTCGGGGCGCCCCCACACCGATCATGTAACCATCCAGGAGATGCACCGCGGCAACTCCGCCGAAGTACCAATCGAGCACGGTCTCCTCTGGGAATCCATCCTCCAGACGAAGCTGCGAGTAGTGAGTAGAGCTGCAGAACTTGGGGGTTACGATGGCCGTATAAAGGTCCATGTCAAAATCGATCAGGTTCACAACGGTTTCCAATATGGTGGTAGGAATACGGGTTGAGCCATGCGTTCCTAGTACCCAAACAGGAGCACCGTCCTTGGAGATGATCGTAGGGCAAAGCTCTGTTCGAGGGCGCCTGTAAGGCGCGGCGTAGTCGAGATTATCCGGCTGCTCTGGGTCGTATGTCGTGAAGTTCTGATACTCGTTGTTCAGAGGGAATCCGAACCCAGGAACGAATACTCGGCTGCCCCAAGCGTCGCTTATGGTCTGAGTCAAGGAGACCGCGTTGCCATCGGCATCGGCTACGCTGATGTGCGTTGTGGAACCGGAACCCTCTACGGACTCGCTAGAACTCCCCTCT
>JALGZD010000144.1 GCA_025782395.1 bacterium
CATCCGACCGCTCGACCCTCGAGATCTTCCGGAACTACGAGACAGCCATGAAGACGGCCGGCTTCGAGATACTCTTCCAGGCGAAGGGGAAGGACCTTCCCGAGTACTGGCCTGAGATCCTGTATGATGATGTCAACACGTTCGATCCAGACCCGAACTTCCTTTCCTCATGCACTGAACCGTCCACGCGCTACTTGTCGGCAAAGCTCGCACGCCCGGAAGGCGACGTCTACGTAACACTCCTGGTCGATGCCGTCGGCGGCGACGGTCCAGCCGAGGACCAGCCGCTCGTGCAGCTCGATGTCATCGAGATAGAGCCGATGGAGACGGGTCTCATCACCGTGAATGCCGGCGCAATAGTGGACAACATCGCGAAGTCCGGACATGTTGCCCTCTACGGGGTTCTCTTCGATACCGGCACGGCCGAACTCAAGTCCGAGTCAGTCGCCGTTCTCGACGAGGTGGCGGTGGCTCTCCGTGAAGACGCCGATCTCAATCTGTACATCGTGGGTCACACGGACAATGTCGGTGGCTTGGAATCGAACATGAGCCTCTCTCGCGATCGGGCTGCTGCTGTGATCACAGCACTCGTTTCGGACGCCGGCATCGATGCCGGGAGAGTCAGCGCTCACGGTGTTGGTCCGCTGGCGCCCGTGGCGTCGAACGCGACCGAGGAAGGACAGAGGCTCAACCGGCGCGTAGAGCTCGTTGTGCAGTAGCGCGGCGAGTAGCAGAACCTGGGGGGGGTGCTCAAGACGCTTTACAGATAGGGCCGCGGTTCATCGTCACGGGCGGAGATGTGGGCCGAGGAACTCGCCACGAGACTGAGCGAACCGGTTTGAAGCTCGCAGGTGACGCGCTCCGTTAGATGAGTTGGGTCCCGATATGGAGGGGAGCATGTTGCTCAAGGCTGTCGCAGTCTGGTTTGTGCTGATGGTGCTTGCCATTGCCAATGGTGTGTTCTGGAACTCCATAGTCTCGCCTCGGATCGGCGAACATGGTGGCCATATCTTCAGCACGATGGTGCTGTGCTTCATCATCCTTGTTGTTGCCTGGGGTACAATCGACTGGATCGGACCGCGCACAGGCCGGGAAGCCCTGCAGGTCGGAGTTCTCTGGGTTGCGATGACCCTGGGCTTCGAGTTCCTTGCCGGGCACTACGTATTCGGGAATCCGTGGGAGAAGCTGTTTGCGGACTACAATATCGCTGGAGGTCGGATCTGGGCACTCGTTCCAGTAGCGAGCCTGATCGCGCCGCGGTTGGCGGCGGCGATGAAGGGACTCTTCGAGCCCCCAGCTACCTAGCCAGCGCGGCCAGGCCGCACTCGCCGCTCCAGCCTCAGCGCTCGCAGTTGATGCGCAGTTTGTTGGATGACTGCCGCTCTGAACAGGGAACCACCCGAGGGGGTTCAAATGAGAGACTGTTTTGCTGTGATCGCAGCCGCACTGATGATTCTGGCTGCAGTCTCAGCCTCTGCCGTGACCCACATCGTAGACGGATCGGGGGGCGGCGACTTCGAGACTGTCCAGGCAGCCGTGGATGCTGCGAGCACCGGCGACACGCTGCTCATCCGTGCCGGCATCTATGAGGAGAACGTGCTCGTCATCGGTTCATTCATGACGTGGATTGGGGAGGGGGCGGGCGTCACGATCATCCGAGCGGCGGCAGCCGAGCCTGCGATACTGATGGAGAACGCAGGCATTTCGGCGAGCACCAGCACATTCCGCTCGCTGACGGTCGAGTCCCACATCGGCAATCCTGCTGCCGTCGTGTGGGATGAAGGCTACGGCCGTTTTCACGACTGTGAACTCGCCGGTGATGTCGGTGGTGGGGAGATCTGGGGCGGCCTGTTGCTGGAGAACTGCTCCGCGTGGCACGCCTACGCGGCAGGAGGCGATGTATCCTCCTTCATCGGGAACTGCACATTGAGCAGCCTGAGTATCAGTGGTGTCTACGTGTTCGGTTCTGGCGGTGCGTCCTACTGGAGAAGCTCATATGTTGAGGTAGAGGATTCCACCGTAGGGGATGTCCACTTGACGTGGGCCTCGCTTGAGGCTGCCAGCAGTACCATCGGTCCAGTCTCAGGCACTGGCGATTCGAGCGGGTGCGAGGCCACGGAATGCGAGCTCGGAACCATAGAGCTCGGGAGCGCAGCTATGGACCTCCGCAACTGCACTGTCGATGGTGGCATTGCCGTAGACGGGTGGCTCGGCATCGACTACTGGCATGCAGGTGACCTTGTGCTCGTTGAGACCTTGATAGAGGGGGGGATCACAGTCGACCTCGTCATGCTGGCGGATTCCCCCTTCGGAGGAATCCATATTGTCCATAGCACAGTGGTTGGTGGCATCAACTACTCGGTCAACTGCGATGACTTCTTCGTTTGGCCCTGTCGAATCCGGAGCAGCGTGTTCACCAACGAGGTCGAGCTTCCATCCGACCCTTCATGGTGGTGGCCCGTGATCAGTCACAACGATTTCGTCGGGGGATTTGCGGTTCCTCCCGCCGATTCCGTCTACGCGAACATCAGCGCCGATCCTCTTTTCTGTGGTGAGATGGACTACGAGCTCCAGGAGTGTTCGCCGTGCGTTGGGGCCGGGCACGACGGCGGCGACATGGGAGTGTACGGAGTTGGGTGCCCATGCTACTCGACCGTGGAATCGAGGAGTTGGGGCGCAATCAAGGCGATGTACCGACAGTCATCTGACTAGCGCATGCTTCTGCCCGCCGGAGGCGCGTGCGTGGCCGACCGGGGCGTGCCGTCGCGGCGAAGTTACCTGTACATCGCTTTGATGATTCCCCAGCTTCTCTCTTCGATCGCGGAGTAGCCGCACCCTTGTTCATGCGCGCCGATCAGAACTCCGTGGGGGTTGTTGAGCGGCATGCACGGTGAGTTCTCGTGGAGCGTCAGGTCGCCTGACGCGAGATCGCAGAAGAGCGGGTCCTCCCACACCGTTCCGCTGTGGCTTCCGCAGAGCGAGTCGCCGCTCGCGTTCCCGAACACGCAGCACCGCGTGAAGGTGGGGAGGCCGAGGTCGGCGCAGTGGATGGCGGCGACGCCGGTGTCGTCGAACGCGAAGATAGTCCTGTCGATCGACGGGTTCGACTTCCACAGATAGACGCTCGTGCCCCAGGCTGCGCAGTTCCGCGTGAACGTGTTGTTGACCAGCACGCAGTCGATGGAGTCCTGGATGAGTAGTGCTCCTCCTCGCGGCGCCTCGTTTTCGATGAATGTGCAGCCTTGGATGATGGGCGCGACGCACGCCTGGAAGTGAATGGCCCCGCCACCTAGAACCAGTCCGTCCCCCGAGGATGAGTTGCTCACGAACACGCAGTTGCTGAGCTCCGGGCTAGCGGAGCGGACCCAGATCGCGCCGCCCCTTTTCGGACACGTGTTTCCCTTGAAGTAACAGTCCTGGATGATCGGTTCGGCGAACGCCGCGTAGACCGCGCCACCGTGGTCATCACGGCTCCTGTTTCCGATGAACGAGCACTGCCCGAGAAAGGGGCTTCCTCCGTCCACGCACCAGACAGCACCGCCGCTGCTTGCCGAGCAGTTCTCGAAGATGATGCCCGTGATGATGGGTGAGGTGTAGTCGCACGAAATGCCCGCTCCGCCGTGGTAGAGACCGACATATCCGTTCCGGATGGTGATATCGCGCAGGCACGTGCTGAGGCCCTCGCCGTTGTGGAACACGAACCCGCGGTGCTCGTTTCCCGGGCCGCCTTCGAGGTCGATGATGCAGGTAGAGGCGTCCCCGCTCTGCGAGCGGACCGTGATGCCCTTGCCGAGGAAGTTGACATCGACGTTGCCTGCTCCTGTGAACACGCCGTCGGTGAGAAGAATGGTGTCGCCCTCGGCGGCCCCGACGATCGCTTCCTTGATCGTGGCGAAGTCACCGGTGCCGTCAGGCTTGACGAGATGCGTGGCGGAGAGAGCGTCGGCGGGGGGGAGGAGCAGAACCGAGGCCGCGGCGAGCAGTATCAATAGAGCGAGCAGTGAGCGCATCGCTTCGCCTCCCGTTGCGTGGTGAGTGGCCGGCGCGCCGTGCGCGGTACGATGAGCGTGAATGAGCCCCCCTACTCCAGCTCACCGCGCTCCGCGGCGGCCTTCAGTCTATCGTTGGCCATGATGGCCACTTCGACGCGGCGGTTCTGCTGTTTGCCCTCGAGGGTTTCGTTCGATGCCACGGGCTGCGTCTCGCCGTACCACGTGATGGTCATGCGTGCAGCTGTAACGGAGTACTCGACGAGATAGCCGGCAACCGACCGTGAACGTCGCTCCGAGAGGTCCATGTTGTGCGCCTCGGACCCGTCCGAATCCGTGTGACCCTCGATGAGGATGTCGGTGTCGGGGTACTTGTTGAGGATCCTGGCAAGCTCGGTGAGGTTCTCCTTCGACGCGGGCCGGAGATCCGACTTGTCGACATCGAAGAGGATGCCCGAGTCGAACGTTATCCTGATGCCCTCGCCGATGCGCTCGACCGTCGCACCCTCGATGTCCTGCTCGATCTCCTCGGCTTGATCGTCCATGTAGTTGCCGATGGCGGCGCCGGCCGCACCGCCGATGACGGCGCCCAAGATCGCGCCGATGGCCGTGTTGCCGGAGGCGTCTCCGATGGCCCCGCCGACGACCGCGCCTGTGCCCGCGCCGATGAGGAGACCCCTGTCGCTTCGGGACATGGAGGCGCACCCGGCGAGCGATGCGATGAGCGTGAGTGTCAGCAGCACGACAAGCAGCTTTTTCATATGATACCTCCTCAAGATGAGGGAGATTCTGCTCTTCATGGGACGTCGGGAAGCCTGACGTGTTCACTGCGGTCGTGTCAAGCGGTTCCGGGCGTGCTGGAGCAGATCATCTTCGAGGAGAGTGGCTTCTTCATGTACTCGACACGTGCGGCAGAGTGCGTGGGCTGTGTCGAAGCAGTCTCATCTTGTGCGCCGTGCCTGTCCGTGGCATGCTATGTTGAGAGGCTCGTGCAGGAGCCTCAAAGGTGTTTGTGACAAGGGCTCCAGGAGGGATGCAAGATGGACGAGCAAGCGAGGTACGAGGAAGCGAGGAAGCGCGTCGCGGAGATCAAGGGCTTCTACCAGCACGTCGTGACATACTTGATTATCAACGCAGCTCTTTTCGTCATCAACCTCCTGATGTCTCCCGGCTACTTCTGGTTCGTCTGGCCACTCGCGGGGTGGGGAATCGGTGTTGCGCTTCACGCGGTCTCCGTGTTCGGCGGATTCTGGGGGAAGCCGTGGGAGGAGCGCAAGATCAAGGAGCTCATGGACAGGGATGGGTCCTCGGGGGAGTAGCTGAGCTCAGGGTCTGAGGCCTGAGTAACGCATGCAGCGACCGTGCCACGGCGCGGTCGACAGCACCGGCCGCGCCGGCCTTCACGCCCGCGGCTGATGCGCGATTCGTAAGACGCAAGACGACGGGGGCGTATGCCGGTCAAATGGATAGATGTCTCATCGCTTTCATTCAATGCCCTGTTGCTGCTCGAGGGGGTTCAACTCAGTTGGTTCCCTGGCTGGCTGCCGGAGACTGAACTGGCCATCGCTCTCAGGGCCAATCCAGTTGTGGAATGGTACATGCGGCACAAGTGTCCGGAGTTGAATGGATGGCTGGATGGAGTAATGGCGAGGGCGGGGGAGAGCCGGTTATTGGAACCCGAGGAGGTCCGCCTGGCTGAAGAAGCCATCATGAGGACCATCAATGACCTGCTGACCTATGCAGTTGACCCAGCAGCATATGACGTGCAGCTGTTCTTGGAATGGGATGCACACGAGCTGGTTTCCCTGGTCGATTTCACCGGGAGGACAGTGATCGACATCGGCAGTGGCACAGGGCGATTGGCCCTGATCGCCGCTGAGAAGGCAGAGGCGGTGTATGCCGTGGAGCTGGTTGCCAACTTGCGGGAGTATCTGAAGGACAAAGCCGGGAACCAGGGACTGAGGAACGTCTACGCCGTTGATGGTCTGATCACAGACCTGCCATTCTCGGATAGGTTTGCAGATGTAACGATGGAAGGTCACGTATTCGGGGATCAGCTTGAGGAAGAGTATCGAGAGATGGTGCGGGTGACGAAGCCGGGAGGAATGGTGATACTCTGTCCGGGCAGTGTTGACCGAGACGATGACAGGCATCGCTTTCTCGTTTCGAAGGGATTCGAGTGGTCTCGGTTTGAGGAGCCCGGTGAGGGAGTGGTGCGGAAGTATTGGAAGAGGGTTTGAGAGCGGGAATGCGGTCCGGTGGATCCCCGCGCGACGTGTTCCCAGGAAGACACAATGCCGCAGACCAAGCCATTTGATGAGCATGCGAGCGCGTACGACCACTGGTTTGAAGAGAACGCGCTCGCGTACGAATCTGAGCTGCAGGCCGTCAGGACTCTGCTGCCCGACTGCCGCGATCCTCTCGAGGTCGGTGTCGGATCCGGTCGCTTCGCCGGCCCTCTGGGAATCGCGGCCGGCGTGGAACCGTCTCGTGCAATGGCTGATCTTGCTCGGCGCCGGGGTATCCGTGTCGTCGAAGCTGCTGCCGAGTGCCTGCCTTTTGACGATGCGTCCTTCGATCTCGTGCTCATGGTGACGACGATCTGCTTCCTTGATGACATAGGCCGGTCGTTCAGCGAGGCGCATCGGGTTCTGACGGCCGGCGGGTACTTCGTCGTCGGCTTCCTGGACCGCGAGACCGAACTCGGGGGGGCCTACGAGGAGCACAAGGCGGACAGCGTGTTCTATCGCACGGCGCGGTTCAGCTCATCCAGGGAGATTCTCGCCCAGTTCGCGCGGGCCGGTTTCGTGGATCTGACTTCCGTCCAGACGATCTTCGCAGCGCCCAGCACAATGGAACGTCTGTCGGAGGCTGTGCCGGGCTACGGAACGGGCCTGTTTGTGGTAATGCGCGGTAGGAAACCCCTGGCCGAAGCCAGGGCGCCTAGGTAACGCTTGCATCAATCAAAGGCTGCACGATGGCGGCACATGGAGAAGCGATGGATATCCTTGAGCTCCTTGACGAGATCCGAATCCTCGCGTCGAACGGGCTGGAGTATGCGGACAACGAGTACGATCGCGAACGGTACACGCGCCTCACGGAGCTTGTGGCAGAGTACTATGGACGGGCGCTCGAGTTGCCGTCTTCTGAGGTGCGAGAGCGTTTCCGGGCCGAACTGGGTCACATCACTCCGAAAGTGGGTGGTGACGGCGCGATCTTCGATGATTCCGGCTGCATTCTACTGTTGCGGCGGGTGGACAGTGGTACGTGGTGTCTTCCGTGTGGGTGGACTGAGCCGGGTGAGGCTCCGTTGCAGACAGTCGTGCGCGAGGTGAAGGAGGAAACCGGGCTGGATGTCCGTCCCACAGAGCTTGTGGGCCTGTTCCCACGGCCGGCGGGTGGCATCAATGGTCCTCACGCTGTGATCTCAGTACTCTACCTCTGCGAAGTGGAGGGAGGGTCGTTGGCATGCTCCTCTGAAGGATTGGAGCTTCGATACTGGGAGATAGATGAAGTACCCGTCTGGTACGCGCACCACGAAAGGCTGGCACGCGCTGCGCGAGATGCGATTGGCGATGTCGCAACGTCCGACTAGCGCATGCAGCGCACGCGAAGGATCCGTCGCGCCAGGCCGGCGTCCGCAGCCAATGCGCGGTTTCCCAGGCAGTCATCGTAGGTCAGTCCCGGTCTGTGGAGGGCGCTGTGGTTCTTGAGCGGTTGGCGGATCTAAGTCCCGTAGTGCAGGCGCTGGTGGCGGGGTGCTTCACCTGGTTGGTGACGGCCCTAGGAGCAGGCGCCGTCGTTTTTTTCAGCGCCATCAACAGGAAGATGCTGGATGGGATGCTTGGGTTCGCCGCAGGCGTCATGATCGCTGCGAGTTTCTGGTCGCTTCTGGCTCCGGCAATCGAGATGATGGATGGCTCTAGTCTGCCTGTCTGGTTTCCCGCTGCGGTGGGATTCCTGCTGGGCGGATTCTTCCTGTGGGGTTTGAACAAGACGTTGCCCCACCTCCACATCGGGCTTCCGGTGGAAGCGGCGGAAGGACCGGCAACACACTGGCACAGAAGTACCCTCCTTGTTCTCGCGATTACGCTGCACAATATCCCGGAAGGGCTGGCTGTCGGAGTGGCTTTCGGAGCGGTGGCTGCTGATCTTCCGTCGGCCACTCTCGCCGGCGCAGTGGCGCTGGCGCTTGGGATCGCCATCCAGAACTTCCCTGAGGGGACGGCTGTCTCGGTCCCGCTTCGCGGGGACGGCATGTCTCGGCTGCGTAGCTTCTGGTATGGTCAGCTCTCCGGAGCAGTTGAGCCGGTTGCCGCAGTGATCGGCGCTGCGGCAGTGGTATCGATCAGAGCGCTGCTCCCATATGCTCTGGGTTTCGCGGCGGGCGCGATGATATTCGTCGTGGTCGAGCAACTGGTTCCGGAATCACAACTCAGGAAGAACACAGATGTCGCAACTGCGGGCGCGATGTTTGGCTTCGTCCTGATGATGGTATTGGATGTGGCGTTGGGTTGATGTTCAGTGGCTGGCTGCTTCGCGCCCTCTTGCTCGTGGTCGCACTCGGTTGTGACGATACACGTATTGAGTCTCGGAACGGTGACTGGGAAGCGATCTGGGGAGGAAGGAAAACCAGATGCGTAGTCTGCTCAGCAGATGGTAGACTACGTCATGCAGCGAAAGCTGACCGTCAGGGCCTTCAGGGAGTTCTTCGCGCTCGAGCACAACATCCTCGTGCTCCTGGGCGCCATTCTGGCAATCGGGATGGGCGAAGAGCTCTGGATTCGCTTCATTCCCAAGTACCTCGAAGTGCTGGGTGCCGGCGCCGTTGCCATCGGCGTGTACGGCTCTTTCATGCGGATCGTTGAAACGATCTACCAGTATCCGGGCGGTTGGCTTGCCGACAGGATGGGTCGCAAGCGCGCGCTCGTCCTCTTCAACCTGATTGCCGCCTCCGGCTACGCACTCTACCTGGTGACGGACCGCTGGGAGGTTGTCATCGCCGGGTCCGTGCTCGTGCTGGCGTGGAGCAGCATGTCACAGCCGGCGATCTTCGCTCTCATAGGCGACACTCTCGGCAAGTCGCAACGGGCGATGGGATTCAGCGTCCAATCGATCTGGAAGCGCATACCGATCGTCGTCGCGCCGCCCATCGGCGGATATCTGTTGAAGCGCCTGGGATTCGCTTCGGGCATGCACATCGGGTTTGCGATCTCCATCCTGTTCGCGCTGATCGCGATCTACCTTCAATCTCGCTACTACCATATTCCTCCTCCGAATCCGGAATCTCGGGGAGAAAACGCGAAGTCCGTGTGGCGCATGATGCCTCGCACACTCAGGCGCTTGCTTCTGGCGGATTGCCTGGCCCGGTTCGGTTCAAACCTGGCCGCCATCTATGTGGTACTTCTGGTCCTCAACGTCCACGGCAAGAGTCCTCTTGAGTTCGGGGCGCTCACTTCGCTGCAGATGCTGACCGCGATCGCCTGCTACATACCTGCGGCACGCCTGGCGGACCGGTACGGTCGCAGGCCGTTCATTCTTGCCACCTTCGCGCTCTTCGCGCTCTTTCCCATTGGTCTTGTTGTGCTTCCCGTGGGTTGGCTTTTCGTCGCGTTTGTGATAGCCGGACTGCGCGAAGTCGGAGAGCCCGCGAGGAAGGCCCGGATTGTCGACCTTGCCGCAGAGTCGCACCGCGGTCGCGTTATCGGCTTCTACTATCTTATCCGTGGGTTGGCCACGATACCGGCTCCGTTCCTGGGTGGCCTGCTGTGGCAACGCGGCCACACATGGCCTTTCATCCTCGGCGGTGCGGCATCGGCCGTTGGGCTTGTGTTCTATGCCTTGAGTTCGCGGGGGATAAGGGGGGGTAGTTGACTGAGAGCGGGGAATGCCTACAATCGTAGTCGATATCTGTAGTGAGCGCAGGTAGAGGCAAAGTCTCATCAGGAGATACCAGTGGACACAGCGAAACGCTCGTGGATGAAGTCGATCACCTGGCGGGTTATCGGAATCGTGCTTCTCGGACTGATCTCCTATCTCATCACAGAGGACTGGAAGGAGATGGCCATCATCACGGTCATCTTCCACGGTATCCGCGTGGTTCTCTACTACTACCATGAGCGGGTCTGGGAGCGTGTTTCCTGGGGCAGGGTGAAGCATCCCCTCGCGGACCTGCCGGTGACAAGCGAACTGACGCCCGACGATCTCGAGGCCGTGAAAGAACAGCTCAGATCGCTCGGATATATCGACTGAGGGTACTGATTTGAGAGGAGCGTGTACGGGCACTACTCGGAGTGCTGCGAGCGGAAGGAGCTTGTGGGTTGTTGGGAGTGTGATGAGTTCGAAGAATGCGGTAGACTCAAGGAGCTTGAGGCGGGACACGGACAGGCCCATATCAAGAACCTGAGAAGGATCAGGCGAAACGGTGTCGGAGCGTTTCTGAAGGGGAAGCGCGACTGATACATCAAACCCCAGCACGGAAGCAGAGGTCGAGATGAAGATAGCCATTGCATCAGACGACGGAAAGACGATCGCGTCACACTTCGGACGGACGAGAGGTTTCGTGATCGTGGAGACCAAGGACGGGAAGATCACGGGCAACGAGTACCGGTCGAACACCTTCACGGCCCACGTGACGGGGCTCGAGGGCGAGTCACAGGCGGACAATCGACATGGCCCTATCCTGAACGCGTTGTCCGATTGCCAGGTCGTCGTCGCACGCGGCATGGGACGACGCATATACGACGATCTCGCGGCAGCCGACATAGAGGTCTTTGTGACAAACGAGGTCGAAGCAGAGAAAGCCGCCGAGCAGTATCTCATGGGGAAGCTCGTGGATAACCCGGATCAGACGTGCGACCACTCAGTCGACGAAGACTAGAGACGCGGCGGCCACTGCGTGGGAGGAAAACGAGATGGCAGATCTGGCTACCACGTATATGGGACTCGAGCTCAAGAACCCGCTGGTCGTCGGGAGCTCCGGTCTGACGAACTCCGTGGAAGGTGTGGTTGCGTGTGCGGAAGCGGGGGCAGGCGCCGTGGTGCTCAAGTCGATCTTCGAGGAGGAGATCGTCGCTGAGGTTGACGGTGTGGTGGCGTCCGGGCAGACACCGTACATGCATCCGGAAGCGGCTGACTATGTCAGGAACTACGGCATGGAGAACGCCGTTGGACGCTACATCTCGCTCGTGTCCGACGCGAAAAAGGCTGTCTCCATTCCGGTAATAGCCAGCATCCACTGCGTCTCCGCGAAGGGTTGGCTGGATTTCGCGAAGCGAGTTGAGATCGCCGGTGCGGACGCGCTCGAACTCAACGTGTTTGTGTTTCCATCTGACCCGGAGCGTGACGGTCGCGTGAACGAGCAGATTTGCATTGACGCCGTCAGATCGGTGAAGGAACTGGTATCCATCCCCGTGGCTATCAAGATAGGCTCGTTCTTCTCCGGACTCGCCCACACGGCAGCAAGGTTGTCCGAGGCCGGCGCCGACGCGATCGTGCTGTTCAATCGTTTCATGCGCTTCGATTTCGATCTTGAGAAAATGGAGCTGGTTCACACAGGGCATCTCAGCAGTCCCGAAGAGATGTACCCCACACTCAGATGGATGTCTATCCTTGCGGGACAGCTCGAGTGCGATCTTGTGGCTACGACCGGGATCCACGACGGCACGGCTGTCGTGAAGCAACTGCTGGCCGGCGCCGCCGCCGTGCAGATCTGTTCGGCCTTCTACAGGAACGGAATCGACCATGCCGGGGTCATCCTGGAAGAGCTCGGAAGTTGGATGAACTCCCACGGCTATGCGTCTGTTGCCGATCTTCGCGGGAAGATGAGCCAGGAGATGAGCGCGAACCCGGCGAGCTACGAGCGCGTTCAGTTCATGAAGGACTCGGGGCAGAAGACATAGCGCCGGCTGCGCCAGGAGATGAGGATGAGAAGCTACAGGAAGGAACTCTGGTTCAACGTGCCGGGCCGTCGGGCGTTCATCAATATCACGCCCCAGGTGGAGGAGGCGCTCACGGAATCCGGGGTGTCGGAAGGACTCGTGCTGATCAATGCGATGCACATCACGGCGTCCGTGTTCATCAACGACGATGAGTCAGGACTTCACCAGGACTACGAACGCTGGTTGGAGGGACTCGCTCCGCACGAGCCGGTAGACGCGTACATGCACAACAGAACCGGAGAGGATAATGGAGACGCGCATCTGAAGCGCCAGGTGATGGGAAGAGAGGTAGTCGTAGCTATCACCGGCGGCGCTCTGGATTTCGGGCCGTGGGAGCAGATCTTCTACGGCGAATTCGACGGCGGTCGGAGAAAGCGCGTTCTTGTCAAGATCATAGGAGAGTAGCTCGCCTTCGTGAGTGCTTGCGGACCGGAAGCGGCAGGCCCCGGGCGATCTACACGGCTGGAGAAGGAGCGGAATCATGAGAGGAACGACGATCCGAAGATCGATCGCGACGGTCGCGGTTGTCCTTGCACTTGCGGCCATCATGGCTGGTTGCGCTTCGACCGACATCCGGTCACAGACGTCGCCGGACTACAGGGGTCAACCGTACGAGAAGATAGCTGTCTGGATCGATATCGACGACGCCCTGACTGCACACAGGGCGGAGGACTTCCTCGTTGAGGAGCTGGTTGAGCGGGGGGTCGACGCGGTGCCTCAGTACTCGGTCTTCTTCGCCGGGAGGGACTACACGTACGCCCAGCGGCAGCGAGAACTCGACAAGAAGGGGATTGACGCCGTCCTCACCATCGAGCTGACGGATAGCGGAGCAACGAAGCACCGCACACCGGATCGCCTGCACAGGGTCCGCCGCGTCAACCCGTACACGGGCCGCGTTCACACACACAGCGAATGGACCCGGGGCCATGTAGATGTGGACGCCTGGGCCGACTTCTCCGCGGAGCTGATTGATAGAGCCGGCGGGGACGTGGTCTGGCTCGCTGTTGCGAGAACCGCCGGGGATCCATCGATCGGCAGAGCCGGCTTCACCGAGTCGGTGTCGCGAGAGGTAGCCGACCAGCTGATCAAGGACGGACTCGTCGTAACGGACTAGTTCTGTCCCGTCGTCGTGCGCGATCCAGCTGCAGGGACGCGATCCGGCTGCAGGGGACGCGATCCGGCTGCAGGGGAGAGGACGCCGCGGGCATAGATCGGTGTGGTTCCGGAGGTTTGAGATGTCGTTCTACTCGGACTTCGCCGAGTACTACGAAGAGGTGTTTCCGTTCGAGGAGCCGGTCTACGAGTTCCTGCTTGAGCGGCTTCCGGACGGAGGCCGCGTGCTTGATGTCGGGTGCGGAACCGGCGATTACTGCGGGAAGCTCACCGGAGCAGGTCTTGACGCGGTCGGCATCGATCTCGACCCTGAGATGATCGCCGCCGCGCGCTTGCGTCACAGCGGGCTGGAGTTCCATGCGATGGACATGCTCGGGGTCGGCGCGCTCGATGGACCGTTTGCCGGCGCATTCTGCATCGGAAATGTAATCTCCCACATCACACACGGTGAGCTCGACACATTCCTGAGTGATCTGGCTTCTCTTCTTGTTCCGGGAGCGCCTTGGGTGATGCAGTTGGTGAACTGGGACTATCTCCTTACGAAGGAATCGCATCGATTCCCGGATGTTCCCATAAGAGATGGAAAGATAGTCTTCGAGAGGCGCTACCCGTCCATCGACGAGGAGAACGTTACCTTCGTCACCAGGCTCCAGGGAAGGGACGAGGCCGTTTTCGAAGGTGCGATAGAGCTTCATCCTCTCTGCACAGAGAAATGCGTTCGTCTGCACGAGAAGCGCGGTTTCCTGATGCTCGATCACTTGGGGAGCTTTCGGGGGAAGGGGTTTGAGCCCGGCGTGCCCTCTTCCAGCATCTTCGTCTTCCGCGCTCCCGAAGCGTAGACCACCTGCTTTCAGATTCAGCTTGTCGGGGCCCGTCAAACTCTGAGACAATCGCAGTACTGTGAGTACCTTTCGAGCCCCAGGGGGGCTCGCGAAGCATTGTGCTGTCCGGCTGGACAGGCCCGACAGACAGACGAGGAGAACGAAATCCACGAGGAGAGATGAATGTCGATCGTACTGGACGGGAACACACTCACTGTTGACAAACTTGTGGCGATCGCGCGGCACGGGGAGAAGGTCGAGGTCCATCCGGATGCGCTCGATAGGATCAAGGTTTGCCGTGCGATGCTGGAAGAGAAGATCCAGGCACACGAGATCATGTACGGGGTCAATACGGGCATCGGTGAGTTCTCCGAGGTCGTGTTGACCGACGAGCAGGTCGGGCAGTTTCAGAAGTACCTCATCTACAATCACGCCGCCGGTATCGGCGACCCCGCGCCGCTCGAGTACGTGCGCGGAGCGATGGCCGGACGGATCAACGTGCACTGCAACGGCAAATCCGGGTGCCGCCCGGATATCACTCTCACCTTTGTGGCAATGCTCAACAAGGGAGTGACCCCGTTCGTCTGTCAGAAAGGTTCGGTAGGGGCAAGCGGTGATCTCGCGCCGATGAGCCAGATAGCGCTCCTCCTCATGGGTGAGGGGGAGGCCTACTACAAGGGTGAGCTCCTTCCCGGCAGGGAAGCGATGGAGAAGGCGGGCATCCCGATTCCCGGTCTGGAGGCGCGGGACGGACTTGCCGCCATCAACGGCTCGAACCTCCTGACCGCGATGAGCGCTATCCACATCTATGACATGACGCGCATACTCAAGCACGCTGAGATCGCCTGCGCTATGTCGCTCGAGGCCCTGATGGCGAACACAAAGCCGTACGATGTGCGCCTGCACCAGGTGCGCGGGTTCAAGGGCGCCATCAGGACAGCGGGAGTGCTGCTCAAGGTGATGGCGGGCGGTGATGTGGCAGAGGGCAACCTGAAGATGAAGGTCCAGGACGCTTATTCGATGCGTTCGACTCCGCAGGTCATCGGCGCTGCACAGGATGCGATCCTGTGGGCGAAGAGTCAGGTCGAAGTTGAACTCAACGGCGTTGGTGACAACCCGGTCTTTTTCCCTGAGCACGAACTCACGATCACCGGCGCGAACTTCCAGGGCTCACCTGTCTCGCTCCCGATGGACATGGCTGGTGCGGCCATAACGATGGTCTGCGTTCTGTCGGAGCGACGCATGAATCGCCTGACGAACCCGGCGCTCTCGGTCGGACTTCCGCCGTTCCTCTCAAAGGGCGCCGGGATGATGTCCGGAATGATGCTCTCGCAGTACACGGCCGACAGCCTCATCGTTGAGCAGCGTATTCTCTCGATGCCGGCGAGCATCCAGTCGATACCGGCAGCAGCGGATCAGGAAGATTTCGTCTCGATGGGCATGAACACAGCGATCAAGAACGGACAGATCATCGACAATGCGTACGGCGTTCTGGGAATTGAGTTCATGGCGGCGGCGCAGGCGATGGACTTCCGCGATTTCAAGAAGGGGAAGGGCACGAGCGCGGCGCACGCGGTCATTCGAAAGCACGTCGAATTCCTGGACATCGACAGACCGCTCTATCCCGACCACACAGCAATGCAGAAACTGGTTCAGTCGTGTGAGATCCTGGATGCTGTTGAGAGCGCTGTGGGAAAGCTGGATGAGTAAGTCCTGGAACCCACCGGCGTGAGGATTCCCGGGGGCCGAACGGGCAGCTCCGGCAGGCGAACGGGCAGCTCCGGCAGGCGAACGGGCGGCTCCGGCACGCGAACGGGCCGCTGCGGCACGCGAACGGGCCGCTGCGGCACGCATCCGTAGGGAAAGGCAGTTCGGTAGATGGCGAAGAACGACACGGAACGTGCCCTCGATTTCGTAAGGGCGAGGGTGGAAGAGGACAACCGGACCGGGCGGTTCGATGGACGCGTTCAGACGCGTTTCCCGCCCGAGCCGAACGGCTACCTTCACATAGGTCATGCGAAGGCGTTCACCCTCAACTTCTCGATCGCCGATGAGTACGGAGGTCTATGCAACCTCCGATTCGACGACACGAATCCGACCAGGGAGGAGACGGAGTACGTTGACCAGATCCAGGAGGACATCCATTGGATGGGGTTCGATTGGGGCAACCGTCTCTTCTACGCGTCGGACTATTTTGATCGGCTCTACGAGTATGCGCTCGAGCTCATCAGGCTCGGAAAGGCGTATGTCTGCGACCTCTCGCAGGAGGAGATGCGCGAGTACCGCGGGACACTGACCGAGAAGGGGCGGAACAGCCCGTACCGCGACCGCTCGGTTGAGGAGAACACAGAGCTCTTCGAGCGCATGAAGGCGGGGGAGTTCCCAGACGCTTCGAGGACGCTTCGCGCGAAGATCGACATGGCCTCGCCGAACATCAACATGCGCGACCCCGTTATATACCGCATTCTCCACGCCTCACACCACCGGACGGGTAACAAGTGGTGCATCTATCCCATGTACGATTTCACCCACTGCCTGTCGGATTCCATCGAACGCATCACGCACTCGAACTGCTCGATCGAGTTCGAGGATCACAGGCCGCTCTACGACTGGTTCCTCGACGAACTGAACGTCTATCACCCGCAACAGATCGAGTTTGCGCGTCTGAACCTCACGCGCACGATTCTCAGCAAACGGAAGCTCGTTCGCCTCGTGGATGGAGGGCTCGTGTGGGGGTGGGACGATCCACGCATGCCGACGATAGCCGGGCTCAGACGACGCGGCTACACGCCCGAGGCCATCAGGGATTTCCTGGGCCGCGTCGGTGTGGCCAAGACGCCGACGACCATCGAGATTGAGCTTCTTGAGCACTGTCTGCGTGACGACCTGAACGCGCGTGCGCAGAGGGTTATGGTCGTTCTCAGGCCGCTCAAGGTCGTGATCGAGAACTACCCCGAGGGGCAGGTCGAGGAGCTCGATGCCATCAACAACCCTGAGGAAGAAGGGGCGGGAACGAGGAAGATCCCGTTCTCGCGCGTCATCTACATCGAACGTGGCGATTTCCACGAAGATCCCCCAAAGAAATTCTTTCGGCTGGCTCCCGGACGCGAGGTCAGGCTCAAACACGCCTACTTCATCACGTGCCGCGAAGTGGTGAGGGACCCCGCGACGGGCGAAGTCGTCGAACTGAGATGCACCTACGATCCCGAAACGCGCGGTGGCGACGCGCCGGACGGTCGCAAGGTCAAAGGAACGCTCCACTGGGTCTCGGCGGAGCACGCCCTCGATGCTGAGGTGAGGTTATTCGATCATCTGTTGCTCGAGGCTCCGCCCGAGGAGAGGACTCTCCCGGGAGAGGAGCTTTCAGCCGACGGCGAGGCGATCTCGGATGCGGCAGGCGTCGCGCAGGACTTCACCGATCTGATCAACCCGGATTCGCTGGAAACCCTCGTGAGCTGCAAGGTGGAGCCGAGTCTGGCGAGTGCAGAGCCGGGCACGCCATACCAGTTCATGCGACACGGCTACTTCACGATCGATTCCGTTGATTCGCCGGCCGGAAGCCTCGTCTTCAATCGCTCGGTTGGCCTGAGAGACACGTGGGCGAAGATAGCGAAGGCGCAGGGGAAGAGCTAGGTGCTGCAGTGCCCGGCGTGCAGTGCACGGCGCTGTTCGCGGGGCGTCGGACGGCATACGTGCAGTCTGCCGAGGAGGACACGATAGGCGGCGACCTCAAGAGGGCGGCATCCATCATCCGCGAGCGCCGCGAGACCGTGGCATTCACGGGCGCCGGCATCTCGGTCGAGAGCGGCATCCCGCCTTTCAGGGGCCCGGACGGGCTCTGGACGAAACACGACCCCAGCTTCATCGAACTGGGGCATTTTCTTGACGACCCAGCCGGTTCATGGATTTTCATCCGGGAGCTTTTCTTCGATGCGATCGAGCGTGCGGAGCCGAACGCAGGGCACATCGCCGTCGCCGAACTTGAGAGAGCCGGCTTCGTCCGCTCGGTCATCACTCAGAACATAGACGGCCTTCACCAGATGGCGGGGAGCGAGAAGGTCCTCGAGTTCCACGGGACAACGCGCACGCTTCACTGCCTCGACTGCCACGCTGCATATGCGCGGGAGAACGTCGACCTGTCGAAGATGCCACCCACCTGCCCGAGTTGCGGCGGCGTTCTTAAGCCCGATTTTGTTTTCTTCAGCGAGCAGATTCCGGAGGACGTATCGCGGGACTCATTCGCGGAGGCGGGGGCTGCCGGAGTCGTTCTGGTTGTCGGGAGTACGGGCGAGGTGATGCCGGCGGCCTACGTGCCCGTCGTAGCGAAGGAGGCGGGGGCCATGGTCGTAGAGATCAACACATCCGTATCAGCCTACACGAGAGACGTGACGGACATTTTCCTGCAGGGAAAGGCCGGAGATGTCCTGCCGGAGCTGGTGCGCGAGGTGCTTGGCACGGTGTGTGAGAACTGTAGTGGGGTTTCTCGGGGAGCTGCGTGATCGCTGTGTCCGGCCTGCCCTGACGCACTTTGGGAGGAGTGAAGGGATGTCAAAGCGAGCGCTCGGGAGAGTGGCCGACGGGCGGGCTCTTCTTGTCATCATCACCGCCACCGGTATCCTCACCTCTGTATTTGCGCGGGCGTCAGTCGATGATCGTGGGTGGCTCGGCATCTACTCCGATCCTGTCGCGGAACTGCCTGCGATCGAAGAAAGCGCCGGTGGCTCGGACGCGCTCGAAGGGGCCATATCCGGGCTTCTTGTAACAGTGGTTTTCCCGGATTCACCGGCGGAGAAGGGCGGTCTTCTTGAGGGTGACATCATCGTCGCGACTCGCGGCGAGCCGTTCTTCTGTCCAGCCGACAGCGTACGGGCCGTATTCTCCTCGCGTCTTGAGGGCAAGACCGCAGGCACGCCGTTCCCGCTCAGAGTGATCCGCGATGTTGTCAGCCGCTCGTTCGACCATCGAACCGTCCGTTGGTTCGATGCGGACGAGACTCAGGCAGGAGGCCCCGGCTCGAGCTGCGCCCCGGATCCGGAAGAGATGTTCTGGCAAAACCCACAGATGGCGATCGATGAAATATCCTCCGGCGACTCTCTCTCCGTCAGCGTTTCGAAGAGGCAGGCCGTGAAGGAGCTTCCGGTAATACTGGGCCTGAGACCGGAGGCCCGCTGGCCCAGCCCGAGATCGAACGCAGACATCCTGCGGGGGCAGCACTACTCGTCGAGCGAGTTCACACCGATCGTCTGGTCGCTCGCGGATGAATTCGGCGTGAGGGCGGAAACAGAGGACCTGCTTCATCGCCTCAACCGTTGCCATGCGGGGAGTGACCCGTTCCGGCTTGAGACCATGATGCTCGTCCACCGTGACCCGTTTCTGCTGGAAGGTGTAACGCGGAGGATCATAGATGGCTACGCGGGCATCTCTGATGGGCGAGAGGGTGTCGTCACGTCGATTCCCCTTCTCGTGCCTTTGTTCGAGCCGGCAGGAGTGAAACCGTTCGCCTGGGATGGTGGCGCCCCGGGTATTGCAGAGACGGCGGCGGCTGGTGCTCCTCCTCGCTTGCTCATGGATGAGGCAAAGGATCCCGCCGCCGCGCTGCTCGACGACGTGGAGCGCGTTCTGTCGAGAGCCCGGGAGTATCACAGTATGGCCTTCGCAGCACTCACCGGGGAGGAAAAGGCTTTCCTGGATGAGGAGCGATGGAATCTCTCGGACGCTTTCGCCGGTGAGGTCTACATCCACTTCGACGAAGACCGTGGCAGATTCGCGAAGAACAAAAGGATCCTCGATCTCGCACGGAAGGTGGACTATGGAACGCTTCTGGAGTGCGCAGAGACGGTCGGGCTTCTGACCGATCCGGAATGGGCGAGGGCAGCGGGTGAGCTCCTCCGCCACGCGCTGACAGATTCCCTGGCGAAGGGTGTCGTTCTTGAGCGAGACACACCGTTCGGTCGGCTGGTGATCGGCGGTACGGGCAATCACTGGCACCGTGGAAACGACACGGCTTTCCTGATCGATCTTGGGGGAGACGATTTCTACACGGGCAACTGTGGGGGAAGCGCCGGGTGGGGAGTCCCGATCTCCGTCTGCATCGACATCTCCGGAGACGACGCTTACGAAGCGACGACCAAAAGCTGTCAAGGGACCGGCTGTCTCGGTGTCGGCGCCCTTCTCGATCTCGAAGGCAACGACGAGTATATAGGTCAAGAGTGGGCGCAGGGAACCGGGTACTTCGGAGTCGGGTGGCTTCACGATGCTTCCGGCGACGATGTCTACCGGGGGCGCACGTTCTGCCAGGGTGTCGGGCTCTTCGGGGTCGGGCTCCTGATCGATGATGCCGGTGACGACCGGTACGAGGGTGACTGCCACGTGCAGGGCGTGGGACTCGCGCGCGGGATCGGGGCGACTATCGAGCACGGCGGAAACGACGAGTACTACGCGAAGGGCCTCTACCCGACCGGTTACGGTGATGCGGGCATCTTCGATGCCTGGTCGCAGGGGTGTGGAATGGGTTTCCGCACGCTGGCATCAGGCGGGTTGGGGCTCTTGCTCGATGAGGCCGGCGTCGATCGGATGGAAGCAGGGAACTTCTCTCAGGGTGGTGGATACTACTACGGCTACGGCATCGTCTCCGCCGGCGGGTACGACGGCGACACGTACATCGGTTCGCGATACAACCAAGGCTTCTGCGCTCATCAGGCGGTCGGCGTATTCCTGGAGTCCGGCGGTGACGATCGCTACACGACCAGGCAGGGTGTTGCTCAAGGTCTGGCGTGGGACGAGTGCGTCACGCTATTCATGGACGAGGGAGGGGACGATATCTACGAGGGGGGCTCGTTCTTCTCTCAGGGGGCGTCGGCTCACAACAGCTTCTGTTTCTTCCTCGACAGGGGAGGAGACGACGTCTACGACTACGTACCCGGCCCCGCCCGCGCCGGCGGGAACAACTACCACGGTGGAACGAGCTTCTCGCTCTTCATCGACGAACACGGTCGGCAGAACAGCTTCCTGTCACCCGAGCCTGTGACGGAAGTCTACTCTCACCATCCCGAGCACGGCTTCGTCCTCGATCTGGATGGAAGCGTACAGTCGTTCATGTCGAAGAGGGATTGGTAGCGAGGCGAGTTGCGCGAAGCGTGGTCACGTTTGTCATGAAACCAATTGGTGCATTGATGTTTCTGATAGGACAGGCTGCTGACTGAGATTGCTGACTGGAGTTGATGACGGAGGTTCCTGGATCTCGATGATTGAAGGGGGATATGCCTGTGAAGAGAGTGATTGGCCGGTTTCTGCTTATTATCGCTATCGTGTGTCTTGCTGCTTCCGCGTACGCGGTAGCACCGCACGCGGGGATGATGCGTTACCCCGATGTGAGTGAGTCGCAGATAGTGTTCTTGTACGCGAACGACCTCTGGCTCGTTTCCAGGGAAGGTGGAGTCGCCCACCGGCTCACGAGCGTGTCGGGCACCGAGACATTCGCGAAGTTCAGTCCGGGCGGCGATCGCGTCGTCTTTCGGGCGAACTACGATGGAAACAACGATCTCTATGTGCTTCCGGTGGCGGGCGGCATTCCATTCAGGGTCACACATCACCCTGCAGGCGAGCTTCCATCCGACTGGACGCGCGGTGATGAGATCATCTTTTCGGCCTGGGGGGCGGGCGGCAACCCCCGAACGCTCCAGATGTTCAAGGTGTCGTCCGAAGGCGGATTGCCCGAGAGCATGCCGGTTCCGTACGGCAACAACGGTACTGTCAGCCCTGACGGCAGGTGGCTTGCGTACACGCCGTACTTCAGGGATTTCTCCTCCTGGAAACGCTACATGGGCGGCCGAGCAGCCGACATCTGGCTTCTGAACCTCAATGATCATACATCCAAGAGGATCACCGACTGGGGCGGTACGGACAGCGTGCCGATGTGGAACGACTCGGACATCTACTACGTGTCGGACGCGGGCTCGCGTCACCGGCTCAACATCTGGGTCTACGACACGAAGACGAGCAAGCGGCGTCAGGTAACCAAGCACTCGGACTACGACGTCAAGTGGCCTTCCATCGGCCCCGGTCCTGATGGTGACGGAGAGATCGTCTACCAGCTTGGGTCGGAGATGCGTCTTCTCGATCTGGCGTCAGGACGGTCGCACGCCGTGGAGATCACTGTGCCGGGCGACAGGCCGAGGCTCAGAGTGAAGTCGTATGACGCTTCGGACACGATGGACGATGGCGACATCTCAGCAACCGGTGTGCGAGCCGTTGTGAGCGCGCGGGGTGACATCTGGTCGCTTCCGGCTGAGAACGGGACACCACGGAATCTCACGAGGACGAACGGTGTGGCTGAGCGAGATCCCTCCTGGAGTCCGGATGGACGATGGATCGCGTATTTCTCCGATGAGACCGATCACTACGAGCTCTACATCAAGCAGTCGGACGGCAAGGGAGAGACGCGCCGTCTGACCAGTGAGAAACTCGGTTTTCTGAACAGCCCGGTATGGTCTCCTGATTCGGAGTGGATCGCGTTCTGGGATGAGACGGGGACGCTCTATCTGCATGATCTCGAAAAGAAGAAGACGCGGAGCGTTCACAAGGCCTACTCGTTCCGCTCGCGGGGGATCAGTTGGTCGAGCGATTCCAACTGGATCAGTTTCGCCGACAATGTCTCCGATCGAGAGAACAGTGCTGTCTTCCTGTACGACGTTGAGAACGACGATGTCCACCAGGTAACGAGCGGTATTTTCAGTGACACGTGGCCTGTGTTCGACAGGGACGGCACCTATCTTTTCTACGCGAGTCAGCGTGATTTCTCAAAGCCGACATACGCCGATGAAGGAGGCAACTGGGCCTACTCCCAGACGGACAGGCTGATGTTTGTGCCGCTCTCTTCGGAGACCGAGTCACCGTTTGCGCCCGAGATCGATGTCGAGGAATGGGATGATGACGAAGCGGAGGAAGATGAGGACGACGAGTCGGACGACGATGGCGGAGATGACTCGGAGGATGATGGGGACAAGGACGACGATGATGGGGATGATTCGGATGATGATGGGGACAAAGACGACGAGGGAGATGACGAGGATGCGGAGGACGAGGAGGACGAGGAGGAGCCGATCACCGTCGACCTGGATGGTTTCGAGCGCCGCGCCATCCTGCTTCCGATCGACTCCGGAGCCTTCACGCATCTTGCTGTCAACAGCTCCGGTCAGCTCCTGTACGTACGGGGATCTCGGGGGAGGTCGCATGGAGAGCGAGGATCAGCTCAGGTGATGCTGGCTGATCTCGAGGACGAGGACGATATGGAGAAGACGGTCCTGTCATCGGCGAACTGGTTCACCATGTCGGGAGACGGCGAGAAGATCCTGGCTGCCAACCACGGTGCGTTCGCTATCGTCGATGCAGCGTCCGATCAGAGCTTCGACGATGCCCTGCCGACTGCAGGAATGCTCGTCGACGTGGATCCGCGCACGGAATGGCGGCAGATACTGCGCGATGTCTGGCGCATCTACAAGTACTACTTCTACGCGCCTAACATGCACGGCGTCGACTGGAACGGTGCGTGGGACGACTACTCGGCCATGCTCGACGACGCTTCCTCCCGGAGCGATCTGACCTACATCGTCGGTGAGATGATCGCTGAACTGAACGTGGGACACGCGTACTACTTCGGCGGTGAGCGCGAGGAGACACCGAGCGTATCCGTCGGCATGCTGGGTTGCGACTTCGAGCTGGACCACGGAGCGTACAGGATCGCGGAGATCCTCGAAGGCGGGAGCTGGGACTCAGATGCCCGTGGACCGCTGAGCCGGGCGGGCATAGACGTGAAGGAGGGGGACTACCTCCTTGCCGTCAATGGAATGCCGGTCGATACGTCGAAGGATCCTTGGGCAGCACTGCAGGGAATGGCCGGGTTCACTGTCACGCTGACTGTCAGCGAGAAACCTGAGATGGGCGACGACGATCGGGAGATCGTGGTGGAGCCGCTCTCCGGCGAGAGAGACTTGAGATACAGGGCGTGGGTTGAGGCTAACCGTGCCTATGTCGAGGAACGATCCGACGGGCGCGTGGGATACATATATGTCCCCGATACCGGCGTCAACGGCCAGAATGAGCTCAGACGCCAGTTCGGCGGGCAGCGCAGATACGACGCTCTCATCATCGACGAACGCTGGAACGGTGGCGGTCAGGTGCCTACGAGGTTTATTGAGCTTCTGAACAGGCCGATCCTCAACTACTGGACGCAGCGCTACATCAGAGAGGACGGCGCTTCGCCGGACTACGCGCATCCCGGCCCCAAGTGCATGCTCATCAACGAGTCCGCAGGATCCGGAGGGGACTACTTCCCGTTCGCGTTCCGTGCCGCCGGCTTGGGCAAGCTCGTGGGTACGCGGACGTGGGGCGGTCTGGTGGGCCTGAGCGGAAACCCCGGTCTGATTGACGGCAGCTACGCCTCCGTTCCCATCTTCGCCTTCTACGACAAGGATGGGACGTGGGGCATCGAGGGCTATGGTGTCGCTCCGGATATCGAGATTATTGACGACCCGGCTCTCATGGTCGACGGTGGCGATCCGCAGCTCGACGCGGCCATCGATCTGATGCTTGACGAGCTGATCCGGAACCCGTATCGCGCTCCCGAGACGCCTGCGTTCCCGGACAGAAGCGGAATGGGGATCCCGGAGTCGGACCAGTAGAAGCCGGGCGGAGACTGCGGACCTGCAAGAGATGGACGTGGTCTTTGGACCGGTAGGAGTCGGACAGAGTTTTCAGTACATCACCAAGGACGAAAGGGACACGCAAATGTACAGAGCGGTGGTCGTTTCAGTGGTTCTAGTGCTGGCCCTTGTTCTCCCGGTAACGGCGCCCGCGGGCGAAATCGAGTCGATGCTCGTCGAGATAGACCCGTGGGTTGATGCGGACACGACGCGCGTTCTTGCCTACATCGGGGAGCAGAATGCGCGAACAGAGGAGCGCATCGTTTCGTCGCCGCACTGGGAGTCGACAGTTAATGAACTCGGTGACATCCTGGGCATCGACTATATGGGCTCACCGGACATAGACAACAACGGGCGCATCTACTTCGCCATGCGAATAACGGGTGAGCAGGGCGCTCTCTTCTACGTGGACGAACCGTGGGGATGGCCGATACAGGTGACACCCAACGGTTGGGACGAAGATGGTCTGAATCCCGGGGGAATGAGACTCGATCCTGACGGAAGCTACCTGTACCAGAAGGTCATGAAGCACGGAGACGAGAACTGGGACATCTACCGGTTCGTCCCCGACGGTAGCTACGAGATCCTGCTCGAAGACCGCGGCATCTCGTTCGGAACCCCTCACATCATAGATGACGGTTCCTTCTATTTCTCGATCGACAACTCCGAGCAGATCTGGTTTGCGAGGTACGACATCGCCTCCGGCACCGTTGACACGCTCTACACTGAGCCGGGCGCCTTCTATCTCATCGACCACAGGGACGACAAGCTGCTGGCAGTGAGACTCATATCATTCTCTGAGACGCAGCTCTTCGAGGTCGACGTTGAGAGCGGTGAAGCTCGCGACGTCACGGATGTCGGTCTCTACTGGTCGGGTGACTACACCAAGGACGGGCGCATCGTCACGATGTGTGACGCCTTTTCTGATGAGGACGAGTTCCTGAAGCTTGCACTTCTCGATCCAGCGAAGGCCATCGGAACTGATGGCGCGCTGACGCTACTGTACGATCCGAAGGCGGAGATGGACGAGGCCTACTTCAAGCGCGCCACGGGAACCGTGGTGGCGGTTCTCAACCGTGATGGGTACTCGGAGCTCGTCCGCGTGGATCTGGACGGGAATGCGGAAACGCTGCCGGCGCCCGGTGTGGGAATCATCGGGACCGTTGGCATGAACGATCGCGGCGACATCGTGTTCGATTTCAACTCGCCGTCCGATCCACCGACTGCTTACCTTCTCGCGGCCGGGGCGAGCGAGCTTGAGCAAATAGGCAGAGTATCGACTTTCGGGTTCGATTTCTCGGGTGTCGACGTGAGCGTCATCCGCTATCCGAGCACCGACGGGACGATGATCCCGGCGCTTCTCTACATCCCGGAGGGCGCCAAGAGGAACGGGTCGAACCCGTGCATCGTTGACTATCATGGAGGTCCTCCCGGTCAGAGCAGACCGTACTTCCAGAGAAACATTGCCTGGGCCTTGTCGAAGGGTATCTGTTTCATCTATCCCAACGTTCGTGGGTCGACCGGCTACGGACCCGCGTGGGAGAAGGCCGATAATCTGGAGGGGCGCTTCCAGGCTCTCGAGGATGCGGAGGCCGCTCTCGACTACATCTTCGATGAGGGGTGGAGCAATCCCGGGAAGACCGCCATCTGGGGCGCATCGTACGGCGGGTACACCGTCAACTATCTTGCCGTGCATACACCGGAGAAATTCGCCTGCGGCGTCTCTGAGGTCGGTGTCGCCGATATAGACTGGGTGAACCAGCACACGGATCAGACGTTCGCGGCGGGGTGGGAGCGGGAAATGGGCGAGCTCGGTAGCGATCTCACCCACAGTCTCTCACCGATCCATCAGGCGGATCGCGTGGCCAGGCCGATTCTCGTTACTGCGGGCTACAACGACCCAAGAGTCGATCCTTCGGGACCGAGACGGTTCGCGATGGTGCTGGAGCGACTTGGGAAGGACGTCTGGTACTTCGAGGACGTTGAGGCCGGGCACGGAGCGGCGCTCAAGAGCTCGGGTGTTCGGGACTTGTCCCGGAAGTACGCGTTCACGCTTGACTACATCGGCGAGTAGCCGTTTACTGCAAGGACGACGCTGGACGTTGTCGCGAGGGGCTCGTCCGTCGTGGGCGAGCCCTGCTTGCGCTTGGTACCAGTGCAGTACCTGCGGACTGTCGGCGGACGGGTTTCTCGCGCCCGGTTCACGTGCAGCCGCCCAGCCGGCGGTCGAACCCAAGGGGAGGGAATGATCCCTCGTGATCGAGATGCCGATAGACGGAGTCCTCGATCTCCACGCCTTCAGGCCGGCCGATGTTCCTGATCTGGTCCGGAACTACATTGCTGAGTGTCGGTCTCAAGGCATACTCGGGGTGCGCATCATACACGGCAAGGGTACCGGGGCGCTTCGCGAGACCGTCCACGCGATCCTCGGGCGGATGCCTGAGGTGATCTCATTCCAGCTGGCCCAGGGAGGAAGTGGTGGTTGGGGGGTCACGCTGGTAGAACTCGCACCGGAGTAGGGTCAAGGTGCCCCTCGCAGACAGCGAGCGGTAGGTCAGATTGGAGGTTGCAGATATGTCACGATTTCTTGCGCGACTTCTCATCAGCATGGTCGGTCTGTGGATAGCGATGATGATCGTGCCGGGCATGGTTATCTTCGGCTTCGGCACCATCCTGCTGGCCGCCTTCCTGCTTGGTCTTGTCAATGCAGTGGTCAAACCCATTGTAGTGTTCCTCACTCTGCCGCTGACAGTTGTTACACTTGGGCTTTTCCTTTTCGTCATCAACGCGGCAATGCTGGGTCTCGTAGCGCTGATCCTGCCCGGCTTCATGCTGGCGGGATTCGGTGCTGCGTTGCTGGGGGCGATCGTCGTAACACTGTTCAGCTGGTGCGCCTCGTTGTTTCTGGGGCCGCGGATCCAGGGCTGATAAACAAGAAACGGGAGAGCTCCCAATGGCCGTGCTCAGCAGCCGTGTCCCTCATCTGACGGCCGCGATGCTTGCCGCAACCGTGCTGGTTCTGCTCTCTGCCCCGGCGGCGTGTGACAACTCGATCGCTCCACAGGGCCGTGTTCCTGAGAGTGAGCTCGGCGTGAGTAGCTCTACGCCGATCGTGCCTCCGGGATACACAGCGCCCGATGTCGCGCAGCTCATCCGGAACTTCGACAATCTCTACGATTCATCCGGAACTGTGGCTGTGAGCGAGATCACGATCGTGAGGCCGGGAAAAACCCGGACAATGCGCATGCGTTCCTGGAGCAAGGGAGACGACAAAGCACTCATTGTGATCGAGGCGCCCGTACGAGACGCCGGCACCGCGACTCTCAAGGTGGGAAACAACCTCTGGAACTACCTACCGAAGATCTCCCGGACCATTCGCATTCCTCCATCGATGATGATGGGCTCGTGGATGGGGAGCGACATGACGAATGACGATCTGGTGCGGGAATCCTCGTATCTGGACGACTATGCCTCGGAACTCGTCGGTCGCTCCGACAATCCACCCGGCTGGAAGGTGAAGCTTGATGCCCTTCCCGACGTTGCAGGCCTGTGGAATCGCATTGAGATCGTCTTTTCGGACGACGGTCTTCCTGCCAGAATGCAGTTCTTCGACAGAAGGGACCGGCTCTCCCGGACAATGGTGTTGGAGGACGTGCGGTGGATCGGAGGCCGCCGGGTTCCTACAGTGATGCGAGTGATTCCCGAGAGGGAAGAGGGAAGGAGCACGGAGTTTCGCTATCTGAGTGTGGAGTTCGACGTCGATCTTGATGACGGCATGTTCAGCCTCGCGCACCTTGAGCGGAGGCGCTGAAGTTGAGCGGTTGAGGCGAACGCGTCGATACGAGAGCGGTAACGGCATGATGTCTGTCAGCACACTGCGAATAGCCTGGCGTAGTTTGGGCCGCAACTTCAAGCGCACGCTGCTGGTTGCCGGCGCCATCGCCGTGGGCCAGTTTGCGTTTCTGGCGACGTCGGCCCTCATGCACGGGTACGGCGAGCAGTTCTTCAACGCGGCGACAGGGCCCATGCTCGGGCACGCGCAGGTGCACGCGTACGACTGGCGAGAAGACCGTTCCATCGACCTCACGCTTGCCGATATCGACGGTCTGCTCGTGGACATACGAAGTGACTCCAACGTCGCGCACGCATCGGCGCGCATCTACGCGCCCGCCATGGCTGCTCTCACTGAGGACGGCTTCATGGGTGTGGTTGTCGGTGTGGATCCGGAAACGGAGTGCCATGAAGCGGGCCTTCTTCCCGTGGATGGTATGGGAGAGCTTCTGGGGGAGCACAGGGTTCTGGTCGGGGCCGGATTCGCCAAGAAGCACGACATCGAGCCGGGCATGGAGATCGCCATCATCGGGCAGGACATGGACGGCTCGATTGCCAGCGATCTGTACACGGTCGAGGACGTCATGTGGTCCGCTGTTGAGATCATCTACGCCCTCGGCATCGTGATGTCGCTCGACGATGCGCAGGAACTCCTCCTGATGCCCGATCAGGCGCACGAGATTGTAGTACACACGAGCGACAGGGAGTTGATCGATGAGACCGTCGTTCGCCTCTCGCATCTGCCATCGCTTGCCGATCTGGAAGTTCTTTCATGGAAGGAACTGGCACCATTCGTTATCACCATGGCGACCATGGTGGACTTGTTCGCCTACATCGTCCTGATTGTAGTCTTCATAGCGGCCGCGGCCGGCATTGCGAACACCATGCTGATGTCGACATTCGAGCGAACGCACGAGTTCGGCATGCTGCTCTCGCTGGGATGCAGTCCCGGCCGGCTCTCGACGATGATCGCCGTCGAGGCGGCCATCCTCGGACTTGTGGGAGTCGCGATCGGCACGCTTTCTGGGATCGGGTTCGTCGCTGCGACGTCTGAGTCCGGGCTCAACTATGCTGCTCTTGGTGGCAGCGATTCGTACGAGGTCGCCTTCAAGGGGATGCAGTTTTCGCTCCTCATCTATCCCAGGATTTATGCCAAAGACATCGTGATCGCCGTCGCTGCAATACTGGCCACGTCGCTCATGGCTGTTGTCTGGCCTATCATGCGCATAGTGCGCCTGCGGCCCGTGGAGGCGATGAGATCATGAGAGATCTGCTTCTCGCCAAGCTCGCGCTCCGCACGCTCGGCAGAAACCCTCGCCGGACACTCTTGTCCATTGTCGGCATCGGCGTCGGCTGCGGCATAGTTCTGTACATGGTCGCGTTCACGCGAGGCTCGAGCGAGATGAGGATACGGGCGATCTCGGAGAGCGGTTTCGGGCACGCGAGGATAGCCCCGGCGACCTGGGAGAAGACCCGTGACAGCGACCTTCGCCTGGTGGACTGGAAGCGGGACCTGGATATCGCCGGCAGCATGGCCGAAGTCGAGTTCGCCGCACCGCATTCGCGGACCACGGCGCTTCTGGCCTTCGGGACGTGCGTCACGGGCGTGGAGATGGTGGGTGTTGACCCGAACGTAGAGAGAAACATCAGCCGTCTCGTCAGGGTGCTGAGCGAGGGGCGCTATCTCGAACGCGGGGATGAGGGAGCCGTCGTCATAGGAACGGCAATTGCCGATCGCCTTGAAGTCGAACTCGACGATGATCTCTTCATTACGATTGCCGGTGCGGGCGGTGAGATGAAGTATGCAATGCTTCGCATCGTCGGTATCGTCAGTACCGGAAGTCGCACTATCGATGGCACCATTTGCCACGTGACACTCGCGGAGATGGAGCATCTGACCGGATACCTGGGGGCCGGGGAGATCACAATCGTCTTCAGGGACCCTTCGAACATCGATGCGCTGACGGTTCGACTGCAGGAACGTCTGGAAGGAACCGACCCCGTCCTGTCCTGGAAGGTCGTGATCCCTTCGCAGGGCGGAGACATGGGGAGTGACACGGTCTTCATGAACCTCCTTATGGGCGTCGTCATTGTCGTAGCCGTGCTCGGTGTTGCCAGCGCGCAGCTCACGGCCATACTCGAGCGGAAACGCGAGTTTGCCGTCCTCATAGCACTGGGAATGGGGGGAGGCCGGATCGTTCGTCTGGTCCTGATCGAGGCATTGGCAATGGGAGTGCTTGGGGCGGTCGCCGGACTCGCCATGGGTTTTCCCTTCATCTATCCGGCTGCCACAAGCGGGTACAACTTCGCCGAGATGATGGGGGGCGACTTCGTCACTGAGGGTGTGCTCTTCGATCCCATCATATATGCCGACATGGGCATGTGGCTGATTCCGCTGGCGTTTGCAGTCGCGCTCTTCTCGACGCTTGTCGCAGGGCTCTATCCTGCGTGGTACGCCCTTCGCACGAACCCGACTTCCGCACTGAGTCTCAGGGAGGCGTAGGAATGAACACGAATCTCGTGGATGTGAGAAACGTCACGAAGGACTTCCACAACGGGAAGATCACGGTCAATGCCCTGAGGGGACTCGATCTGGCCATCCATGAGGGTGACTTCCTTGCCATCGTCGGCCCGAGCGGAAGCGGCAAGACGACGCTCCTGAATCTCATCGGCGCGCTGGATATCGCCACGAGTGGGGATGTGCACCTGTTTGGTCATGATCTGACGGCTTTGAGCCGGAGGGAGCGCGCCGAACTTCGTCTTACGTCGCTCGGGTTCGTCTTTCAGGCATACAACCTGATTCCCGTGCTGACAGCTCTCGAGAACGTGAAATTCGTTCTTGAGCTTCAGGGCATCGATGGTGGGAGGCATGAGCGGGCGATGTCCACACTGGAAGATCTTTCGCTTGGGGAACTCGCGAATCGACGCCCCAACGAGATGTCGGGCGGACAGCAACAGCGCGTTGCCGTCGCCCGCGCGATTGTTTCGCGACCACGGCTGGTTCTGGCGGACGAACCGACGGCGAATCTCGACAGCGAGAACTCAGAAGCGCTGCTCAGGATGATGAGGGAGCTGCGGGACAGGCACGGTATGACGTTCGTCTTCTCGACCCACGATCCGCTCGTGATGGCACACGCGACTCGCGTCGTCACTCTTCTGGACGGCAGGGTCGCGAGTGACGAGGTGAAGAATGCGGGAGAGGAAGTCGGGAGCGCCAATTGATTCACGGTGGCCGCAGCCGGGAGCACCGACTGAGCCTCGGAGGATTGACGATGCACGTGAACGGATTGGGAGAGCCGCTCTGGCTGCGCTCGACGATGTCTGAAGCGCTGAGGGGCGTTCTCCCGGGACTTGTTGTCGCCATGCTGGTGCTGGCTCCGCTTTCCACCGCGCGAGCATTCGAGCTCTGGTCGAGCGAGACGGGGGACCGCTACTGCGATCTGGACACATCCATCAAATGGACGACGCTTCTGTCGCACGCCCCAGAGAACCCTCTACTCTATCCGGAGCGGTGGAGCTCGACGTCGCTCTCGCGCCTGAGGGCAACGCTCAAAATACGGCCGGTTGAGTGGCTGGGCATCGGCGTCGCGTATGAGCAGAGGGCACGATTGGTCTCCGAGGGTGCCGGGGCCGCAGGAGGGTTGTGGGTCTTCATGGACAGCGGCGATGCCCCGTACAGAATCCGACAGATAGATGAACCGCTCGTGGAGATCGGAGACTCGTTCTCCTACCGGCACGAGCTGGATCGCGCCTACTCGGCGGTGTCGCTCGGTGACGCCCAGATCACGATCGGACGACAGGCGATCGGGTGGGGAAGAGGCGTTCTCTTTGGGGCGGTTGATATCTTTGCCCCGTTCTCTCCGCTCGAGAGCGACCGGGAATGGAGGCGCGGCATCGACGCTGTTCGCGCCACCATTCCGCTTACCGATCTCATCTCGGTAGACGCGGTGGCAGCTCTTGGTGAGTCCCTCGATAGCTCATCGTTCGTCGGTCGTGTGAACGCGTGCATAGGCAACGTCGACGGTGAGATCATCTTCGGCAAGTGCTACGAGGACTACCTCTACGCCGTGACCGCGTCGCTCCCGGTGTTCGATGCCGAGGCTCACGGAGAGTTTGCCGTCTTCCGGACGCCCGACGCGTATCCCGGAGGTGGCGACCTGGGCTGCGAAGATTGCGTCGTCAAGGCAGTGGTCGGAGGATCGTACAGCCTTGATGTGGGTGACGGGCTCTACCTGATGAGCGAGTACCACTACTCGGGGTTCGGGGTGGACAGGATCACGGATCTGAATACTCACCTGCTGGAGCCAGGTGTCTTCGAGCGCTACATGCGCGGGGACGTGCAGGTTCTCGGCAAGCACGCCGTGGCTCTTCAGGCGACCTACGGTCTCGGCGGCACACTGTCGGCGAGCTGTTCGTGGATAGCCGCCCCGGACGGCTCCGGCGTTATCGATCCTTCGACCACGTGGGTTTTCTCCGACAACGTGAGCCTTCTTGCATCGGCTTACTTCCCATACGGGGCGCCGCCCGACGGCATGACGCTCAAGAGTGAGTACGGCGGCACGCCCGCCGGCGGGCTGGTTCAGATCAGTTTCTACTACTGATGCGGCCACGTTGCCGCGTGGAGACCATGGAGCCGAATATGAGTCGCAGATTGTCAGTTCCGGTACTAGTCATAATGCTCGCATTCCTCTGTCCGCATTCCGGAGCCGCACGAGAAAGCGACTACGCATTCCCGGCCCCGGCTCTGGATCGCCGTCCTGAGACCTACATCTGTTACATGGCCGCTTCCCCCCGCGTCATCGATGGGCGGCTCGATGAGGAGGACTGGCAGGCTACAACCTGGACGGATGAGTTCGTGGACATCGAGGGAGACGCAAAACCGTCTCCGCGATTCGCTACCAGAGTGGCCATGCTCTGGGACGATGACTACCTCTATGTCGGAGCGAAGATGGAAGAGCCCGACGTGTGGGCGACGCTGCGCGAGCGGGATTCGGTCATCTTTCACGACAACGATTTCGAGGTGTTCATCGATCCCAACGGGGATACGCACGAGTACTACGAGCTCGAGATCAATGCGCTCGGCACCGAGTGGGATCTCCTTCTGACGAAGCCCTACCGCGATGACGGCACCGCCGTCAATTCGTGGGACATCAAGGGGCTTCTGACCGGCGTGCACGTGGATGGCACGTTGAACGAGCCCGGTGATGTGGATGCCGGGTGGTCGGTGGAGATAGCCATCCCGTGGCACGTCCTCGAGGAGTGCGCTCACAAGGCAACGGTACCGCGGCCCGGCGAGCAGTGGCGATTCAACTTCTCGCGCGTCGAGTGGCGCACCGAGGTCTTGAGCGGCAAGTATGTGAAGCTCACGGATCCCGAGACGGGGAAGGCCCTGCCCGAGGACAACTGGGTCTGGTCTCCTCAGGGCTTGATAGCGATGCACTACCCGGAGATGTGGGGATTCGTGCAGTTCTCGGACCTCAAGCCGGGTGAAGGATGGGACAGGTACTTCCGCCACCCTGAGGACGAAGCCAAACTCGCCTTGATGAAGCTCTACTACGCGGAAAGGACGTACTTCAGGAG
>JALGZD010000033.1 GCA_025782395.1 bacterium
CCCGCGCTTACTCGTGCAGACAGCGTGGATCTCATCGACGATCGTGTAACGGACGGTCTGCAGGATCTGTCGCGCTCTCTCTGATGTCAGGAGGAGGTGGAGCGATTCCGGGGTGGTGATCAGGATCTGCGGAGGGTGGCTAACCATCCGTTGCCGTTGTGCAGGAGAGGTATCCCCGGTGCGAACGCCGACCGTTACCTCGGGGAGGGCGATGCCGAGGCCGTCCGCAGCCCGGCGGATCCCCGCAAGAGGGGCGGTCAGGTTCCGTTCGATGTCGACTGCAAGCGCCTTGAGGGGAGAGAGATAAAGGATCTCTACACCGTTTGACTCCTCACCATGTTCATGGCGAACGATAAGGTCGTTGATTGCAAAGAGGAACGCGGCGAGCGTCTTCCCCGACCCGGTCGGAGCAAGGATCAGGGTGTTCTCCCCCCGGGAGATCGGCGGCCAACCAAGAGCCTGTGCCGGGGTCGGTTCTGCAAAGCTCTCATGAAACCAGCGCTTCACCGCCGGATGAAAGAGATCGAGGACACCTTCCTTCGCCATGACGATCATTCTCGCGAAAAGATGGGCTCTGCGCTAATCGACCCTCGGATTTTCATAAGACGATGGGCGGCTTCCCGAGAACACGCAGTAGTAGGCTCTTTTTGATCTCTCAGGGGACCAGGAAGCCAGGAGAAGGATCGCACGGAGGAGTACAAAAAGGCGGTCATGGGGCGATATTGATGAAAGAGTCGGTGTTTCTGTCCCTACCCTTGACAAAGCGTCCAGATTTGTTATATACTAAGTTTAGTTCATGAAGGTACGAATGAATCATGTATTAGACCTTGAAAAAGGTAAATCTACTGTGAAGTAGGGACACAAAGCCACGGGTCTTGTAAGATAGCCGGGCTGCCAGGGTCGGGGAGAGAACCGGTGCTGGCGGGGCGAGTGTCTGGTTTTATGTTGCGAGAACGCTCTTCGAGTGAGCGAGGGGCGTTTTTACATTTCGGAGGGTATGATACGGGCGGAGGGGGTGCTATTCTATGCACCCCTTCTTTTTGTTCTATCGCTATGCTCCCTTCCTGTCAGGAGACGACTAGATTAGGAAGTGATCCAGTCGAGGAGATAGGAGCAGCTAAGCAGCAGAAGGGTTGCAGGAACCAGTTCGATAAAATATCCGCTAATGATAAGGTTATCCAAATAGAAAGGGGTGAATGATGAAAAGTCCGACGAGAAAGTTTTGGCTTGTTTTGCTGATCTTGCTCCTGGCAATAGGGATAGGGTCGTCAACCCTGTTTGGCCCAACGACCCAGGCGGACCTGAGTGTTTCCAAGACCGATAGCCCCGACCCCGTGATAGCAGGGGAGTGGCTCACCTACACTATCACTGTCACTAACAACGGTCCCTCGGATGCCCAGGATGTTGAGGTCTCCGATATCCTCCCTGCGAGCTTCTTCCCTGGCACCTACAACGTTGACGGAGTCCCGCAAGGCTATTGGACTGGGCCCTACACGATCGGGATGCTCTCCGCCGGCACTCAAATCACAATCGAGCTCCAAGGGCTCGTGGTTCCGACCTACAATGGGCAAATGAGCAACACTGCCTCAGTGAGGTCCTCCACTACAGACCCTAATTTGGGCAATAACGAAGTCGCTGAAGCTACCCAAGTGAACGTGGAGGCGGACATCCGGGTCGAAAAGTCCGACTTCAACACTGACTTCCCCGTTGGACCCGGAGATCCTATCAGGTACTCGGTACGGATATTGAACCTCGGGCCATCATTTGCAGAGCACGTGGTGGTGACCGATCACATTCCCGAGCATACGACCTTCGTCGCTGCTAACACATCGCAGGGGACCTACGACCCAGGCAGTGGCACTTGGGACGTGGGAATGCTTGGCGGGGGGCGAGAGGCTTGGTTGCTGTTTCGGGTCCTGGTGGATCCGAGCTACACCGGGACTGGGCCGATAACCAACACCGTTTCGGCGAGCTCTTCCACTTACGACCCCGATCTCGCAAACAACCACGTGATCTTGAATACTCCAATAAACGCTGATGCGGACCTAGCGGTGACCAAAATGGACACCCCTGATCCAGTATCGGTAGGCCAACAGCTAACATATACTCTGACCGTTGCAAACAACGGCCCTGGGCACGCCTCTGACATTCATATATCGGATACATTGCCTTCGGGAACGACATTTGTGACTGCGTCACATGGTGGGACAGAATCTGCCGGTGTGGTGACGTGGTGCACATGGCCTCACTTTGCCTCCGGTGATTCCACTATGCTGACGGTGAAAGTGGTACCCACATGCAGTGCAGTTGGCACCATCATCAACACTGCTTCCGTTTCTTCCCCAACACCTGACCCTGTTCCTACCAACAATGAAGCACAGATCCATACAATTGTGCAGGACACCGAAAATCCTACCATTACTTGTCCTGCAACCGTCACCGTAAACACAGACCCGGGGGTCTGCCATGCCACCGGGGTGGATCTGGACACGCCAACCACAAGCGACAACTGTGCCGTAGATTCGGTAACAAATGATGCCCCAAGCCAGTTCCCGGTAGGTAGAACCACTGTCACCTGGACAGCGACCGATCAGTCGGGAAACACTGCTTCCTGCGTTCAGACGGTTGTGGTCAACCCTGGAGCAACGGAGGTCTGTAACGGGATCGACGACGATTGTGATGGAGTAGTCGACGAGGAAGGCGCAACCGGCTGTACCACCTACTACCGTGATGACAACGACGATGGTTGGGGTGAAGACCCCAGCGATTCCAAGTGCTTATGCGCCGGTGCCGATCCGTACGACGCCTCACAGGCCGATGATCAGCCGCCAAACGACGTGACCAATCTTCGCAGCACCAGCCATTTCACAAGCACTTGGACGAATGACAATATGATTGACCTGAGCTGGACAGCAGCAACAGATAATGGCCCTTCAGGGATCGACGGCTACTCGATTGAGGCGGATCACGGCGACACTTTCACCCCAGATGCAACCGTCTATACAACGGGAACAACTTATACCGTCACGGCGCCGGAAGGCAACGATATCTACTGTGCCGTGCGGACCAAGGACAACGCCAGCAATTGGACCAGTACTGTATACGTCGGGCCGTTCTTCATTGACACGACCCCACCTGTGGTCACAGACTTCTCCGTACCGGCCTTGTACGATGGTTACATCAATGCCGCAGAAGCCCCTGCCGTGTCAGGCTCAGTCAGTGCAACTGATTCCGGCTCCGGCATAGCAGGAGGGGGATGGTTCGTCGAGGCTCCTCCGGGGACGCTATGCAAGTCCGGTGATGAAATTGTGGACCCACCGATCGCCAGCCATACCTTTAGCTTTGTAGATAGCCTTAGCAGTTGCCCTGACGGGGAAATTGTAGTTGGCGGTGGCGTCGGAGACGCGGTGGGGAACTTTGCTGGGGTTGATAACATCACCGCTGGCTTTGGGTCTATCTACAAGGATACTCTGGCACCGGAATCGACGATCACCGACGGACCCAGCAACCCCAGCAACGATCCTAACCCCAGTTTCATCTTCAGCGCAGACGATCTGGACAACGATGGGTATCACTCCGGTGTAGCGAAGATGCAGTGCAAGTTGATCGGTCTTAGCGCCACCTTTGACTGGACGGATTGCACCAGTCCCAAGTCCGTTGGGCCACTAACCGCCGATGGCAGCTACACTTTCGAAGTGAGGGCCACGGATCACGCAGGCAACGTCGAGTCTACAGCCACCTGGACCTGGACCTACGATAGTACGCCGCCGAATGCACCGACCGACCTCGACCTCGCAGCCGCCGACGATACGGGCCACTCCAACACGGACAACATCACGAAGAACACGACCGCTCTGACGATCTCGGGCAGCGCTGAGGCAAACTCGACCGTAAAGATCAAGGAAGGTGGGACGGTCCTCGGGACAGGAATAGCAGATGGCAGCGGTAATTTCAGTATCGACATTAATCTCCCTGAAGGCGTTCATAGCATCACCGCCACGGCGACTGATACGGCGGGCAATGAGTCGGGTGAAGCAACGCCACTTTTGATTACAGTGGACACGACGGCTCCGGTCAATCCGACGCTTTCTCTTGACGACCAGACGAGTGGCAGCGAGACCCACACGAACTCGGCTACCGTTGACGTGGTTGTGGGGAACGACGCGGACG
>JALGZD010000101.1 GCA_025782395.1 bacterium
GTTTCTATGAGAAAGAACTCAAGATCGAAGACGCTCTCGGTCGCAAATGCAGACGAAAAGTGTTACCCATGTACCTAGACTAATCTGTTACCTATGTCCCCGGTCGTTCATCCCCTAGTTCCGGTACATGGCCTTGATGGCGCCCCAGCTCTTCTCCTCTACTACAGAGAAGCAGGGGCAGCCGATGTCATACGCTCCCATGTTGCCGCCGTCATGCGCCGTTCCCGCGCACGGCGAGCACTCCTGCAACGTGTAGTCGCCGGATGAGAAACCACAGAACAATGGCGCACTCGAGATGTTGGAGTACACCGAACTCTGGTCTCCCCAGATTTCCGCTCCTCCGACGAAATCATTGTGCGACACAACCGGGGTCTCGATGAATGCCAGATTGAGGAATGTACTTCCCATGACAATGTTACCCCGAATTCCGCTCACGAATGTCGTCCACGACTCGCTATGCTCATAGTCACACGTCATGTCACCCAGAACGGTCGTATGGCTGACCCACGCCTGTCGTTGTGCCCCGATGCCGTTCTCGTGCACCTCGACGTAGAGGTCTCCACCTATGAAGCTATCATCGATCTCAATCACGCCTGCAGCCACAGTGTGATGCGAGGGATAGCCCCCGACGAGCTGGGCATCGTTGACGACGGTGCATTCCGTCAGACGAAGCCCGGCACCGACACAGATGGACCCGATCTCCGAATTCCAAGCATAAAAGCGCCCGTAGATGTCCCCCTGCACCGACTCGATGACGTCGCCATGTGACTCCACGCGACCGCCCTCGAGTTCGAGAGTGCCGATCTGGCTACCGTATGTCTCGACGCCATGCGACGACCAGAAGGTGAAACCCCACTGGTTGGTCACCCACGCACCCCGGAACCGGGCGGAATCGACGACCGAGTTCTCGATCTCTGCATACGAAGCGGGACCACGAGTTCGGACGGACGTCGCAGTGCAGTTGTACAGGCATGCGGTTCCATGGCTGCTGCTCTCCCACGATCCAACGGTACCCTCAAGGGAGCAGCTGTAGAACCTGGCGCTTCGCTCGGTCCAGTATACGGCCCACTCGTCCAGCGGCCCCGCGCGGACGGTCATCTCATGGAACCAGCAGGACCAAGGGGGATCGTCCAACTCTCTGAGTTCGATCGTCGGAGCGTCGCTGACGCCCTGGATGATCGTCTGGCCGACGCCCTCACCAAGGAACACGATATGTTTGCCCACGCTGAGCACATTCTCGTCGTATTGCCCGGCCCTGATAAGGATGCTGTCGACGGTGGCTGCTGCGTCGACTGCCCCCTGAATGGTTTCGAAGTCGCCACCACCGGACCCGTCCACGATCAGCATAGTGGCCTCCGACAGAGCGGTTAGACCTACCTGTAGCGCTGCAACCACCAACACGAGTATCAATGGTCTCATATGACTCCTCCTACTCTGCGAACGTGCCGCGTCCGTCTGGCTGGCTCGATGCAGTTCGACCGTTATGATGTCGCGCCGCCAGGGCGTGGAGAGTGCTGGCAGTGCCAAGATGTACACCACTATCAGCAGTCGGCTACCTACAACCCACTCCTCAAGCTCGCGTGCTGCGCCCTAACATCCGCGCATCAGCCGCGAGCGTTAAGGCTGGCGCGATGGGTGCCAGCGGCGAAGCCGCGCCTGCACTCGGCGTGACAGCCAAGCTCGTCGGCTGCATACGCTAGTTAGCCGGCAACGGCATCTCCGCCATCCGTCGACGGCACTCCCTCGCCCGCCAGACCCAACCACTCGCGAGCTTCACGCACGCCGCGGAAGACACCCATCTCCACGGAAGAACCATCAACCCCGGCCTCCAGCTCCCGGGCCATGCCGAAGCTCGAGGCCTTGGGCACTACGACCGCCATCTTGAGCGTTCCAATCTCGTCCCAATGACTCCTGATGTGCTGGCCGATCCGGAGGATATCACGCTGGAAGAGCGATGGGGTTACCTCTCGCATATCGAGCAGCAACCTCATGCCCGGACTGTAGTCAGGATGCCTTAGCAGAGCTACAAAACTCTCCAGAAGCTCGCCCGACGACGTCTTGCCTAGAGTCCTCGCGTATGCCACGCCGTGTTCGCTGTCTATGTGGAAGCTCGTCGGCATGCCTAGTCTCTCCTATGGCCTTCTGGTGGAACCGCCGTTCTCCGGCTAACGGCATCTGCATCATCCCTCGACGGTGCCCCATCGCTTGCCAGACCCAACCACTCGCGAGCTTCCGGCATGCCGCAGAAGACACCCGCATCTACAGTAGACTCAGCAATCTGGGCCTCCAGCTCCTGAGCCACGCTGAGGCTCGAGGCCTTCGGCACCACGATTGCCATCTTCATCGCTCGGAGCTCGTCCCGATGGCTTTTGATGTACTCTGCGATTCGCAGGATATCACCCTGCAGGAGCGACGGCATCACCTCTTGCATGTCAAGCAGCAACCGCATGCCCGGACTGTAGTCCGGATGGCTTAGCAGGGCCACCAAGCTCTCCAGAAGCTCGCCCGATGACGTCTCGCCTAGAGTCTCTGCATATGCGACGCCGTGCTCTCTGTCGATGCGAAAGCTCGTCGGCATACTCAGTCCCTCCTATGGTCTCCCGGGTGGAACCGCCGTTGCCCGCCTAACATCCGCGCATCAGCTGCGAGCGTCAAGGCTGGCGCGATGGGTGCGGGCGCGGCACAGCCGCGCTTGGCAGCTGACGTGACAGGCAAGCCCGTCGGCTGCATGCGCTAGTTAGGCTTCGCGCGCCAACAGGCCGGACATCTCAAGCAAGAGCTGCGACCAATCTCCAGCCTCGCGTGCCATGTCGGTCCTCGTGGCCTCGTCAGCCCAAACCACTTCCCAGTTGCGATACCAGAGTGATAGCCGACGCTGCAGTTCCGCAAGGTCTTCCAACTTGGCAGGGTCGACATCGGCGGCCGTCCACTCTATGAAGAGCGCGCTCTCCCGCACCAGTCGTGACACCACCTCTTCGTGGTCCGGTCGATCAGCGTATGAACGAATGCGAAGAAGATTCGCAGCGAGGCCCCCGAGGCGGACTGGAACCTCGTCGCGGAGGTATCGTGTTCGTATGGTCGTCCAGGAACTCATCGCTCCCCCAGCAGGTTCGTCGTGATCTGCTTGATCTGCGCCCGAAGAGCCTTGTCCTCGATATCCATCGAGAAGTTCCCTCGACCCGGACGAAGGTTGATCAGCGACTCGTATGTCACTTCCTGAGTGACGGGAATCCAGTCAGCTCCCCAGACATCCTTCTGGGAACTGCCAGCGTCCAACAAGGCAGCCTCGCAGTCGGCGTGAAGGGCTCCCCCACCTGCCAGAATGCCCTGGCGCACGTCCACGGCGAGCTTGATGTAGTTCTCAAGCTGCTCGATCATCTCTGCTATCTGTGCTGGTGACGCCTTCTCTCGGATGATGTGGATCAACGCCCCTCCCTGGAAGATATGCTACATGCGAACTCAACCTCACCCCCACATCATCATACCATGTGTCGCTTTCCAAAGGCGCGCGTATGCCTAACAACCGCGCATCAGCTGCGAGCGCTAAGGCTGGCGCGATGGGTGCCAGCGGCGTAGCCGCGCCAGCAGACAGCGTGACAGCCAACCTCGACGGCTGCATACGCTAGTTAGACCGCAGACGAGCAAGCTGGACTACCATCACGCCACACGTGCAACAGAGCCAGGCCACTCCCACTACTCCGGTCGACCAGTGCCTTTCCCCTTACCGTCCCCAGTACCCTTCCCAGGGCGGCCCGAGCCGCAGTCTCCTGTGTTCCTGCCTCCGCGACGTCCACCACCCATTCCTCTCCCACCACCTCTACCATCTTTAGGTCTATCTTGTCCTCTCGGATTCTTCTCCATACTTGCCTCCTGCTGACAACCCCACACATATGAGTGGAATCAATCGCTAATCTCACTGGCTGCGGTCTAACATCCGCGCATCAGCTGCGAGCGTTAAGGCTGGCGCGATGGGTGCCAGCGGCGAAGCCGCACCCGCTGTGACAGACAAGCCCGGCAGCTGCATACGCTAGTTAGACAGCCTGGCGGTACGGTCCGGAGACATGGTTAACACTTCAGTCCAAGGACATGGTTAACACCTTCATGCCCATGTGGGACACTCTGGGCACTCACTCTTCTCCGAGGAGGTGCCAGGTGCCCTGCGTCAGCAGAACTACAGCCTACAAGCTCATCCACCGCTTCTACGAAGAAGGACCTCTCGCATGCTGCGACCGCTCACGAAGACCAAGGACCTCCCCCACAAAGACACCGCAGTACATCGTCGATCACATCATCGAGGCAAGGCGACGACATCCTACGTGGGGACCGAAGAAGCTACTCGTACTCGTCGCAAGGAAGCACCCCGACTGGCCATGGCCTGCTCGATCTACTGCCGCTGACATCCTCCGCAGGAACGGACTCGTAACCGCACGAAGGAGAAGAAGGAAGCCGGGACACCTGGGCAAACCCGATACGCCAATGACAAAGCCCAACGAGATCTGGACCATCGACTTCAAGGGCCACTTCAGAACCCGTGACGGCAGATACTGCTACCCTCTCACAGTAGCAGATGGATACAGCAGATACCTCCTCAGATGTCAGGGCTTCCTAAGTCCGTGCCACAAGGACACTAAGAAGACGCTCGTCCAAGCTTTCAGAGAGTACGGCCTGCCTTCCATCATCCGATCCGACAACGGAACTCCGTTCGCATCAACCGCGCTCGGAAGGATCTCGAGGCTTTCCGTCTGGTGGATCAGACTCGGCATCTACCCGGAGCTCATCGAGCTTGGACACCCGGAGCAGAACGGAAGACACGAACGCATGCACAGAACGCTCAAGGCCGAGGCAACAAGACCGCCTGCTGCAAACAGGAGAACCCAGCAGAGAAAGTTCAACAGCTTTCAAAGATCGTACAACCAGGAGAGACCTCACGAAGCGCTCGGACAGAGAACACCGGCTTCAGTCTACCAATCGTCTGAAAGAACGTTCCCTGAGCGCATCCCTTCTATCGAGTACCCGGACCACTACGAGGTCAGAAGAGTCAGTAACAACGGTGGCATCAGATGGAACTCTAACTGGGTCAATGTCAGCCACGTCCTCGGTGGTGAGTACGTTGGACTCCAAGAGGTCGACAACGAACTCTGGAACGTGTACTTTGGACCCCTGCGCCTTGGCAGGTTCAGCGAAAGAGACATGATGATCGAAGATGCTCTCGGAAGAAAACGTAGACGAAGAGTGTCAACCATGTCCTCGGACTAATCTGTCAACCATGTCCCCGATCGCTCAGGCCAGCGATGTCACACACAACTCTGTTCTTTCGTTCCGGTCGCACCTGAGAATCAGGTGTTCCTCAGAGTGCGAAGTCGCTCTATGGTCCTCTTGGCAACCTCGATGTCCTTGGCGAAATGGCGGTCCATCCGTTTCATGAGCGCTGCTTGCTTCTCTTCATCATGCGCGTAGAAGTCGTTCTCGAGGAGTCGCTGCACCCAAATCAGATTGCACTCAACCGCTTCTGGGATCCGTTCCCCGTCGTGCCGCACCGCATCGTTCGGACAGACATCGTGGCAAACCCCACATCGTATGCACTTGCCGTCGTCTATGGACGCAACCGCCT
>JALGZD010000041.1 GCA_025782395.1 bacterium
CACCTCGACAAGCGCGTCAAGGAAGTCAAGAGGGGCAAGTTCGACAAAGAGATCGACAAGCTCATGAAAATGAAGAAACCCCAGCTCGCTAAGCTCTACAGCGAGCGCGAGATCCAGAAGGCGGACTAACAGGAGGACGCGAGGTGTACACGGGAAAGATTCTTGAGTCCATGAAGCGCCTGGAGGCCACTCGCGGAGAGCGGCTGCACCAGGAGATTCCGCTTCTCTCGCCGGATGACAGACAGTCACTCCTTGAGGGTTTTCATCCCGATTACAAGGAAGCCATCTTCCGCACGCTGAAGGTTGGACCGTCCAAGGGAGAACGGACACCCAAGGAGTTCGCCGACGTCTTCGAAGCATACAGTGCGATAGACCCGGCCAGGTTCGATCTCTCGATTGTCGACCGCGACGTTGATGTGCTTGTTGTGGGTGGTGGTGGGGCTGGAGCAGCCGCAGCACTGGTCGCGCAGGAGGACTCGGCGATTCGAACACCGTCATGGCGCAGGGTGGAATCCAGGGAGCGGACAAGGAGAACGACTCGCCTGCGATCCACTATCTGGATGTGATGGGCGGCGGCCGTTACTTCAACGACCCGAAGCTTGTTGAGGCACTCGTTGTCGACGCGCCCAAGGCTCTGGCGTGGCTCGAGCGGCTCGGTGTCATGTTCGACAAGGAACCCGACGGAACGATGATCTCGATTCACGGCGGCGGCACATCTCGCATGCGCATGCATGCCGCGCGCGACTATAGTGGCGGCGAGATAATGAAGACGCTGAGAGACGAGGTTCTGAATCACGAGGTTCCGATCATGGAGTTCGCGGCGGCGTACGAACTTCTGACCGACGGCAAGAAAGTCACGGGAGCCGTTCTCTACAACATGGAGACGGAGGAGTATGTGATCGTCCGCGCCAAGACAGTCATTCTGGCGACCGGTGGTGGAGGGCGCCTCCATGTTTCGGGTTTCCCGACATCCAACCACTACGGGGCCACGGCAGACGGGCTCGTTCTCGGGTATCGTGTCGGCGCGCCGCTTACGTTTATGGATACTATCCAGTACCATCCGACGGGCGCGGCATTCCCGGAGCAGATCCTTGGTCAGCTGGTTACGGAGAAAGTGAGAAGCATCGGCGGCCAGATCACCAACGTCGACGGGAACCGTTTCATCTACGAACTCGAGACTCGCGATGTCGAAGCAGCGGCCGTCATTCGCGAGTGCTTGGGGAAGAAGAAGGGTGTCGAGACGCCGTCCGGACAGCCGGCCGTCTGGCTTGACACTCCGATCATCGAAGTGCTGCACGGCGCTGGGACCATCAAGAAACGGCTCCCCGCGATGTTCCGGCAGTACGAGCGTTTCGGGATCGACATGTCGGAGGTGCCGATCCTCATCTACCCGACGCAGCATTACCAGAACGGCGGTCTCAAGATAGATGAACACTGTGAGACCAAGGTGAAGAACCTCTATGCCTCCGGCGAGATTTCCGGTGGTGTACATGGTCGCAACCGTCTGATGGGCAATTCGCTTCTGGATGTTATCGTCTTTGGACGCCGGGCAGGCGCAGCCGCTGCGGAGCGTGCGGCCGGCATCAAGCGTGCCGGGAAGCTTTCCCTCGATCACCTGAGCAAGTTCCACAAGGAACTGAAGAGCGCGAGAGTTGGGAAGGGCCGGATCTCTCCGATGCTTCTGCCGGAGTACCGCCGACCGGAAGCTGCGAAGAAGAAGATCAACGCGCTTGCGTAGATAGTGGTGAACGTGAAGACAGCCCGGGGCACCGGCTGCAACGAGAACGACAGCGTAGGTCCGTGAAGGGAGGAATCGCCCGAGTGATAAAGACACTCATACTGGGGCTCGGCAGTCCGGGTTTCGCCGACGAGCGAATGGGACTCGACGTGGCCCGTGGCCTGCACACTGCGCTCAGCGACCCCAACATAGATATCATTGAGACCCCGGCTTCCGGGATAGATCTGCTTGGGGTCGTAGCCGGCTACCGCAAGGTCGTGATCGTGGACTGCGTGCAGGGTGGTGACGGTGACATCGGCGAGCTCAGAAGACTCGGACTCGAGGATCTTGAACTGGTGGGCGGTCGCGTGTCGGAGTATGGAACTGAGTATCGGGCCATGGTCGAGATCCCGGGCCTGGACGACGCATCGATGCCTCAGGAGATATCCGTTTACGCCATAGAAATGGGAACGAGCGCTGTGCGCAGTACCGAGATGCTTGAGATGGTGCGCGAGGCTGTCCCGCGGCTTGTGGAACAGATAGTTCGTGAGGAGTTCAGTGACAGAATGCCGGAGCGCGACTGGATCTAGGCTCTCGCTTCCGCAGACTGGTATCGAATGACCGATCACGCAAATCCTACCGATACGGAGCTCGTGACGAGAGCCAAGGCCGGCGACAGGGAGGCCTTCGGCCTGCTTGTAGAGCGGCACGAGGCTAGCATCTACGGCCTCTGTATCAAGATGCTGCGGAACCCCGAGGACGCCGAGGACTGCCTTCAGGAAGTTTTCATCAAAGCCTACAAGGCGCTTCCCACCTTCCGCGAGGAAGCCAGGTTCTCGACCTGGGTCTACCGCATCGCGACCAACGCATGCCTCATGAGAATCCGGAAGAGGAAGCTCGACACCGTGTCGCTTGACCAGCCGCTTCAGCTCGGTGAGGCGGAGATTCCCCGCGAGGTCGCGGACTGGACCACCGATCCGGCTTCGGTCGTGATGAATGAAGAACTGGGAGGAGTCCTGACGCGGCACATAAACGACCTTCCGGCGAACAACCGCATCGTTTTCGTGCTCAGGGATGTGCACGGGCTCTCGACCGAGGAGACGGCGGGCATACTTGGGCTGAGCGTCCCTGCGGTGAAGTCCCGCCTTCACCGCGCCAGGCTGTTCCTGCGCGAGAGGCTCTCGCAATACTACTCGTCCGGAGAATCTATGGCCTGACAACGAAGCGTATTTCCGAATCGAAATCTACAGTAGTGAATCTGAGATAGACGGGCCCAGTCGAAACAGACGCTGAAAGGGCCGTGGCACAGGCAGGATGGAGGACAGATGAGTAACAGGACAAGCAAAAGAGCGATAGCCGTGGTGCTGCTTCTCGTGATCGCGGCAGGGGCGATCCTGCTCTCGTCATGCGGGACGAGGCAGCCTGAGATCATCCCGCGTTCGGTGCTCTTCGGAAATCCGGAGAAGATGCGCGCCCGCATCTCGCCCGACGGCGAGAAGCTGGCCTACATTGCTCCCGTGAACGATGTGCTGAACGTCTGGGTCAGGACCGTAGGTGAAGACGATGACCACGCCATCACCAGCGACGAGCACCGAGGCATCTACCGCTATTTCTGGGACCAGGACAGCAATCACATCATGTACCTCCAGGACACTGATGGTGACGAGAACTGGCGCCTCTACACCGTGGATCTTGGTTCTGGTGAGACGCTCGACCTGACGCCGTTCGATGACGTCCAGGTCCGGATCGTCGACTACAGCAAGCACCATCCGAACACAATGCTGATCTCGATGAACAGACAGGATCCAAGACTGCACGACGTATATCGTCTGGACCTCGAGACCGGTGATATGGAGGTCGTCGCTCGAAATCCGGGCAACTATCTCGGATGGATGACCGACTTCGATCTCAAGGTGCGCGGGGCCATTGCCGCGACACCGGACGGCGGAAGCGAGCTTCTGATTCGCGAGACCGAGGACCACACCTGGGAGACGCTGATCCACTGGGGCATGGAGGACAACTTCACGAGTGGTCCCCTGGGTTTCACGAAGGACGGCGAGTCCGTCTATCTCATCGACTCGCGGAATGTCAATGCCGGCCGCCTCATCAAGTATGAGATCGCGACCGGGGAGTATGAAGTGATAGCGGAGGATCCCGAGTACGACGTCGAGGACGTGATGATCAACCCCGACACGTACGAGATAGAAGCTGTGTCTTTCCAGAGAGAGAGGATCGAGTGGACGCCGATCAGCGAGGCGGTGACCGCGGATTTCGAGGCCATAGCGAAGCTCGATGCCGGCGACTGGGGCATCTACAGCCGCGACAGCGCTGACGACACCTGGCTCGTCGCTTTCATCAAGGACGACGGGCCGGTCTCGTACTACAGCTTCGATCGCGAGAGCAAATCAGCCACGTTCCTCTTCAATCACAGGAACGACCTTGACCGGTACACGCTCGCTCCCATGGAACCTGTCTCGTTCACGTCGCGCGACGGCCTTACCATCCACGGCTATGCCACGTATCCGCCGGGCATGGGGCGCACGGGCCTTCCGATGGTCCTGAACGTCCACGGCGGACCGTGGGCGCGTGATCAGTGGGGTTTCAATCCGGAGGCGCAGTGGCTGGCCAACCGCGGCTACCTCTGTCTTCAGGTGGACTTCCGCGGCTCCACGGGCTACGGCAAGGAGTTCCTGAACGCAGGGGACAAGGAGTGGGGCGGCAAGATGCAGGATGACCTCACCGACGC
>JALGZD010000102.1 GCA_025782395.1 bacterium
GTAGAACAGCCGTGGCTTGAACTCCTTGTGTCCTTGCATATCAGAACCCCCTCCTGGCTGGCTGTATTGTAGCCTCCAGGAACGAGTTCGGCAACAGACCCGTACATCGTGACCCACCCAGCCGGTTGAGGAAGCTGGTCTCTTTCGCGCTCACTAGCAATGCCCTTTCGCCCGGACCGCTCCCGTGTGCTATTCTTGCTGCCCGGCGCTGTTCGCAGCCCTTTCCAGGCGCCTCGCGGACCGACATGGCCCCGGACGGAGAACCGCTGACTTGCAGACATCACACCTGGGCGAGCTTCTTTCCATAGCCGCTGCCGTCATATGGGCCGGCTCAGTAGTGCTGTTCCGGATGAGCGCACGTAGCCTTGGACCACTGGCGCTCAACTTCTTCAAGAATATCGTTGCCACTCTGCTGCTTCTCGCGACCCTGGCCGTCCTCAGGCAGGAACTCGTCAGGGCGGTGCCTGTGCTCGACTATTGCATGCTGCTTGCCGCGGGCGTCGTCGGGATCACGGTGGCCGACACCCTCTTTCTCAGAGGACTCAATCTGGTCGGGGCCGGCCGTTCACAGATCGTCAGCTCCTCATACAGCCCGTTCGTTATCGCTCTCTCGTTCGTCTTTCTCGGCGAACGCCTGTCCCCCGGGGATCTCGCGGGAACCGCTTTCATTCTCTTCGGGATCGTTCTGTCCGCCCGCCGGGTTTCGGCCAGCGAGGTCTCCCCGGCAGATATGCGAAAGGGCATCATCGTCTCAACGATTTCATTCGCACTCATGGCTCTTGGCGTCGTCCTCACGAAGCCGGTCCTCGATCGCTCTCCTGTCCTGTGGGCCACCACGATCCGACTGCTAGGCGGAGTTGCAGGGCTGGTTCTGATCGCGATCGTCTCCCCGAAGCATCGCTACCTGTGGCGTTCCCTGCGCCCATCACGGTCCTGGCGGATCACGATTCCCGCATCCGTCATGGGAGCCTACATAGCGATGCTCGTGTGGCTTGCAGGGATGAAGTTCACGCAGGCCTCGACTGCCGCCATTCTGAACCAGCTCAGCGCCGTCTTTGTGCTCCCGATAGCCGCCGTCTTTCTGAAGGAACCCGTGACCAAACAGAAGCTGGGAGCCGTTGCGAGCGCGTTGGCCGGCGTTGTCCTTGTAACGTTTTTCTGAGAAGACTCCGCGATCCTCCCACGGACCATTCGTCCCAGCAGCTTCTCAAGCGCGTTCAGTCCGCCTCCACATCCTTTCTCAGCCGTTTCCTTTGCGACTTCTGCCGCTTCGCTTCCAGCCGTCGCTCCTTCGATGCGCGCGTCGGCGCGGTGGACCTTCTTCGTTTCCTTCGGCTTGCCGCCTTCTTCACAAGTGCCACGAACCTGTCGAGTGCATCCTGACGATTCCTCTCCTGCGTTCTGTAGCGTCTCGCGTCAATCACGAGCACGCCACGCCGCGAGACACGCTTCCCACCAAGACTGACGAGTCTTTCCTTCACCTCATCAGGAAGCGTCGCGGACGCCCGGATATCGAAGCGGAGCTGGACGGCCGTCGCAACCTTGTTGACGTTCTGACCGCCAGGGCCGGAGGCCCGAACGAACTCAAATCCAAGCTCCGAGTCATCTATCGAGATGTGATCGGTGATCCTCAGCACCGTGCCCCCGCTCTCCGCCGGCAGCGCTGTCGCCGGCCCCTGCCTCGCGCAGGACTCTCATAGCACTTCCTTTCCAGATGCGGCGTCCGCCGAGGCTGAGGCTATGGATCCTGCCCCTGCCGCTTCACTCCGATCGATCCGAGAACCCGGATGGGATCCCCGAGCACATCCTGGACATAGAGCATCTGGACCAGCACCACGATAACGACCACAAGCGGCGTTGCAAAGAGTACGCCCGCCGCTCCAAGCAGGACACCCATCAGTATCTGCGCGCTGATGAGCAGTGCGGGCGGTAGCGACACTGCTTTCTGGTCTATGAGCGGTGTGATGATGTAGTTCTCGAGAACCTGGACGATCGTGAATACCAGCACCACATAGAGCGCCTTCACCGGTTCATCAGTCAGCGCCACGAGTATCGCGGGTATGGCGCCTACTGCGGGTCCCACGTACGGCACAAACGTCGCCAACGCCGCGAAGAGACCCAGCGTGAGAGCCAGCGGGATGCCTGCGATAAGAAGCCCCACTATCGTGAGAACTCCGACGACCAGCATCGAGGCCAGTCGCCCCGCGATCCAGCGTCTGATCACATGGGTCAGCGCAACCACAACCTCCCCAGCTCTCGCACGCCGAGAGACCGGAAGAAGTCGCAGTGCTCCCTTCACATACGTCTTCGGCGATGCGGCTACGTATATCCCGACCACGAGGATAATCACAAGATCGATGATGCCCGTAAACGCCCCTGACAACAGGCCCCTCATCGGACGAAGCACCCCGCCCCCGAGCGCCAAGAGTTCCTTGGGCTCGATCGTCAGCGACAGGAGCTTTCGACTCCACTCGTATTCTCGAAGCGCTGCTCCCGCCTTTGAGACAGCGCTCGGGATCAGGTCCACGAATTCCGACAGTTGGGCTCCGACACGCGGCCCCAGTCCCCAAAGCAATGCCACCCCGAAGAAGAGAAGCCCCGCAACCGTCGCGCCGAGCACGAGGCTCCGTGGAAATGGTGTTCTCTCCGACACGAATGACGCAACGCCGTCGAGAAGAACAGCAAGCAGTAGACCGGCGAAAACCATCAGGAATACGTGCACAGCGCTGCCGAGAACGAAGAGGGTAAGCGCGACGATCACGACCAGGCTGATCGCGATGAGCACACGTCGGGTGAAATCACCATGTGCAGGCATTCCGGTCATCGGTCCTCCTTCGGGTTTTTACCTCTCTCATCAAGGACGATCGACAGGGAGTTGATGCAGTATCGCAGCCCGGTCGGCTGAGGCCCGTCCTCGAAAACGTGTCCCAGATGTGCACCGCAGCTCCGGCAAAGCACTTCAACCCGGAAGCGAAGTGAGTCTTCATCTTCGTCTGTCTTCACACTGTAGTCGTGAGCCGGCTTCCAGAAACTCGGCCACCCCGCGCCCGACTGGAACTTGTTCTCACCCCGGAAGAGCACCTCGCCGCAACAGACACATCTGAATACCCCGTCACCCACGTAGCTGTCGTACTCACCACTGAACGGAGCCTCGGTCCCTCCCTCGCGCGTGATGTGGTAGACATCCGCATCCAGTTCTCGTCGCCATTCCTCTTTGCTCTTCCTCTTCTTCTCACTCATCCAGAGATACCTCGCAGGCGATCTCAGATAGTAACCACGGGCCCCGTTCCTGACAAAGCGGCAACGATATCCTGCATCGTTCCCACCCGACCGACCCTGAGTCTGTTCCCCAGTTTGAAGAACTCAACGCAGGTACCACACGCAACGAGATCTACTCCGGCTTTTCCTCTCTGCCGGCGAGCTTTCGAAAGAAGGAGGCAATGAGCATGGTGCCAAGCTCACGGTCCCCACTTCCCATCGTCTGATTGTTCACGACGAACACGGTTGCCACGCGCACGGCTCCTTTCCTGGTGCGGCTGACTTCTCTCGCTTCAGTCCTTCGTACAGCATCCCGACGACGGATTCAAGTGGGCATCGCCTCGACCGGAGGTTCTTCCCGCACCGTTCTTCTGTACTCAATCCACGCTGGGACAGCCCTGAAGCCGAGCTCGAGATTGAGTCCGAACATCGGGTTGTTCTCTTCGTTGTCGGTCTCGATCACGTCCACTCCCCGGTCACGAGCGAACTCGACACCCCGCACTTTGAGCGCCGTCGCTATGCCGCGACGGCGATGCGTTCTGACAACACCGGTGAGTCCCGTGTAGAGCTTCTTCGGATCGGCCTCGGAAAGCCAGACGCCGCTATGTCCCACGTAGCGCTCACCGTCCCGTGCGAACCAGTGCGCATCTGCGTCAAACGCAGGGTTTTCGAACCGCGTGCAGAAGTGCTCGAACGTCTCCTTCGTTGGAGGATCCGTGAACGGCACATCCTGGGAGAGCTCCCAATCGAGCTCGTAGTACGAGCGTTTCCAGTCCTTGTCAACCTGCGGGAGCTCGGAAAGGCGGAGTATCTTGATCTTCTGCTCATCCATCCGTGCGGAGAGACCGGCGAATCGCTCGAAGTCGAACTCCGCAATGCTGAGGCGCGACACGGCGTAGCGCATCACGGATTCGTACCCCCGACTCGTGATGAATCGCACATACTCCGGTTTGTCCTCACGCGTCCACCCCGTCAGCCAAATGGGGTTCCGAGGCTCAAGCTCGACCACCAAGAAATCGTGAAACCGGCTCCCGTATCCTCGTCTCTGAAATCCGGGGTGAACCTCAACCTCGACGTAGTACTTGCCCGGCTTGTGGCACCACGGCATCTCGCCGTAGGTGCCGACCGCCACAACATCCCCGTCCACCTCCCCTATGAAACGCTCCAGCACAAATCTACGATCTCTGTTTTCGTCCCTGTACCGGAACTGGCGCACCGATGTGCGCTCATCCGGCCAGAGCGCGTTGGTGATCCGGATCACTGCCTCGTAGTCGGCGTCACACCGTTCGAATGGACGAATCGTCATTGTTCCGTCTGGTCTCTTCACGTGTGTGTCTCCGTGTTCTCCTGATTCAGTTCATTTGCGAAGCTGAGCCAGCCCGGCATCCGGCGGAACCCCAGCTTGACGTTCAGATCGTACATCGGGTTGTTCTCCTCATTGTCGGTGAGGAGGTAGCTGACGTTCCTGTGTCCGGCCAGCTCTATCGTGTGAACCTTGAGCTCCGTCGCGATCCCCTTCCGCCTGTGCGCTCTGAGCACGCCGGTCAGCCCCACATAGAGCCGGCTCTGGTCCGCGAGGGCCAACCAGAGGCTCGACATGCCTACATAGTCGTCCCCGTCCAGAGCAATGAACCACGACTCAGGAAGAAACGCGGGGTGATCGAACTGCTTGATCCACAGATCATATGGACGCCGTGTGAGCGGATCCGGCATTGGCACATCCTTCAGGATCTCCCAGACCAGATCGTAGAGTTTGCGTTTGTACTCAGGATCCGTCTTCGAAAGCTCAGCCACCGTGGCGATCGCGAGCCCGTGGGATTGGGCCCGCCCCCGGTACCCGGCAAAGACCTCCCAATCGAAGTCCGCGACATCCAGCCGCGACACCTCCTGCCTCTGCGTCTGTCTGAAGCCGCGCTTGGCCAAAAACCTGACGTACTCGTCCATGTCCTCACGCGTATCCGTGGTGAGCTTCTGCGGACGGTTCTCGCACTTGGACAGAATCTCCACGATGTGATCGTAAAGGGATGAACCAATGCCCCGCCGCTGGTGATCCGGCAGCACCTGAATGTAGATAAAGTACTTGCCCGGCTTGTAGCTCCACGCGGGCTCACCGAATGATGCGTACGCCACGACCTTCCCCTTCTCTTCCCACATGAGACGTTGAAAATAGAACCTAGGGTCCCGGTTGGCGTCGTTCGCTCTCATTCCCTCAGTGCTCTCCAGATACTCGGGCCAGAGCATATTGTGGATCTCCGCAACCGCTTCGTAGTCCGCGTCTGTCTTGCTGAAAGCTCGTATCAGTTGTGTCATGTCGTTCTCCGTTTCCATTATCAGTTGTCGGCCGTCAGTGTCTTCTTGAAGCTCAACCACCCCGGTCGCGGCTTGAACCCGAGCTCCACGTTGAGACCGTACATCGGGTTACTCTCCTCGTTGTCGGTCTCAATCACCCGGGCGCCGTACTCCTTTGCGAAGCGGATCCCTCGGACCTTGAGTCCTGTCGCGATACCTCTGCGCCGGTGACTTCTCACCACACCCGTCAGACCTGTTCCCAGCCTGTCCGGAGCGGCCAGCCGCTTCGCGAGTTCGGTCATACCGACGTACGCCCCATCGTGTGTAGCGATGAACCAGGCGTCCGGCAGAAACGAGGGACTCTCGAGCCACTTCAAGAACTGCTCGAACGGCTGCTTCGTGATCGGATCCGGCGACGGTACATCCTTCAGGAGTTCGTAAGTGAGCTCCCACATCTTCTCGCGAAGCTTGGGATCGATGCCCTCCAGCTCGGCGAATGTCCTGATCTCGACACCCTGTTCGAGCACCTTCTCTTCGGCTCCACGGAAACGCTCTTCATCGAAATCGGCAAGCGTGAGCCACGAGACCTCGTCCCGCATCGTCCGCTCATAGCCGCGTGACGTCAGGAAGCGAACTCCCTGCGGTTGATCCTCGCGCGCGTACGAAGTCAACATCGTTGGCTTGAGCTCCCGTCCGCTCAGAATTTCCACAGCGTGATCGTACAAGCTCGATCCGATTCCCCGTCTCTGTCGGTCCGGTAGAATCCTCACCTGGATGAAATACTTGCCTGGAATGTGATCCCACGACGACTCGCCGCATGACACGTAGCCCACAACCACCCCCTGGAGCTCGGTCACGAAGCGCTTGAACATGTACTTCCGATCCCGCGCGTCGTCCCAGTATCTCGTTCCTTCGATCGACGATGGCTCGTCAGGCCAGATGGCGTTCACGAGTGAGATCATGGCCTCATAGTCAGCGTCCGAATAGTCGAATTCTCGTATCGTCAACATCGTGTGCTCCTCATCACGGCGGTTGAACGCCGCGTCTGTTTCTGAATAGCAGTCATCACCTGTGTCCAGTCACCCAAGCCACGTGGGTAAAGGCGCAGGCAGAGTCACAGGCTCCGCCGAAAACCGTGATATCCTGATGTCGCTGGATCTACTGTCATACGAGAGGTGGCTCCCAGCGTCTGTCCGGGAACCCCAAGGCATCATCGGGATCTGAACAGCTAGAGGGCTCGTCTCTCGAGGCGCGGCATCACACGGCTCGCCTGGCTAATGTCCGACATCAAGCACCTCCTCTGCACTGCTGACCCTTGACGATTGAAGTATTTACACCTTGAAAGTGATCATATCGTTCTGTTGGAGCCGACGTCAAGCAGAAACGTTGAACACATTCCGGGTCGCGTCGTCCTGCTCTACGCGGTCACGACCTTGATGAGATTCGTTGTGCCCGGCACATACAGAGGGAGACCGGCCGTGATGACGAGCCGCTCGCCCTTCCGGACAAGGCCGGTCTCGAGCGCCACATGAACCACACGCTCCTCGATTGCGGCATCGCTATCACCGGGTTCGGCCATGACCGGAACCGTCCCCCAGACCAGCGCCAGCTGTCTATAGGTCTCCGGCCGGGGTGTCGGCGCGATCACCGGCTGTGCCGGTCTGTGTCGTGCCACGAGGCGTGTCGTGCTCCCCGTGTATGTGAAGGTGACTATCGCTGCGGCATCGAGCTCTCGCGCCATACTGCAAGCCGCGCGGGCCACCGATTCCTCCGGCTTGACGCCGCTCCCCTTGCTATACATGGATAACCATCGTTCGTGAGGAATGCCCTCTTCTGCGCTTTCGGCAATCCTGCTCATCATCCCCACTGCCTCAACCGGATAGCTCCCGATCGCGGTCTCCTCGGACAGCATGACGGCATCGCTTCCGTCGAGGATGGCGTTGGCGACGTCCGTTACTTCAGCTCTTGTCGGCCGCGGATTGCTCTGCATCGACATGAGCATCTGTGTCGCCGTGATCACCGGCTTCGCCGCCCAGTTGGCCTTCTCAATGATCATCTTCTGGATGCCTGGAACCTGTTCGATCGGAACCTCGACGCCCAGGTCTCCCCTTGCCACCATTACGCCGTCCACCTCTGCGAGAATCGCGTCGAGTTCGACAAGAGCCTCGCGCTTCTCGATCTTTGCTATGACCGGGATCCGGCCGGACGCATCTCCCATGGCTTCCCGGACGACGCGTATGTCGCGTGCGCTTTTCACGAATGAGAGCGCCACATAGTCCACGCCCGCTGCGATCCCAAAAGCCAGATCGAGGCGGTCCTTGTCCGAGAAAGCCGAGGCGGATATGGAGCGTTCCGGAAGATTGATGCCTTTGCGAGCCCCCAGCGTACCACCGACCACGACCGTGCAGTCGATCGCCGTCCCGCTGACGCGCTCCACGCCGAGTTCGATGGCTCCGTCGCTGAGGAGGATCGTGTCTCCCGGAGCCACATCTGCAGGCAGCCCCGCATACGTGACGGAGACCTCTCCGGCGTCACCGGGCACATCAAGTGTAGTCAGGATGAAGGGCCGGCCTGGAGCAAGGATGACAGGACCGCTCGCCAGTGGCCCGGTTCGGATCTTGGGACCGGCCAAGTCCTGAAGGATAGCTATCGGGTGATTGAGATCGTGGCCCGCTTCACGGATGAAAGCAATGACGGCTCCGTGTTCCTCCTGCGTTCCGTGCGAGAAGTTGAGGCGGGCGACGTCCATGCCTGCGTCGATCAGCCTCCTGATACCCTCACGCGAATCGCTCGCCGGCCCGATCGTGCAGACTAGCCGCGTCCGTCTCATCGGTCGTCTCTCTCCCCCGCCCGAGCTTCACAACGTTCGTGTTATCCGGCGATCCGGCCATCGCGGTCTCTCACAGCACCGGCTCCCTCTAGTCGCCCCTCACCTCGGAAACAAGTTCCCTGCCGGTCCTGCCGGATAGGATTCTGAATTCTTCCCTGACGAACTCATCGTTGTCTTTGATCTCGATCGCGCGCTTGGTCTCGCGCTCCAACCGACGGAGACGACTGTCCTTCTCCGTAAGGATACGGACCGCGATCTCCGGAGAAACCTCCAGTTCGAGTCTTCTGTCACGTCTCCCCGTCACGATCCTCCGCACCGCTCTCTCGATGGTCAGCATAGTCACATCCAGCGACGGGACCTTGCCCGTGCCGTCGCAGCACGGACAGGGGTCGCTGTAGAGATGCAGAAGGGTCGGGCGCACACGCTGCCGCGTCATGCGCACAAGGCCGAGCTCCCCTATCGGGAAGACCTTGCTCCGTGCGCGGTCTCTGGCCAGAACCTTCTTCAGCTCCTGTACGACCTTGTTCCGGTTGCTCTCCGGCTGCATGTCGATGAAGTCTATGACGATGATCCCGCCGATATCCCGAAGCCTGAGCTGCCTGCCGATCTCGCGCGCAGCCTCCATATTCGTTCGGAGGATGGTCTCCTCCTGGTTCTTCTTCCCGGTGTAGCGACCGGTGTTGACATCGATCGAGATGAGGGCTTCGGTGTGGTCGATGACTATGTAGCCGCCCTTCTTGAAGTAGACCTTGCGGCGAAACGTCTTCTCGATCTCGGCTTCGATGTCGGAAACATCGAAGATGGGCGTGCTGTCCTTGTGGAGTTCCAGTCGCGACTTGAGCTCCGGCGCAACCGCCCTGATGTAGGATGCGATTTCCTTGTAGCCCTTCCTTGAATCGATTATCAGACGGTCGACGTCGGACGAAAAGATGTCCCGAACGAGACCGGCCGTGAGACCCATCTCTCTGTGGATGAGCGTTGGTGCCGTGGCCTTCTCGGCATCCGCATAGATGCGACGCCACAGTTTGGTGAGATACTTGGCGTCTCTCTTGATCTGGCGCTTGCTGGCTCCATCGGCAACCGTGCGGACGATGAAGCCCCCCCACGGCGGGCGAACTTCGCGCGCGATCTCTTTCAGACGCTTCCGCTCCTCAGGAGACTCGATCTTCCTTGAGACCCCGACAGCTCCTGAATAGGGCACGAGCACCATGAATCTCCCCGGGATGGATATCTGCGTCGTAACCCGTGGCCCCTTGGTGCTGATCGGCTCCTTGGTAACCTGAACGAGGATCTCCTGGCCTTTCTTCAGGATATCCTGAATCGGTGCGCTCGGCGAATCCGGGCGTTTCCCATCCTCAACCTCGAGTCCGTCCGCACCCACGAGCGCCCCGACCATGTCACGCATGTCCGAGACGTGCAGGAAGGCACTCTTCTCCATCCCGATGTCGATGAACGCTGCCTGCATTCCCGGAAGAACGGCACCGACGCGACCTTTGTGGATGTCGCCTACGATCCGCCCGCCTTCCCCGGTCTCCGACATCAATTCGACAAGCTTGTGATCCTCCAGGATCGCTATCCTCGTCTCCGAGGGCGTGTCGTTGACTACGATTTCCTTGTACACGTGTCTCCTGTCGTTATGTCCGATCTGCCCCGGCTTGAGGCAGCCGCTCTTGCGACTGCGTGCACCGGTGAGTGATCTCTCTTGCTGTTAACACTTCCTATTGTAGTCGTTCAAGCCCCAGCCTTCAAGCGCACGGGCTCAGAGCCCTTCAAACCCGGGACCATTCACGAAGCGGTTTCTCAAGAGCTCTGTCCTGTGTATGCGAGCCAAAGCCACGTTCTCTGCTCCATCACACAGGATGTCAAGCACATCTGCAGGCCGCATGGCGCCCTTCTTTCCCATCGCGAGCACCAGTCCCAGAACCAATGGTTCCTCCTCAATCACATTCAGTTCCATGATCTGGTCAGCCGGTGTAACCATCTTCTTTTTCTTCCCCCGCCGCTCAACCTCAAGCTCTCGCGTTCGGCGAAGCGCGGCGATTCGGGTTTCGATCTCCGGGATCTTGAGACCTTCGAGACAGACCACGTCGCTCATAACGTAGCGTGCGGCCACAGCGTCCGCTGAGGCGGACGCTTGCGACTGAAGCCGCGAGACCAGGACGATGCGAAGCCCCACCGGCAGGCCCAACGACAGCCGCTTCCGGACCTCCTCGGCGCTACTCGGCTGCACCAGTTGGATATCGAAGATCTCGGCCTCGCCCGTCGTACCCACGGGAAGCGACGGTCCGAATGAGATCTTTGGATGCGGATTGAATCCGTGGGAGAAAGCGACTGCGAGTCCTGAGGCGGTCACGGCACGCGTGACGGCCCGGAGGATGTCCAGATGCGACAGGAATCTCAGTTCGCGCTCCTTCGCATAGCGGATGCGCCACCTGTCTCCGCCTCCATTCTGTCCCTGCGGCTTCCTCGTCCGCCCACCGAACGGTGCTGGACGGTCTCGGTCCCCGGCAGACTCCGGTCGGGCACGCTCCGGTCTGGCAGGCATCTCCCGCGACGAACGCCCATCCTCACCACAGGCACCGCAATCGAAGCAGCCCGATTCACGACAGTCGGGGGTAACGACGGCGTCCATTGCCTTCCTGCGCTCCGACAGGAGGAAGTCCTTCGATGGCCCACTCGAGATATGATCCCAGTAGAGGGGCACATCACCTTCGAGGGCCCGAGCGTATGAGCACGGATCAATGCCCGTACTCGCGAACGCGCGTTCCCAGATGCTGTTGTCGAATCTTTCGGTCCAAGCCTCGAGCCGAGCTCCCAGCCTGAAGGCAACCTCCACGACCGCGCCCAAACGCCTGTCCCCACGGGCAAAGACCCCTTCCAGAACGGACACATCCGGATCCCTGAACGAGTATTTGACGCCCTTGATACGCAGGAGCTGTCGAAGAAGCTCTTCCTTCGCCAGGATTTCGTCCCGGCTGTTCTGGGACTCCCACTGAAACGGCGTCCCTGCCTTGGGCACAAACGGCGACACCGACACGTTGAGCTTCGCTCCCTTGTTGGCAGCTCGCGCAACCGAGCGGACGCGTTGCACAAGCGAGGCTATGGCACGGACATCTTCCTCCGTCTCAGTAGGAAGTCCGATCATGAAGTAGAGCTTGATGCGATTCCACCCCGACGAGAACGCGGCGTGCACTGTCTCCAGGATGCTTTCCTCACTCTCATTCTTGTTGATGACATCCCTCAGCCGCTCGGTACCTGCCTCCGGAGCGAACGTGAGCCCGGCCCGGCGCACCTTCCCGATTGCCGACGCAAGGTCGAGTCCGAAGCGATCCGCTCTCAGTGAGGGAAGAGCGATGCCGACACGGCGATCGAAAAGCTTTTCATTGAGAATCCCGACAAGCTCATTGAGTCCGGAGTAGTCCGACGTCGAGAGGGACATGAGGGATATCTCGTCGTAGCCCGTGCACGCAAGGCCTTCTTCAGCGAGGGCAACAAGATCGTTCACGGGTCGTTCGCGAACCGGACGGGTCACCATGCCGGCCTGACAGAAGCGACAGCCACGCGTACAGCCACGCATGATCTCGAGTGTGAGGCGGTCGTGAGCAGCCTCAGTGATGGGCACCACGGGACAGATCGGGTGGCTCATCCCGTCGAGCGATCTTTCCACCCGCCTCGCGACGCGCTCGGGAGCTGCCGGGTTCACCGGACGTGTCGCCACGTAGCGGCCGTTTTCGTACTCAGCGTGGTAGAGGGAAGGAACGTAGATCCCGGGAAGCCCCGCCGCTCGCACAAGCGTCTCATCTCTCGAGACCCCGTCGGTGCGACATGAGATCAGCAGGTCTGCCAGATCCAGAAGGCCGCTTTCACCGTCACCGATCGCCACGAGATCCACAAAGGCAGCCATCGGCTCCGAATTGAACGTGCAGGGACCTCCGGCAAGGATGAGAGGATCGCCATCCACGCGGTCGCTCGACCGCAGGGGGATTCCAGCGAGATCGATCATCGCAAGAATCGTCGTGTAGTGGAGCTCGTACTGAAGAGTGAAGCCGATGACGTCGAAGTCGCGCGCTGGTCGGTGGGTCTCCAGGGAGAAGAGCGGGATACCTTTCTCCCGCATCAGCTTCTCCATGTCCGTCCACGGAGCGAAGCAACGTTCTGCCGCTGTATCTTGCCTCCGATTCAGAATGTCATAAAGCACCCTGATTCCGAGGTGCGACATTCCGATCTCGTACACATCCGGGAACGCAAACAGAAACTCCAGCTCCACGTTCCCTATCTTGCGCTTGGGGACATTTCTCTCCGCCCCGATATAGCGACTGGGCTTCGTGACCAGCGGCAGGACCTCGCGCTCGAGCCTCTCGTAGAGTTTGCTCATGCGTTAGAACCTGTCCGGCGCGCCCACTGGGCGCTTCAGGAAGACGGTAGGCGGTCGGACGTGCTCGTTTGCCGGCACGACGGACCTTGACAACCGCGCTGCTATTTGGCCAGAGCGGCGCCGCGCTTCATCGCCTCCCTGTTCACATTCATAATCTTGTCACCCTTGCCCTCGAGCATCACGTCGAGCGAATCGAGAAGCGCCTCGACGCTCACGGCTCCGAGTTTCTCGGCAAATGCCCCGAGCATCACCATGTTGGCGGACCGAGTACTGCCGACCTCGTCGGCCACATCGTTCGCCGCAACTTTGAAGACCTTGACATCATCCCGCTCGACCTCGCGGTCGATCAGGGACGTGTTGTAGAAGATCCAACCGCCCGGTCGGACGGTCGGCTCGAACTTGTCCAGAGAAGGACCGTTCATGATGAGGATCACGTCCGGCTCTTCTACCATCGGCGAGGCTATCTCGTTATCCGACACCACTACCGAGCAGTTAGCCGTCCCGCCGCGCATGGCCGCCCCATACTGCGGAAAAAACGTAGTGTGCTTCTCCTCTATCATGCCGGCCTGAGCCAGAAGCTTCCCCATGAGGACGACGCCCTGACCACCGAAGCCGGAACATCTTATCTTGCTCACCATTCGAAGTCTCCCCTATCGGCTGTGGCCGCCGCTTCAGATTTCTCTGCATTCGACCGCCGCCACTCGACCCATTGTTCCTCAGGTCTACCCTTCGGCGTCGCAGTCGCGGAACACGCCGAGTTTGTAGTACTCGAGCATGTTCTCACGAAGCCACTTCAGCGCCTTCAGGGGCGTCATGCCCCAGTTGGTCGGGCACGGCGACACAATCTCGACGAAGCTGTAGCCCTTGCCTTCAAGCACATTGCTGTACGCTTTCTTGAGGTACTTCTTCGTTTTCAGGACGTTCTTCGGCGAATCAACGGAACCGCGGGCCATGAAAGCAACGCCCGGCAGGTCCTTCAGAAGCTCGCAGACACGAATCGGGTACCCCATGATCTCCGGATCCCGTCCGAGCTGGCACGTCATAGATGCCTGTCCGACGAGCGTCGTCGGCGCCATCTGGCCACCCGTCATACCGTAGATGGCGTTGTTGACAAACACAGTCACGAAGTCCTCGCCTCGATTCGCGGCGTGAATGGTCTCAGCGGTTCCGATCGCCGCGAGATCACCGTCGCCCTGATAGCAGATCACGAAGCTCTCCGGCCTTCCGCGCTTCATCCCGGTGGCCACCGCAGGAGCGCGACCGTGCGCCGCCGAAATGACATCGAAATTCCAGTACTTGTCGGCAAATACCGAACAACCCACCGGGGCGATCCCGATGGTGCGATCCCTGATACCGAACTCGTCAACGAGCTCAGCTACCAACCGGTGAGCGATGCCATGCCCGCAACCCGGGCAATAGAGCGTCTGCTCAGGCTTCATCGCCTCCGGCATAGTGAATATGCGTTCCACAGACGTCCCTCCTAGAAGTTCCTGATGATCTCATCACCCTTCGAGCTCAGAATCGTCTTGATTTGATCGACAACTGCGGCCTCATCCGGAACACCACCTGCCGTTCTGCCGTGAAGGTGAACACGGCACGCGCCGCACGCCGCCAATCTGACGTCCTCCCACATCTGTCCGAGGCTCATCTCGACGGCCAGCATATCGTCGACCTTCTCTGCGATCTCACGAATGCGCTTCTCGGGGAACGGCCACAGCGTGATCGGACGAAGGAGCCCGACCTTGATGCCTGCCGCCCGGGCCATCTCAATCGCCGACCTCGCGACTCTCGCAGATGTCCCATACGCGACCACGACGATATCGGCATCGTCCACAGCAGTCTCCTCGAATCGCACCTCTTTCTCGACTATCTCCTCGTACTTCTTCTGAAGCTTGAAGTTGTGCTCCTCGAGTTCCCCTTCGCCGAGACGAACCGACGTTATCCAGATGGGTTCCTGAGTAACAGCGTCACCGAGCCTCCACGCCTCCTTCGATGGAAGATCGCCTGGATCCTTGTAGTCGTGAAGAACAAGCGGCTCCATCATCTGCCCAAGAATGCCGTCCGTTGCGAGCATCACCGGAATGCGATATCTGTCCGCCAGATCGAAGCTGAGCATCGTGTAGTCGTACTGCTCCTGCACGTCGCTCGGAGCATAGACTATGACCCTGTAGTCACCGTGCCCGCCACCTCTTGTGCACTGGAAATAATCGGCCTGCGACGGCGCGATGTTACCGAGACCCGGGCCACCCCTCATTACGTTCACGTAGAAGACCGGCAGCTCGGCGCCGGCGACATACGAGATGCCTTCCTGCTTGAGGCTGATGCCGGGTCCTGACGATGATGTCATTGTCCGAACACCGACGGCGGCAGCGCCGAAACACATATTGATAGCCGCGATCTCGCTCTCGCTCTGGATGAAGACCCTGCCCTCTTCGAGCATTCTCTTCGACATGTAGGCGGTGAGCTCGTTCTGCGGCGTGATGGGGTAACCGAAGTAGCACTGGCAGCCCGCCTGAACGGCGGCCTCACCAATGGCCTCGTTGCCCTTCATCAGTACCTTTTCACTCATGCCAAGCCCCTCTCGAAACGAGGTCTCCACAGGGCGACGCCTCTCAAGGAGACCGCCTCCCTGGAGACCATCTATTTGAAGACCTCGATGACAAGATCCGGACACATGATCGCACAGAAGGCACACCCGGTGCACTTGTCCGGTTCGAAGATCTCGACAGCGCGGACCCCCATTCTGTTGAAACCCTCCTTGAGTCTGAGGATCCCCTGGGGACAGGCCTCGATGCAGAATTCGCAGCCTTTGCACCGATCGACGTCGATCTCTATTCTTGGCACTCCTAACCTCCTTGATGCGTGGGTTAGACGTGATTCCCAGGTTTTTCAAAGCCGTAAGATGCTACCACACCCTCATGAGGGCTCCAAGGTCTTTTCCTCGCCCCAGGGAAAGGCCACGAGTGCGGTCTGCGAGTGGGGATTCGAAAGCAGGCCCGTTCCACGGTCTGATGCAACACCTATTTTTCGCATGAGTGCAAGAAGTCCCGGTTGCTCGCGCGAGGGCGCCTCAGCAAGGCGCACCCGCCACCGGATTCGTCGCGTCGCCTTCCTGAGTCCCGTGACGCCGATGCGCGAGCCCGCAGCGATGGCGGCGAGGGATTCGGCGCCGTCACGGTCGCTCACAAGAATCGCAACTTCATCGTCATCCAGCCCGTCCCAGGCATGAGGCACGCTCGTCAGGGTGCTCCGATGCTTGTTGGGATTCAGAAACACGTTCGTACGCTTCACGATCTCCGTGACGACACGCAGCGCGGACTCCGGCCCGTCGGCCTCCACGTCGAGTTCCCATTGCACCTCGCGGGCCAGCCCGACAACCGAGTCCGCCATACCCATCTTGGTCTGCAGCGCCTCGAGCGCTGAGAGGGCCTCGTTATCCGTCACCTTGAGGGCGACCGTCAGAACGATTCGCTGTCTCATGCGTCCCCCCTCTTCCCGCGCAATCGCTCGGCTATGAACGCGCCCAGTGATTTGAAGACCTCTCCTCCGGGACCGGGCTCGGTCAGAATGCGACGACTGCCGGCAGCAGCGCGTCTCTCGGCACCCCAACGCCCGGGCAGAGATTCCGGAACCTGAGCCAGCCGCACAGCGCGCTCGGGGTGCGGCATCATCGCGACAGCATTCCCCGACGGGTTCGATACCGCCGCGATTCCGCGCGTCGATCCGTTCGGGTTGTACGGAAAGGCCGGCTCCGCCTCCCCCTTCAGCCCGGCGTACGTCATCACCACCTGGCCGTTATCGAACAGGCGATCGATCAATCCTTCTGTGGTCGTTACGAACCTCCCCTCCGCGTGCGCGGTCGGGATGGACGTGACGTCCCCTTTGCTCATCACGCACGTCACGCACGACGAGTCCGATTCGATCCTCAGATGGGTCCACCGGGTGTAGTAACCGTCCCTGTCCGGCATGATGTTGCGCGCAAGGCCCATCTCGACCTTTCCCGGTGTAATCCCGGGAACCATCCCCGACTCAAGGAGAATCTGGGCGCCGTTGCAGATTCCGATGATGGGCTTCCCAGCCTGCGCCTCATCGAACAGACAGTCCACAACTCGGTCCTTCGCAGCGATCGCCCCCGCTCGGACGCGATCCTGATAGGTGAATCCGCCGGGCAGAACGTATCCGTCGTACTCCACCAGACGCTCGTGCGATCCGTTCCACATGAAGATATCACAGTCCATCCCCCGGCTCTCCACGGCCCTTCTGGTCTCGTCCTCGCAGTTGACGCCGGGAAAGCGGATTACCGCGATTCTCGCCCTGGATTTCATCATCGCATCGCCTCCGTCGCCCCGTCGGTCCACGGACGGGCAAGTTCCTCCACAGACAGCGTGAAGTCACCTCCAGCGATTCCAGTGAACGAGAGCCCAACGCCTGCCACGGTCGTGCCGACCCGGCTGTACCAGACACCCCGATCCTCCAGAACGTTCAGCAGACGATCCTCATCATCAGGCGCTACCTCCAGCAAGTACCCTCCCGCTTCCGAGAACAGCAATACGAGATCGCGTTTGGCTTCCGACTCTCTCGTTCCGGCGAAGCCTGAGGGTCCCGTCTCTCCTGCGAGAGCAGCGGGTGATCCATCCAACCTCGGCACGGAAATCCGCGCCCCGACACGACTATCCTCCGGCGATGTCAGAACCATTTCCGCTACGGCCACAGCAACCCCACCGTCGGAGATGTCGTGGCAGGATGCGGCCAGACCGCTCTCCGCGATGTCGGTAACGGCCGCCATCATATGCCTCTCGTCGTCGAAATCCACCTCCGGCACGGATGCTGTTGCATCGCCGGCAACGGTTCGCAGAACGGCGGATGCTCCAAGCTTCGCGCTCCGCCTCCCCAGCAGATAGATGGAGTTCCCTCCCGATTTGAATCCCATCGTCACGTGACGCGACACATCGACCAGACGGCCGACGCAGCAGACGATGGGAGACGGCAGTATGGCGCTTCCCCCCGAGGACTGGTTGTAGAAACTGACGTTTCCCGAGATCACGGGAATCGGCTCGCCGCTATCCTTGAGGCCTATCCCCCGGGCCGCGTCTCCGATCCCTCGCACCGCTTCGACGAAATCATGGAAGACCTCAGGAACCTCCGGGTTGCCGAAATTGAGGCAATCGGTCAAAGCTATCGGGTGAGCACCCACGGCGGCCACGTTTCTCACCGATTCCGCGACCGCCACCGCACCGGCCTGATATGAATCCACCGCTCCGTAGAACGGATTCCCGTCGCATGCCACAGCGACGCCGACGGCGGCGCCCGGTATCGGTGCGATCACGCCCGCATCCGCCTCTCCTGGACGAACGATTGCGCAACCTTTGACCTCACACTCGTAGTGTCGGTAGACGTGTTCTCTTGATGCTACGTTGACCGACCCGAGGACATCCAGCAGCACGGCGCGCGGGTCGAGCCCGTCGGGAAGAACGTCCTCCTTGCAGACCGGCTCGCGCCCTCGGGACTCGCGCTTGTAGCAGACGCCTGTCGTGATCTGTTCCGTTGAGGCGTCACAGACGGTAGCACCTGCGTATTCGAGCACAAATCTGGCTTCCTGTATCACCTCCCCGATGACGGAAGCCCCGGATCCGTGGCAGATCTCCGGTAGCTCAAAGACCTCGTTGTAGATCCTGAGCACTTCAGGCGAGAGCTCCCTGGGAACGACGAGGCAGTAGCGCTCCTGCGTTTCCGAGCACGCTATCACCTCGGCCGGCAGATTACTCTCGGCCACGATCACTCTGGAAAGATCGATCCTGACGCCCAGCCCCGCGGCGGCGCCCAGTTCGGATGTTGCACACGCGATCCCGCCGGCGCCAAGATCCTTGAATCCGATCACGGCTCCCGAGTCGCGGACAAGCTTGAGGACTTCCCTCGTAGCGACGGCCAGCATTCTCTTGAGAAAGGGATCCGGCACCTGAACTGCGTACTTGTCGTCCAGCGCCCGCTCTTCATCGAGGATTCTTGACGCGAAGGTGGCCCCGCCGAACCCGGAGGGATCCGTCGGTTTGCCGACGAGGATCACGTCGTAGTCTGAGTCCTTCGCTTCGAGGGGAATGCGGCTTCGGACGATCTCATCCTCGGCAACCAGACCGAGTGCCACAACATTGACGAGACAGTTCTCGTCAAATGAGGAATCGAAATAGACGTCACCGCCGAGATTCGGAACACCCAGCGCGTTGGCATACTGCCAGATACCCTCCACGACACCGTGCACGATCTCCCTCGTCCGCTCACCATTCTCACCCATGGGATCACCGAAACGCAGGGGATCCAGCACGCCCACGACGTCCGCCCCCATGCAGTAGACGTCCCTCACGATGCCGCCGATACCGGTGGCAGCGCCCTCATTCGGAACTACCTGGGAAGGATGGTTGTGGCTCTCGTGGGCGATCGCGATGCAGTAGCTCTTCCCGTTCACCGTGGCGAGGCGAACGATCCCGGCGTCCTCACCCGGTCCCAGCACGACGCCCGTTCCCTCAGTAGGAAGGTATTCGCCAAGCACTTCGCGGCTGCTCTTGTACGAACAGTGCTCGCTCCACATCGTGTTGAAGATGTTGCCTTCCACAACCGTGGGGTCGCGACCGAGAAGGGCCGCGACGCGACGCGCCTCACCGATTGTGAAGCTCAGTCCCGCGTGCGCCAGTCGGCGCAGAAGCTCATCGTCCTTGACGCCGAGTACTCTGATGACAGAAACAGAGGGCGCCGTCACCGCGCTCAACCAGGGACCTCCTCCAGCTTGATGTTCAGTTCCCGAGTGCGGCCCCTGCGGATCGCCGTCACCGTAATCGCGTCACCGACCTTTGCGGCGAACGTCGCCCTCCGGACCTCGGCCGCGTTTGACACGGCAACACCATTCACAGCGATGATCACGTCACCCGGCCTGAGGCCCGCGCGATCGGCGGGGCTCTCCGGTTCCACCGCAGCCACAAGTGTTCCGTCAGCACCGGCCAGATCGAGAGCGCGTGCGACGAGCGGCGTCACGTTCACAAGCCCCATTCCGATCCAGATATCCCTGACCCTGCCGTAGCGAACCAGCTCGTCTACAAGGACGCGCGCCGTATTGATCGGAATCGCAAAGCTCATCCCGAAGTACGCGCCGTCCTCCGATGAGAGCGTGAATGTGCTGATACCGATGACCTCACCACTGCTGTTCACCAGAGGGCCTCCAGAGTTACCACGATTGATCGCCGCATCAGTCTGGATCATGTCCTTGTACACTGCCGACGTACCCGACGGCTGGATGTCTCTGTGGAGGGCGCTGACCACGCCGGCGGTCACCGTCGGCTCTGCGTCGTTCAGGATATATCCAAACGGATTCCCGATGGCCACTACCCATTCCCCGATCAGAACACCGTCCGAGTCTCCCAGCGGCGCTGTCGGAAGATCGTTCCCATCAATCTTGACGACCGCAAGATCGTAGCGCTGGTCCGCACCCACAACGGTTCCGTCGAACTCCCGGCCATCCCGCAACACGACCTTGACTTCGCTGCCGCCCCGCACAACATGGTCGTTCGTGAGAATGTAACCGTCCGAGTCGATGATGAACCCCGACCCTACGTCGTATCTTCCTCTGTACACCCTGTCAGGATAGTAGCCTCGGAAGAAGCGTTCAAAGAGACCATCGTCCGGAAACGGGCTGTTCCGGACGAGGTGTGACTTTACCGCGCTTATGGAGACCGTAGCAGGCCCTACCCGCTCGGCCGCTGATACGATGGCCGTGCGTCTCGATTCTCCTGGACCTTGTTCGGCCCCAAGCCTCGACCGCAGCGAGTTGACGGACACAACCAGCCCGCTCGTCACTCCAGCAAGAACGAACACAAGGGCAAGGATGATCACTCTTGTCATTCTCGCGTCCAGCTCAACCTCCCTGGCGCTCCCTGACCTTCTCCCAGTCCGCCAGGAACGCATCGATTCCCTTGTCGGTGAGGGGGTGATTGAACATTTTCTCGAAGACCGCGTGCGGAATCGTAGCAATGTGCGCGCCCGCAATGAGGGATTCAACGACGTGAAGCGGATGTCTCACGCTCGCGACAATCACCTCGGTGTCGAAGCAGTAGTTGTCGTAGATCGTGAGGATCTCGCGCACGAGATCCATTCCAACCTGCCCTGCGTCGTCCAGCCGTCCGATGAACGGACTGACGAAAGAGGCCCCCGCCTTCGCTGCGATGAACGCCTGGTTGGCTGAAAAAACGAGTGTGCAGTTCGTGCGAATCCCCAGACCAGCGAGCTCACGGATCGCCTTCGATCCCTCTTTCGTCATCGGGATCTTCACGACGACATTCTCGTGGATCCTGGCAAGCTCCGTCGCCTCCGCGACCATACCGGCGCTGTTGAGACTCACTACCTCAGCGCTGACCGGACCGTCGACAACCTCGCATATCTCGCGAATGATGTCTTCGAACTTGCCCTCGACGCGCGATATCAGAGTCGGATTCGTCGTAACACCGTCAACCAGACCGGATGCCGCCGCCTCTCGGATATCCTCAATGTTCGCCGTGTCCAGAAATATCTTCACTCTGCGCCTCCCCCCCGTATTCGATTCGCTCCAGGTAGAGGCCCCATGGTGGAACTGTGGGACCCCCCCGGCCGCGGTCACGAGCATCGATGATCTCAGGGACGCTCCCGGCCGAGATCCTTCCTCTGCCGACTTCGACCAGAGTCCCTACGATTGAACGAACCATGCCGCGCAGGAACCTGTCGGCTTCGATTCTAAGAACCAGCATCCCTCCATGTTCAGAAAACCATTCTAGCGAAATAGCGTCGATACGGCAACGGTGATGCTTCGGTTCGCTCCCCGTGAGGCAGAAAGACGAGCAGTCGATCACCCCGTCGAACGGCTCGAGTGCCGCCTCCATTGCATCCCTGTCCAGAGCCCCCTTCACAAACCAGCGGCGCCCGCGCCAGATGGGGCTCTCTCTGAACCCCATGAGATAGAGGTACGATCTTGACACCGCATCGAAACGGGCATTGAAATCCGCCCCGACATCCTCCGCGGAGACGATGAGAACGTCCTCATTGAGCCTGGCGTTCAGCGCCGTCTGCAGCTTCTCAGTGGGGAGCGTCAGGTCCGTCTCCACATGGGCAACCTGGCCCAGCGCGTGGACTCCGGCATCCGTTCGACCCGCCCCGTGCACCCGAACATCGAGCCCCGCAAGAGCCGAGAACGCGGCCTCAAGATCGCCCTGGACGGTCCGCACGCCGGGCTGCACCTGCCAGCCCGAGAAACCGGAGCCATCGTACTCGATCGTCAACTTGACTTTCCGTGCACTCATCTTCGGTCGTTCTCCCAGCTACGCTCCTCAGAACCACCGGGGCACGGCAAGCGTTGCCCCCGCCACCACTACCAGAAGGGCAATGGCCAACCCGTCCCGCCGCTGGAGCTTCAATTCGACATACTTCGTCCTTCCCAGCGCACCACGGTAGCACCTCGCGTCCATGGCGAGGGCCAGCTCGTCCGCTCTTCTGAATGCGCTCGCGAAGAGCGGTATGAGTATCGGGACCGCGCTTCTGGCTCTCGCGACAGCTCCGCCTTCAAAGCTCACCCCGCGCCCTATCTGGGCCTTCATTATCCTCCCCGCCTCATCCAGAAGAGTCGGAATGAACCTCAGCGCAATCACTGAGATCATAGCCAGCTCATGAACCGGAAGACCGATGGAGCCGAGTGGCTTCAAGAGCTTCTCAAGACCGTCGCCCAGATCCACCGGCGACGTTGTCGCGGTCAGAAGCGTGGCGATCGTGACCATGAGCCCTACGCGCCAGGCGAAGATCCCTCCCATAACCAGGCCCTCACGAGTGAACCACGGGATCGAGGCCACGAGCGGGGCGCCGTCGGTCAGAAGAGCGTGCATCACGAAGATCACGATCAGAAGCCACTTGAGCGACCCGAGGTTTCTGAAAAGGAAACCAAGTGGCAGACGCGATGCCACTGCCACCATGAGCATCGTCAACGTCAGGATCGCGTACGCACTCCACCCCTGGACCGCGATGACTATCACAAGGAGGGCAAAGGCACCCGTCATCTTCACCCTCGGGTCGAGGCTATGAACGGGCGACTTGGTGGATACGAACCGGCCTAGTGTGAGATCGTTCAGTAGTCCCATCTGAGAACCGCTCCACAACAGGAATCAGCTGGATGACTGGTCGAGGAGAAGCTCGGCAATCTGGACGGCATTGAGCGCTGCCCCCTTGCGGAGATTGTCGGCGACTACCCACATCCAAAGGCCATTGGTAACAGAAGTGTCGCGGCGGATTCGCCCGACCCACGTCTCATCGGTTCCGGACGACGACAGTTGTGTCGGGTAGATGGCGTCGGACGGATCGTCCAGGACCTTGATCCCCGGAGAGTCGCCGAGAACCCGCCTGGCCTCCTCAGGAGAAAGCTCGCTCTCAAGCTCAACACAGAGCGCCAACGCGTGAGAGCGAAAGACCGGCACGCGCACGCACGTCGCCGCAACCGGCAGTTCGGGCAGATCGAGGATCTTCCGCGTCTCGAGGACCATCTTGGTCTCCTCGCGCGTGTTCCCGTCTCCGTCGATCGCATCGATGTGAGGTATGCAGTTGAAGGCGATCTGATGTGGATAGACGCGCGAGATGACCGGCTGGCCGGCCAGCACTGATCGGGACTGCTCACTGAGCTCCTCGATGGCAGCCTTCCCGGTTCCCGAGACCGACTGATACGTGGAGACGACAACGCGCTTGATTCCCACCGTGTCCTGGAGCGGCTTCAGAACAAGCACCATCTGGATCGTGGAGCAGTTTGGATTGGCAATGATGCCCGACTGCTGATTGACAGCCCTGGCGTTCACCTCAGGAACCACCAGAGGGACATCATCTTCCATTCGAAACGCTCGGCTGTTATCTATCGCTACAGCACCGCCAGCCACGGCGAGCGGTACGAACTCTCGGGAGACAGAGGCTCCAGTCGCGAAGAGGACTATGTCCAGCCCCAGAAGAGCATCTGCCGTAAGCTCCTGCACGGGGACATCCCGTGTACCGAACGGAACCGAGCGAGCGTCTCCCCGATCCGAGGCCATCGCCCTCACCGATTCCGCGGGGAACGCGCGCTCGCTGATTACGGCCAGCATTTCCAGACCGACGGCACCGGTGGCGCCCGCGACCCCAACCCTCACTGGTTGCTTCACCTGTTCCCCTTCCACCGCTGGTGTCTTCTATTTGCTCTTCTGCCGCTGGTGTCGTCTGCGGTGCAGATCTCCACGTCAGATCGCTTCCAGCGCTCCGGCCGGCAGCCATCCTTCGAGATCTGTCCCCGAAACCGAGACCCGGGTCCAGTCGCCTCTCTGCTCCGAAAGCCTGACCTTCGCACCCTCGTGCAGCCGGAACTCCAAGATGAACTCCTCACCCGGACCGGTCCTTGCGCCCGTCTCTTCCACAATGATGACGGCCTCACGCACTGCGTGAAGACGGTAGACCTTCGTGCCCGCCGCAATTCCCACGAGAACGAGCACTGTCAGAAGACCGAGCGACACTCCGAGCGGCCATCCCGCCATCCCACCACGAACGATTCCAATGATAATCGTGATGATCACCAATCCGTAGAGAAGACTTGCAAGCATAACGAGCATCGCAGGATCGACTTCGGACCATATTCCTTCGAGAACGCCGCCAAGACCACCCGTCGCCACGCGTCCCTGGCGGTCGGCGAGCGCCGCCCTGATGAATTCAAGGTTCGCTCGCGCGTCTGAGTGCCCCGGTGCGATTCTGAGTCCTCGCTCGTAGCTGATAACTGCGTGCCCCACATCTCCGGACTTGTAGCAGGTGTTACCGAGATTATAGAGAACATCGGCGCCTCCGAACCCATTCTCGACGAGTTCTTCATACGCTGCCCTGGCCTCGGCGAATTCACCTTCAGAATAGAGCGCGTTCGCGGCGCGGAAGATCTCGGTGGCGCCTGAGCTGCCCAGCATTTCGGCCGCGGGAGCCGGTTCTCTACCCGCCAACAGCACCAAGGCGATCACCATCGGTACCAACCCCAGCACGGCAAGCGCCGCCCCGGAGGTAAGCGAGAGCGAACTCATCCATGGTGGCACTCGAACAGCTCGCTTCATCTGCGCCTCCTCGCCCGGAGTCTCTCGATACCCCTGATGCAGATGCCGGTCTCCTCAACGATCTCGGCCGTTGTGAGCGAAGCGTCCGAACCCGCGAACCTGCTCAGATCACAAGCCGATAGAAGAGAGACCACACGGTCGGCCAGTGCCGCATCCGCGCCTGCTTCCGTCAGTGCTGCTCTGAGCTGATCGGATCTCATTCCTCGTGCGGCAACCCCCAAGCGATCCCCAATGAAATCGACCGTGAGCCGCGCCACGCTGGAGCACGTTCCAGCGTGATCCCCCGCAGCGGAGGCCGCGTCTGCGATCTTCAGCTGACGGCGGACACGCGCCGGGGCTTTGAGGAAGCGCTCGAGGCCGCTGTCCTGCGAGAGGCGTCTCCTCCTGCTCTTCCACACCCAGACCATCACAAGGGACAGAAGCGGGAGAAGCTGCGAGAGCAGGAAAGCAGGCCGCAGGTACAGCGGACGCGACACTCTCCGCAAGGATCCGGCCGGCTCCCTGATGTACCGGATGTCCGCACCGACTCTCGATATCACGGCCCCCACCGTTCCCGTCACCTGTTCATCGATCGTGGTCCGCGGAGTCACTTTGAGCACGATGTCGTCTGTTCCCACGACATCGTAGCGGCCCCGGCCAGGATCAAAATACGCCAGTTCAACGCCGGGAATCGTGAGAGCTCCGGCCCACTGTGGAACACACACGTACTCAAACGTTCTGACGCCGCCCACGACGCCGTTCTTCTTCGTGATTTTGGTCGAGCTTCCCGATTCGTACATCTTGAACCCGGGAAGATCGTCCGGCACCGGCGCCGGAATTGTCCGCACGTTCCCGGTTCCGCCCAGAGTCACCAGGAGCGTCACGGGCTTGAGCTCCTGCACCTCTTGCACATCCACCGACGCTTCCATCGTGTAGCGTCCAACAGCACCCCGAAATCCCTGAGCACGCCCTGCTGACGGAAGGGGCAGAATCTCGATCGTAATGGGTTTCGTGCGAAGAGTCCTTTTCTCGCCCCGTGTTCTGAAAAAGGTGAACGGGACTCCCTCGCCGTAGTAGCTCAGGTGCGCCTCTCCGACGGTCGCAGTCCCGACCGCAGCGCCGAAAAGCGCAGTTCGTATCTCGGTTACCTGGTACCGCTTGCCGGCGACTATCTCGACATACTCTTCAGGCGGCGGCAGATCTTCCGTCCAGAATCCGGTCAGATCCGGGCTCTCGTACCGCGGACTGCGCACATTTACTCTCCTGTAGTACTTGAACGAGAGCGTGATCTGTTCGTCCACGTACGCCTCGGTCTTGTCGACAGCCATCGTAACGAATATATCGTCTGAAGCAGCTGTCCGGTTCCCTGTGGATTCCCTCACCTCCATCTCGCCGCCCGCCTGGCTCGATTGCCCTTCGACAACGTCTATCTCGATCGGCCTCGAGCTGTAGACTGCACCGTCAACTTCTACCTCCACGGGACCGAGCACGAAGCTCCCCGTCTCTCTGGGGAGCAAACTGTAGTTCCACTGCTTAGAGCTCGTTATCCGCCCGTTTACTATGCTCATATTGCTCGAGGTTCCCGAGGAGTAGACTGTGAACTGATCCGTGATCCGACCGAGCTCCGGCGCGGGGACGTTCATCGCTCCCTCTACGGCCACGCTCAGCGTGAAGGTCTCGTTGAGAGAAACCACCGAGCTGCTCACGTTCGCAGTCACGGTGATGCCCGCCGCCTCTGCCGCCGGCGGAACCAGTGCAAGGAAAGCCATGACACCGATCAGGAGCGCGAGTCGTCCTCGCGGCCGTGATCGCCTGCACGAAGTCCTGCACCGTCTACCAGTCCTTGTCAACCTTTTCTCTCTTCCTCGCTCTGGCCGCTCTGAGCTCCGCCAGGAGCTCACGCTCTCCCCTGTCTATCGCATCCAGCAGTCGCTCAGCATCCTCCTGCGACATCGCGGTCTCGTCCTGCTCACCCTCACCCTGCGGCGAGGCGGATGCCTTCTCCTGTTGATCCTCTTCACTCCCGCTCTCATTCTCCTCACCGGACCGGTCGTCGCGGTCCTGCTCGCCTCCTTCATTCTGTTCCCGATCTTCATCGTTCTGCTTCTCTTGGGAGTCCTCGCCCTCCCGTTTCTCGTCCTGCTGCTTCTGATCCTCCCCCGACTCATCCCTCTTCTCTTCGCTCTGATCGTCTCCCTGCTTCTGATCGTCCCCTTGCTTCTGATCGTCTCCCTGCTCCTGATCACTCTGCTGCCGGTTCTCACGTTCGTTGAGCAGCGCAAGCGCAACCTCAAGATTGTACTTCGCGTCGAGGTCGTCAGCGTTCCTTCTGAGCGACTGTTTGAACAGCTCCATCGCGGCCTTGAGGTCGCCTGCACTGAGCTGTGCGTTGCCGGCGTTGTAGTACGACAATGCACTCAGGTCATCGTCGAACGACGCCGCGGCGTTCAGATACTCTCGCAGCGCCGAGTCAAACTCCTCCATTCGGAACAGTGCGTTGCCGGCGTTGAAAGCCAGCTCCTCGAGTTCGGGAGCCACAACCTGGCCGCTCCGGTATTCTGTCAGTGCTTCATCGTACTCGTTGGCGCGATAGTGCGCATTGCCTCTCCTGTTCCGCGCACCCGGCGTGTCGCCGAAACCTGTCAGAAACGGAAAACTCACGAGCGCAAGGAAGACAATGGCAGCTCGCTGGAGCGTGAGTCCGTGGACCCACCGCCTACCGCCCGCCACCGGCGGTGAAGACACGCGCCGCCTCTGTTCCGCGCTCGTGCTACTCATCACGTTTCTTCCTCCGTGTGGGAAGAAACGAAGCCAGAGAGATAAGCACGATCGCAGCAGCGAGCGGAATCTGAAATCGCTCTTCATAGTAGGCAAGCATCCTCGATTCGAGGTCTCCCTGCTCCATCCTCGAGAGATCCTCCGCGATGGCGACCAGTTCCCGTTCCCCATCCGTCGCCCTGAAGTACCTTCCTCCGCCGGCTGAAGCGACATCCATGAGCGTCGGCTCGTCCAGCCGCGACATCACGATCTGCCCGGACCGATCCCGCTTGTAGCCACCGCCCTCGTCGGGCGGCACCGGGATAGGCTCGCCGGACGTCGAACCAAGCCCGATCGCGTAGATGCGAATGCCGGCCTCTGCGGCCTCTCTCGCTGCCGCCACAGGATCGCTATCGTGGTTCTCACCGTCGGTGAAGACGACCAGAACCTTCGAGCGGTCGGGCCTGCTCGATAGCGCCTTGGTCGCCTCCCGGATTGCCCCGGCAAGATCCGTCCCCGGGGTCGGAATCACGCCCGGCTCCACGGCCGAAAGTAGCATTGAGGCAGCACCGTAGTCCAGAGTCAACGGGCACTGCGTGAAGGCGGAGCCCGCGAAGATGATGACACCGACCCGGTCGCCGTCCAAGAGGCCCACGAGCGAGAGCGCCTCACGCCTTGCCTTCTCCAGGCGGTTCGGACGCAGGTCCTCTGCCCGCATGGACGAAGACACGTCGAGGGCCAGCATGAGGTCGACTCCGCGTCTCTTGGCAATCCCGACGCGAGTTCCGATCTGCGGCCTCCCCGCCGCGACGCCCAGGGCGAGCACCCCGAGCACGAGAAGGACGAGTTTCCCTCTGACAAGCGTCCGCGACGCACCCGGAGAGAGTCTCGCGAACAGATCCCGTTCAGCAAACGCCAGCTCCGCGCGTACGCGTCTTCGCTGCATCACCCACGCGATGATCACGGCGCAGAAAGTGGGCACAAGAAGCAGCCAGACAAGCAGTGTCTCAGTCGGAACAGCGAACCGCATAGTTCTTCTCTCTCTATGGCAATCTTCGCAGGAATGTCGCCGACAGGAACATGTCCAGAAGCAACAACACCAACCCCAACACTATCAGGCGGGGTCCCAGCTCGGTATACGTTGTGAAATGCTTGACCTCTATCTTCGTCTTCTCAAGTTCGTCTATTGTCCGGTAGACCTCAGCGAGCATCCCCTCGGTCTTTGCTCTGAAATAGGTCCCACCGGTGATATCCGCTATCTCTGCCAGGGTCTCCTCATCGATGTCTGTGGGCGCGTTCACGTACCGCTTTCCCCAGACCGGATCATACACGGGGATCGGGCCTCCCTCAGGACTCCCCACCGCAACAGCATATACCTTGATACCGAGCGCCTTTGCCGCCTGTGCGGCGGTGATCGGGTCTATCTCACCGGCGTTGTTCCTCCCGTCCGTCAGAAGGATGATGACTCTGCTGTCGGCGTCGCTTTTCCGGAGCCTGTTCGTCGCGGTCGCGACGCCAAGCCCTATCGCCGTGCTCTCCTCATCGATCATCCCGATCTCGACAGACCCCAGAAGCTCAAGGAGAACGCGGTGATCAAGCGTCAGTGGACACTGGGTAAAGCTCCGGCTCGCGAACACGACCATGCCGATCCTGTCTGAAACGCGTCCCTCCACGAAATCCGCTACCACTTCCTTGGCCACTGCGAGTCGATTTCGGGGCTTGAAGTCCTCGGTTTTCATGCTCCCGGACACATCCACGGCAAGCATTATGTCGATACCCTCGGTCAGCACTGACTCCGTGCCACTCCCTGTCTGGGGGCGTGCGAGCGCCAGGAGCAGGGTAACCAGCACGAGCGCCCTCAGAGCTGTCCTTGCGTGTCGCTTCCAGGACGCGCCACGACCCGCCACCGTCCTCACCAGATCAACCAGTGGATAGCTGATCGCGGCGCTCATCCGCCGACCGAACCGCAGCGACACGAAGAGGTAGAAGCCGACAAGCAGCAGGAGCCAAAGAAGCTGGGGATTCGCAAACCTGAACATGCGCCTACTCCTCCCCCCCAAGGTCACTCAGTCCAGGGTCACTCAGTCCAACGTCACTCAGTCCAACGTCACTCAGTTCGCGGAACCGCGTCCGCTCCACGAACGCCCTGACCGCGACGAGATCGTCGTGAGCGCGTTCGCTTGTCGGCATGTGACGCGCGAATTTCGACAGGTCGGCATAACCCAGAAGATCCACCGTCCGCGCCACATCACACTCAGCAAGATCCGCGACGCACATCGCCGAAGCCAGTTCCTTCGTCGTCATGTCGATCGCGTTTACAGAGAAGCGATCCAGAATGTAGCGCCTGAGCACATCAGTGAGAACAAGGTAGAACCGCGACAGCTCGCCCTGTCCGATGAGGTCGTCGCGCTCGAGTTCGCCAAGACGCGCAAGAGCAGCAAGGTGCGCCGCCGCTCTCCTGACCTCCGGCTCCGTCTCCGATTCACGATCCACGTTCCTTCTCGATCTGAGCCGGCGTCTGAGATGCAACAGCCCGACGAGCACGGCTGCGACCAATCCGGCAATCACGACAGCCGGCCAGATCCGCCGCTTGAGCTCGAGCGGCGGCTTGATATCTCTGGCAGTCGGGCCCTGCTCGAGTTCCTCGGGAGAAATGACGCTCTCTATGGTCACGATCAGCGTGTCCGTATAAACGCTTGCCGTATCACCTTCCGGCGATACATAGCGAAAAGCCAGGGCGGGAACTCTGAGATCGCCTGTCTCGAATGCCGTCAGCACGTACTGCCGCTGCTCGATGACGGCGCCGCCATGTTCATCTGTTGCGTGAATCATGACGTCGAGGACTTCAAACGGCGCGATCTCGCCCGCGACCCTGGGAAAGGCCAGCGCACCATCGTAGTCACGCACAGCGGTCAGTGTGAGAATGAGCCGGTCACCTACGGTGGCCCGCGCCGGAGAGATGCTCGCCCTGACCTCCAGGATCGTGTCTCCAGCCACGGTCGCACGAACCACGCTCTCCACGACGAGGGTAGCGTCATCCGGTCCCCGCTCGTCAGCCAGCGCTTCATCGAGCGTGATGAGAGGAGCTGCGGCCGCGAGCACAAACACGGCCAGCGCGACTGCCTTTGCGATCATGTGTCCCGACCTCTCCCGCATGCGCATCTCCAGACATCGCCCTGCTCACCCGCGAGCACCCACCCGCGAACCTGCTCTTCTTGCCCGCGCTCTGAAGAAACGCTCGAGCGGTTCGGCATACGGCTCGTCGGTACTGACACTGATCGAGTCTATCCCCAGCCGCTTCAGAAGCTGGTCCTCTTCCGCAAGCTGCCGCATCCTCTCCTCGGCGAAGCGAGCACGAAAACGCCTGCTCGACGCGTCCACCTCGAACAGCTGCCCCGTCTCGGGATCAACAAGCGCGACCGTGCCCACACGCGGCAGTTCCTGCTCACGCGGATCGCTTACCCGCACTGCTATAAGATCGTACCGCCGCCCAGCCACCGCAAGCGCGCGCTCCGCCCCCGTGGTCAGGAGATCACTGACGAGAAAGACAACCGCGTGACGACGCACGGTGCTCGACAGGTAATCGATCGCCTGAGGAATGTCTGTCCCACGGCCTTCCGGCTTGAAATAGAGAAGCTCGCGAATAACCCTGAGCACGTGCCGTCGCCCCTTCTGTGGCGGCACGAACTTCTCGATCCGATCAGAGAAGATGACAAGACCGACGCGATCGTTGTTCCTGACGGCCGAGAATGCAAGAACCGCGCAGAGCTCGGTGGCCAGCTCCGACTTGAACCGGGAGACCGAACCGAACCGTCCCGATGCGCTCGCATCGACGACGAACATGACGGTCAGCTCACGCTCCTCATCAAACTTCTTCACGTACGGGTGCCCCATACGCGCGGTCACGTTCCAGTCGATCGAGCGGATGTCGTCCCCGGGCAGGTACTCGCGCACCTCCGCGAATTCCATGCCCCTTCCTTTGAAGACGCTGTGGTATTCACCGGAGAAGACGTCGTCTACAAGACGCTTCGTCCGGATCTCGATCCGGCGGATCTTCTTGAGTATCTCTCGTGGAATCATGGCATCAGGAGAGCACCTGGGCACCTTGACACTGCCCGGGACCCTCTGCTAGGGCACCTCGATATCGTCCAGAATTCTCTGCACTATGTCCTCGGACGTAAGTTCCTCGGCCTCGGCCTCGTACGTGATGATGACCCTGTGCCTGAGGACATCCATGGCGATGGCCTTGATGTCCTCGGGAGTCACATACGCTCGCCTCTCCAGGAACGCATGCGCCCGCGCGGCCGCGATCAGGTAGATCGAAGCCCTCGGTGAAGCTCCGTATGCAATGAGGTCGTCGAGATCCAGCCCGTGCCCGGACGGTTCGCGTGTCGCGAACACGATGTCGAGAATGTACTGCTTGATCTTGTCGTCTACGTAGATCTCCCTCACGAGTTCGCGGGCCTTGAGGATCGTCTCTGGGGAAACAACGGGTGAGGCCACCGGTTCCTTTCCCTTCGACATGCGCTCCATGATCTCGAGCTCCTCGTCCCTCGATGGATATCCGACCCTGAGCTTGAGCATGAAGCGATCTACCTGCGCCTCCGGAAGCGGATAAGTCCCCTCCTGCTCGATCGGGTTCTGCGTCGCCAGTACAAGAAACGGGGCATCGAGCGGGAATGTTTCGCTGCCTATGGTGACCTGCCGCTCCTGCATGGCTTCCAGAAGGGCGCTCTGAACTTTCGCCGGCGCCCTGTTGATCTCATCCGCGAGAATGAGATTGGAGAAGATGGGCCCCTTCTTTGTCGTGAATTCGCCTGTGTCCTGCGTGTAGACCATCGTGCCGATCAGATCCGCCGGCAGGAGATCGGGGGTGAACTGGATTCTCTGAAAGCTCGTATCGATGGCCCGCGAAAGGGTTCTCACGGCCAGCGTCTTCGCAAGCCCTGGAACTCCCTCGATGAGCACGTGCCCGTCGGCCAGAAGACCGATGAGAAGGCGCTCCACCATGTACGACTGCCCAACTATGACCTTGTCTATCTCGCCCACGAGCGTGACCACGAATTCGCTCTCTCGCTCTATCCGCTCCCCGATGGCTTTGATGTCGGCGTACAACTCGATTCCTCCTCCCGGATCTCTCTCCAAAAAGCTCTCAATGGCCATTAGATATGACAAGACTCCGTTTCGTTTAACCGACCGGTAGATCGGAAGACGGCTGCACTATCCGGGTATCTGCTGGAACTCCGTGGCGCCATCTGGACAGCTGCTGGAACTCCGTGGCACCACCCGGACAGCTGCTGGAACTCCGTGGCACCACCCGGACAGCTGCTAGAACTCCGTGGCACCCGTGAACATGAAACGCCGGATGAGCATCGCCGGGCTTGTCACCGAACCGACCGCGCCCCACGACGCCCCTACCACCTCGCGCTCCCGTGTCATCGCGTCGACGTTCGAAAACGCCCGCATCATGCTGTCCGTCCACCGGAGGTTCTTCACGGGTCGCACTATCTTTCCGCCTTCAATGAGGAAGGTGCCGGCCCGCGTCATGCCGGTAAAGAGCGCTTGCCTCGTGTCGAGAAGTCCGTTGACGTAGTGGAAGCTCGTCACAAGGAGCCCACGGTCGACCATGGAAATGAGCTCATCTTCCGTCTTGTCGCCCGGTTCGATGAAGAGATTCCTCGGTCCGGGACCACCTCGGAAAGCCGCCGTCCCGGCGTGCCCGGTCGATTCGACGCCGTCCTTGACTGCGGTGAGAGTGTCGTACACGGGAGACACGGCAACACCTCGCTCAATGATGGTCACCGGCTTCTTCGGAACTCCCTCGTAGTCGAAAGGCACGGGGACACCGGCTGGATCAAAACCGTCGTCACGGATCGTGATATTGTCACCCATCACCTTCTCGCCGAAACGCCCGGCCATGAACGAGAAGCCCTCCTGTACCTGCTTTGCGCCGAACGCCGTGAAGCTGAGCCAGCTCATAACCTCTGCTACGGCCTTGGGTGAGATGATGACATCGAACGGCCCGTAGTCGACGGCAACGGGATCGGCTCCAGCCACGCACTTGTCGACGGCTCGCCTGGCCGTCGCCTCGACATCGATCCCCTCGATCCCTTTCGCGTAAGCCACCGCAGTGCCGGCAACGCCGTCATCATCGGTTGCGTACACCGAGAGAAACGCATCGGTTCCGTAGTACTCCTGGTCCGTCCCCGAACTGTTCATAACAGCGAAGCGGAAATCGCTGACCCGGTAGGCGCCGGACACCGTGGTGCCCTTCTCTGCGGCGATCGCCACTGTGCGATTCACAGCCTCCGCCCTCGCCGAGGGCGACATCAAAGCCGTCGCTTCGGAGTACGTATCCGCCTCGGGCGCCCTCGCGGATTTCCGAAACCCGGGGAAGTCGGGATCCTCAGGACTCGCCTGAGCGACCTCCGTCGCCTGCTTCACCGCATCTGCGAGCGCCGCTCCCTCCAGCCGGTTCGTGCCCGCGACTCCCGTACGCTTGCCGACAGCCACTCGCACGATGACGGAGCAGTCCTCTTCGCTGACGTTCTGGTGAATCAGGGATCCTGCGAACCGCGTCAGTCTGTTCGTGCCGCAATGCGCGACCAGCTCTGTCTCGTCGGCGGGAGAACTCGCGAGCACTTCCTTCAGGAGTGCGTCCAGTCGTCCTCTGTCGATCATCGCTTGCCTCCCACCTGAACGTTGCGGAAACGCGCCGGGGACACGCCGTGTCCGACGTGTGCAGTCTGTCCGGGCTCACCCTTGCCGCAACTGGGAATGCCCCAGATGTGCCATTCCTCCGGGCCGGCTACGGCATCGCAGCCTCCCCAGAACTCAGGCGTGATACCCGTATAGACAGGGTTCTTGAGCATCCGTACCCGTTTGCCGTGCTTGATCTCCCAGGCTACCTCGCAACCGAACTGAAAGTTGATCCGCCTCTGGTCGATGCTCCAGCTCTTGTTCGAATCCACGAAGATGCCGTCCTCAGTGTCGGCGATGAGATCTTCCAGAGTGCCCTCACCGGGCATGAGATTGATGTTGGTCATCCGCACGAGCGGGATCCTGTTCCAGCCGCTTGCTCTCATCGTGCCGTTGCTGGTCAGTCCGATCCGCGGCGCGGTCTCGCGACTCGTCAGATAGCCCATGAAGATGCCCTCTCGCACGATATCCGTCCGCTGGGCTGCTACCCCCTCGTCGTCGTACCCGAACGATCCGAGCCCACCTTCGCACGTCGCGTCGGCGATCAGGTTTACGAGCTTCGAGCCGTACTTGAACGAGCCCAGTTTCTCCGTTGTAAGAAAGCTGGTCCCGGCGTACGACGCCTCCGTGCCGAACACGCGGTCGAGTTCGATCGGATGCCCACAGGACTCGTGCACCTGAAGAGCGAGTTGAGTGCCGCCAATGATGAGTGTCGTGTTGACGGCGGGGCATTCGTCCGCGTTCAGAAGCTCAAGAGCTTCCGTCCCCACATGCTCTGAGTTCTCCACGAGACGAAGCGAACGAGTGAACTCGAAACCGCGCGTGGCATAGTCGCCACGGAAGCTCGCCGGGTAGGAGCGTGTCTGCCTCTCACCCGCACCGTTGATGGCCGTTGCCGATATCCCTCCGCCTGACTCGACGATCGTCTGGTCTATTGAACTCCCCTCGGTATCCACGAAGAGCTTCTCAGTTCTGAAGTTCATGATGGACGCCGTCGCCAACTTGACGCCGTCTGTCCGGCTCATACCCTCGCACGCCCCGGAGAGGATCTCGATTTTCTCTGCGAGTGGGACCTCAAACGGATCCTCGCGGTATCCGCTGACGTACGTGTCGACCGCCGGCGGTCTCTTGTCCAGCGTGATCCTGGGCTTTCCGACTGTCCCACTGGCCTCGGCGATCGCAAGCGCCTGCTCCGCGATCTCCGAGACCTTCTCTCCGGTCAGTTCGGAGCTTGATGCGAAACCCCATGCTCCGCCCTTGAGTACACGGATACCGAAACCCTCCGACTCCGTCGTTGAGGCCGTCTCGAGCGTCCCGTTCTTCATCACGAGAGTCTCGCTCAGGCCCCGGACTCTTCTGGCGTCAGCGTAGTCGACGCCCCTCTGTCTGAGCTCGTCCATAGCTTGTTTCAGGAGATCCTTCACGCCTGCGCCCCTCCTACCATTTGTTGCTATCAAGAAAACGCTCTGCCTCGTATGCCGCCGTCGCGCCGTCACCAATGGCGGTAGCAACCTGGCGCAACGGCTTTGCGCGACAGTCCCCGGCCGCGAACACGCCGCGTACCCTGGTCTTCATCTCGTCGTTCGTCACAAGGAATCCTTGGTCGTCCTTCTCGAGGAGCTCGCCCAGGAACTCCGTCTTCGGCTTGAGACCCACGAACAGAAAGACACCAGGCACTTCCAGAACCCTTGGCTCCCCATCGCCGACCGGCTTGAGATTCAGTCTCTCCACCCCCTTGAAGCTGCCCTCGATGCTCTCCACGACGTGACTGCAGATGCACTCTATCCTGTCATGGTTCATCACTCGCTCGGCGAGCACAGGCACTGCCCGGAACTCGTCCCGGCGATGGATGATATGAACCTTGCTTGCGATGCCGGAAAGATAGAGCGCTTCCTGGAGCGCGCTGTCGCCACCGCCGATGACGGCGACTTCCTGGCCCTTGTAGAACGGACCGTCGCAGGTCGCGCAATAGGAGACACCGCGCCCCATGAACTCTTCCTCACCCGGCACCCCCAGCTTCTGATAACCGGTGCCGGTAGCCACGATGACGGTCCCTGCCTCATATCTCTCGGAGCGACCGATCACGATCAGCCCGTTCTCTGCGGCCTCGATCGCGCTCACCGAGTCGGTGACCAGCTCGGCCCCGAACTCCGCCATCTGCTTCTGCATTCTCTCGGTGAGCGCGGCACCGCTCTCTGCCGCAACTCCGGGGTAGTTCTCGATGAGATGGGTCATGGCCACCTGCCCACCAGGCATCGCTTCTTCCAGCACCACCGTCTTGAGATTGAACCTGCCCGCGTAGATGCCGGCCGTGAGACCGGCAGGTCCCGCGCCGATCACCACGAGATCGTACTTGCGCATGTAGGGCCTCCCACGCAGTCGCCCAGGAAGAACACGCTGAATCGAGAGTATAGCGCGCCGCGTGTTCCCCCACCAGATGCTTTCTCGAAGCACGCTACCCGCGTCTGTCAAGAGCAGGGGACCCCGAGAACGGCCCTTTCGCAAGCGACGAGGAAGCTGCTTGTGCATTGAAGCGATAGTCATGTATGCTATGCTGTGTGGTATCGGCAAAGTGGCGTGTGTAGCGTTTGGCCTTAGCACACAGGAGAGACGAATGAGACTAGCTACAGTCATGCTCGTATTGGCACTGGCTCTCACTCTCGCGATCACGTGCAGCGCGACGATCATCAATGTCAGTCCCGGCGGATCCATCCAGGCGGCGATCACGTCCGCCTCGCCGCGCGACACGGTACTCATGGCGAACGGGTACTACACCGAATCGGGAATCCAGATGAAGGCCGGCGTCACTCTCACGAGTGCCGGCGGAGACACATCGTCCGTCATCATCGACGCCATCCCGGCATGCGCCTGCGTCCTCTACATTGTGGACTGCGGCGACACCACCCATCTCAGTGGCTTTACCTTGTCCACCGGATTCGGAACCAACGGCGGCGGGATTATGATGAGCAACTCGTCTCCCGTGATCGAGAACGTACGCGTCTTCGGCTGCATGGCGGACCACGGAGCAGGCATCTACCTCACAAACTCATCCCCCACACTCACCAACTGCCTTCTCGACCAGAACCTAGCCTTTGTCAACGGAGGCAATCTGGCCTGCTTCAGTGGATCAGATCCCGATGTCGTTGACTGCACCATGATGCACGGCACGGCGGGCGAGAGAGGCTCCTCCCTCTTCTGCGACGACTCATCCCCCACGATCACTGAGACCAGCGTGTGTGCCGGCAGCGCGTCGGGTCTGGGCGATGGCATCTTCTGTACGAACGGCGCAGCTCCGACGCTCACCAATGTCACGTTCATGGAGTGCCAGTCGCTCAATGACGGCCAATGCGTCTACCTTGAGCTGTCCGCCGCCCCAACGTTCCTGAACTGCTGTTTCACCAGCAGTGGTCTCCTGGCACCCAGTCTGGTACACGGCGCCGACGCCTCCATAGCACCCACGTTCTCGAACTGCAATGTCTGGGGTTTCAACTCGCCACCGCTGTACAGCGGAACGATTCCCAACCAGACGGGTTCCGACTACAACATCAACGCCGACCCGCTCTACTGCAGCAACACGTACTGCGACGCGTGGGTCGACGCGGCCTCACCTCACCTCCCGGAGAACAACGACGCCGGCCTGTTGATCGGCCGCTACGGAGAGGGATGTGACTCACCGGTCGAAGCGATCAGCTGGGGTGCGATTAAGGCAATGTACAGGTAGCGCGCTGGAGCCGGCGCTTCATTGTGGTGAATCCGGTTGGCGGCGCCGGGTATGGCGCTACGCGCCATACCCGGCGCACACAGCGCGAGAGGGGCCCCACTGGGGCCCCTCTCTTCATAGGGACTTCGCTCATGCTGTGTCCCATACGATCCCTGTACCTACGATGCTCTTGAGATCGATCTGCCCGCCGACGGCGACAAGGGATGCGTCTGCGACGACCGCGCCGTCGAGTCTACGAAATGATGGTCGGAGTTATCTTGATGATCAGATCCGACGTCTTCACCGAGTTCTTCACGTGCTTGAAGAGATAGCCGATAATCGGGATATCGCCCAGAAACGGCACCTTGATATCCTCGGTGCTTGTGTCTTCATTCAGAAGCCCCGCAATAATGAAGGTCTGCCCGTCTCTAACGCGAACCTGCGTGGATGTCCGCCGCTCCTTGGTCCACGGGATCTCTTCGTTCGGCCCCTTCCAGCCTACAATGCTGCTGACGTTCGGTTCCACGAGAACCGTGATGTGGCCATCGCCCGTCGCTCTCGGCGTGACGCTGACCGTAACGCCGACCTTCTCTCGCTCAACCGTCACTTCCACGGCGCCGGCGGACGACACGCCCGAGACGGTATACGGAATGACATCGCCGATGTGAATCTCAGCCTGACGGTTGTTCAGCGTTGCGAGCTGTGAGCGGCTCAGGATTCGTGCTTTCCCCTCTCCCTCCAGGAAGTCGATGGCCATTTCCAGAGTCTGAGCCTGCCGCGCGATGTCGTCGACGTCGAAGTGAACCACATCCCATAGCATTTCCTCTGGAAGCCCGTCGGGCGCGGACGGTTCCGGCGAGCCTTCCGCAAACAACACGGTCTGGCTCATCAGCTTGGACCAGTCGATGCCGTATTCCATCAGATCATCCGTCGTTACCTCTATGACCTCGGTCACCAGCATGATCTGAGCGGGCGGGACATCCAGTTTCTTCACAACGCGACGGATCTGCTCGATCTTGCCGGGCGACGCCACCACGATCAGGCGGTTGCCCCCGGGATCGGTCGACGCGCTCTCCGCTATCTCGCCGATCAGCGGTTCGAGCTCATGCGCATCGGCGAACATGATGTCGAGCACATATGAGTCGAGACCCGTCTCCTCCGCAAGAGTCTCGGCATCTCCGACGAGAATCGAGTCCCCTATCCTCTCGTAGGCAAGACCGGCGGCCCTGACAACGAGATCGAGCGCCTCGTCGATCGGAGTGTTCCTGATATGTACCGAGACGACTTTCCCCTCTACGGCCGGACTGGTCACGATGTTGAGGCCACTCTTGTCGGCAAGAATGGCGAGAACATCCGTGAGTGCGGTCTCCCTGGCGCTCACCGACACGGTGGTTTCTTCAGGTTGTGCTGACACCGCTGGTGCGAGCGTGAAGACCAGTAGAACCCCTGTGATGATTGTCGCGTAAAACCTCATCTTCTGTGTTCCCCCTGTCTCACTTGCCCGGTGGATACGAGTACGTCCGGGTGGTTCCATCGTAGTCAATGATCACACCGCCGCTCGTAATCTCCGTTACCTTGCCGCCATTCACGGTGTCTCCTACTCTCACGCTGATGCTGCGGCCTCTGGCTTCGACGATTGCCATCGGATTGCTGTCGATTACTAGAGCAGTTACCACAACTGTGGGACGACTCGGCTTGGACGAAGCGGACGATCCGGATCTGGGCGTGCTTCTCTTCTTCTCTTTCGGGACCATCGGATCGCGAGCCGTAACCGTCTCATCTGTCTTCTCAACATCTGTCCGGACGCTCCTGAGATCCTCCAGGAGTTCCGACAGGTTTTCCCCCTCGACATCCATCCCCATCCGTTCCTCGTTCACGAGCTTCCCTATCTTGCCCGAGATACCGAGGCTCCTGGCAGCAACCCCCGCACCTATGTAGATGGTGCTTACGGTGGCTACGATCATGATTACTACGTGATGGGTCTTCATGGTGATTCCATCCCCCGATCCTCCGGTCAAATCCGGTCGCGATTCAGTAGCCCGTAACTGTGAAGTTCAGGAGCGTGCGGTGGCCCTTTCCTGCCGCGATCACTCGATTCGATCTCACGTCCAGAGAAGTCATAGTAACGATCTCCGGCACGCCTTCGAGGTACTCAAGAAACTGCGCGATTGCTTCGTAGTTCCCTCCGAATTCAACCAGATATGATCTCTCGCGGTAGTCACCGACTGCCAGCCTGTCGCTCTTCGGCTCGAGCTGAATGAGCAGCAGACCGAGCCTGGCCATCTCAGCACTGACACTTGCGAGGAAGTGCTGGTCGGCCGACATGTCCCCGCCGAGCTTCTCCGGCAGGTAGATGTGGGCTTCGTCAAGATCCAACTCGGTATTCAGGATCTCCGAGAGAGCTATTTCAGCTCGGGCGATGTCACCGGTCAGCGAGATCATTGCCCTCCACCGCGGCCTCTGAACCGCCACGTTCAGCACGATCACAAGACCGAGTACGATGAGGGGAATCGCGATGCCTATTCTGTCACGCGTCGACATAGTGCACCTCTGATGCTATCGGGCCTTGAAGAGGCAGGATCACCTCAAAGGACAGACCCTCCATGAGTGTGTCATCGACATCACCTTCCCACCGCATCGTCGCCAGCCTGACATCCCGGAAGTACCGGCTCAGCTCCGCATCACCCCGCAGCTCATCCATGAAGCTCATGAGCTCAGTGACGCTCTCGTCGCGACCCTTCGCCTTGACGATGCCGAATATGTGGAATGCCCCCGCAGCCCCGGTTTCATTGAGCACGGAGGCCTCGGTCAACGAGAGCCGCATATACCATGTATCAGGCGGCGCAAGTTCCCCGACCCGGCGAAGCATACTGCTCCATGGGACCAGCGCCGCCCGATCCTTGAGAAGCAACAGTTCGTCTGCGGTGACGCCGGCGCCTTCCTCGGTTGCCACCTCGAAGGCTCGCTCAACGTTCTCCAGACGAGCTTGCGCAACATCAAGACCCTTCCCGGTAGACCGGAGCGCCTGCGCGTAGATCAGGAGCATTGCGAAACTCACACCTGCGAGCAGGACGATTGTGCCAAGGGAACGCGCACTGGCGGCGGCTTCGCGACGTCGCTCTCTGCCGAGACGGTAGATATTGAGTTCAAACAGCACGCTCTACCTCCTCCTTGCCAGTCCCATGGCCAACGCGAACCTCGGGCTCTGCGCCCTCAGTTCACTCATATCAACATCACCAGACGCGACCGATCCCAGCGGATCCAACAGCCTCACATCGACTCCGAGTTCATCCTCAAACCGCTCCCGAATGAACTCGTCGAGCGCCCGTCCTCCAGAGAGGTAGACGGCCTCGATCCCCTTCTTCCCGGTCTCGTTGTTGTAGAATGCCAGAGAGAAGCGGACCTCCGTCAAGACGTGCTCCAGCCATGTGTCTTCTTTGTCGCCTATTGGAATCGATCGAGAGAGAAGCAGGCCCCTCGAGGCGTACACCGACAGATGAGCGAACGACCGCCCCAGCTCCAGCACAGCCACCGCGCCCCCGTTCAGGAGTCCCTCAGCATCGACTTCGTTGAGAAGCGCCAGAGTCGTGAGATCGACCACGGCCGGCTCCGCACCCGCTTCGGCAAGGAGCCGTACACGCTCATCCACCATCCCCTCCTGCGCAGCGGCAAGCAGAACGTGCATGCTGTCCTCATGGCTGGATTCGTCGCGTGCCAGGCGCGCACATGCGATGTCCGCCCCAACCGCGTCAAACGGGATGTGTTTTCTTGCCTCCCACATCGCCGACTCGTTGAGTTCGCTGTCCTTCATCTTTGGGAATTTCACATGCTTCACACTGACGCTGGTTCCGCCAACGGAACTCACTATCGTCCCCGCCTTCTGCGGCTCAATCCCTAACCCGACAAAGGCTCTGGTGATCGCGCTGACAGTGGCCATCCTCGCATCGTTCTCCGTAACGTCGGATTTTCCGACGCCCTGGATCTCCGCAATGGCCGCACCAAGGAGCTCACTCGCACCTCGCCCGTGCGCAAGGCGAACCGCCTTCACGCTGGAACTCCCCACATCAACGGCCGTAACAATGCCCCTCGAGCCGGTGAACATGTTTCCCCCTTGCGCTTGACGTCAGCCCCGGTTGCGACAGACGGCAACCGCTTCGATGCTGATACCCTGATCGTCCTCAGAGAGGCCAGTGGTTCCCATGTCGTCCTCAAGCCTCACCCTGATGATCAGCTTCTTCTGATCCGGGGAGGCGAAACTCAGACTACTGATGCGATCGAGCAGCACAACGCCTGACTGATTCCTGAGCTCTGTTCCGGCGAACGAGTAGACGTTCATGAGACTGTCTGCTCCACCAGTGCGCCTGTAGACCCTCACACTCGTCCCTGGATTGCTGACAATGACGCTGCTGCCCTCGCGAATCTCGTCCATCATTCCCTCTACGATCAGGCTCGCTTCGCGCTGCACGTTCAGCCTGGCCGCAGCGTGATCCCAGGTCTCGATCGAGTTCACATACATCCCGACCCCTGCCAGGATGATGAATCCAGCCAGGAGAGAACCTATCATCACCTCAGCGAGCGTCATTGGTCGACTCCCCTGGGCCCTGTCTTGGTGAGCGTCATTGGTCGACTCCCCTGGGCCCTGTCTTGGTGAGCGTCATTGGTCGACTCCCCTGGGTCCTGTCTTTGTAAGCGTCATCCGAGATCCCATTACTGAGAAACAAGCGTCGCGAGCCATACGTGATCTCTCGGTCCGATCCTCGGCCACTCGACCGACACTCGCAGGATCTTGCACCTCGTGGTCACTCCTCCGCTTGGCCACGTGGTGTCTGCGACGGTCCATGTCATGTTCCCGATCAGATCGTCTTGCGTATCCGCAGTGCCCCTGTCGTCCATCAGCACGGACGGGTCGTTCGTCGGGTGATTGCCCACCGTCATGTTTAGACTCGTCCAGTCGGCATCTGCACCCTGTGAGCCGTAGCCGGCGTACATAAGTTCCTCCATCTTGAGCTCGGCCAGCTTAAGAGCCATCCGTCTCTCTCCGCCGGTCTCAACGAGCAGTCGCCCGCTGAACAGCATCTGATAGAGAAAGATGATGACTATGGAGAAGATGACCAGCGCGACCATGTTCTCCATGAGGCTGAAGCCTCGCTCATTCTGAACTACTCTGCACAAGTTCACGGCCTCCGTTTCCTCACATGTCTCGGACCATCTCGAATGGGAAGGTGCCTGGGCCGCCACGTGACGGCCCAGGCAGCCTGACTACTACCAGTTCGTCTCCGCAAAGGAGCCCGTTCCGGGATCGCCGTTGGCGCCGACAGCGCCGGTCTGCGTCCACTCGATGTAGGCGCCGGCCGGAGCCCATGTACCGTTCTCCGTAGCCTTGGCCATGTATCCCGTGGCCGCGAGGTTCGACAGCGAGTACGTGAAGTACTGGGCGTTACCGACATCCTCAGTCGCAAGGAACTTGTCGAGGCTTCCACCCGCGTACGTTCCGTTCTTCTGGAAGTAGACCTTTGCACCGCTATTGATCGCGTCAATGATGGCGTAGGCCTCTGTCTTCTTGCCTTCCTTGATGTAGTTCATGTAGACGGGCACACCGATACCGGCGAGCACCATGACGATAATGACGACTACCATGAGCTCCATCAGGGTAAAACCCTTCTGGTTCCTGAGCTTGAACATCGTTTTACCTCCTAAAGACTGCGCTTCTGCCTGTTCTGCCTCTCCCATGCCTATTCTGCCTCTCCCATCTGCCCCACCGTGCCTATGCTCGCGGCAGGTCTCCTGATTCTCTCTATACCTTCCTCCTTCGTTGGATTGCCTTAGCTAGTTGTCCTCTTGTCTGGAAAGACCACTAGTGACTGCCTCGCCTCAGCGCCTGGCCCATGGTGAAGATCGGCAAGAACGTCGCGACCACGACAAGCGCGACCATTCCCCCCACTATCACGATCATGGCCGGCTCGATCATTGACGCGATCGTATGGATCGCTGCCGCGCTCTGGTCGTCGTAGTAATCTGCGATCTCTGTCAGCATTTCACTCAATGATCCTGTCTCCTCACCCGTCGCCACCATCTGGATGACTATTTCAGGAAAGACACTGGCTTCCTTGAATGCGGCGGACAGGTTCGAGCCCCGCGATATCATCTCGCTCATGCGATCTGCTGCATCCGTAATCACGCTGCTTCCCGCTGTTCCCCCGGCAAGCCTGAGAGCTTCCATGATGGGAAGACCACTTTCCACAAGAACGCCGAGAGTCCGCAGGAACTTCGCCAGCACGATCTTCCTGATGACTCCGCCGACCGCTGGCAGGCGCATCAGCATGGTGTCCAGGAGCAATCGCCCGGACTTACTGCGTCCGACTGCCTTCCACGCCACAACCAGGCTCGTTGCCACCAACGCCACAAGCCAGAGCTTCGACACGGCCAGATTGCTGATGTTGATCACCGTCTGGGTCAGCACCGGCAGATCCATCCCAAGCTTCGAATAGACAGAGGACATCATCGGGATGATCTTGAGAAAAATGACGGCAGAACTCACTATCACGAAGGCGATCATAAAGATCGGATAGGCCGTCGCCGATTTCACCCTGCGCTTGATATCCTCCACACGATCGAGATACTCGGCGAGCTGTCGCATGATGGTATCGAGGTTGCCGCTCTCTTCTCCGGCCCGGACCAGGTTGATGTAGAGCTCCGAGAATGTCTCCCGGTGTCGTGCCAGGGCGCCGGAGAACGTTTCGCCGGCCGACACCTCATCCGCCACGAGCTTCAGCGAAGAGGAGAGAGCCGCGTCCGTGCCGTCCTTGGAAAGCGCGTGGAGAGCGCGAACCAGCGGAAGCCCGGCTCGGAGCATCGTAGCAAGCTGACGAGTCACAAGCGACACGTTGGCCGCTTTCGCCTTCTTCGTGAAGAACGAGCCGCCATCGAGCAGTTTGCTTCCTATTCTTTCGCCGCCGCGCCTGATGGAAAGGACGACGAGACCCCGAGCATGGAGAATGTCGGCGGCCGCCTGAGCGGATTCGGCACTCAGAACGCTTGACATTCTTGCGCCTCCAGCACTTCTGGCGACATACTCGAAATCAGCCACAGTTCTTCTCCTCTACTCGATCACGGCGCTCAATGCTTCCTCGAGCGTCGTCATACCATCTCTCACCTTCGCGAACGCGCTCTCCCTCAGCGATCTCATTCCCTGTTTGATGGCCAGGGCTCTGACCTCATCCGCTGATGCGTGATTGAGCACCAACCGTGTGGTCTCCGGTGTGCTTGGCATAAACTCATAGACTCCGATTCGCCCTCTGTAGCCACGCCCGCTGCAGTGCTTGCAGCCCGTGCCCCGGTAGAACGTCGCGCCTTCGAGCTCGCCGTTCTTCAGCGATGCCCTGACGGCCGCATCCGGTTCGTACGGCTCCTTGCACTTCTCGCACACCCTACGGATCAGCCTCTGCGCCATCACCATGTGGACTGAACTTGTCACGAGATACGGCTCTATCCCCATGTCGACCAGCCGAGTCAGCGTACAAGGCGCATCGTTCGCGTGCACCGTGCTCAGGACAAGATGTCCGGTCAGCGCCGCCCTCACGGCAAGTTCTGCAGTTTCCAGATCCCTGATCTCACCGATCATGACGATGTCCGGATCCTGCCGGAGTAGTGCCCTGAGTCCACGCGCAAAGGTCATTCCAGCCTTGTTGTTGATGGAGACTTGATTGATGCGGTTCAGGTAGTATTCGACCGGATCTTCGAGAGTCGTGATGTTCTTTCCCTTGCGGTCGAGCTCGCTCAGACCACCGTATAGTGTGGTCGTCTTGCCGGAACCTGTGGGACCACTTATCAGCACCATCCCGAAGGGCCGCGAGAGTCCCTTCCGGAAGCGCGCCAGAGTGTCATCCTCAAAACCCAGCTGACCGAGATCGGCTGAGAACGTCGACCGGTCCAGAAGCCTCATCGCCACCTTTTCGCCGTGCACTGTTGGAAGAGATGAAACCCTGACATCGACGCTCCGTTTCTCGATGCGAATAGTGAAACGACCGTCCAACGGAATCCGCCGCTCCGCCACGTTCATGTCCGAGAGGATCTTGATCCGAACGACGATGGCCTCACTGAACTGCTTCGGGGGAGTCAGAGCGTCGTAGAGGGTTCCGTCCACTCGATAGCGAACGACCACTCTGTCCTCAGTCGGTTCGATATGTATGTCCGTGGCGCGTTCGGTGATCGCCTGCCCGAGGATCAGATCGACCAAACGGATGATGGGCGCGTCTTCGGCCTTGTTTATCAGCTCCTGTTCACTGAAATCTCTGCCCGAGGTCTCGTCGATGCCAAGCTCGATTCTGGCTCCGTCGACCGCATTCGCTATGTCCCGGCCCGCCGTAGCAAACCTGTAGGCCGTGGCAAGAGCCGCATCTATGTCGGCGGCCCGGCCCACCTGGACAACGACATCCAGACCCGTGGCAACCCGGATATCGTCGATGGCCACCATGTCGAGAGGATCCGCTATCGCGACCGTGAGAGTCATCCCGTCACGGCTCACGGCGAGGGCGTGGTATCTTCTGGCCATGTGTTCGGGAATCAGCAGCGTCGTTTCCGGCTCTGCGGATATCGCATCAGGCGCATAGAACACACTGAGATTGAGCTGTGAGGCAAGGGCGCTGACTATGTCTACTTCTGACACGCGCCCCAGGTTGATGAGTGTCTCGCCGAGTCGCTCTCCCGTCGCCTTCTGGCGATCCAGCGCTTCGATGAGACTCTTCTCGTCTATCACCCCGGCCGACACAAGCACATCACCAAGACGCTTCTTGCTGAACAAGAGGTCTTTTGCCCTACCCGTCTGCATCGCTTCGCTCTTCATGTCTTCTTCTTCCATCACGGTCTTCCCGCTCCTAGGCGGAGGGCAGAACCTCATTCCAACGGCTGATGAGATAGCAGCCCGTCTCAGGGTAAAAGGGTGGCGCCTCATTCCCCATGCGCGTGTCGTGGTGGTACTGTCTGCTGTACCCGTGCATGAAATGTCCGCCAAACCAGGATATGCTGACCAGCCCGGAGTGACTCTGAGTAATCGACCCGTAGACGATGAGATCGCCCCTCGGGCCGCCGCTGAAGGGGGCCTCAGCCCCAAACGAGTTCCGCAACGCCATCATTGCCGCGTGAATCTCGCAGTCGTTGTTATTTGCCGTCGTCTTTGCGACGACGATGTTCTCTCTCGCGATGAGTCCCAGCATGTCGTCACAGCCCGGGTCCGGACCGCTTCCCGGGGTCGAGTCCAGGTAGAGCACATCGTCCCGAATGAAGATGTTCCCCGCGCTCCCGATCGTCAGCCGACCGTCCAGCGTGCCTTCCAGCCAGATCATTTCCTCGGCCCAGACAAGACCGTTCAGGGTTGCCAGGTTCACGTCGCTCCAACCGCTGTAGACGTAGTGATGCCCCTGCCTCCCGTACGAGCGATAGCTCAAGAAGCCGTTCGCTCCGTTTCGCGCCAAGATGATCTCATATCGAGCTTTCGAGCCGTTCAGGTTCCCGAGCAGAAGTCCACCCGATTGCGCCGCACTGCGGAGAGCCGCGCGAAGCTTGTTACGGTTCGGGACAGGGATCCTGTCGACACTGACTTCGTAGCCCTTCTCGAAGGTCGGTCGACTCCAGGGGAACATCAGGATCCTGGGTGCGCATGTCGTGACCTTGTCTCCGAACCACGGATCTCCGTTGATGTATATCCAGCGGTTGCAGTGCACCAGCCCGTCAAGATTGTCGTTCGTCGTGAACCAGCTTAAGAACCTCGAGTGGTCGGCAAACCACAGGTACTTCGCGAATGTCTCCTTGCTGATCGTCGCGTGTATCTCGCTCTTGACGCCGTTGACTTCACCTATCGACACGACGGCGTACTTCGCGAACGACGGACCCACACCACCGACGCTTGTGAATGTGCTCGTGTACTCCCCGTCACCGAGCGCCTCCGCTGTGAAGCTCCCGCTCACCGGGTACTGCGGTGGAGTTCGATTCATCTTCGCGGTAAGGTATGCCTTGGTCCGCTGCAGCCCGGCTTCCGCCAAATAGAAAGCCTTGGCTTCCTCAGCCTGGTACGTCACGAGATCGTGTTCGGCAGTACCGAGGATGAACAGCGCGCATCCAATCAGCAACACTGCCGTCATGAAAGCCATCACGGCGATGAGCGATGCTCCTCGCTCTCCTCTGCCGATCCTGCGAAGCCGCCCGGGTCCGTCCTGCCTGAAACCCAGGAACGCCGCGATAAGAAGATCCTTCATCAGTTCACCCTCCATGCACCAACCCGGGGCCACCGTGCCCCCACGCACGGCTCTCCCCGCTGCGATACCGAGCAAGTCTCATGCCACAGCGGATCAGGTGGGCTATTCGCTGAATCCGGCTAATTACGGAGCGTTTGACCGTTCGACTGACCCGCCGGACTATTCCCGGAAGCGCAGAACAAGGCGACATCGCATCGATTGCGTTGTGCAAGGGAGGTTTGGAGTGAATGCGGTTCGGGAATGTGCAGGAGGGATGGTTCAGCACTGGGACGGAGAACCTACGCGCGTGCCCGCAGTCGCTGTACGAAGGCAAGCGTGAGGCCCACAGCACTCGCCGCAAGCGCCAGCCATGCGATGAGATCGCCGTGGCGCGTGTAGAAGGTGGTCTCAGTCACTATTGGTAGATCAGCCACCAGGAAGCCCCGTGCGAAGATCTCGCTTCTGGCAGTGACCCGCCCGTACGGGTCCGCGAAGAGCGACACCCCGCTGTTCGCGCTCCTTGCCAGACTCCTCCGGTTCTCGACACACCGCATCACCGCCATCGAGGCGTGCTGGAACGGCATCGATGATCGACCGTACCAGACGTCGTTGGTGACGTTGACAAGAAGCTGGGCCCCGTCGCCGACGAAATCCCGCACGAGTCCCGGGAAGATCGATTCGTAGCAGATCAGCGTGGAGAACCGAGCTCGCTCGGTGGCAAAGACAGTGCGCTCCCCCCCCGGCTTGAAGCCGGCCTGTCCCAGATCGATACGCTTGAGAAACGGGAAAGCGCTCTTGAACGGAAGCACCTCGCCGAACGGCACGAGGTGGATCTTGTCGTACTTCGCGAGTCCATTGCCCGCGTTCACACTGAGTTCATGCATCGGCCGGACAAGAAGCACTGAGTTGAAGTAGCAGTACTCCTCCGGGGAGTCACCGACGCGATCGGGGAAACCCGTGAGTATGGCTGCCCCCGTCTCGTCTGCAAGAGCCATGATGGCCACGAGATGAGCGGGATCCTTGAGAAGATAGCTTGGAGCAGCGGTCTCCGGCCAGACAACAAGATCCGGCTTCTCCTCAGCGGCCTCCCGCGTCAGAGCGTACAGGACCTCGAAACTGACCTCACGATAGGCCGGATCCCACTTGCGCTTGCCGGCAATGTTCGGCTGGATGACCGCGACACGCATTGTCTTCCCCATCGGTCCGACGGAACCCGCCTCGTGCTCGATTGATCCTGCCGGCCCGGCCAAGCGCAGGACAAGTGTGCCGTGCGCGATCGGAATCAGAATGACCAACGCTAACGCCGCCGCCAGCACCCAGATACGCTTCAGTAACTGCCTGCGCTTCAGGTCGCTGCCGCCCAGCCTCAGAACCGTCGCCAGTCCCTCAGAAACAAGCACGTTCGCAAGCGCGATCCAGACAGTCACTCCAAAAAGCCCGGTCACCGATGCGAACTGAATGCTCCCCGGAATACCAACGACCGAGTAACCCAGGTTCCCCCAGGTGAATCCGAGCACGAAGAGCGAGCGCACGTATTCGCAGGCGGTCCACACGAGCGGGTAGACCACAATGCGCGACCACGAGGTCCGCTGCGTGATCAACCGCGCTCCAGCTGAGAAGAGACCCCAGTAGAAGGCCTGAAGGCATACCAGAAGGAGCAGCGGCCCCGCCATGAGAACGGGGTTGTCCACCTCATTCGACGAGAGAAAGACAAGCCAATAGAGAAGAGCAGAAAAGAACGCCAGGCCGGAGATGAAACCCGGACGGAAAGCACGCCAGAACCCGCCCGGCTTCTCGCTCCTCATCACGAGAAACAGTGGAACAAGCCCGACGAATGCGAGCGGAAAGAGATCCACCGGGGGGAATGCGAGCGCAAGCGCCACCCCCCCGAGAATGAGAAGAACCGGATTTCTCCCCTTCGCAGCGCTCATCACTAGGCCCCGAACTTCGCGAGACGTCCCGCATGCGCGAGCATGAGAGGCATCAGATCGACGCCGCGGATGACGCCGAGGGCTCCCCCAAGACAGCTCGTTTCACCGAAGCTCTCACTTGGATCGCGCCGGCAGTTCCGGGACTTGAGCAGCACAGGCACCGGGTGCCAGCTGTGGGATGCGAGCAAGGACGGCGTCGAGTGGTCCCCGGTCACCAGGAGTACATCCGTGGCGACATCGACGACGCCCGGGATAATCGTGTCGAACTGCTCGGTCGCTGCCACCTTGCCTGGGAAATCGCCGTTCTCTCCCGTCGAGTCCGTGTACTTGAAATGCATGAAGAAGAAATCGTACTCTTCGTAGTGTTCCCTCAAGAGCTTCGTCATCTCCTCAAGCGTGTCCGGCACCGGGAGGACGTTCATTCCGACCAGACCGGCGACGCCTCGGTACATCGGGTATTGGGCTATGGCGGCTGCCCGCAGCTTGTATCGCTCTTCGAACGTCGGGATCGCCTCGCGCGTTGCGATTCCCCTCAGTGTGATCGCGTTCGCCCTCGGCTCGTCTCTCAGGAGTTCACGCGCACGACCTACGAATGTGTTGAGAAGCTCCGCCGTCCGCTCCTCTTCCTTTGTCTCACCGCGCACATCGAGTGGAGGAACACCTGTGGCCTGCGGGTCTGTGTCGTTCAGCCCTCCTGCGAGCCCCTCGGCTCTCAGCACAAGAACGGCACGATGCTCCTTGACCGGACGAAAGAACAACTCGACTCCCGGCAACTCAATCGCATTCAATCTCGCGGAGAGCTCGGCGCACTTGTCCGTCGGAATACGCCCGGCCCGTCTGTCGGCTATCATCCCGGCCCCGTCCACGGTCGCGAAGTTGATTCTGGCAGCAACGTCGCCTTGTCTCAGATCGAAATCAATCCCCATGGCCTCCAGCACACCCCGGCCGATGAGATACTCAACCGGGTCGTAGCCGAAGAGTGCCATGTGAGCAGGCCCGCTTCCCGGTGTGATTCCGGGCGCGATCGGCACATGGAGTCCCGTGACACCCTCCTTCGCGAGGGCATCCAGATTCGGGGTTTTCGCAGACTCGAGTTCGGTCAATCCCGTCTCAGGGTGCGGCAGCCCGCCCAGTCCGTCGGCCACCAGCAGCACGATCTTCCCGCCGGAAGCGGTTGCGATCGCGTCGGGCAACCCAGGGGTTCTCTCGTGCATCCGTTCCTCCTTCGAGTTCGCTTCACCTATGAAAGAAATGCTTCGGACTCGTACTTCTCCTGAAACGCGCGCCTCCACTCGCCGAAGTTCCCGGCGATTATGGCCCGCCGCATCTCAGCCATCATCTTCACATAGAACGTGAGACTATGAAGGCTTGCCAGCCGCCCGGCCAGACCCTCCCCAGCGTTGAAAAGATGACGGATGTAGCTCCTCGAGAAGTTCCTGCACGCATAGCAGTCGCAGTCCGGATCAAGTGGTCGCTCGTCACGCGCGTAGGCGGCGTTCTTTACCACGAGCCTCCCACGCGATGTGAACACGTTTCCCTTGCGTGCGTTTCTCGTCGGCATCACGCAGTCGAACATGTCGATGCCCTGGGCAACGGAACCAATGATATCCTCCGGAAAGCCCTGACCCATGAAGTAGCGGGGCCGGTCGGCCGGGAGCTCCTTCACGACCACGTCTATCATCTCCCGCATCGCGGACGTCGGCTCGCCGACTGCCAGCCCCCCGATGGCATACCCCGGGAAGTCCATCTCCCTGAGCGCCGACGCCGATACCTTTCTGAGCTCGGCGTAGGTGGCACCCTGGACAATGCCGAAAAGCGTCTGCTCCCGCGGGTCGGCACGCCACTCCTTGAGCGCTCTTTCCGCCCAACGAAGAGTCAACTCGTGCGAGGTCTTCGCATCCTCGAAGCTCGCGGGGTAGGCCACACATTCGTCCAGGACCATGATGATGTCCGCCCCGATCGAACGCTGAAGATGCACGTTGTCCTCAGGCGACATGAAGTGCCTGGAGCCGTCCAGGTGGGACTGGAATTCAAGGCCCTCCTCGCGAACGCGGTTCAGGTGCCCCAAGCTGAAGACCTGGAATCCGCCGCTGTCCGTGAGAATGGCTCGGTTCCACCCCATGAACTTGTGGAGTCCCCCGGCCTGCTCAATGGTCTCCGGTCCGGGGCGGAAATAGAGGTGGTAGGCGTTCGCCAGGATGATGCGCGCTCCTGTCGCCTTGACATCCAGAGGTGACAGCGTCTTCACGGTGGCTTGCGTCCCTACGGGCATGAAGACCGGGGTCTCAACGACGGCGTGCGGCGTCACGATCTCGCCGGCTCTGGCCCCCGTCTCCGCATCCTCAGCTACCACCCTGAACTCGAACATCGCCCCTCCACAAGAGCAGCAGCATCACATGACAGCAGCATCAGAGCACCGGTATCGCGTCACCGTAGATTCAGAGCAGCAGCATCACATGACAGCAGCATCAGAGCACCAGCATCGCGTCACCGTAGCTATAGAAGCGGTACTTCCGCTCGACGGCCGTCCTGTACGCCGCCATGACGCCTTCGTACCCTCCAAACGCCGTCACAAGCATCAGCAGTGTCGATTTGGGAAGATGGAAATTCGTGATGAGCGCGTCGACGCAGCGGAACCGGTAGCCCGTGCGGATGAATAAGCTGGTGCTCCCGGCGGCAGTCACTATCTTGCCGGCGTCGTCCGCAACCGATTCGAGCACGCGAACGCTCGTGGTCCCGACAGCCACGACTTTCCCTCCGTCCTCACGCGCCGTATTGATGAGCGCGGCCGTCTCATCGGAGATCTCGAAGCGTTCCTGGTCCATCTCGTGGTCCTCGGGATCGTCGCTCGAGACAGGCCGGAACGTTCCCAGCCCGACGTGCAGAATCACCGGAGCGATCCCGATCCCTCGGTTCGCGAGCTCGTCGAGGATCTCATCAGTGAAGTGAAGACCTGCGGTCGGAGCCGCCACTGCTCCTCTCACCCGCGCGTAGACGGTCTGATAGCGTTCCCGATCTAGCGGCGCGGGCGTGCGTTCGATGTAGGGTGGGAGCGGAATCTGCCCCAAGGCCGCGGTCACGAGATCCAGATCCCCGTCGGCCACAAGCTCGACGATGCGCTTCCCGGCCGGCAGGACCTCCAGCACACGTGCCTCCAAGAGACCGCCACCAAAGATGAGAACGGCTCCCTCCCTGATACCGGCTCCAGGACGAACGAGCACTTCCCAGCGGCATAGCCCGGTCTCCTTCAGGAGGAACATCTCGGCCTTGCCGCCCGTGGCCTTCTTCTCCCCGATGAATCGGGCCGGGATGACCTCACTCTCGTTCACCACCAGGATGTCACCGGGTGTGAGGTACTCCAGGATGTCCCTGAAGAGGCGATGTTCCATCTCACCGGTGTCGCGCCTGAGCACCAGCAGGCGGGATTCGTCCCGTCGCGCGCTCGGGTACTGCGCGATGAACTCACGCGGCAGCTCGTAGTCGAAATCGCTCGTCTTCATCGTCAATCTCTGTATCGCTCCCACTCGCTGTAGACACACCCGCAATACTGCTGACGGTAGTGACCCATCTCCCTGGAGGCCCGGACCCCATCCATCACAAGCGGTCTGTAGTCCGCGTAGAGAAAACGCACGCCGTGTCTTCGCGCCGCTTCCTCCCCAGCGGCGCGAACGGCATCGTGGTCCTGGTGCGTGCTCACAAGCATCGACGAGGTGAAGGCGTCGTAGTCCAGCTCCGCGGCCAGCTTCGCGATCCTGTCAAGACGCATCCGGTAGCAGATGGGGCAGCGCGTCTCTTCGTGACCCACCACGGCCCTCAGGAACTCCACAAGCCCGTACGGGTCTTCCCGAACGATCTCGATACCGAGTTCAGCGGCAACCGAGCGCGCTGCCTCGCGTCGCTTTTCAAACTCCCGGAACGGATGAATGTTGGGATTCGTGAAGGCCCCGTCTACGTGATGCCCCGCGATCAGAAGCTCGCGGATCGGCACGATTGCACATGGGCCACAACAGATGTGAAGGAGTATGCGCATACAGGTTTAGAGGCGCCGCCTTTCTCCTTTCGCCGTCGCAAGTTCTCCACCGAGGGCGCGGTGTCTGAGCAGAGCGAAAAGCAGAAGGCGGAGCTTCTAGAGCAGTCTGCCTTGTTCGTCGTCGCTACCGGCGAGCCCGAAGTACTGGTAGGCCGCCCGCGTCGCCTCGCGGCCGCGCGACGTTCGCTTGAGGAAACCTTCCTGGATCAGAAACGGCTCGTAGATCTCCTCGATTGTGTCTGCTTCCTCGCCGACCGCCACCGCCAGGCTCTTGACCCCCACAGGACCACCGTCGAAGCGATGAATCACCGCCTCCATGATCCGCCGATCCATTTCATCCAGACCGCGCGCGTCCACCTCGAGTCTCAGGAGCGATTCGTGCGCGACCTTTGCCGTCACGCGGCCATCGCCCATCACATCAGCGAAATCCCGCACGCGCCTCAGAAGACGGTTCGCGATCCGCGGTGTTCCCCGGGACCGCTTTGCCAGTTCCATCGCTCCATCGTCGTCTATGGAAACGCCGAGAATCCGCGCGGACCGCTTCACGATCCGGGCAAGCTCAGCAGGATCGTAGTAGTTCAGTCTCAGCGACATGCCGAAGCGCGATCTTAGGGGAGACGTCAGTAGCCCGGCGCGCGTCGTGGCGCCTACGAGGGTGAAATGCTCAAGGTTGAGCTTGACGCTCCTGGCCGACGGTCCCTTGTCGAGAAGGATATCAACTGAGAAACCCTCCATCGCGGGGTACAGGTACTCCTCCACGACATTAGATAAACGGTGGATTTCGTCGATGAAGAGCACGTCACCTCGCTTCAGATTTGTGAGGATGCCGGTGAGATCGTACGCACGCTCGATGACCGGACCAGATGTGACAACCAGATCGCAACCCATCTCGTGCGCGATGATGTGCGCGAGCGTCGTCTTCCCCAGCCCGGGAGGACCGGAGAAAAGGCAGTGGTCGAGCGGTTCCCCTCGCTTGCGCGCGGCCTCGATGAAGACCCCTAGATTGCTCTTGAGCGAATCCTGCCCGACGAACTCAGCAAACCCGGGCGGCCTGAGCTGCGTCTCGAAACGCACATCATCGGTGGAAAGCGCAGGAGCGGTCACCCTTTCGCCGGACATGCTGATCACCCCCTACTTCCTGAGCGCCCGTTTGACTAGCTCCTCTACCGACAGCCCGTCGCCACCATTGCGTCGCGCCGCGAGCACCGACTCGCGCGCCTTCGCCCTCGGAATCCCGAGCGAAACGAGCGCCATCACTGCATCACCGACCTCTTCACGCACCTCCGGGCCCCCTCCTCCGATGAGGAAGACATCCATGCCGGAGAACTTCTCCTTGAGCTCGACCACCAGTCGCTGTGCCGTTTTCCTTCCTATGCCCTTGACGCTCGTGAGAAGTCCCAGGTCTTCGTCCACGACCGCGCGGTGAAACATCTCCGGAGAAAGCCCGGAGAGAACGGCCAGACCCAGCTTGGGACCGATGCCACTTACGCTGATAAGTTCGAGGAAGATGGCCCGCTCACCTTCACTCGAAAAACCGAACAGATCAAGCGCGTCTTCACGAACGTGCGTGTGCGTGAAGACATGGACCTTCTCCCCGATTTGTCCGATCAGACGGAAAGTCGAGAGCGGGATGAAGGCGTGATAACCGACTCCACCGACGTCGACGACGATGTCCGCCGGGCTCTTTCTAAGAAGCGTTCCGTCGAGTTCAGCGATCATGTCCGGAGGCTCCGTCCGTTCCGTGAGCCGGCGATCTTCGCAGACGGCCGTCTCAATCTCCAGCGCGGCCGATCATCGCACGGGTGCACCGCTCATCCTGTGTATGTGACAGACGGCCACGGCGAGCGCGTCCGCCTCATCGGCCTCTAACGTTCCCTGTTCGAGCCCAAGAAGGCGACTCACCATCGAGGCCACCTGATCTTTGGACGCCGCTCCGCTCCCGACGACGGACTGCTTCACAGCTCGAGGAGCGTACTCGTGGACGGGCAGTCCGGATTGAGCAGCCGCGAGGAGAATCACGCCCCTCGCGTGTCCAAGCTTGAGCACCGATTTCACGTTCTTCGCGTAGAAAAGATCTTCGACAGCCACCATGTCGGGGTGGTGCGCCTCTATCTGCCGGATGACTTCAGAGTGGATGTGCTGTAGACGTTCTGAGAGTGGTCTCTCCGAAGAGACTCGGGTGATCCCTGACGAGACCGCCCTCATTCGCCCGTTTTCAAGAGCGACCACGCCGAACCCGGTCACGACGCTCCCCGGGTCGATACCCAGAACAATGACGTTCTCGGCCACGTCGCCACCTCTCGTCTCAGGGACGTTTATCCTGTCTCGAGCAACCTCCGCCCGAGGATCGCCCCACGCGTGACTACTCCTCGTTCTTGAGGGCCTCGAGCACGTTATCCGGAATGTCAAAATTCGCCGAGACGTGCTGAACATCGTCGTTCTCTTCCAGCGCCTCGATCAGCCTGAGGACCTTGCTCGCATCATTCTTGTCGAGTTTGACCGTCGTGCCGGGAATGCGCGTTATCTCTGCGTGGGCAACCGCTACTTCGGCTGTGCTGAGCGCGTCCCGCACGGCGATGAAGTCCTTCGGGTCGGCCGTGATCTCAAAGACGTCTCCTTCCATAGAGATGTCCTCCGCACCAGCCTCGAGCGCGATCTCCATGATCCGGTCCTCGTCGTTTCCCTCAACCGGGACCGCGATTATGCCCTTCTGTGAGAAATTCCAGGCCACACTCCCTGTGTCACCGAGATGACCGTCTCTCTTGACGAGCGTGTGGCGAATCTCTCCGACCGTACGGTTCCTGTTGTCCGTGAGACAGTCTATGATCAGGGCCACACCCGCCGGGCCGTATGCCTCGTAGATGACATCCTCGTACGTCACGCCCTCTATCTGCCCCGAGCCTTTCTTGACCGCCTTGTCGATCTTGTCGTTGGGCATGTTGGCGTCGCGGGCGGCCTGAATGGCTGCCCGGAGTCGGATGTTGATGTTCATGTCCGCGCCGCCCTGACGTGCCGCTACCTCGATCAGACGGGCGTGCTTGTTGAAGATCCTGCCACGCTTCGCATCCGTGGCCGCCTTCTTGTGCTTGATGCTCGCCCACTTGGAATGTCCTGACATATGTTCCTCCCCCCAGAGAAGCCCTGGCACTGCGCGCGTCTCCCAGCACCCAGCTACTCATCGTCGTCCTGCACCTCGGACGCAGCAACGACCTTCGCCTGTACATCGGCCGGCGTTTCCGCGTAGTGGGAGAACTCCATCTCGAAGAAACCGCGACCCTGAGTGATCGATCTGAGGTGCGTCGAGTACTTGTATAGCTCTGCCAGCGGAACCAGGGCCTGAACGACCTGGTAACGCCCCTGCTGGCCGGTCTCGCGGATTCTCCCGCGGCGCGATGAGACGTCGCTCATGACGTCACCGAGGTACTCCTCCGGAACGCCGACCTTGATAAGGTAGACGGGTTCGAGCAGCACTCCATGCGCATCGGCCACTGCCGTCCTGAATCCGATGGAACCGGCCATTTTGAACGCCATCTCTGAGGAGTCGACCGAGTGGTACTTCCCGTCATAGACAGCAACCTTGACATCAACCATGGGGTAGCCCGCTACAACACCCTTTCGCATCCGCTCGATGACGCCCTTCTCGACCGCCGGGATAAACTTCGAAGGAATCGAGCCTCCGACGATCTCGTTGAGGAACTCGAATCCGGCGCCACGTTCGTTCGGCTCGAGGCGCAACCAGCACACCCCGAATTGGCCGCGTCCACCACTCTGCTTCTTGTGTTTCCCTTCGGCCTTCGACGTCTTGCGGATCGTCTCGCGATACGCGATCCTGGGCTTCTCCATCTCGACCTCGACCCCGAACTTGTCCTTGAGCTTCTCCACCATCACGTCAAGGTGAAGATCCCCAAGTCCGCTGACGATCGTCTGCTTCAGAACCGCGTCGTGCCGAATCGTGAAGGTAGGATCCTCTTCGTGGAGCTTCTGGAGCCCCGCGTTTGCCTTCTCCTCGTCACCTTTCGTTTTCACCTTGAGCGCAACCGAGAGCACAGGATTCGGGAACTCGATCGGACGAATGAGAACGGGATCCGACTTGGTGCAGAGCGTGTCGTTTGTGTGGGTGTGCTTAAGCTTCACCACGGCGCCGATGTCACCTGCGGACAAGGCTTCAATATCCTTGCGTTCTCGCCCGACCATCGAGTAGATGGTGCCCATCCGCTCGCCGTCGTCGCACGTTGCGTTGAAGACGTCGTTGCCCGAGCTCACGCTACCCGCATAGACGCGGAAAAACGAAAGCTCGCCTACATGCTGCTCGGCAACGGTCTTGAAGACCAGCGCCGTGAACGGCGCATTGCTCGTTGCGGGGCGCGTTTCTTCCTCTTCGCTGCCCGGCTTGGTTACGGCAATCTCAGGTGTGTCGGCAGGTGAAGGCATGAGAGACCCGATCAGGTTCATGAGCGGCTCGACACCCGCGTTTGAGGTGGCGGCCGTTGCCACAACCGGGACTATGGAGACCGATGCGATTCCCGCCCTGAGCCCCTCTCTGATCTCGTCGCTCGTCAGCGCTTCGTCGCCGAAGAACTTCTCCATCAACGCCTCATCCGACTCCGCCGCGGCCTCGATGAGCTGGTTCCTCAGCTCGGCAACCTCGTCGGCCATGTCAGCCGGCACATCTTCCTTGGCGTACTTCCCGGATCCATCGTATATGTAGGCCTTCTCCTCGATGAGGTTGACGACTCCCTTGAATCCGTCGGCAGCACCGATCGGAATCGTCACCGGGATCAGGCGCACTCCCACCGCGCTCGAAAGCTCATCGATGCACTTTCCGTAGTCGGCATGCTCCTTGTCCATCTTGTTAATGCAGACCAGGCGCGGCCGCTCCAGCCTGTCCAGGAACTGCCAGACCAGCTCAGTCCCCACTTCCACGCCCGCAGGCGCAGCGACGAGCACCACCGCCGAGTCCGCCACACGTATGCCGCTTCTGACATCACCGTAGAAATCCGCGTATCCAGGGCAGTCCAGGATATTAATCTTGGTACCGTTCCAGGTGCAGTTGCCGATCCCCAGATTGATGGTGATCTCACGTTTCTTCTCGTTCTCCGAGTAATCCAGTGCGGCGGAGCCGTCATCTACGTTCCCCATCCTCGAGATGGCTCCGCTCAGAAACAGCATAGATTCGGCGAGCATGGTCTTACCGGCGTCGCCGTGTGCCACAAGGGCTATGTTCCGTATCTTGTCGGGAGATGGAGACTTCATCTTTGTCCTTCCGGGCCGAGCCCTCGTCGCTGTCAGTAGTCTTATCACCGCTGCGTATCAAACATAAGAAACTACCAGCCCAAAGGCGCTTCGTCAACCTGAAACTGCGACATTCCCCTTGTCATTGTCCCTCTCGCGTGCTAGCTTTATGTGTTCGGAACAGATTCGGCTTCAACGAGCTGTCTCTACATTCATACAGTCGGTTGAACACACGGTCAATGGGGGGCACTGCCAGATGCTTGGGGCGCTTCGGTCAAATACGAAAATAGTTCTGTGGATAGTCGTCGTAGGCTTTGTCGGCTTTATCTTCGCGGGATGGGGCAAAGGCGGTCCGCAGTCAGGACAGAGCCCCACAGAGAGAGGCGTCATAGGCACGGTCGATGGCGTCTCCATCAGCTATCAGGATTTCATCGAATCATACAGACAGCGTGCCACATCGTACGCAGAGCGATCCGGGTCCGAGATCTCCGAGTCGACGAGGGAGTCGATACGCAAGGAGACCTGGGACAGCTTCGTCGCTGAGATCCTCATCCAGAACGAGATCGAGCGCCTTGGTATCGACGTACCCAACGATCAGGTCTTCGAACTGCTTTGGAACAATCCACCGGAGTCCGTCTATCGCTCGGCCTCGTTCCAGGACGAGAACGGCAACTTCGACTTCGGCGTCTACCACCGAGAGATCCAGATGCATCCCGAACGTTGGGAAGGCGTCGCGACCATGTACCGTGAGACCCTCAAGCGACAGCTCCTGCAGCAGGAGATCCAGGCGGCCGCTCTTGTCACCGACAATGAGCTGTGGACGGCATTCGTTGCCCAGAATGAGAAGGTCCGGGCTTCATACATTGAGATCAACCCAAGAGCAGTAGACACGTCCGACCTCCTCCCGACCGACGATGAAGCGAGAGCCTATTTCCACCAGCACCGCGCCGAGTACGAGCGGCCGGAGATGGTCATCCTCAACTACGTCAGCTTCCCCAAGACTCCGAGTGCACTCGACGAGCAGGACATAGAGCTGCGCCTCGAGGACATTGCCAACGCTGTGCGTGACGGCGAGGACTTCGCCGAGATGGCCAAGACCTACTCCGAGGGTCCGAGCGGACCCGACGGCGGCGACCTCGGCTGGTTCGGACGCGGGGCCATGGTTCCGGAGTTCGAAGAGACGGCGTTCAGCCTAGATGTCGGTGAAATCAGCGATCCCGTCAAGACGCAGTTCGGATACCACATCGTCATGGTGGACGACAAGCGCGGGAAGGACGATGACGCAGAGGTATCGGCGCGCCACATCCTGATGAAGCTGAGGGCCAGTGAGGAGACCCTGGTTGAACTCGAGGACAGCTGCTCAGCGATCGCGGTGCAGGCCAAGTCCGATGGCCTCGCGGTGGCGGCGGAGTCGGCAGGCGTTGAGATGAGCGCCACTCCACCGTTCGCCAACGACAGGTTCATTCCCAGGATCGGAAACGTCCGCCCGGCAGTCGTGTTTGCCTTTGACAACGAGGTCGATACCGTCTTCGGTCCGTACTCAACGCCCGAAGCGTACTACGTGTTCGAGATCGCCGAGAGGATTCCCCAGAACCTTCCGACCTACGATGAACTCACCGAAGAGGCGGAAGCTTCCGGGAGAGACCATCCGGCGCAGGTCGCACTGATCTACGAACGCCAGAAGGACCGAGCATCCACCCTGGCCGCCGACGTGGCGGCCGCAGCAGCGTCCGGGGCCACACTGAACGAGGCAGCGGTTCGGTACGAACAAGATGTGAAATCCACCAACATCTTCAGCCGCACGGACTACGTCCCGACCATCGGCCGCGTAAATGGATTCATCGGTGCGAGCTTCGGCCTTACTCCGGGACAGACGAGCGGCGTCGTCACCGTCGACGATCCGACAAGGTACTATGTCATTCGGGTCGAGGAGAAAGTCGCTGCCAGCCAGCAGCTGTTTGCCGAACAGCGGGATGATCTCAGGATGCAGCTGGTGCAGAACAAGCGTATGCAACTCTTCGCGGCTTGGCTCGAGGGACTCAGGAGTCGCGCCGAGATCGACGACTATCGCGACATGTACCTCTAGTCGAGAAAGCGCTCGTAGTCCTTCCCGACTATCACCACCACATCTTCCAGGGGCGTCTCCTGGATCTGTTGGATGACGTTCCCGGTCTTCACATTCCTGGCGACGTTCAGGGCGCTACCCATGTCGCCCGCTCTGTCGACGACAATCGTCTCGCTGTAGTCGAAGGCGTCGGCGTTGCGGTAGTCGACAACGTCGAACCCGAGCGCCCTCAGCTGCCTGGCCGCTTTCTGGCCTACTCCACTTACGCCGCAGCCGTTCAGAACCAGCACGGTGACGGGTCTTTCCCGTGATGCCCGCGGGGCAAAGAGGCCATAGATACTGAACCCCAGGTAGATGATGCCTGCCATCAGCACCAGCACGACGGCGCTGTAGAGCACCGAAGCCCGGCTCTTCTTTCGCCCGCGTTTGCCTCTCTGGGTCGCCAACCTCTACTCCCCGTCCAGATGGCCCAATAGACGTGCGAATGTCTCATCCAGAAGCTCAGGGAGCACCCTCGTCCGGCCGACGACGGGCATGAAGTTGGTGTCCCCTTCCCAGCGCGGAACGATGTGGACGTGCGCGTGGCCCGGCACACCCGCCCCCGCGCAGTGACCCATGTTGATCCCGATATTCATGCCCTGAGGATCATACGCTCGCATGAGAACGGCCTCGGCCCCGGCAACCGTCTCCACAAGATCGGCACGCTCCGACCGGCTGAGCTCGTTCAGAGACGCGGCGTGCCGGAAAGGCGCGATCATGAGATGCCCATTGTTGTAAGGATAGGCATTCAACATGATGAACGAGTGCTCCGATCTCAGCAGGATGAAGTTCTTCCTGTCGTCGTTCTCCGCCGGCTTGTCACAGAAGATGCAACCATCAACCTTGTCCGACATGAGGTACTCCATCCTCCAGGGCGCCCACAGCCTGTCCATTACTCTGCTCCGAGAATAACGTTGTCTATGAGGCGTGTCTTCCCGACAAACACCGCCAGTGCCAGCATGACGCCTTCCCCGGCATCGTCCACATCCTCGAGCGTGCGCGCATCAACCGCGGCTATGTATTGTATATCAGTGGTCTCTTTGGCCTCGATCATCTCTCGCATCTCCGAGACGATTCGCTCGACGTTCCTCTCCCCCGCGCCGTACCGGCTCACTGCATGCTTGAGCGACTCGAAGAGAACGACCGCGTCGCGTCTCTCGCCCCCGGAGAGATACGCGTTCCGGGAACTCATGGCGAGCCCGTCGGGCTCCCTGACAATCGGCGACCTGACGATCTCAACGCCCATCTCGAGGTCGGCAACCATCCGCTCGATGACTGCGACCTGCTGGCCGTCCTTCTGTCCGAAGACGGCAAGATGAGGTCTCACTATGCTGAAGAGCTTCGCGACCACCGTGCAGACGCCGTCGAAATGCCCGGGGCGAAAGGCTCCGCAGAGCCTCTCGGTCAGACCGGAGACACAGACCCGCGTCGCGCTGCTCGCGGGATACATGTCATCGACCTCGGGCGCGAAGATGATGTCACAACCAGCCGCCTGAGCCAGCTCGCTGTCCCGTTCGAGATCCCTGGGGTAGGTGTCGAAATCCTCGGATGGCCCAAACTGCGTCGGGTTGACGAAAATGCTCACGACGACGACGTTCGCTCGCGCATCCGCCTGCCGTATGAGACTCAGATGGCCTTCGTGCAGAGCCCCCATCGTAGGAACGAGAGCGACCGTGCGGCCCCCTCGTCTGAGGGATCCGGCCGCTCGCTTCATCTCGACGATGGAGGTCACAGTCTCCACGGCACGTTCCTCAGTAGCACTCTTCGTCGCTCGGATAGCTTCCCGATTTCACATCCGCCACGTAGCGTCCCACAGCATCCTCGACGACCGATCCCGCATCCGCGTAGATCCGCACGAACCTGGCCGGTCGCCCCTCCGTGTACTCCAGGATATCATTCACGACCAGCACCTGCCCGTCGCAGTCCGGACCGGCTCCGATACCGATAGTGGGGATAGAAAGCATCTCCGTGATCCGGCGGCCCAGTTCACGGGGCATCGCCTCCAACACGACCGAGAAACACCCGGCCTCCTCGACGGCGCGCGCGTCGCGGAGCAGGCTGTCCCTTGCCTCCTCGTCCTTCCCCTGAACGCGATAGCCTCCGAACTCGTGAACCGACTGCGGGGTCAATCCTATGTGACCCATCACCGGGATGCCGGCGTCGACGACAGCACGGAGCTTGTCGGCAACCCTCACTCCGCCCTCAAGCTTCACGGCCTGTGCCCCACCGTCCTTGACGAAACGGCCGGCCGCCCTCACGGCGTCCCCAACGTCCGCCTGATACGACATGAAAGGCAGATCACCGACCACAAGGGCCCGCGACTTCGCGCGAACGACCGCAGCCGTCAGCATCACCATCTCATCGACGGTCACGGGAAGCGTGCTTTCGTGACCGAGTACGACCATCGCTGCCGAGTCGCCGACCAGGATGATGTCGACTCCAGCTCCGTCGATGATCCTAGCCGTCATATAATCGTAGGCGGTAAGGACGGCGATTCTCTCGCCGCTTCGTTTCATCGCGGTTATCGCGGGAGCCGTGAGCTTCTTGCGTGCCATCCCTCTATCCGATCCGTGGTCCCCCAGGCAGCCTTCGCACTCATCTTGAGGGAAAGCCCCGCGCGGACGCCCCTATCCCCTCGTGCCGATGGGAACGTAGTACGCAGTCCCCGCAGCGTGTTCTTCTATCTCCTTCGAGAGTTCCTCAAAATCGGACGAGTTCTCGACGAAGTCGATGTCGTTCGTGTTGACGACGATGAGAGGGGTGTCGTCGTAGTGGAAAAAGAAGTAATTATACGCCTCATTGAGAGCGCTGATGTACTCCTTCGACATGTCGCGCTCGAACTCCCGTCCGCGCTTGCGGATGCGCTCCATGAGAACCTCGGTGGACGCCTGAAGATAGACCACCACGTCCGGTTTCGGGATGTCGCGCTCGACCATGTCGGCCAGCCGCGAGTAGAGGGCCAGCTCATTGTCATCAAGGGTGAGGTTCGCGAAGATCCGGTCCTTGGCGAAGAGATAGTCTGAGACGACTCGTTCCATGAAGAGATCAAATTGCTTGAGCTCGAGCTGCTGCTTGTGTCGCGACAGCAGGAAGAAAAGCTGCGTCTGGAACGCATACCCCCGCATGTCGGAATAGAACTTCGCGATGAACGGGTTCTCCTCCACGACCTCCAGCTTGAGGTGAGCACCCCAAGTCTTCGAGAGGAGCGTCGCAAGGGTGGTCTTGCCGGCGCCGATCACACCCTCGATCGCTACGTAGTTCTTCTTCGACAAATCGCCTCCTGTTGATCCGGCCAGGGCGGGTCACCGGCCCACACCACATCGCCGGCCGCCCTCACGAGATCCTGAAGCAATTCAGCCGGAGTGTTCTCTTCACCCGGGATCGTGGCGTTGGGAGCGATCTCCGCCAGCGGCACAAGCACAAAGGCGCGTTCCATCAGTCCTGGATGCGGAATCGTCAGATCGTCCGACGCCTCGGAGACATCCCCGAAGAGCAGAAGGTCCAGATCGATCGTCCTCGGCCCCCAGCGGACACCCCGGAACCGACCAAGACGCTGTTCTATCGCCAGGAGCTTCCGGAGAAGGCCACGGGGCTTGTCCTGTGTTTCGATCTCGGCGACCGCGTTCAGGAAGGACGGCTGGTCAGTTATGCCCACCGGAACCGTCTCGTACAGGGACGAGACCCGCACCACACGGTTTCGTTCAAGCGCGTCCATCTCTGCGAGCGCCGCCGCGATGTAGCCTACGCGGTCGCCCTGGTTGGAACCGACACCGATCCAGGTTCTTGTCATGATCCCTGTTACCTGCTGTGGATTACCTCTACCTCTACGTGATCGATCGACCCCGCGATAGGAACGCTCGGCTTCCGGATGCGGACAAGAACCTCGATCACATCGAACTTTTCGAGTATGTCCCTTGCGATCTTGTCGGCCATCGCCTCAAGAAGATGATACCTCTCGTTCACTACCTCGGCCTCCACGAGCCTGTAGACGGCTTCGTAGTTGACCGTCTTCTTCATATCATCAGTGGCCACAGCTTCTGCGAGATCGGCACGAATCTCGACGTCGATTTCGAATCGCTGTCCAAGCTCGCGCTCGTTCTCAGATGCCCCGTGGTAGCCGTACAACCGGATATTCGCAAGCGATACCGTGTATTCAGCCATGTCCGATCACCTCCAATGCGCCGGTTTCCCTCGGTGCCACGCGCCGCCAGACAGCAGAACCTTCTGCAGACACACTACAGTATCCGTCCGATTCTATCAACGGCCTCGGCTATCCGCTCTTCCGGAGTGGTGAGAGCCATACGGATGTAGCCCTCACCGCTCGGGCCGAAGCCGATGCCGGGCGTCGTCACAACGTGAGCTTTCTGAAGCAGTCTCGAGGAAAACGACTGAGAACCCTCGCCCGTCGGGATGTGCGCCCATACATAGAACGTCGCGTGCGTCGGTGACACGTTCCACCCGACTCTTCTCAGTCCCTCGATCAGTACATCTCTGCGCTTTCTGTACGTCTCAACCTGCTCATCAACCCGCTCCTGGGGAAGCGAAAGGGCAACCTCAGCCGCTATCTGGATCGCCGTGAAGACACCCGAATCCATGTTGGACTTCACTGCCGCGAGGGCATCGAGCACGTACTCGTTGCCGATGGCGAATCCGACGCGCCATCCCGTCATGTTGAACGTCTTCGAGAGAGAATGGAACTCGATCGCGACGTCTCTCGAACCTCCGGCCTGGAGAATGGAATGGCGCTCTCCCTCAAAGAGTATCTCTGAATAAGCTGCATCGTTGACGCACAGAAAATCGTGCTCGTGAGCAAGGTTGACCGCAAGCTGGAACAGCTCCGGATCTGCCGGAGCGCCGGTCGGGTTGTTCGGGTAGTTGAGGAACATGAGCTGTGCGGCTTCCATCGACTCCCGCGACAGTCCATCGAAGTCCGGTTTGAACCCCAGCTCGGCTTCGAGAGGCATGTGCTTGATCTCTCCTCCCGCCAGCCAGGACGCAGCCTGATAGACCGGATAGCCCGGATCAGGCACGATCGCCATGCGTCCGGGGTCGAGGGCGGCGACCGGCAGGTGCGCGAGTCCCTCCTTCGTCCCTATGAGTGTGAGTACCTCATGCTCAGGATCGAGGCTCACGCCGTAGCGTTGCCCGTACCACTCTGCAAAAGCCGTACGCAGCGACAGCTCACCTCGCTGCGACGGGTAGCAGTGCGTGGTGCTGTCCGAACAGGCCGTCTGAAGGGCCTCAACGATCTCAGGAAACGTCGGGAGATCCGGATCCCCGATGCCCAGGTTCACCACGTCAACGCCCCGCGATGTGAGCTCGCTCTTCGCCCTGTCCATCTCGCAAAAGAGGTACGGAGGGAGGGCTTCAAGTCGCTCTGCTCGTCTGAATCGCGTCATCAGTAGCCAGTTCCTCGCCGCGGTGTGAGTAGCTGCCGGCGGGATGAGGCTAACCCGCTCCCTCGACGGGTGTCAACGGGAAAGCGCCCCCTTGCGTCCACGCGGTCTGCGTGAGGACATGCTTCCCGTGTAGATGCCGGACTAGTAGATGAGACGATACGTCAGCTCGCAGGAGCCGGCCGGCGCGCGCAGGATGAGGTTGTGATCCCCCAGCATCTCACCCGGGCACTCGACGGTGTAGATACTTGAGCCGCTGCCGAAGGTCACAAGCGTCGCCGTGCTCGGCTCCGTCCCTTCGCCGCCACTGAACGTCGTCGTTCCATCGCCGTTGTACGCCGAGTAGACCACGCCGATGTTGTAGTCGTTCTCGAAGCCCGTAACCGTACAGACGCCGCCTGACATAGGGTGCCCGGACGCCAGCTCCAACGTCCACGACACGTAGTGGGGAATCACCATCGTGTAGGTGTTGCCTCCCCACACGGTGCCCTCATCTTTGATCATCCGGAAAGAGCCCGCGTTGTAGCCATTCAGCTTGTCAGCGTTCAGGTTGTCGCATACGGTCCCGTTGCTGATCGGGATCTGGCCGTTGCCGTTGCCGGCGCTGTAGCCATCGACCATATCGGCATTCAGATCCACGCACACCACGACGTTATTGACGGCCACGTCACCGCTGCTGTTGCCGGGAGCGCTGCCGTGCAGCATGTCGGCATTGAGGTTGTCGCACATCGCGCCGTTGCTCACGGCGACTTGATCGTTGTCGTTCCCGGCGTTGTACCCGTCCAGCATGTCCGCGTTGAGGTTCGTACAGACGGTGCCGTTGCTCACAGCGATCTCGCCGCTCCCGTTGCCGGCTCCGTAGCCGTCGACCATATCGGCATTGAGGTTCGTGCATTCGGTGGTGGAGGTAACGACTACCGGCGCGAGCCCACCAGGCAGAGTGGACAGTACCTGTCCGCCTACATGGATCACGCCCAAGACGCCCGCATCACCGATGACATCCAGAGTGTGCGCAGGAATTCCTGTTCCGATCCCGACAGATCCGGAGAACGAAGCGCCCACGAACTCAGATGATCCAAAGACCGCCAGACCGCTTTCGAGCTGAGTGCTCTGATTCACTGTCATTGTGCCGGTCGCGACAGCATTTCCATAAACAAGGATGTTGCCTTCGACCTCGAGCGCCTCTGACGGATACGCTGAGCCGGGTCCGACTGCAACGTTCCCACTGTGCCACACGTCCGTACCATTGATGACCCAGTCTTCGTCGCCACTCGCCTGCGGTTGCTGCCACGTTCCCGTACCCATGGCATTGGTCACGAGGATGTACCCGTCCGATGCGCCGGTGCTCATATTGAAGCCGTCTACCGTAACCGTACCGTCGCAGCTGAACGGAGCCGTACACACGATGCCGCCGGCGCCCGAGACACTCAAGGTGCCGCTGATGCCCACATCATCGCTGAACTGAGTCGGTCCCAACACATCGAGGTCGTTGTAGAAGGAAACCTTTCCCCTGACCTCAAGTGCGTCAACGGGATCTGCGGAACCTGCACCGATCCCGACATCGCCCTCATGCCAGATATCGGTTCCGTTGATCTCCCAGTCATCGTCTCCCTCCGGGATACCGCCCAGGATCGAATCAGCCACAGCCGCGCGCAGGGCATACGGCGCGGATGCCAGCTTGACTCGCGGCGAGAGAGTGTTCGCCTCAACTTCGATCTCAAGCCAGTACTGCTTGTCGAACGACGCATCGAGTGAGTCGAATTCGCCCAGTATGACGCTGAATATGCCATCGACGACATCTACGGTCTGTGACTCCGTCCACACGCTGTTGCCGTCGAACTCGGCATCATAGAGCGCAAATACCATCAGGTATTCGTCATCCGGCACTACGGCGCCGGCGTCATCGCGCAGCACACCCTGATAGCTCATGGTCTCTGGTACTGCGGCCGTAATCGTGACCGCTGCCAGCATGAATACGATCGCTACTGCCGTCGTTCTCATGACCCCCTCCTCGGTGAAAACCACACGATTTCTGGTCGCATTATCCCCTATTTGGTGCACTTTGTCAATGCACGAGAGTACTCATCATGCGCGCAGGTTACGCCGCACAACTGCCGGGACCTGTGACTTCCACGACACAGCAGTCGCGCCGCGTGAGCTCCGCCACACAACGAAACCGACCGGCGACGTGCGCCGGCCGGTTTCCCTTGTTGATTCAGAGTTCCCGCGCTTGAAGCCGACACGGGACAGGGCGTAGGCACATGCTAGCCCGGGTAGTAAACGGCCGTCATCTGAGCACGGATGAACTGGTCCCATGCGTCCTGACCACTCAGCATCCTGCCCACGAGGTAGTACGTATATGTGCCGGCACTCGTGATAGTGTGCGTGCTGTGAACGCTGAACGACCTGTAGTAGCTCCCGATCGGCTCAGGCGCCAGCATGTAGTGGGCCACTGTCGTGGGAGAACTCCCCATGTCTGTCGGGCTCGTGGAGTGGTTCAGCTGCACGTGCTCGGCTGTCGTATTGTTCACATGGTTGATCCCGGTCCAGACTGTCGACGTACAGATGATGTAGCCCGGACCCGGAACCGTCAGGCTGACCTGGGTATCGTCGAACTGGGTCGCCGTCGAGCCGATCGTCGTTGCCGTCTCCTCGTCGTGCACGTCGACAAGGTGCTGGGGCTGCCACGTTCCCACACCGGCCGCATCCGAGGTCAGCACGTGGCCGTCTGAGGGACTCGTGGTCATCTTGAGGCCGGTGGCTTCAATCGTGCCGTCGACATCAAGCTTGGAGCCCGGTGTGATCGTCCCGATGCCGACATCGCCGTCAGATGAGATCCTCATCTGCTCGACAGCATTGGTCACGAAGTACATCGGGTCCGCACTGGCAACCTGAAGCATCAGTCCATCCGATGACACGCCGGACATGACCCTGGCGAGACCGGCGATTGGAATGCCGGCGGCCGTTCCTGTCGCGCTTGGGCCACCCTTGTAGAGCTTCAGGTAGTCGTTCACGCCCCCCGAGGTTTTCGCAATGAACTCGACCGAAGCTGAGTTCTCGGTCGATTCGAAGATTACATCTTCCACGGCATTGCTGACGAGATGCAGCTTGCTGTCGGGTGTGCTCGTCCCAATACCCAGGCTTCCCGAAACGGCCGCATACATGTTGTCGCCGACGATGGTCCAGTCGCTGTCGCCTCCCGCCCCTGCGGCCTGCCACGTTCCGACACCGGCCGCATCCGAGGTCAGCACGTAGCCGGCGGTGGGCGAAGTCGTCAGCTTGAATCCGAGCATTTCCGCAGTACCGTTGACATCGAGCTTCGACGCCGGTGAGTTCAGACCTATGCCGACGCGACCCACCTCATGGTAGACGGTGGTTCCATTGATGGTCCAATCGCCGTCCCCCGAATCGGCTGCTGCCGAACGCAGCGCCATCGGGACGCTGGCCAGCTTCTGCCTGGGCTCAAGGATCTCGCCCGCTATCGTGAGCTCAAGGTAGTAGGGCGGATCGATGAAAGCGATAAGGGGAGCCGTAACACCCAGCTCGATGTTGAACCACCCCTCGGTCACCACGGTCCCGGCGTGGGTCTCCGGACCCCAGACAATGCTTCCATCGACCACCGCGTCGTGGATCCTGGCCACAACAGTCACGGACCCGTTGATGGGATCCCCCGTGTCAACGTCGGCCAGGAAGCCCTGATACCACACCGTCCCCGCAACATCTCTCTCGCCGCCGTCCGCAAGAAGCGGCGCAGCAACACCAACCGTCAGGACAACCGCGAGAACCATAACCACCCGCACAAGTTCCAACATCTACTCCTCCGGTTTATCGCAAATGCACTGAAACGTGACACCTAGGGCGTCGGGCGAAGCTCCTCCTCATTCGTCGCAGCCTGTGCGCGAAGGACTTTCTTCTCAGCGATGGCCTCAGCCCGCGCTGCTTTCACCTTCTCCATGTTCTCGTTGTAGGTAACGTCCATCGTCCTGGGCATACCGTAAAGCTCCGGGTGCAGGTATCTCCCCTGCTCCGTCCCGGTCTTGCGCTCCTCGACGACGATTCTGTGCTCCTCGGCATACTTGTCCTGCCGGATGCCCGTCACCATCCATGAGACCTTCATCCCAGGCTCGCCGCCGGCGATCCTGAACAGGTTGCCTGAGATCTCGTCGGCGATGTAGAGGTTCGGACCCGGTGCGCCGATCGCCGTGAGCTGGTAGCGGAAATCCCTGTTCAAAACATCGAACCACTCAGGAAGCTCCACCCAGGCTTCACCCGAACCGTCAAGCACGGCATTGCTGTTGTAGACATTCATCATGTCCGGGCTCTCGACGAACGAGTGAGAAAGGTACATGCCTGCCGGATCCATTGGATGATCGATCCTGGACGAGAAGGCCGGCCCAGTCAGCGACCCATTCACGTGAACATCGCCATTGAAGTAGCCGGCATAGAGCGTACCTCCGCCAGTCGGCTCATCTCCATAGATGCTGTAGCACGTGGCGCTACTGGTACCGTTATCGACGTCGGCAAAGACTCCGTAGAGAGCCGCAGTAGACCCGGTGTGCTGTGCAAGCGCTTCGACTCCGGTCAAGTCTCCTTCGAAATGACCACCAATACCCCACTCATCGGCGCCCTTGGCGTCACCGTAGACTGCAACCGCGGAGGCACTGGTACCGCTGTATTCCGCGTGGATGACGTGCGCTCCCCCGGAAGCGTCTGAGTAGACGGCAACTCCGTAATCCTCGGACGTCTCGACTTCGAGCTGAGCAGCAGGGCCCGTTGTCCCGATTCCCACCAGTCCGCTCGCATCGATAGCCATTCTGTTCGCGGCCTCGGTCCCGAGGAACAGCCTCCCACCGGTTTCATGGTTCCAAAGGAACCCGTGGTCGTACGAGTTCAGGCAGACGAGAAGGCCCTCATTCAAGACGGCGTTCGTCAGCCGCATACTCGGCGAGCTGCTGTGGATGTGCAACTCGGCATCAGACAGCCCGGACGTCCCGATGCGCACATCGTCCATCGTCCAGAGAAACCCGCTCCCGATCGTCCAGTCACCGTCGGCCTCGTCGGCATCATGCGACTGCAGCGCCGATGGTACGCTAGCAAGCTTCAGACGTGGAGTCAGGGTCTCGCCGTCAATGATCAGGTTAAGATAGTAAGGTGGGTTGTCGAAGTTCGGGAGTGGACTCACAATGCTCCCGAGTTCTATGCTGAACCACCCCTCCGTGATCGTGACGTCGTTGTGTGTCTCTGGACCCCACAGGGTGCTCCCGCCACCGGGCGCGTTGTACAGACGAGCCACGATCGTGTAGCTGGCATTGACGGGATCGCCGGAGACCTCGTCGGCCAGGAAGCCCTGGAACCACACGGTCCCGGAGACATCTCTGTCGGTTCCGGGGGCCGTCTGCATCCTGCCCGCCTCAAGATTCACTGATCGCGCCATAGCTGCGCCAACAAAAATCAGACCGGCCACCAGTGCGACAGCCAGCGCCATATATGCAAACGTTCGCTTGGACATTGTTCCCCTCCGTAATATGTGGGACGGAATCGCTGCTTCTCCGATAGAGGCTGCCGAGCTACCTCAGCAGCACAATGCGGCGTGTCTCGCGCTGCTCTCCGGTCTCGAGGGAACAGAAGTAGACACCCGACACGACACGCTGCCCGTTGTCGTTGGTGCCGTCCCAGGTCACCTCGTACCTGCCCGACCTCTCGGGCGTGCCCGCGAACGTCTTGACGACCCGCCCGGACACGTCGTAGATCATCAGCCTCGGAGCGCCGGCATCAGCCGCGATGTCGTGCATGATGACCGTCTCACCGCGGAACGGGTTCGGGGACGGCGGGAAGAGGCGTGTCATCAGCCGGCCGCCCGTCGCCACACTCACGGGCTCGAAACCCACCTTTTCTTCAGAGCCGTCCGGCCGCACAACATAGAGTTCGTACCAGAACTCGGTCTCGGGCCACACGGTCCTGTCCACATACACTCCAGGGAGGTCCGGATCGAGAGTCTCTTCGTTGACTTTCTCAAACAGCCCGTCCTCGGACGTCGATCGATAGATGTTGAAGCCCTCTGCCGGGCCGAGGTAGTCGGCGGACCAGCGCAGCGTCACAACCAGAGGGTTGGTGATGGACGCAAAGAAGATGCCCTCGACCGGCGTGTAGGCGCTGCATCCCCATAGCGAGAAGGATGTGCTCTCCGCGCTGCCGGCAAAGGGGCCTCCAAGCCTCGAACGGAGCGTGAAGCTCGTGGAGGTGCAGAGGGGACCGCCATCCGCTGGTGCTGCCGCAGGCGTTGCCCAGGTCCGTAGCTCGAAAGCCGCGGATGAGGGTACAACAAAGGCCGCCAGAAGAACCAGCGCCAGAACAATGCACGGAGTTCTCACACGCTCCTCCTCATTCCATGCGCGGCGCTTCCGAACCGCGCTGTGGGTTGTTTTCGCCTGTCTGTCTGCTGCACATCTTGTCAGCCGCACAGTAGAGCCGCAGCTGCTTGGTTGTCAAGAACCAATGCAACGCCACCGGACTCCCTTCCATCTACGGGTGGACGAGCACGCTAGACGTGTTGTAGTGTCGTCGGCATCTGCGATATGTTGCAGTGTCATCAGCACGCGCGGCGCACTCATGATGGCGCTTCAGGCACGGACGGCCCGGAGTATGAAAGCGGAGCAATGTGAGAAAGAGATCGATCGAGGATATCATCACCGACGCCGAACGCGCACCGTACCACTGGAGCGTGTTCGTCCTCGCCTTCCTCGCGCTCGTTATCGCGAGGAACCTCCTCGAGGGCGCTCTGGGGCCCAAGGGTTCCATCGGATTCGTCTATTTCTCCTCGCCTTCCGCACTGATGGTGCTCGATCACTTCCTCTTCTTCTATGTCAGTCTGTTCCTCGGGTTCTCCATCCTTCTCTCCGCGCTCGCGCAAGAGCGCATCGGATCTGTGATGAAGGTGATGACGCCCGCGTGGGTCATCATCCTCATTCCGCCCGTTCTGGACTACATCATCACATCAGGCGAGGGTATGAGGATAACGTACCTCCTCGACCTCCGATCGGTGGCCTTCCGGTTCTTCAACCCGACGGTTGCGCTCGACCGCGTCTCCCCTGGACAACGAGTCGAAATCCTGGCGGCCTGCCTTCTCGCGGTAGCGTACGTTCGCATCAAGACGCGGAGCTGGTTCCGCGCGACAGCCACCTTTCTGCTCACTTATCTTCTCCTGCTCGGGCACGGCATCCTGCCGAACGCCCTCGCCAGGCTCTCGTGGGCCGTCACCGAGGGCACGCGCGCCCCGCCGGCGTTCATCTACAACGCCACTTACCGGGCAGGCGGCATAGTCCCCGATGAGAGCAGGAAGCTGGCGCTCGTCTTCATCCTCACGTCGTGCGCACTGGCGTGGCTGGCCTTCAAACTTCACGCGCCGGAGAAGGAACGAGCTCTGCGTTTGAACACGCGCCCGCTGAGGACACTTCATTACCTGGGAATGGTCACCTTCGGTCTCGCACTCGGGTGGGCGATTCTTTCTCCAGTCGGCGTTTCGTTCACCGGCGGCGGTGACGTTCTTGGAATCATCGGTGTCGCTCTGGCTGTCTTCCTCGCATTCCAAGCGTCGGTCAATCTGAACGATCTCTTCGATGAGGAGAGTGACCGCATTGTAGGTGCTCCCCGACCTCTCGTCCGAGGCACAGTCGAAAGAAGCGATGCCGCTATCATGGCCGGCGTTCTCGCACTCGCCGCGCTCCTCATGGCACTCAACGTCAAGTACTCCACGTTCCTCCTCATGCTCCTTACTCTGGCGCTCTCGCTCTTCTACTCAGCGCCACCCATTCGCCTGAAGCGAATGCCCCTCGTCTCGAGCCTCAGTCTCGGGTTCATGTCACTGCTTGCTTGCATGGTCGGATTCTCCGCATTCGCCGAGGAACGCTCGTTCGCGCTCTTTCCTCCGCGGCTTGCATGGCTCATCGTTCTCTCGTTCGGACTGGGATTCGTTGCCAAGGACCTCAAGGACAGGCAGGGTGATGACGCAACGGGGGTCATAACGCTGCCGGTTCTGCTCGGAGAGCGAGTCGGTCGCGTCGCGACGGCAGTACTCGTGCTGGCCGGCTACATTGCGGTGCCGGTCTTCCTTCCGTACCGCGTGCTCATTGCTCCCGCACTCCTGCTTGGAGTCGGCAGCGCCGCCACCGTCCTCCTCTGGAAACGCCCCAACCTCGACCAGATCCTCCTGGCTGTCTGTCTGGCGTTCACGCTCGCGATAGGCGTTATCACCGTACTCAACATCGATCAGGTTCTTCCCGACCACATCCCGGTCGTGGAAGCGAAGGCCGCCGAGTTCGCAGCCAGGGAGGCGGAAGCATGGCACGACTGGACGCGTGCCGGACCTCTCTACGCCATAGCCGCGGCAGTCTTCACGGATGACCCCGACATACAGGAACGCGCGGGAAGTGCCCTTCTTCGAAGCGGTGACGCCCGCGGGGCGCTGCCTTTTCTCGAATCTGCCGCCGATCTCGATCCATCCCGACCCGTCGCGCTCCAGTACCTGGCGCTGGCGGAGTCCCGGCTCGGGCGGGTGGATTCCGCACTCAGCCTCATGCGTGAAGCGGTAGAGAGAGCGATGCGGCCGCGCGTGTTTCTCTCGCTCCTGGGAGATGAGCTGGCAGGTTCCGGCGACCATCTCGCCGCATCGAGGGCCTTCTCGCACGCCCTCCGGGCCGGACAGCCGGACATCCCGGCTCGCCTGCGGCTGGGTGAGGCGTTCCTTGCGATGGGCAAAATGAAAGAGGCACGCGCCGAACTGAGAACGGCCGTCGACCGAAGACCATCGTCAGCCCAGGCGCACGATGCGCTGGGGAAACTCTACAACATCTCGCGGGAGCCGAATCTCGCCCGAGCTCGACCCCGACGAGCCCGTTTTCTGGAACAACCTGGGAGTCGCAGAGCGGGAGGCAGGGCGGTTCGAAGCGTCGCTCACCGCACTCAATACTGCCGCCGAATTGGCGCCGCGGATGATCGACCCGTACTACAATCGCGGCCAGGTGTTTGAGAGACTCGGAAGAATCGACGAGGCGAGGAGACAGTACCTCCTCGCGCTCGAGATCGATCCATCGTTCGCCCCGGCGCGCGCCGCTCTCGACGCGGCCGCTCCCAGTCACTGATACTGCGGAATACGTGCAGCGCGGAATCGCTCAGGTGATCATGCAGGCCGTCCTAGATACGGTCCGCCGCGTGCACTCATACTGCGGGGGATGCAGACAGTGCGAAGTTAGCCGGATTGTCACACCGGCCGTGCGGCGCGAAGCTCTTCCAGCAGGTGATACGGGATCTCGATCTCTCCCACCTCGATCTGCGGCTTGTTTGCCCCGTGGAAATCGGTCCCGCCGGTCTTGAGGACGCCGCGTTCGCGCGCGATCGAAGCGTAGTGGTCGATGAGCTTGTCGCGCTCCTCCCGGGAGATGAGCGAGCCGGTTTTGTCGTGGAAGGGACGGTTTTTATCGTAGGTGTAGTAGACCTCGATGCCCTTCACACCGGCGTCCAGACAACGCCCGATGGCGGCATCAACGTCTGGATCAACGAGCTCGCCGTGTTTTGTGAAGGTCTCATTGTACGCACCGGGGTGCGCGATGACGGGCACGCCGCCGGCGCGCTCAATGAGGTCGACGCTCGCTTCGAGAGACAGGCTGAAGTCCTTCGTGACATACCAATCCCCGCCGAATGACGTCTTCTCAAAAAAGACCTCGGCGCGAAGGTCAGGGTAGTGTTCTCTCAGGATCTTCCAGATGTGTGGACGCCGAACCGTGTCTCCGGCCGCCACGGCAAGCACCTCAGAGCTTTCTATCTCGTAGCCGTTCTGGGCGAGCATGGCGAGCTGCTTGAAGAGCTTATCGTTCTTCGCCTTCTGAAGGACTTCGAGCGCCTCGTTGAGCTCGGCATGCTCCGGGTCGATGAAGTACCCGAGGATGTCGATCTCGATGAGATGACGCGCAGGATCATGAGCGATCCCGATCTCAGTGCCCGGCACCACTTCGATACCGTGCTTCTCCCCCGCCGCCATTGCGTCCTTCACAGCGCCGATCGTGTCGTGATCCGTGATGGCGATGGCGGCAAGTCCTCGCTTCTTCGCGAGAAGAACGATCTCTCCCGGAGTAAGAGTTCCGTCGGATGCTGTCGTGTGAAGATGGAGGTCGATGCGGGCATCGGTCATGGGCGCTACACCTCGATTCCGAAGAAGCCCTTGAGGGCGAAGCCCGCGATGACCGAGATCCCGAAGAAGATCCAGAGCCAGTGGAACGTGAGACCGAAGAGGAGCCCTTGCTTCTCTCTGTAGCGGACTGTGATCGAGTGCACGATGGAGTCTCGCGGGATCGGCTGCTCGGCGGGATAGAGGAAAGCGCTCCAGGTTCCGGCCCTCGGTCTGAGCGAAGCGAACCTCACGGTACCGAGGTCCTCGCCGACCACGACCACCTTATCGACCGTCCCGTCCGGCGTAACGACCGAGAGCGCGCGCGTGCCGCAGCGATCGGCCGCTATCTTCCATTCGATCTCGCCTGCCGCGTCCATCCTGAGCGCGGGCGAAACGATGCGGATGCCGTCCGGCGTCTCGAGCGTGATGCCGGCCTCAGTCGCACGTACGCCGTCCGCGAGCACGACCGTCACGACGGTCACGTCCCCGGGGACAAGAGGCTCGTGCGCGTATCTGATGCCGAGCTGCACCATGATGAAGAGCACGGGTATGAAAAGGAACACGATCGGCCTCAGTGAGTGCCTGAGGTACTGGAGGTTGTAGCGCACGACGCTGCCCATTGCGCGGAACATGACCGAAGGAGCGTTTCTGAAGATCCACATCTCCATGATGTACGCCTTGAGCTTGTCCTTCGTCGCCGCGATCATTTTCTGATTGGACGTCTTGCCGAAAACGAAAAGCATCACGACGCCGGTCACAACGGAGACGACGAGGAGACCCACAATCGGGTGCATCCCCGCAAACGGTGCGAGAACTATGTCGAACGCCTTCGTTATGACTCTAAGCACTGGCCACATGTGTCTCTCTCACTGGCTGACCGGCTGAAGAGCGGCTATCCTCCCGCGCCCTTCACAGGACGGCCGGACGATCACCCGCCCCGGAACCTACGAGATGTACCCGAGCCCCTTGAGCTTCTCCTTGATCTCCTCTTCGGAGTCCGACTCCTCGAGCTCTGCGATCTCCTTCTCGAGCGCGTGCGTAACGAACTCCTCCACCGACGAGTAGCCCGCCATCTCTGCGTACTTCTTCACCTTCTCGAGAAGGCCCTTGTCGATCTTGATGCCTCCACCGAACATCTTGAGTCCTCCTTGTTGCCCTACTCGAACACCGACCGTCCGACCATCCACTCCCGCTTGCCGATGCCGAACTCACTGAGAATCGTCGGAGCCATGTCGTAGAGTGACGGCTCTTCGTGCGTGACGGCCTTGTTGGCGAACAGCACACCGGGCACGTGGTGATAATCGGCGCAGTGATCGCCGCTCCATTTCTTCGTATTGTCGCTGACAACGCACGACGGAACCTGACCGCCAGCCGTCTGGTCGGAACCGCGATAGCCCCAGCCATACCCCATGATGATGTCCGGTGCCGTCGCCTTGTACGGACCGTGGTAGGCCTCGACCGCCTTGTATGCCCTGACGATCATCCTCTCGTCCGTCTTCGGGTCCCGCAGCGTCTCAAGCCTGGCTGCGATCTCATCGATCAGCTCCTGTGCCTCAGCGCCCCCGTCCACTATGCCCTGAGCCTCCCGTCCCCTCGTGTTGATGTAGAGACCGTTGATACCGAGCCCGAACGCGCGAGTACGATCCCAATCAACTCCGATCAGCCATTCAACCTGCTCCGGTTCCGTCCCCGGCTTCAGAACGAGATACCCCTCATCGTAGAGCCACCTGTTCAGATGAAACTCGCGATACCACGGGGCGAACCCGTGGTCCGAAAGAACGATAAGCGTCGTGTTCTCGTCCAGCCCGGCGAGCACGTCACCAAGGATGGCATCGAACTTCACGTAGAGCCCCTCGAGATAGTCGGCGAACGCCGCGTCTTCCGCAGCGTTGTACGCCGGATGGGACGGGTCCATGCAGCGCCACATGGCGTGCGAACACTGATCGAGGGAACCAAAGTAGAAGTAGAGAAGCCCCTCGTGAAAGCGCGACAGCTCGTAGTCAAACTGCTTCAAACGCTCGTCGAAGACGATACCGGACTGCTTCGTGAACTCCTCGTTGCCGAAGACGCCGTGCTCGAGCGCTTTCGTATCCTCCGGCATGTTCTGCGTGTAGAAATGCCCAACCGCGTCCACCAGTTCTTTCCCATACTCCGCCGGGTCCGTGATGGGAAGAATCTGCTTGGCAGCGTTGATCTGAACCGGCGTGGCATAGAGCTCGAATTCCGGGTGAGCCGACTTGAGGAGAAACCGCACAATGCCACTCACGGTCACGGCGGCAGGCACCATCTCGAAATCAACCTCGATCCACTCGCTGAATTCTCCCTTTGTGAGAACAACTTCGCTGTCGCCGATGACGACCTTGGCGACGGGGTTCTCAGGGTCGACGAAGACCCGGAAGTCGACAGCGACCTTCTTCTCGCTGTACGAGACTCTCTCTCCTGTCCGCTCTTCGATCTTCTCGTAGTCTTTGAAGTCGTTCGGCGGCCCGTAGAGCTTCGCATCAACGACGCCATTCACGACGCGCACCGGGTAGACATAACCACCCGAGATGTCGTCCGAGCCGGGCCACGGATCGGTCGTGTAGAACGAGAAAGTCCCGTAGGTCCCAAGGATGTCGGGCGTGCCCATTCCCGAGATGCTCCGTGTCGTGCCGGTCTCGCTCGGCACAGGTGGGAAGTTCGACGGGATCTTGAAGATGGTGCACGGGACTCCGGCTGCCTCAAGCACCTGCCAGAACGCAACGCCCCGCCTCAGGTTCATCGTGCCGCCCCCCACCAGCGGGAGAACGTAATCGGTGAACGGTAGCGCGAACTCGTTCTTCACGGGAATGAATCCCAGGATCTTTGCGCGCTCGGGGGCGGGTATGACCTGTGAAGTCGAGAGATACGGCATGTACGTCGACCTGTCGCAGTGGACGAAGTCGAAGATGCCGTGCCCGCCGGGATCGGCTCCCGTGATAAAGTTCGACCAGGCGACCGGGCTCTGCGGTGGGATGCTCGAGAGGAGCGGACTGAAGCCACCCGTCTCCGCGAGCTGTCTGAAGTGCGGGAGCTTCCCCTCGTCCATCAGCCGCGTGGTCATGACCCAGTCCATGCCGTCGATGCCGATGACAAGGGCTTTCTTCTCCCCCGACCGGACAGCCTCGCGCACGTTTGAGTCCATCTCGATGTACCCGAGTGAAGCCAGCGCCGCCCTGTCCTCTTCGGTCAGACCGGCGTCCTCCGGTTCATCTCCCGTGCAGCCCGCGAGCGCCACCGTCAGCGCGAGCGCTGCGGCCAGCATCAAAGCCGGTGGGAGCAGCCATCGCCGCAACCGGTATCCATGTCTACGCATCTTCATGCTTCTCAACTCTATCACTCTCCGTTTGCGAAGAAGCACCAGTCTGCGCATCAGTCTGCGCGTCTCCTTCGCTTCTGAATATCGATCGCCCTTGCATGTACTTCGGGACCTTCACGCCGAAGAGCTCGAGTATGGACGGGCCGACGTCGATGAGTCCGGGACGCTCCGCAACCACCTTGCGATTGCTGAAGAGCACGCCCGGAACGAGCTTGTAGTCGATGCAGTGGTCTCCGCTCCACGACTTCAGGTTGTCCTCGATGGCGGCCGCACTCGACTTGCCGACCGCTCCCTCCCACGACGCGCGATAACCGACGTTGTACCCGATGATGAGATCGGGCCCGTTTCCCACGTACGGCCCGTTCATTATCTCCGCGGTGTCGTAGACGGCCGAGATCGCCACCTGATCCGTCTCGGTATCGATCAACCCCTCGAGCTTCTTCTTGATTTCCTTCTTGAGCGCGCGGTACTCCTCGTTGCTTAAGATTCCCCTCGACTCCCGCCCCTTCTTGTTCAGATAGATGCCGGAGAGCCCGAGCTGATACGCCCTCGTCTTCGACCAATCAACGTTGGAGAGATACTCCCCGATGACGGCTTCGCCGTCGTCTCCACTGCCGCAGTATCCGCCGAGGCTGCGGGATGAACCGGTCTCCTCGAGCGCCGCGCCGTCTCCACCAAGCCTGCCGCCCCTCTTCGGAACCATGTACCCGTTCTCGAGGAACCAGGTGTTGAGATTGATGCCGCGCCTGAACTGCTTGAAGCCGTGATCGGAGATGACCATGAGGAGGGTTTCGTCGTCTACGTACTTCATCGTCCGCGCGAGCAGTCCGTCCATGCGCACGTAGAGGTCCTCTATGGCACGGGCGTGTTCCTCGGTATCCTTGCCGCGGTTCGCGGGGTTCTCCGGGTCGAGGTAGCGCATGAACATGTGCTGGATGCGGTCCGTCGCATCGAAGACGCAGACAGTAAAGCCGTTCCTGTTCTTCTCAAGCGAGTTCATGAACATCTTCTCGCGCTCATCGTTGATGAGCCACGTCTGCTCGAGGAACGCTCGCTCGTCTATCATGCGTTCGTTGAGAGCCCACGTGTCCTCCGCCAGGCCCAGAGTCGCGTACGGCCCCTGTAGTTTGGCAAGGTACTGCGAGAACATCGATGGATACGAGATCGGCATCGCAGGACTCGATGGATCCAGGTTGATCGGCGTCACGTAGAGCTCGAAGTGCGGCGTAATCTCGTTCACGTAGACTTTGATGAGACCCTTCACCTTTACACCGAGGCCGGCTGCGAACTCAATGGAGATCCAGTCCGAGTACTCGCGGCGGCCGACTGTGAACTCAGTCTTGCCGAAAGTGAAGTGAATGAGTTCCTCACTTCTGTCTATCTCAGCCATCCAGGAGACCGTCATCTCCGAGCGATCTTCGATGAAAGGACTGGGCGGCCCAGGCAGCTCGCCGACGACAACGTCCTTTTTCTGCTCAACCAGAAGGAGTGTGCCTCCCGTGTAGGAACCCGCTCGCTTCTGGTCTGTCGTGAACATCGTGAAGCTGCCCTGCGTGCCGCGAAGATCGGGCACGCACATGGCCGAGAGCTGGACCCCGTTCCTGAGCTTCTCCGGAGGGAACGTGATGGGAACCCTGAGCACGTGACTCGGGACGTAACAGTCGTCCAGGACGGCCCAGAACGGTCGGCTCTTCCGCATCAGACGGATCGACGGCTTGCCGAGAGGAATCCGGTACCGACCCAGCCTGAGTGACCGGGTCGGATTTGAGATGCGCGTCGATGAGAGAATCGGGAAGTACGTTTTCATATCGCGGTCGAGGAAGTCGAAGATGTTGTGGCGAGAAGCATCGACGCCTGTTGCGAACGTCGACCAGGCCACCGGCGACATCGATGGACACGCAGTGCCGAGCGGCTTGAAGCTTCCCTCTTCCGCGAGCTTCGCGAAATGTGGAAGCTTGCCCTCATCGATGAACCGCTTCGCAAGGACGGGATCGAGACCGTCGAGGCCGAGCACGATCGCGCGATTGATCTCACCCTTGCCCTTGAGCTTCCGGCTCCGGATAGCGCGTGTCACCGCCCGGAACGGCCATGATATGAGCGACCCTATGGCCAGGAAGGCTGTGATGAACACTATCCCGAGCGAGCCGACCACGGCAAAGCCCGCGCCGGGACCCACGTACGCGTGCGCCGTCGCAGGATAGACGAGCGCCACCGCGAGCGTGGCCGTCATGAGTAGTCGAGTTCCCGGTCGTCCGAACATCGTGCCTCTGTCTGAAGTGGCTGTTGCTTCCCTAGGATATCTAAAGATGATAGTCCCTCAGCAGGCGTCATTACAAGCACCGACCGAAATGAAGCTCACAGTGCACGCAGCGTGTGCCTGATGTCAGAACGAAGTTTCACACACGGTTCACTTCTGTTATCCTTGAGACAAACCAGTTTGGTTATTGGACGGATAGCGAGGCTTCGTTTGTGTGCAGCGTCCTCAGATGACCACGTGAGACTCCCGCTGTGGACGGCTCTTGTTCTCATCTCCGGAGCCGCCTCCGTCCTGGCCGTCAGACTCGCCAACCCATCTGTTCTCGACGAGCTTCTGACAACCGTAGCCATCTTCTTCGTGCTCCCGTTCGTGCTGTTTCTCATTCTCAACACGATCTCCCGCGTGGCGGCCGTCATTGCCGCGATTGCAATGCCGGGCGCTTGGCTTCTCATCGCGCGAGGCTCCGCTGACAGTGCGCTTCTGTCGCTGATTCCGATCGTGTCCGCGCTTGTGATCGCCGTTATCTACTGCACACGCGGCGCACCCGGCACTGGGCACGGCGCAGCCGGCAGCAGACACGCCACCCTCGGCAGCGGGCACAGCGCAGCCACCAGCGGACGCCGTTCGGCATTCGTGCTTCTCCCCGCGCTGGCGGTCGCTGTCACGATTCTTCTCGCGCCGACACCTCGTCCACCCCACATGATCCCACGCGTCCTTCTGATCGGTATCGACGGCGCCAGCTGGGGCAGAGTCGAGCCGCTTGTCGCGGACGGGAGGCTCCCGAATCTCGAGCGGTTGATCGAACACGGACACACGGCACGGCTCCGCACGCTCCCCAGCATGTACTCACCGCAGATATGGAGCACGATAGCCACCGGCTGCCTCCCTGACGACCACGGTATCTACGACTTCGGCTGTCGGCAGGCGGACTTCCGCGTCGGCCGCCTATGGGATCGCATGTGGGTCGACGGCCGCTCGTGCGGCCTCTGTGGATGGTACTTCACCTGGCCACCCAACCCGCACCTCGGACAAAACGACTTCGTGGTCCCGAGCACGCTCGCCCCTGACGGCCGGACATATCCACCCGACTTCTCATTCTACTGGCAGCTCTGGGCGCGCGAGTCGTTCAAGAGTGATGAGACCGTTCCGTACCACGTTGCCGCTCTCAAAGCCTTCAGAAACGGCGTTCGCCTCTCCACTCTCAGACGCGCGGTGACGGGCGTCGTCGCCCGCAAACTGAGCCCCCGGGCGCCCCTCGAAGAGGCCTGGCGGAATCGTCAGCTCTCGGCTGCGCTTGAGACGGACGTTTTCTGCGAGCTCCTGCGGACCCGCCGTCCCGAGTTCGCCGCGATCTTGCTCAATCAGGTGGACAAGGTCTCGCATCTCTACTGGAAGTACATGGAGCCGGAAGGGTTCGAGCATGTGTCCGCGGACGATCAGGCGCGATACTCGGGCGTGATCGACGAGCTCTACGTGGAGATCGACGCCTGCCTGGCGAAAATTCTGGACGTCGCCCCGCTCGATGCTGAGATCGTCGTGGTCTCGGACCACGGCTTCCGCCCGGCCCTCAGAAGGACCGCCGGACGCTTCTGCCGGATCCGGACGGAAAACCTCATCAAGGTTCTGGGAATGGAGAGCGACGTGTTCGGAACCAACGTCGACCGCGTGGTGCATCTGAGACCGACCGCAGAGTCAGAACCGCTGCGCGAAGCCGCGCTCAATCGTCTCGAAGCACGACTCGCCGACGCCCATCTCTCGGACGAGAGCGTTCCCTTCTTCACGGTGACCCGCGACGGCCCGAGCTTGTGTCTGGAGATCAAAGATCGAAATGAGCTCCCGCCCGACGCCCGGCTCGTCATCGGAAGCGATGCCAGACCGGTGGCGGAACTCGTCGCCATGAGGATCGAGGCCCGTTTCTCTGGGGAACACCACCCCGACGGTGTCTTCATTCTGGCGGGTCCGTCATCTGATCGCGCGACCGTGGGCGACTCACTGCACGTGCTTGATGTCGCTCCGACAGTTGCGGCACTCCTCGACCTTCCATCGGCTCCGAACTGGACGGGGCGTCCGGCCATCGGAAACCTATCGCCGGAGGCTCTCGCGGTAGCCGTCTACCCCGCTCCATCGGCGTCCGTTCCTGCGAACACCACAATGGACGAGGCTCTCAAGGAGAAGCTGAGGGCGATGGGCTATCTCGAGTAGACGGGGCCGGCAAGCTGCCGCGACGCGACTGCGAGGAGACAAGGCTACCCCACCGCCGCCACGATGATCCCAGCCAGCTGCGTGATCTCGAGTTCCCTCCCGCCGTCCGGCGGGGAGCCGGCCGGCGCCGCGTCCAGTGACCAGAAAAAGGCATCGTCCCACGTGTGCATCCCGGTGAGATTCGTGCGACCGAAGAGCTCCTTCTCTTTGACCGTGTCCTTGAGGTCGAACCCGTGGTGTCCGACCGGGATGAGATCGGGCGCATTCCGCGTCTCGGGACCCGTGTAGATTTCATCGCGCTCAAAGACGTGCTGAATGACCGGATCGCCATCGTACGTCAGGCTCGAGAGCCCCGACTTGATCTCGTCCATGATGGAGCGGACCGATGCATCGTCGACGCTCCCCTTCGGGAAGCGGCCTCTCCGGTTGAGGAAGATGCGACCGGGCGCCACGGCGAACGCCTTCGAGCCCTCTGCAATGTCCTCCATGTTCGACGGCTCGTCCTTCTCGAATGAAAGGAACCCGTTGTCGGCCAGCCACCGGTTGACCCGGACCTCCTGCTGAATTCCGCAGAACCCGTGGTCGGAGAGCATGAAGAAGCCCTCCCCTTCGTTCTTGCGGCCTGAGTCGTTCTGGAACTTCGCGTAGAACTCACCGATGAAACCGTCGATCTTCCGGAAGTAGTCGATCGCCTGCTCGTGTCGCTCGTGCGATCCGTCCTCGATCGCCGCCCAGAGGTAGTGCATGAGCCGGTCGGTGCCGGTCACGACGATCTGCATGTAGTCCCAGTTTTCCTTCTCCCAGAAGTGGAGTGCTGCTGCCCTCCTCGTCGCCAGCGTCGACTCCAACTCATCGAAGAGGAAGTCGTGATCTCCGCGTGCGCGGGCCGTGTCGACGTCTATCCTGTAGCCCATGCCCTCGAGGTCGGCGAGAATGCGAAGAGGTGCAACGGCCTTCTTGAGAGAGAGCGCCACGAACCCGGAGACGAGCACGCCGGGTATCTCGCGAGCCGGGTAGGTCGATGGCTGGTTGATGACGACACTCCGCTTTCTCTTCTCCCCCATCCTGTCCCAGAACGTCGGCGCCTTGAGATCCCTGAAGTTGGGGAAACGGATGTCGTAGCTGTTGCGCTTCGGGTCGATGAACCCGTAGATACCGTGCGTGCCGGGGTTCGTGCCGGTCATGAAGGAGGGCCAGCTCACGGCCGAGATCTCCGGAAGTGTCACCTTCATCTTCGAGAGATGTCCGAGCGAGATGAGGCGGTCCACGTTCGGCATCGTGCCGTTCGCCGCCAGCTTCGAGAGAAGGGACTGTGGAACACCATCCAGACCTATGACGAGCGTGCGCTTTTTCTTCCGTCCGAAGAGAGCCATCTGTCCTCCAAGAGTGGAAAGGATAAGACCCGAATCCTCACAACGATAGCACCATGCAAACGCCGCCGCGACAAGTCGATGCGCGGCTCTTTCATCTCTACCCGGACTCGGGGAGCAGAACCACTGGTTCCTTCTGATGTTGAATCGCTCTCTCCAACCTGTTATACTTGTGTAGTAGTCGTATTTGACCGTCAATTCCCTGCTTTGGAGGTTACGGAAGTGAAACCGGTCGTGGGTGTTCTCTGCTGTGCTCTTCTTCTGGCGACCGCACCACCCGTGGCGGCCTCTCCTGATGTGACGTGGACACAGCTATTCGGCGGCGGGCTCTTCGAGTGGGGACGCGACGTGGTCGCGACCACCGACGGTGGCTACATCATCGTGGCCGACACGGCATCCTACGGCCCCGGCGGCTACGATGTCTGGCTGATCAAGACCGACGCATATGGCAACGAGCTCTGGACGAGGACGTTCGGCGGTCTCTACGAGGACCGCGGATTCGCAGTCCGGCAGACGGACGACGGTGGGTTCATCATCGCCGGAACGACCGGATCCTATGGAGCCGGCGCATACGACATATGGCTCATCAAGACGGATCCGCAGGGCTACTCAACGTGGAAAAAGACCTTCGGTGGAACCGCCTGGGACTGGGGCTACTCGGTCGAGATCACGAGTGATGGAGGCTACGCCGTCATCGGGTACACCGAGTCATACGGCCCCGGGATGAGCGCGGCCTGGCTCATCAGAACGGATTCCACCGGTAACACACTCTGGACGAAGACGTACGGTGGCGCGAGCTCCGACTGGGGTCAGTCCATTGTTGAGTGCAGCGACGGCGGCTTCGCCATCGCCGGAGACACCTACTCGTTCGGCGCCGGGAGTCGCGACGCGTGGCTCATCCGGACGGACAGCGTGGGCGACACGCTCTGGACGCGCGCGCTCGGGGGAAGCAGCTCCGATGGCGGTAGATCTGTTCTGCAAACGGACGACGGCGGCTTTCTCCTCACCGGGTACACCAAGTCGCACGGCGCGGGCGACGAGGATCTCTGGATCGTCGGAATCGACTCCCTTGGCGCTACGCTCTGGACGGAAACCTACGGCGGCAGCGATGACGACGGAGCGGAGTCGATAGCGCCGTTGGCGACGGCAGTCACGACTGGGCCAGATTCGCGCGCCAGTCCCCGGACGGCGGTTACATCGTAGTGGGTGATTCATACGACTTCTTTGACGGTGAGTACAACGTCAGACTCGTGAAACTGGACTCCGAAACGGGCGTACCTGATGATTCCGAACCGCAGCACGCAGTGCTTGCCATCACGAGCAGCCACCCAAATCCGTTCGGCCATGCAACGAGCATCCACTATCAGCTTCCAGTTGCCGGCGAGCTGACCGTCGAGATCTACGACCTGTGTGGTCGGCGCGTGAGAACGCTCCTCACGGGACAATGCCCGGCAGGGTCACACGAGACCGTGTGGGACGGCAGAGATCAGACCGGCGCACCTCTCGCCGCAGGCGTCTACTTCTGCCGCCTCCAGGGCGGCAGTCAGAGCGCATCGACGAAGCTGGTCGTCGTCAGGTAGCATATCCTCTCGCAACGCTATAGCGATGCGTCCTTTCGGACGGCAGCACATTTCGCAACGCTATAGCGATGCGTCCTTTCGGACGGCAGCACATTCCTGATCGAAACGAAGAGAGGGTGGCGACTGATCCGTCGCCACCCTCCTTCTTCAACTCCACCAATGACATCCTGGACCATATGAGACGGTCCGGGTGCCCTTACTTGAGCAGGATCATCTTCTTCATCGAAGCCGACCCGCCGGACTCGATTCTGTAGAAGTACACTCCGCTTCCTACAGCGTTCCCGCCGTCATCAGTTCCGTCCCAGACAACCTGATGCGCGCCGGAGGACAGCAGCTCATCGACAAGCGTCGTCGTCTTCCGACCGTTGACGTCGAAGACTTCGATCATCACATGCCCGTCCGTTGGAATGGAGTAGGCGATGCTGGTCATCGGGTTGAACGGGTTCGGGCGGTTCTGCATGAGCACAACGCCCGCGGCGATGACATCGTCACCCGGATCGGCCACACCAGTTGTGACACCGAACCAGTCGACAGCGTCCGAGATCAGCATCATCGCATCCGCGTCGTTCGTGAACTGCGACAGATCGAAGCTGATGAAGAACGACTTGTAGATGAGGTTGTCGAGCCAGATGGCTGCCGCGTTGCCGCGGGCGTACGCATAGCCACCGATCGGACCGTCCTCGAATGCGTACGATGCCCAGGAGCTTATCTCCGGGTTTGTCACTTCATCCCAGTACCACGAAGGGCAGTCCCCGTTCGTGAGAACATCCGGGGAGTTCGAGTAGACCGGGAGCTCAACTCCGGACTGGCCGATGGGCGAACCACTGAGACCGATGATGCTTCCGTAGGAATAGTCCCAGGTGTCGGGGCCACCGATGCCGTCCGTCCCTCCGAATGGCGGCATCGTCGGGTTCCCGATGGGAATGTATCCGCCCCTGATGTAGGCCGTGTAGAACTTCACCATCGGGTCATCGTTCGACGAGCCGTGCTGGGAATACGCGAACCCGTCCGAAGCGAAGAACAGGTTCTTCGGCTCCTCGTTCGTGCCGCCGTCCACATACTCCATGAGCGCCACCGAGAGCGTGTCGTGCTCCGAGCCGCTGCTTGAGGAGTTGCCGTAGATGAAGATGGCGTCGTACTTCTCGGGGAAGCGGTAGCTTTCATACTCGAACCAGTTGTAGATGTCGTACACGACGTCTGCCGCATCAAGCCCTGCCACAAACTTTGCGAACTCAACGCCGTTGTAGTCCTGTCCCCCGGGATGAGCAAGAAGTGTCTTGACTCCGTTCGTCGGCAGCATCCGGAAGGAGAAAACCTCCCCCGGCGCCCCGGCCGGCCACGTTCCATTGTTCGCCGCTGCAGAGCTGTCGGTCGCCTCGAAGTAGTAGCTCAGCTCCACGCCCGACGGAAGCTGGGGAAGGACGTAGTGGTAGATGTCCGGCGCCTCGAAGGACGTATGGCTCATCGCCTGCCAGCTGCTACCGTCGTTGTAGTGGAGCAGGTCATCCGCCACGCCGCTCGCGTCTATGATGGTGACGGTGATCTCCGGCGTCGTGTCGAACGAGTTGCCCATCTCTTCATGTACGAAGGCAGGCGGCTGCTCATCCTCGCCCACATAGAACCGGATCGCCAGCTCGTCATGGAGGATGTTACCCGGTGGCTCAACGCCGATATAGGTCATGTCCTCGACGATCTCTCTCAGGTAGCAGAGACCGATGGTTGCGGTGTCGTTCTGGATGGCGATGGTGGAACTCCTGCCGTCATCGTGGGGACAGACGCTTCCTGTCTGACCGATCCCGGTGTCCTTGTACTGGAAGAGGATCTCGCCGTTCTCGTGGAGGATCATCTCGAAGGTGAGGGTCTCACTTTCGACAGTACCGTAGCAGAACCGGAAATTGTACCACTCAATGACGCAGTAGCGGTTCGGCTCCTCGCCGAAGGTCTGGAAGTACACATCACCGACGCCCTCATTCACGAGCAGGTCGTCCCAGTAGGCCGCAACGAGTGCGGGCATCTGCACGTAGCCGGGAATGGGATACACATAGTTGAACATGTTCCCGTCCGACTCCCAGCCGACATTCGGATAGTGGTTGTACCAGAGATTGTCCGTGAGCAGGATCTCACCGTTGGTATCGACGTACATTTCCGTGCGGTCGATCCCATAGAAGGGGAACGAGAACCCGATGGGAAGCGGAGGTGACATGTTGTCGTCTCCGTAGAAGTACGGGGCCTCGTACGTCACTGCCGACCTGCCGCTCTCGGAGATCTCGATCCAGTCGTAGATCGGACCGTCCGGTTCGTCGCTGTCGATCCAGCGGTAGCCGAAGGGGTCCGGCCCGCCGGTCCCGTAGTGGAGCACGACCTCAGTCTCGCTCTCCATCGAGTCGTTCTCGGGAGCCGTGTCGCCCGCGAGGAACGTCGCCATCGTTATTGTGTAGTCGCCGATCACGCCCGGTATCCACGCATCAGCGAACGTGATGACTTCCGTCTCCTCAGGCGCCATGATCCCGCTGTGGGTGACCGTATCGCAGTAAACGATCGCCCGGCTCTCGTCAGCGATCTCGTTGTGGCTCCGGTCACGGTGTCCAGGACATAATCGAAATCGTTGATGGACGTCGTCTCCGTCGAGAGTCTGACCTCGAAATCCTCGGTACCGTACCAGGCGCTCGCGTAGAAGACGAACGAGTCACCGGCCGCCACCGCAACCTGTGGCGTTATCAGCCAGTCGTCGCCGCCGCTCTCGTAGCAGTCGGCGACCGCAAGCCACGCACCGGAGTGAGCTTTGTCGCTCTCAAGGGCGTGCCACGTCCGTCCGTCGCCGTCTGCGTCGTGCGTCGTCCATCCGGCGGGGATGATGCCGCCCTCGAACCCTTCCTCGATCACCCAGCCGGCCGTTGCCGTACCAGCTGCAACAAAGAAGATCGCCAGCACCAGTGCCACCGCTCTCATACAACCTCCTTCGTGCGTTCCTGACCACACAGTTGAATTCACTCCTTGTTTCCCACATCGGCAGCGCGCAGCGCTATCGGACAATGACCATTCGAGTCGTGGCCCTTCTGCCTCCACACGCTACTGTGCAGAAGTAGACGCCTGCCGCCAAGTCTGCTCCGCTGTCGTTCTTCCCATCCCAGATGATCTCATGCGTGCCTGCCGCTCTTCGTTCGGAGACTATCGTCCTCACTCGCCGACCGCACGCGTCGTACACCGTTGCGTTCACCCTGCCTGGTTCGGGAAGCTCGTATCGTATCGTCGTTGTCGAACTGAAGGGATTGGGGTGGTTCCGTCTCAGGCGAAGAAGATTGCCGTCTCCGGCCTCGGTCTCGGCCACGCCTGTCGTCTCTTCATAGTAGAAGGCTATGTCGTACGGCACGGATTCACCCTCGGTCCAGACGCAGCAGAGAGCCGGTCCCGTCACCGGAAGAGCGCTCGCGGACCGCGAATCGACTCCCGCCGACTCGCTGATGTTGACCATCTCAGACCAACCGCCGGCGCTTCCACGCGTCCTGTGCACGATGTCGTAGTGGATTCCGTCCGTTTTCTCTTCCCAGACGACGTACAGGCAGCCTCTGTCGTCCACACTGATGCTGGGTCTGCCGGACGCCGTCGAAGTCCCGCTGATGTTGGTGGGTGTAGCGTCCCAGACACCGTCCACGCACGCCTTGTAGAAGACCTCCCTGTTGCCCGTCTGCGAGTCCTTCCAGACCAGATGAACCGTACCCCCCGTGTCCGCAACGGCACAGGGATCCATCGTCGCGTAGCTGCCGTTCCCGGTCGTGTTGCTGACGTTCGTGTACTCCGCGTCCCATCCGATGCCCTTGGTGCACTTTCTCAGCAGCACCTTTTTGTCGGAGAATATGTCTTCTCCCGAGTCCTTCCAGAAAACGTAGACATTGTCGTCAGGATCGATCGTCAGCGTCGGGTACTCGGAGGCCCCGTATGAGCTGCTTACATTGATTGCCGTACCGCCCCATCCGCCGCCCGGAGCAGCATGCTTGTACCAGACCTCGGAGTTCGGAGTCGATCCGTAGCCCTCTCTCTGCCATACACAGTGGAGGCCGTTCTCCGAATCGACCGCCACCACCGGCCGCGTGACCCCGGCCACGCCATCGTGGTAGACGCTCTCGGAGGCGCTCCACTCCCCGTCGTATGTCCGGTGCATGATGTCGAGCGGTGTTGTGGTGTCGATCCTGTAGACCAGATGCAGCACGTTGTCGGAATCGACCGCGATCGACGGGTTCCTGCCGCCGAGCGCCACAAGTTCCGGCAGAGACCAACCCGCGCCGATGCCGCTCGCGACGCAGTGATAGACTCCGTCGCAGTCGTAGTAGACCACGTGCAGATTGCCCACGAGATCCTCTACGACCAGCCGCGCGTTGTTTCTCTCCGTCGCCGTGCTCTGGTAGCTTTCCCCCACCACAGTCCCCTCCGCCCGTGCCATCCCGCACAGCGACAGAACGATCAGCAAGGGAAGCAGAACACTCCGCACGGAGACGATCCACGTGCGCTCGGTTCCCGGCATGACGCCGCGACCTCCTTCTCGTATCCACTGTATCAAGATTGAGGGTGGCGACGATGCGCCGCCACCCTCTCCTTGCTTCGAACAACACACATCAAGCGCTTTACGCACGTAGTGTCACGTACGCAATCCTAACGACCTACCTGTACAGAGCCTTGATCGAACCCCAGCTCGACTCCTCAACAGGACTCGTCAGAGCCTCGATGATGACGTTGTCGACGTACCAGCTGCCGGCCCAGATGCCCTGGTAGCGCCATGCGACGTAGACGTGGTCGCCGGCCAGCCCGTCGATCTCAAGGATCGATGTCCCACAGAGCGGGTTCGGCAGATCGCATGTGTACTCCAGGTCAAGCGTGAAGTCCACAGGATCGATTCCGGTCGTCGAGTAGAGGACCTGCATCGGGTGCGTGCAGTCGCCCCAATACGCCATGTTGTGCTGGAAGCTCACGACGATTCCGGTCGCGCCCTCGAGGTAGATCACGGGCGTGATGAACCACTCATCCTGGTA
>JALGZD010000222.1 GCA_025782395.1 bacterium
TATCACGACAGCGTAATCTGAAAGAACGGACGCATCTGGTGGCGATGAACAATAACTATACTGGTAACCACTGGCGTCCAATGCATTTTTGTAGTATGTCTCGTAGCTGGCTCCCCGGTCGTCATCTACTAATAGGATGTCGCCGGATGGCGGCACTGATTCCACATGCATCGGAGTCTCAGGATCTCCAAACAAGTTAATCTCATAATAACAGTATCTCATCACACCACTGCAGGGCCACTCGTCACCAGTACAAGGCGGACCGTTGATGATAAAATCTACATTCTCTTCTTTAGAATCTTGGTTCGCTTTACCTAAGTTTAGTTTACCTTCTCCGAAAATAGCGTCATAAAACCGTCTGTCATACCGTTGAGATGGGGCATCGGTACTGGATGCCTCACATCCCCAACCATATCTACTGTTTCCTATAAACGCAAATGCACCGTGCGACGTTGTGGTAAAGTGCTCTAAAGCACAGTCAGAACTGAGATAGCTTCCGTAAGGGTCTCTATTGTCAAACGCACCAGAATAACATGCCTGAGTATACCCAAACAAATATTTGTTATTAGTAAGGGCATCGATATCCTCATTACAAAACCCCTTCACAGAACTAAAACAAACAACATTGCCATGTCCAATATGATTTATTATGTGAGTATCGTCATTTATTATGTCGATTAAAACCGATTTAGGCCAATTATTCCCGGGATAGTCGCGATCATATAATGTGTTGACATTGAATTCCCCTGGAAACCCTACTGTAGTGTAGCCATTTGCATTAGACCCATCCTTTATTTCATCCTTGAACCGTGCGGCGTACCCCATATATGAGTTACCATATTCAGCAACCATCCACGCTTCTTCAAGATACTCTGCAGTTGTGCTCTCGTAAGCGATGGTTTTCATCACGAAATTTGACAATTCTGCTTCTGAATCAACTGGAGCCCTTCCCACGTAAACTTCAGCATAAAAATCTTCTTCTCCGGGCTCGCCCCATTTATCATCAAGATCACTATTCCAATTGCCATCGAGTGTAGCATAATAGAGATCTGCAGGTATGTCATAATCGGTTGTGTATTGTGAGGGGATTGTTGCATAGAACCCTCTGTGAGGAACTACCGTATCGCCGCTTTCACCGCCTACATCGCCGCCATCACCATCACCACCCAACAAAACGTATTCGATGCCCCAATTCTGGTATGCGTCTTTTATAAAATTGCGGATACGTGCTTGTGTATCATCGAATTGTGGGATGGCACAGCCATCGCCATAAAGACCATTACAATGATAATCAGGATCACTTAGAATTTGTTCAACCGTAACAATCGTTGTCTCGACACCTTTTTGATTTTTCCAGTCAACCAGGTCCTGGAATGTGTATGCCCCACTGGACGAATTCAATGCATCGTTGGTGATGATGACATAATCATAAGATTCTGTGGGGTCTACGATAGATGTGGGCTGCATTCCCGTGTTTTTGGCTTTTTGTGTGTTGTAGGTATCCACTTCATTTGAATTATCCACCATTTCCAAAACACGTGCCCTGTCTTCGGGTAAACCCCTAAATAAATCCAGCCCTTCTTTTGGCGCTTGCTCTTTTGTGCTTACTACGACGGTCATATTCTCATAATATGAGATTTCCCCTGGTTTTGGAATATACTGAACCGGATAGAGATTTAAAAGGAGTACTTCATATCCCCTCATCTCTTGCATTGAGAACGAGGAATTTATTCTACATGGAAACTCTTCCGTGGAATTATAAACCATCCCATTGGGGGGAGTACGATTGATCGTTCCGTTAAAACTCAAAGGCACTGGCACTTGACCCGGCTCAATAAAAAAGTCCGTACCCAGAAGCACCTTTTTCCCTGGGATGACCTCGATATCTTTTAACTCTTCCCCATACGGAATAAGAATCCGGGCAGTCTTAAATGGCAGGACAGGATATCCGGGACTGCCAGCATTGTGCAAACCCGGAATTGTAACGACATCATAGTCTTCAAATCCCTTTTCTGTGGCTGGTGTACCAAAATCATAGGTTAATTCTATGACTCTTGCTTCTGCAACATTGATACTCAAAAACAAAGCCAAAAACACCAGTAGAGCAAAGATGGCGATTTTACTTTTCATTCTTCCCTCCACCCCCATGAGTCTTCATAAGGATAACGATCCCGAACGCCACTGGAAAGATTATGTGGCTGGCTGCCATCACTTGGATTGCCAGTACATTCGTGGTCTGACCAGTAATTGCCTCCTTTCATTCGGTTGTTCCATGAGTTAATACCGTTGTCGCGTGCATTTCTCGTGTTGTTTATCAGATTATTGCGATACACGATATTGTTCATGGACTCGTGTAGATTGATACCATGCCCCAGAATACTACCATAACCATTCAGAGATACCGTGTTGCAGGTAAGGATGTTGTTACGGGAATCACGTATATCTATGCCATAGCAGCCGTTTGAATTCACAGTGTTCGCAACAAGGGTATTACCACACGAAGAATATAAGAAAATTCCAATATCACTATTGTTCGAGACATTATTGTCGATGATGTTGTTATCGTTGCAGAAGTTTAGCCATATACCCCATCTGCTATTCGAGACATTGTTGTCAGTGACGTTGTTGCTGCCGGAATCATGTAACTCTATACAATAATAACCTCTGCTATGCAAGATATCATTGTCTGTTACGTTATTGCCGTTGGAACTACGTAAACAGATGCCGTGAATATTGTTCGAAACGTTGCTGTCTGTGATGTTATTATGATTGGAATTGTATAAGTTGATACCATTCTCGTTGTTCAGAACCGTGTTGTTATACAAAACCGAATCCGTTGTATTGACAAGAAGAATTCCTTGTCCGTTGGCTGTCTGATTCAGGTTTTTAACCGTGATGTTATTGCATGATACAAGACTTACATATCCAGCATTTGTATATTCATCAATAGTTATATCTACTTTCTCTACCAAGTAATATATTGGTTTTCCATTCACGGTATTCGAGTTATCTATGTCCTGATAGTAATATGAGACCTGATGCCAGCCATATACTCCAAAGTTGTATTCATTATTGTGTAATACGTTATTTCTCAACTTGTTTCCACTGGATCCATATAAATACATACCACCCCCTTTGTTAGAAAATACGACGTTTCCAGTGATATTGTTGTAAATAGAACCTGTCGTCAGTTCGATACCAACACCGTTGTCTGACACCGTGTTGTTGATAATGCGATTGTTTTGGGAACGGTGTATACAGACGCCCATGCGAGTATTTGAGTTTACAACATTATCTGTGAGTGTGTTATTGGATGACCTCCACAGAACGATGCCATAATCATTGCTCGATGCCGTGTTGTTGATAAGCGTATTGCCATTCGATGTCAGCTTAATCCCTGCATCGTGTCCTGCATAATAATCTGATTCCGAACCACTGCCGGTTACATTGAACCCCTCCACCACACATCCGTCTGCACTTACGTTAATCGCACTACCTGAGCCATTGGCATCAACGGTTGGCATGCCGATGCCGCGCAGGGTGAGCCGTTTTGTAACATTTACATTTTCCACATAAGTTCCAGCATCTACAACGATCATATCTCCGTCTTTTGTGTCCGGGTCATTTATTGCAGCTTGAATCGTTGAGAAATTCTCGCCGGTATCGATGTTTTGGACTGCTTGACCGTCGCCAGTCGTCATCGGCGGTGACGTTGAATCGCCTGTACCACCAGCAATTATGAAATCATCTGAATATGCTTCACCATATATCGAAAATTCTGTAGCATTATAGTACCGATATCTTATCTTGATTCTATACGTACCTTCTGGCACTTGGTGTAAACTGCCACAATTAGCTTGATCTGCATATACTGTTTGATTCCACTCATACATCTTGGAAGACATTGGGTCAATATCATCCAATATAGCCATCCAACAGTAACCGCAAACAGTTGTTAAGTTCGTCCATGTGTTATTATCAAACTTTTGCACATGAAAAACCGTGCCATGACACCCACCTTCCAGACCAATGCGTATCTCATAATTTAACCCATTTCTAACAGTGATGTTTACAGGTTCCTCCGGTTCATATTCCGTTTT
>JALGZD010000224.1 GCA_025782395.1 bacterium
CGCGATCCTCCTGAACGCGCCGGGCGGCGGGGTGAGTAACTCGATCAGGTACCCGAAGGATGTTGGAGGCGAGACGTTCCGGGTTGTGTTCACTGCTTTCCCGTTCGAGGCTTTTCCCAAGGAAGGCGCTGACCCGAACAACCAGAAGACCCTGATCGGTCGGATCATGGACTGGTTGGTTCCCGGGGGCGGTCTGGTTCCGACCGGGGTGCCTGCACCGGAGAACGATGGGCCGCCGGCTCAGGGGCTCAGTGTAGCGAGCTTCCCGAACCCCCAAGCCGGTCACGTGACCCTTGCGTTGAGGCTGGGGGTATCCGCAGTCTCTCCCGAGATCGCCGTCTATGCCGTGGGCGGGCGGCTCGTCCGCAAGCTCGCGGTCCCGGCCTCTCGGGGCAAGAGGACCGTCTTGGTAACCTGGGACGGCCGGGATTGCGAAGGGCGGCCCGTCGCCTCGGGCGTCTACTTCGTCAAAGTCAGATCAGGCGATGATGAGGCCAGGACGAAGATCGTGCTGGTCGAGTGAGTGCCCAGCTAAGGGTACTCACTTGATAAGCACCATCTTGACCGCGTCATCGAAACCGTCGGTCTCTATGCGGGCGAAGTAGACGCCTGCCGCGACGCACTCACCGCTCGCGTCACGACCATCCCAAACAGCCACGTGTGAGCCGGCATCCATGCGCCCACTCTCGAGCGTGCGAACGAAGCGTCCCGCCGCATCGTAGACCTTGAGCGTCACGTGCGAACGCTCGGGGAGTGAGAACTGCACTCTGGCCGCCGGACCGAACGGATTCGGGTAGGCGAGCGACAGTGCGAGCCTCGCCTCGCCGCCGGGGTCGATCACACCCGTTCCACCCATCGACACACCCCAGATCTCAACATCATCGATGTTCCAGCCGGAGAATCGCCAGCTACTGTCGGTGGAACCCATAGTCCAGCGAAGATAGACGGCCGACTGCTCCGCCGCGACTGAAGAAATATCATACTCAAGCTGCGACCAGGAAGAATCCTCGATGTGGCTGTCCGGGTTGCTCCAGATCGTCTCCCATGACGAGCCGTCGTTGCTCACGTGGACGTAAGCATGATCGTACGAGTTGCGCTCGACATTGAGCCATCGCCAGAACCTGACGGTCACCGTGCCAAGATTGGAACAGTCGATCGCCGAGGTCGTCAGGTGACGCTCTGAGAGGCTGTTCTCATAATCGCCGCTCAGATTGTAGCCGTAGACGTTGGAGTTCGTGTGCCCCGACGTGGGATCGGCATTGCCATACTCGCCACCACCGCCGGTCGGCTGACCGAACGCCCAGAACCCCTGCGTCGTCCAGCCGGGGTCGGTGTCCATCGGGAAGCTGTAGGCCACTTCCGGAAGACCGACCGTTAGAGTGACGCCTCTCGAAGTGTCGCCGACGTGATCGGTCTCGTTCACAAATTCCAGCAGATCGGTGTAGACACCGTTCCCAAGGGAGTTAGCCGCGGAGTTGATCGTGACCGTCACGTTCACCGTAGCATGAGCGTTCAGATGACCGCTTGCGTTCGTGAGGGTGATCCACGCCGCGCTCTTGGAAACGCTGTAATCGATCCCCGTATCATCCTGGTTCTCAACCACGTAGATGAACTCGTTCGGAGTGAACGGGCCGCCGGCGCTACCTTCCGATACGGTGGCGGACGATGGTGTCACGCGCATCCCGGCCGCGAACGGCGAGTAGAGATCGACCGTCGTTGCACCTGTCGATGCAGGATCCAGCCAGTTGCTCAGACGCGAGCTGCTCGAACCGCCTCCCGTCCACGATGTCGAGAACCGTCCGTACCAGTCGGACTCATCGTTGCCGCACGCGGCATAACCGCCGTGAAGCTGGCCAACGATACGATGGTCCTGGTCGAAGAGCGGCGAGCCGGACGAACCGGGCTCGGTCGTGCCGACGTCCCAGTCGACTACGCGCACGTGCGAGCCGTCGCCGGGCTGACTCGTTCCGAGATAGCTCGTTGTCTGGCAGGCATCATACTCAAAGCTTATGCACTTGACGTCGGCATCAGGCTGATGGATGGCAGTCGAGCTTGTCGGATCCGCCGTCGTCCGGTCCCAGCCAGCGAACGTTACGTTATGAGCCAGGTCTGGATCCGAATCGAGCTCAACCAGGGTGAAATCGGAAGTTGAGTACCCCGCCCGGAAATAAGAACCGGTCTGGTAATCGCTGAACGAACCGCCGCCAAGATCACCACAGTTCACACTCTCGTAGTTCCAGTAGACGACAAGCGAGGCTGCGTTACCCGTGTTGATGCCGCAGTGGTTCGCCGTCATGAAGTATGGGGTCCCGTCCTGGGCGGTGTTGTTCACCATGAAGCCGGTACAGAAGGTAGAACCGCCGGTCGAGATGACGCCGACCGAGGCGATGTCGTCGCGCCAACCGTCGCCTTCGGGACAGACCACGTCTATGTTGCACCATCCCGGGCTTCTGTCGATGAGTTCACCGAAACCTCGGTAACCAACATTGATCGAGCTGAGTTCCAGCTCGAGAGCGCCTACTGCCTTCGTGGCAATGGTGAGTTCGATGACGATATCGTCGGAGAGCACGACCGGTGTCCACAGCTCGCCGTGATCCTCGTTGTCCAGAGCAGTATACGGACCGGCGATGTGCGACCCGTCCGCGGCATAGATGAGAAGACTGCCGGTCGTGGGCAGACGATAGCGACCGAAACCGAGATTGATCGATGAAGCTCCGTCAGAGGTGATCCTGAGACGCCAGAGCCTGGTCGCGAAATCCACATCCTCCCACGTACCGTCGGTCACCGGGGAGATGGAGACTGCATTGGGAATCGCATAGCGCGGCGGGAGCCCTTGCTCCTCGCGAAGCTCATCCTCGAAAGATAGCTCCGCACGATCGACGATCGGTGCGCGCAGAAGCTCCACCGACTCCAGCGGGAGCACGTCGGCAGTGCAGGCCGTCGGTGTAACCTCGGCCGCACCGACCGGAACCGCTGACACGGCGAGAAAGACCAGGACGATGAGGAACGCGGCGTGCGGAAGCCCCGCGCTGCTGCGGTCTCTTGCGAGCATCTACAACCTCCCGGATTGGGCGACACGGATGAACTACCGGAGGGCAGCGAGCCCAAGGCGCAACTGTCCCCTTTCTTGACAATGTGTAGCATAATTAGTACCATTCGACCAGTAACGCTCCTCTTGGATGAAAAGGGCCCCCGTGCGATTCACACAGGAGCCCTTCGTTTCTTGACTTGCAGCCAGTGATTACCTGAGCAACACCATCTTCACGGCGTCGTCGAAGCCCTCAGCCTGCATCCGGCAGAAGTAGACGCCGGATGCGACCGGGCGCCCCTGTTCATCGGCGCCATTCCAATTGATGAGGCACCTACCGCCAACAGCAGGCTCATCGAACAGGTGTCTCACGAGCCTTCCACTGGTGTCGAAGACGGCTACGCTGACCTGTGAAACGCCACGTGGAGCTTCGAATCGGATCGTAGTCTCGTCAGTGAAGGGATTCGGGTGCGCCGGGAAAAGCATGAGTTCCTTCACACCACCCCCTTCGACCTCCGTTACCTCTCCTTCGCCGTACACGATCGTCAAGTAGTCGTAGTCCGCTCCTTCACACCGGCTCCTGCCTGCCACACAGACCCTGCCCAAACCGTCGAGAACGATGCTGAGAGCTTCGTCAACGTCATTCCCCACCCCATCGTGTCGTGCCACCCAGACTTTTTCGCCTTCATGATCGTACTTGATTGTCGCACAATCGTAGCTGGTACTCACACCACCCCAGCTCCGTCCGGTCACGTACGTGTTCCCGGCGTCGTCAAGAACAAGCCCAAACGCGAGATCGTCACCACCGCCGGGACCATCGTATCTCGACACCCATTCCTCGTTGCCCTCGACGTCGTATCCGATCGTCACGTAGTCGAAGTTCCAACCGGAGCCGTGGCTCATCCCTGTGACGCGAACGCAGCCGGCACCATCCACACCAATGGCCTGCGGCATGTCATCGCTGGAGACCGGTCCATCGTAGATCGAGACCCACTTCTCGTTGCCATCGGAGTCATACTTGATCGTGACGATATCGTCCTCGCTATCGGGATCCCAGCTATCCCCCGTCACATATACGTTCCCGAGAAGATCCAAGCCGATGGCGTACCCCGAGTCGGCGTTATGCCCCGGACCGTCGTACCGAGACACCCACTCCTCGGTCCCGTCCGGCGTATACTTGATCGTGACGAAGTCCGACGACGTGCCGACACCTTCACTCTGGCCGGTCACATAGACGTATCCGGCGGCGTCAACGGCCATGTCTCGGGCGGCATCAACCATGTCCCGCGGACCATTGTAGGTAACGGCCCATTCCTCATTCCCGTCCGAGTCGTATTTGATGGTGACGTAGTCGTAGTTCGGCCCCGGAACGCAGCTGAAACCAGTGACGTACGCGTTGCCGGCATCGTCCACGGCTATCGCGGATGGGTAATCCTGACCATTGCCGGAACCATTGTAGAAAGCGACCCACTCCTCCGCACCGTCGGCCGCGTACTTGATCGTGGCGAAGTCGTAGTCCGTGGCGTCGTTCCAAGACAGACCCGTGACGTAGGCACACCCGAGCGCGTCGACCGCGATGTCCCTCGCATTGTCGGTCCGCGCTCCCGGCCCGTCATATCTTGAGACCCAGTCCTCACAGCCCAGGAGATCGTACCTGATCGTCACGTAGTCATTCCAACCAGCCATTCCGACGCTTTTCCCCGTTACATACACGTGCCCCTGGGCGTCCGCGGCGATACCGCACGCGATGTCTTCGAGACCCGACGGACCATCGTAGAGGACCGCCCATTCCTCACGAACACCGGCATGTGCCGGCACAACAACGATCAGCGCCGCCGCAATCCCGAGAACCAGCCTTGCTGCGTTCATATCCGCCACCTTCGCCTGGAAACCAGACTACGTGCGTCCTTGGATCGTACATATCAACCGGACCCAATTCGGCTCCGGTCATCCGCGCGAGCGCGCGGTACAGTAGACACTGTAAGAGTAGCATATATCCGAACAGAACTCAATAACAAGAGAACACGAAATTCACCAGATATTGTGACATGATCCACAGTGCGAAAAAAGGCACCCGCGCCAACGGCGCGGGTGCCCACACACACAAGAAGGCGGACAGAGCCTGATCCCAATACGGGACCAGCCCTGTCCGCCTATTCCAAACCTCGATTGTGACGATACTATTTCAAGAGCACCATCTTCACGGCGGCGTCGAAGCCCTCCGCCTGCATCCGGCAGAAGTAAACGCCTGATGCGACCGAACGACCATCCTTGTCCCGGCCGTACCAGACAACGTTGTGATAGCCGGCCTCGATCTCGCCGTCGACGAGCGTCTTCACCAGCCGACCGTTCACGTTGTAGATGGCAAGCTTGACGTCGCTTGCTCTCGGCGCACCGTAGGCTATTGCAGTCATGGGATTGAACGGGTTCGGCGCAACGCCACCGAGGACGTAGGACCTTGGGATATCCAACTCGTCGTCCACACCAGTGCCCTGCTGCGGGCCCGTCACCTTCACACACCAGGTATGGAGCGTCCCGATGTCGGCGCCGGCGTTGTCGCTCACCCAGATCTCCCACTCGCCCATCGCGTTCTCGCCGATGAAATCGTCGAGCGCGCCCGGGCCATTGACTGAGAGCTCCGACGGATACCATCCGATGATGTCGTTCGCGCTGCCGCCGGAGCGGTTGTGGAGCCTGACCGTGGTGCCCTCGGGCGATGTGATCTCCACGATGAGGTCGCCGGTGTAGGTGTGCGTCAGGTTCAGATAGACCTCAACCTCCGAGACCGTGGCATCGTCCGGGAACTGCAGCTGATCGTAGACGCCGGCCGGGCTGCTGTCCGGAATCGGAAGCTCCGGGGTCTCGCAGTACTCGTAGGTCGTGACCGGGGTCAACAAGAAGTCAACGCCGCTCACGTGCCCGCCTGCTGAGATAACCACGTCATCGATCACGGCCGTGCTCCACTTCTCCTTCATCGCCGCGACCGCGTAGGTTCCGTCGTAGAGGTTCTCAATGAGGTAGCTACCGTTCACATTGGTGAAGGCGTTCTGGCCGCCTGGAGAAACCGTCACCTTCACACCGCTGTGATCGCTTTCACCCACCAGAAAGACGTACCCGGACATGCTGCCTTCCGGCTGATTTTCCTGGGCAAGCAAATATGTGACCGTGTTCTCCAGGAGCTCCTTCCGCCCGGTCGCGTCAGCAGCGCCGTAGTTGAATGAGTAGAACACGATCTGCGCGCTCGCCGGATCCGGCGTGTTGTCGTAGACCAGCACGCTCGCCAGTGTCCCGTAGTTCGACCAGCTCATCACGATGTCGGCGTCGCAGGTCGGAATGTAGGAGTCCTGGTCACCGTAGCCGGAGTAGCTGACCGTGATGTCGCCGAGCGTGTTCGGGAACGTCGTGACCGGGTGTGCTCCGTCGTAGACCGTGATGCTCGTACCACTCGAGTCGTGCTCCCAGTCGTCCGAGTGAAGCACGTTCGCAGCGAACGCTGGATAACCAGGAGAGCTCGAGGCGTCGTAGGAAAGCTCGCCGCCCTCGATGAGTAGCTTGCCGCCACCTGCGACGTACGCCTCAAGATCATCACGGTAGCTCTGCACTCCGACAGGGCTCGTGCTGTTGCCCGACGACCAGATGATGAAATCGTAGTCCTCCCAGGTCGCGGGGTCACTCGTTGTCGCCGTCTCCACGATGACGTCGTAGCCCAGCTCGACGAGGTCAGTCTCGAAGTCCTGCGCTGCTGCATCCTGCGGGCCGTCGTAGGTGTCGAGTACGGCGCCGGCTTTGTCGAGCTTGACTGTCTCATCCTTCGCCCCGCCGTCCTGGATGACCAGCAAGTTCGCAAGCGTCGGCTCGAGATAGAACTGCTCGTTCTCGCTCGGCTCGTCGATCACGACGCCGCGGCTCTCCGGAATGTGATGGTACGCCCGGACCTTGAACGTGTAGTTGAAGTACGGGAGCGTCACCTCGAAGCGTCCGCCGGTGAGCGAGTCGGAGAAAACCTCCGTGTAGAGCTCGCCGCTGTCGGCGCGATAGACCTTGACCAACGCCGAGAGCGGATCCATCGTCCCGGCCTCGAAGACCGCGCCGCGCACGAGTCCTGACGGCGCCGGGTCGAGCAGGAAGTCAACGGTGTTGACGTCGTACTGGATGAAAAGCTCTTCGGTGTGCGTGAGGTAGGCGAACTTCATCACGTAGACGTCGTAGTAGCCGATCTCGAGCTCGTCTTCGACCACATATGTGCCGTTGCCAATCGTCAGCGCTTCGAAGGCGGGAGCCACGGTAGCCGTGTCGGCGCCCGCCACGTAGCCCTTCACCTTCGCGCCCTCGAGCACCCCGCCGCCGTTCTCTGCGACCGAGCCTGAAATCGTACCGTAAACGACTTCGACAAGGACGTTCTCGAGATACACGTTGAATCCGCTCTTGCCGATGGCGGCGTGAACGGTTCCAGTCCCGGTGCACGTGTCGAGGATATCGACCGCCGTCGCCCCGCCCGAGTTCGCCCCGGCGTCGATGCCGCAGCCGACTGCGTAGAGATCAAAGTCCGTCTCGGACGCCGTACCCGTGATGGTGCCCTCGTAGTACGGCGCGAGGAACCCATACAGGCCGATCGACGGCACGCTCGCCTCGATGTCCGCCGACGCGAAGTCAGCAGCACCCGTTACCGGTAGCACATCCGACAGGCAGTTGTACGTCTCGCTGATCCGGCTACCGAGGACGGTGAGGTCCTCACCGTATGGCGCCGTGATCGTGAGCACGGCCTCGCCATTGACGTCGGTCGTGTCAACGACGGCGTCGATGCCCCATCCGTCGATCGTGATGACGACGTCCGGCTCCAGGTAACCCTCGTCATCCCAGACCGTGATCGTGACGTCGGTCATGATGTTGACGGGGATCGAGTCCGGCACGATCGTGTAGGTCACCGGGTAGATGACGGGCACGTCCTCGGAGTAGCGGTAGTAGTTCGGCTTCGTAACCGTGAGCCTCATCGCACCAGGCACCATCGCCGGGATGACGGTCATGTCCATCGAAGCGCCCGTCCCGTCGGCCACGCCGATGATCTCGCCATCGATCGTGAGAGCCACAATGGAGCCCTCGTCGGCCATCACGTTGAAGATCGTCGCGCCGACCGGCAGAACGCCCTGGTGCGTGACCGTCAGATCCTCGGGCACCTCCGAGTAGAGCGTTGTGAAGACGTCACCGTGTGCGTGGAAGAGGTGGTAGGTGACTTCCTTGTCTTCCGGGTTGTACGGCCAGCTCGAAGCCCAGAGGAAGTGCTTGCCCGACGCGTTGCCGAACGCAGGCCGAAGCACTCCGTTGCTCTCGTTGAAACGACCTTCGACCGGATAGCCCGGATCGAAGTCCGGGAACATCTCGTCGTAGATGCCGAAAATGTACGTGTCATTCACGAACGAGTAGGAGCTCTCGGATGCCGCGATGATCCCGAGCGCTCCATGCTCGTGTCGATGGAACGCCTCGGCGAAGCACTCGCCCGAGATACCGTACATGCCGGTCATGCAGTTGATTGAGAACACATACGGCAGATCGGTGTTCGTGAGACCCGCCATATCGGCGATGTCGTAGGCGGGGTGGCCCCAAGCGGTCTGGTTGCCATGATCACGGTGCTGAAGTATGAACGCTCCGGCATTGATGTCCGCGTTCAGCCTCGTAGCATTGCCGCCCCAATCGGTCAGGTGACTCGAATCCTCCGGGAGATAGCCGAGTCCCTCGGGACCGAAGTAGTCCTCCAGCATGTATGTATTAGGGTTCGTCGACCAGAACGTGCCGGGGGTTCCGGAGTAGATAGCGTACTCGCGAACCGGGGTCTTGCCGTGGACGTTGGCGAAATAGCCATAGAGAATCTCAGTGCACATCTGGAACCATCGCGAGTCCTGCCAGCCGCACGCCATGATCGGGTCTTGATAGAAGCCGGGGTTCGTCGGCGGGTTGCGCTCGTAGCTGATAGCCTTCGTGACCAGGAGCTCGATATTGTCCGGCGTAGCCGTCATCCGACCCATGACTATCTCAGGTAGGTGGTCAGCGTCGATGTCGCCGTAGATGTTGTCGGACAGACAGTAGCTGCTGTAGGTTGGTGAGGTTATGCCGGTGGTGCCTCCGTTCGACACGTAGTCGGCGAGCAGGAGAACCGCCACAGGCGGCGTGCTCCACGTTGTGTACGCGTTGTTGATCCAGTTCTCGATATCAGTGTAGGTCGAACCCGTTTCGGTCAGGGTCACCACACCGGAGTCGATGCCTTGGTGTACCCGCCACTGCACGATCGAATCGGCCCACGCGACGTAGGTCGGGTCGTCCGGAACAATGACGACGTACTCGTACTCCTCATCGCGGCCCGTCTGGATCCCGTAGTCCATCTCCGGCAGAGTTGAGTAGTTGACAAGGTTCGCCGCGAGAATCGGATCCCAGTAACGGCTCCGGTATCTGTCCTCACCGAAGTGACCGCTACCGCCCTCGAACGTCACGCGGACCTCGACATCAGTGTAGACGGTGAGCTCGCGCATGATGGGGTTGTACTGGAACGGCGTGATGCCGAGCGTCGTGACGTCGACGCCGCGCATCTGGTGCACGTCGGATATACGCACGAACTCCACAGGAAACGCCGCGTTCACCGAGTAGATGGACTCGTCCTTGACGTGGACAAGCGGTGAGTCATCGTTCTCAAAGGGGATCTTCGGCGCCGGGAGAACGTCTATTCCTGTGAAGATCTGCGCTCTCGCAGAGAGGATCTCGAGACGGGGTATCGCTCCCTCGGGCAGTGCCATCAGTCGTCCCACGCCGGGAAGGTTCGGCGCACCCTCATCGTTCGGCAGCATGAGACCTGATATCAGGATCTGCTGGAATATCTCGCCGTCTACCTCGACGTCCTCGATGCTGATCTCACTCAGTCTGTACGAGATCTCAACGAATGAATCAGATAGCTGCTCGACCGCCAGGCCGTCCTGCCCCACGTTTTCCTCGAACACGATCGTCCGAGCGGGACAGACGGTAACCATCAGCACGAGCGCTGCCACAACCCACGGAGCGATTCTCATCGCGGCCTCCTGCGTAGCACGGGCCTACATGCAGGTAGCTGGTACCTCCATCGTCGGAAAGTACCAGCTACTCGTTAGCTTGCGGCAAGCCATAGCACTATTTGTGCAATTTTTCCAGTAGAAGTTTGATTCTCACCGTAATTGCACACTCTATGCGTTCCGGCAATCGCCACACGCCGGTCGCAGGAGAGACAGTGGAACACCGTCCCGGAGATGTATCACTCCATCCGGACAAGACATGTGATCTATCGGTCGATGAACTCGAACAGGGTGCCGGGGTTGATCCCGATCCTCGTTATCGCAAAATCGTACTTAACGGGATCGGCCGGCGCGAACCGCCGGAAGCCCTCAGTGATCTCAAGCGCCGTCCTGATATCGGCCTGCCGTCTCTGAGTCAGCCCCAGGGCTCTTGATATTCTGTGCATGTGTGTGTCGACCGGTACAACCAGTTTCGCGGGCGACACATGCTGCCACGGACCCGGGTCTATCTCGTCCCGCCTCACCATCCACCGAAGATAGAGATGAAGTCTCTTGCACGCGCTTCCGCGCTCAGGGAGCGCAAGCAGGGTTTGTGGACGCTCACCGCTGAATCCGCTCAGTCTCGCAACGAACTTCTCCAGAGCCGGAATGACGGTTTCATCGGAGTTCCGCATTCCCTCAACAAAACACGATTCGAGCGAGCCGCACTCCCTGAGTGTTTCTCCGATTCCGATGAGCAATCCCGACATCTCAGCCCCGGTCGTAAACCGGTGTCTGAATTCCTGCAACGACTCCTCAAACGTTGAGGGTGCTGCCTCCAGAAGAAATGCAGACGGCGAGTCACCAAGCATCTCCAGCACTCTCGAGACGCTCTTGAGGATCTGTGCTACGCGCCCATACGCCAACGATGAAGCGATCAACCCCACGACCTCTTGGTCGCACCGCTCGGTGTACTGGAAGAGGAATTCCAGCGGGTCGGGATGAAGGAACTCCCTCCGGTTGAAACGCTCATAGAGCGCCTCGAAGCACATCCCGTCTGGTCCGGATGGCGGCTCGAGGGCCACGGTGTATTCCCCCTCGCGCCGCCCTCCCATCACAAGCAGGGGATCGGCGCCACTCGGCATTGGCTTCGCGCATCGGTCGAAGACCTGGACCTTCCGAAGACCTAGGCTTTCCAGTGCCCGTGAACGTTGCAGTACGCGCGGACCAGCTCGACATCACTGATCGGGAACACGGCTTCGGGGGCGCCACCCGGCTTCAGGAACTCGGTGTACGTCTTCCCGCCTGAGATGACTTCGATCCACTCGATGTAGTGCTCGTCGGCCATCGGATGCGCGACTTCACCGACCTTAACCTTGATCCCACCATCGGTTTCCTCGACGACCGGCACGTGCTTCTCCTGCGCCGCGTCCGTCGTGTTCTCTTCGAGAAGCACCATCGGGTCACCGCAGCAGACCAAGGCTCCGGCCCCGGTGTGGTAGACCTCAACGATGTTGCCGCACGTCTGGCACTTGTAGACCTGGGACATCGCCGTCATTGTGTTTCCCTCCTCGTTGAAGCGAAGGTGCCTGCTACCAGTTCTCGCCCAGGATCTCAAAATGAGACTGCGGATGCGCGCATGCAGGACAGAGCTCCGGCGCCTCCGTGCCCTCGTGGAGATAGCTACAGTTCATGCAGCGCCAGACAACCTTGTCCTTGCGCTTGAAGACACTGCCGGCCTTCATGTTCGCAACGAGATCGTTGTAGCGCTTCTCGTGCTGTTTCTCTGCGATCGCGATCGACTCGAAGACCGTTGCGATCTCACCAAAGCCCTCTTCGCGCGCGATCTTCGCAAACGACGGATACATGTCAGTCCACTCGTAGTTCTCTCCGTCGGCTCCAGCCTGCAGATTCTCGACCGTCGTGCCGATGACGCCCGCGGGGAACGACGCCGTTATCTCGACTGCCCCGCCTTCGAGGAACTTGAAGAGCCGCTTCGCGTGCTCGCGCTCCTGATTCGCCGTCTCCTCGAAGATCTCCGATATCTGGCGGTAGCCTTCCTTGCGCGCTTTGCTTGCGAAGTACGTGTAGCGGTTCCTTGCCTGCGACTCACCCGCGAACGCTGCGAGCAGATTGTTCTCCGTCCGGCTTCCCTTGAGCTCCATTTCAGTCCTCCTCCTTCTTTTCGGGGATTCCTTGTCTCGGGATGAGAACCACTATTGCACATCAGGTACTTCTGATGCAACGGACAGGCCGTGGTTTCACGGTCTCCGAAAAGTGGGCGATTCGGAAGTTCGACCTTGCGCGCCGGTCGTGCGGCTCATAATCTCGATGGACGAGGACTCGCTTCGGAGGCCTGACTGCTGAGTAGGATGCGCCGGAGGAGACAGGCGTGAAGAACCGTGGAGTTCGTTTCAGGCAGGGCAGGATTCACAGTCTACTGGGCTTTCGCGTCGCCGGCTTTGCGCTCGCCGCGGTCCTGCTCGCTGCCGTCTCGATCTCTTTCTCTCCCCTGCCGTGCAGAGCCGATCCGCCGGTTGTGAATGTGCTCGTCAGTATCGTGCCTCAGGCGTTCTTCGTCGACCGCATCGGCGGCAAGAAAGTAAGCACATCAGTTCTCATACCGGCGGGTCGCTCTCCCCACACATTCGAGACCACCCCGACTCAGATGATCCTGACCGCGACAGCCGATGTCTATTTTACCATCGGGCTCCCCTTCGAGCAGAACATCCTCCCCAAAATCCTGGACATAAGCCCCGACATGACGGTCGTCTCCACGCAAGCGATCGAAGATGGGCTGGGCCCCGAGTTCGACCCTCACACGTGGATGAACCCAAGACTCGCGCTCGCCCAAGCCCACACCATCTGCGACGCGCTCGTCAAGATCGACGCTCAAGGCGCCCGTGCATACCGGGCCAACATGGACTCGTTGAGAACGGACCTTCTTGAACTCGACGAGGAACTCTCAGAGATACTGGCGCCATGCCGCGGAGGCAGCTTTTTCGTGTTTCATCCAGCCTTCGGCCACTTCGCCGATGCGTACGGACTCGAACAGATCGCCATTGAATCCGAAGGAAAGGAGCCGACCGCGCGGGATCTCGCAGAGCTTATTGAGTCGGCGTCATCGAGAGAAGTCCGTGTTATCTTTGTTCAGCCACAGCACGCGGCCAGGAGCGCGGAAACGCTTGCGGATGAGATAAACGCAGCCGTCGTCGCTCTCGATCCTCTCGCATACGACTACCTGGGAAATCTGAGGGAAATAGCCATGGCAATAGAGGAGTCTGCACGATGAGCGGGAAGCGGACCGAGGGCAGAACCACGATCATCGAGATGAAAGGGGTCGCGTTCTCATACGATGGGCACGATGTTCTGAGCAACGTGAACTTCACCCTTTCGGACCGTGAGTTCGCCGGAATGGTCGGACCCAACGGCGGCGGCAAGACCACACTTCTGAAGCTCATGCTTGGGCTCCTGGCCCCTACCGCCGGCACTATCACCATGCTCGGATCGAGCCCCGTCGATGCAAGACCGCGCATCGGCTACATGCCCCAGCACGCACAGATAGACCCGAGTTTCCCCGCCCCCGTTCTGGATATCGTCATGACCGGGCGGCTTTCAGGAGGCCGAGTCAGACGGTATTCATCCGAGGACAGGGAGCGAGCCGAGATCGCCCTGTCGGAGGTCGGGCTGTCCGACAGACGAGCGAGTATGTTCTCTTCGCTTTCGGGAGGTCTGCGCCAGCGAACTCTGATCGCCCGCGCGCTCGTCTCCGACCCGGAGCTCCTTCTTCTCGACGAGCCGACCGCCAACCTCGATGTGAGGATGGAGACACAACTTCACGAACTTCTTCGAAAGCTCAATGAACGGATGGCCATTGTGCTCGTGTCTCATGACGTCGGGTTCGTGTCCGAATACGCGACCAGGGTAATCTGCGTAAAGGAGACAGTCGTACTCCACCCGACTTCAGAGCTCTCCGGTGATACTTTGAGAGAGATGTACGGAGAGAAAATCAGGATAGTCCGACACGACCACGACGAAGACGGACGCGTAACGGGAGATTACCGTGGGTGAGTTCATGCGTGCGGTCGCCGAGCATACCTTCATGCGCAACGCCCTCCTGTCGGGTCTCCTTGCGAGCGCAGCCTGCGGCGTTGTCGGCACCCTCGTTGTGGTTCGCCGCATCGCCTTCATTGCGGGAGGCATCGCGCACTGTGTGCTCGGCGGCATCGGGGCCGCCATCTACATGCAGACAGTGCACGGCTGGAAGTGGCTCGACCCCCTCTACGGAGCTCTTCTCTCCGCCCTCCTTGCGGCGGTCGTCATAGGCATGATCAGCGTCAAGGCCAAAGAACGTACCGACACTGTCATCGGAGCCGTGTGGGCGATCGGGATGGCGACCGGCATCCTCTTCCTCGCCCGCACTCCCGGCTATGGCGGCGATCTCGTCGGCTATCTCTTCGGGAATATCCTCATGGTCAGGACGAGCGATCTTTGGTTGCTCGGAATCCTCGACCTGGTGGTTCTCGTTTCAGTGTTGGTCTACTACGACCAGCTGATGGCTGTGGCGTTCGATGAGGAGTACGCGCGCACGCGCGGAATCCCGGTTGATCTCTTTTTCATCGGCCTTCTGCTTCTGACGGCAGTGACCATCGTTCTGCTCGTCACCGCTGTCGGAATCGTGATGATGATCGCGCTTCTCACAATCCCGGCTGCCATCGCCGGCCGATTCGCTACGAAGCTCTCACACATGATGATCTGGGGTGCGATTCTCACCGTCGTGTTCACAACCACGGGGCTCGCGCTGAGCTACTCGCCGGGGCTCCCGGCCGGCGCCACCGTCATCATTCTGTCGGGAGTCGCGTATCTCCTCGTCGTCCTCGCCACTACGCCGGGAGGCAGATTGCGCTTCCTGCCGGCACAACGCCACGACTCCTGAAACAGAAACGCCCCGCCCGGCATCAGCCAGGCGGGGCGCCTTCTTTGCCAGTGCTACTGATGCACTGGATTCTTCACACCAGACTACCTGTAGAGAGCCTTGATGGAACCCCAGCTCGACTCCTCGACCGCCGTTACCGGACAGCCGTCGATTGTGAGGTAGTAGTCAGAACCACAAACGTAACCCAGATCCCAGGAGTCCGTCGAGACGAAGATCACCACATCGACGGGTCCCACGTATGTGCGCGAGACCGTCGCGTACGTGCAGGCCGCGGTCGTGATGTAATCGTAGAACGAACCAGATCCCAGGTCAACGAAGCCCAAAAGGGCGCCGAACTCGGCCTCAACACCGATCGTCATGGTCGCGTCGTCTTCGAGTGTCAGCATGTACCAATCGGTGTCCCTGTAGGTGCTGTCACCGAACGGGAAGACACCCGACGTGCCGCAGATCACGATCTCCGGCGCGCAATCGACGTGCGAGTAAACGGGCGGGTCACTGTTGAGACCACCGTTGAAGTCGTCAACGTACTCCGGGTAGCAGTCGACCTCACCCTCGTACAGCGCGCCCGCCGGGCACTCGACAATGCACGGCAAGACCTCGTACACATCGAGGACGTACTCACCACAGTCGCCGCCGTAACCGTCGACCACGATGTAGTAGGTGTGACCGGCGTAGAACGTGATTTCGGTCAGCCACGACTGATACATGTACGTGTTGTAGTCGCCACATGAGCTGTTGTCGTCGTTACAGGCATACGGCGCGCCAGGTGTATGTCCATCCTCGTACACATAGACTTTCGTGTCGTACATGGACATGCACAGGAATATGTCGACAAGCACATCGGCTTCAGGCGCGAACGAGTAAACGCAGTCCGGTGAGGTTGATCCCGTGTAGGGGCAAACCTCATCGTAGTCATCCACGAAGTCGCACGTGTTGCCGGCATCCGAGAACGGCAGTGCGGGAATCACGGTGGCGTCCTCAATGGTCTCACCACCGGGGCGGCCGGTCGGGTGTGCAACGCCGGAAACAACGTTCGGCTTGACAGGGGCGATGGCCGTCGGCGAGACAGCAAGGGCAACCATACTGAGGGCAACGATCATGATCATTGCAAGATAAGCGACCTTCATTTGCATCCTCCTCGATGGAAAAACAAGATGTCACTCACGAGAACACAGCTTCTGATGCGCATCCCCCCCTTCTCAAACATATATATCTGTTTGGGTTCTTCGATTGGAGTGTCCCGCCGGAGCCCATCCGGTACACGATGCTATCTGCTCCATTGTCAGCGGAACACTACTTGCCCACGCAAGAAACATTATATCACGATTTGCCAGCAATCGTCAAGCACGATAGTGACTAGTGACCAGACACTCAGTATCCGCTGTACCCCCATTTCGCCGGGTCAGCCGACTCTCCGGCAGATTGGGATGGCGCTCGGACCAGGGTGTGGCATAATTGTGCGATGTTTGCCATGTTTGATGGGATTCCCGAACCGGTGTGAAACCCGCGCCACACTGAAGGAGCACCTGCTGACACGGAGATCTGTACTTTGACCCCACGACAACGCTACCCCATCCCGGCCGCTCGCCACCGTGTCGAGGAGACCATCCTCCGAAGCCGGTTCGTGACCACGGTAGGCCACGCATCATCCGTCGAGGAGGCACGAGCGTTCATCACAGCCGTGAGCTCTGAGTTCCCCGATGCCACACACAACTGCTGGGCGTACGTCATCGGCCCACCCGGCGACACGAGCCGCGTGGGAATGAGCGACGCCGGCGAACCTCATGGAACAGCCGGCCGGCCGATGCTCACCGTGCTCATCCACAGTGGTGTCGGCGACATCGCCGCCGTTGTCACGCGGTACTACGGCGGCACGAAGCTCGGCAAGGGCGGACTCGCGAGAGCCTACAGCAGCGGCGTGAAGAGCGCGGTCGAGGGTCTTCCCAGAAGGATACTCATCACCACAACTATTCTTGCGATCATCGTCGATTACCCGAGCGCAGACCCGCTCAAACGGATTCTCTCAGACTACGAGGCCCACGTGCTTTCGGAGGACTACGGGACTCGCGTGACGCTTGAGATCGAACTTCCCGAGGAGCGCGCCGACGAGCTGTCGGACGCAGTGTCCGGTCTTACAAAGGGAACCGCTGTCATCGAGGCTAGAGGTCCATGATGAAACCCTATCTCCCCGAGTGGTGTCGTACAATTGTGGAAGCGACAATGATCGCCGATCGCCGCGTTCGGCACAGCGGAGATGGCACAACGACAGGGAGACACAATTGAGAACTGCGTACAGAACTCTGCTGCTATCGGCGTCGGCTGTGGTGCTGGCCACCTCAGCAGGTTGCATATGCCGCGGCCCGACGATTCCGGTTGGAGAGATGGTGACGGAGACGTCCACTATCTCGGCCACGACGGCCGACTCGGTCACTGTCATCGTGGATGTGGGTGTCTGCGACCTGGTCATGGAGGGCGGTGCCGATACACTGCTGGATGCTGAGTTCACGTACAACGTGCCAAGCTGGAAACCCAGGATCACGTACACAGAGTCCGGCTCACACGGGCAGCTTACGGTGCGGCAGTCCACAGCGAGGGGCTCCGTAGGACGAGGCGCGGATTGTGACTGGCACCTCCGCTTCTCGGATGACATTGCACTCACGATAAAGGTCGATACCGGCGTCGGACGCTCCGAGCTTGATCTCACCGGGATGATGCTCACGGATCTGAACGTTGATGCTGGAGTCGGTGAAGTCATCGTAGAACTCGGAAACGCCGGGGATCACGATGTGACCATTGGAATCGACAGTGGCGTCGGCGACGTCGTGCTCCACATCCCCGAGCAGACGAATGTAGTTCTCGACTGTGACATGGGCGTCGGCGGTGTCGACGCCGGCAGTCTTGTCAAGCGCGACGGTGCGTACGTGACCCATATCACAGCCGAATCCGGCCCGACCGTCAGAATCAACGTGGATGTCGGCGTCGGCGACGTCAAGGTCAACGGCCCGCAACCCCGTACACGAATCTGAGCGCGTGAAGTCTCAAATCCCCCCCAGAGACAGAGGCAGCGCGTTCGAATGCCCCCGGAACCATGACGGTTCCGGGGGCTGCTTCCTGTCGTGGTACGAGCAGAAGTGTGAGGAAGTACGACCTGAAGCCGATCGGCACGACCCTTTTCTTCTGTGCCCCCTTGACGCACCAGTCCGTTACGGAGTAGCTTCCGCTCACGGCAAATAGCCACACTCACAGTGTCGCCCCGGAATCAAGGGAGGACGATATGACCGTTCCCGCCCGTCTGATGACGGCAATTGGGTTGGCCGCTCTGGCCCTGCTTCTGGCCGTCCCCGCGGTCGCTCAGATCGAAGAGCAGCTTTCCGCGTACACAGGCGTCAATGCGGAAGGGTACCTTCAGCCTCTCTCGGATGCCTTCGGAGCAGACCTCAACTCCGGCTGGTACCACTCGGCATACGTACCTGAGGACGGCTTTCACTGGAGCATCGAACTCCGCGTGATGGGCGTCATCTTCTCAGACGATGCCGCGACGTTCAGCGCCACGACCGAAAGCGGATTCACTCCTGAGCAGACTGTAGACGCACCGACCGTAGTCGGACCGGGCGACGCGGTAACCGTCGGCGGCGACGGCGGGACCGAGTTCTCTTTCCCGGGCGGCTTCGACCTCAATTCGTTTGCTGTCGCTGTTCCACAGATCAAACTGGGTTCCTACAAAGGAACAGAAGCGGTCATCAGGTATTTCGCGGTCGACGTCGGCGACGTCGAGATCGGGGATGTGAGCCTTCTGGGATTCGGACTGCGTCACAGTATCTCGCAGTACCTGGACCCTGAGTTCCCGGTCGACCTGGCAGGAGGGTTCATGTGGCAGAAGTTCACCCTCGGCGACGACTTCATTGACGCGAATGCCTTCACGATCGGTGTCCAGGCCAGCCGCAACTTCGGTTGGATCGAACCATACGCGGGTCTCTCCTACGACATGTTCTCGATGAGCGTCTCGTACGAGAGCGATGAATCCGGTGAGACCGAGGAGATCGATCTCGACGCGGAGTCGTCGGTTCACCTGTGTCTGGGATGCGCCATCGGGATCGCCCCGGTCATGGTAAACGCAGAGTACAACATCGCCGCCCAGAGCAGTTTTGCGTTCGGCCTGGCAGTCGGCTTCTAGCAGATTGAGGAGGAGGGTGAATGATGAGAACGAGATTTCTGATACCGCTTCTGCTCCTGCTCCTGGGGTTCGCCCTGAGTGGAGGCAACTGCCTGCTCGACGAGAAGGTCCTGGACATTGTCTACTTGCACAAGACCTGTGTGGACTTCGAGGAAAACGAAGACTCGGAGGTGTTCACCACTCCCGCTACGGTGAACTACACGGAAGAGCTTGATGAAGTACTTGACGACAACAACATCGACAAAAGTGATATCAACAGCGCTCACGTCGTCAGTGCCTCCTACATGGTGACCGACTTCTCCCAGACAGACGACTGGTCGATCACGGGTGAGATCACGGTCCGAAGAGTCGACACCGGCGGCGCGGCGGTCACACTCGTCACGTATACGAACCAATCGGTCCTGGATGCACTCAACAACAGCGTACCGGTAGTGCTCGACCAGGCCGGGGTAGAGCTCCTGAACCAAGCTCTTGAGGACTACATCGCCGGCACAGCGGCGCCGGTGCTCATGTTCGCAGTGGAGAACGGAGACGTCGATCCGAGTCCCAGCCCGTCGAACCGGATGGTCTTCGACTGGCGTGGATGCGTCGCTATCCACGTCGTGGCCGGTGTATCGCTTGAAGTCCCGGATCCATTCTAGGCGACCGAGAGAGAAACAGTTGGTAGGCTGGTATCCTACGTGCCGCACAGGAAGCAGCGAGATCGAGCTGGGCATTGAGATCCAATGCAGTTGAATAGTGAAAGGCCGCCCCTAAGGGCGGCCTTCTCACTGGCCCCCTTCTCGGGAGCCGGAGGCAACCAGAACATGCCGTACTCCTGTTAGTGAACTCCGCAATCGGTCGATCGGACTCATCCTACATGCCGTGCCAACCACCTGCCGCCCAGGTAAGGAACACCACGATCCAATCCCAGAGAGTCTCAGTGTTCTCCGAATTGGCGGCGAAGCACGTAACCGGCGAAGCAAGAACCACCAGAAGAACGAGGTAGAACCTGGTCGAGAACCGCTTCATTGTATTCACCCCCTCTCAGTTCAAAAGCGTCGGGGACCCACCCTTGGTCGCCTGCGAGTGAACCCTTATCAAAACGCACGGTGGTCAGGTAGCCACCGCTTCTCACCTTTGCGTATCTGCCGTTATCCTCCGTAAGAAAGACCGTCTCCTCCATATTGCTGAATACCCGCCTCTCAAGAATGCCGTCCGTGAGCAGGATCTCCTTGCTCTCCACCTCCCGGTCCCCGTAGCGGAACACGAATCGGCTGTCTTCGTCGAAGACAAGCTCTCCATCGCCATCCACATAGACAATGCAGATGACGTAATCGCCGGGCGTTTCGCGAACCCTCACATGAAGACGAAATCCGCCCCGATGCTCGAGGCGGATCATTTCACGTCCTGCTCTTGTTTCTTCGAGGGCCGAAGGCCATGTCTCCTGCTCTACGACGACCTTGTGCTTGAACGCGGCTGTGACGCCAGGGGCGATCTCCCGAATGATGCCATCTCCCCCTCCCGCCCAAGCGCTGAACGTGAAGAGAACAAGCAACGCCATCACTATGGCGACATGCGGTTTCAAAACCCTCCTCCCACGGTCGCACCTCACTTCATGGCCGTGTTCCACGGCTGAATCATGCATCACGCGTGCCACGAGGCAGTCGGAAGAGAGCGGCCTTGTAGCTAACGTGTTTGCAGGCTTGGGGTTCACATCGCAGAATCAACGGGGAAAATCCACACAGTTACATAGGGCGAGGCAAGAAGCATCAACTTCGTTGACAGGAAAAACGCTGCCTGACGACTCCGCCCGGCATTACAGGCACAAGGCAGGAGCCGATCTCTATCACATAGACCTGACCACATGGACCTGGCGGCTCAGATCGTAGCTGCGTTCGCCCGCCCTCCCTGGTCCGTTTGATGGCACTTTTCTTGCATTCCATGCATGCGGCGCGCACACGTGTGCCTCCAAGAACGACAGACCGGCGGCAACGCAGTGCGGAATACCTAAAGGAGGAAGAGGATGTTTCGGAAGTCAGCTCTAATACTCGCAATGCTTATGGCGGTGCTCACCCTGATCTCCTGCAGCAGTTCGTCCACAGGACCGGGCGACGACGGAGGTGACCAGAGCGACAGCGACATCCCAACGACATCCGTCTCCGGAACCGTCGAGTTCCCTACAGACTGCACGGTGGACGCCGACGACCTTCGCGCAGTCTCGTTTATTGCACAGGCGGACGTCAGCACGGACGGCGCGTTCTCCGTGGACATCGTCGATTCCGACACGTATCAGTGGGTGCTCATCGTATCAAAGGGTACCGGGAACCCGGTCTTCATCGCCCTCTACGATCCGACAGCCCGGAGCGTGGTCGCCAGCAGCTCAACGACGGCGCTCGCACTCTGTGCCGGCATGCCGCACCTTATCTTCACGACGCACTCGGAGCGCGAAAACTACCTCGACAGAGTCGCAGACAGCACCACGTTCGACCAGGTCCTGGCGAACCTGAACGCCGCATACGCAAGCGATGCCGAGGGCGCGCTTGACCCCGTGACGAACTCGCTTCTCTACCAGTTCGTGGCGCAGGCCGCGGAGATCGCCTTCGAGAGCCTCGGCTCCGGGGCGAGACCGAGCGTCGCTCCACCGCACATCGAAGACGCCGCCGGCGACGATATCGTGTTCGTGAGCGAACGGCAGATATGGTACACGGCCGGCATCTACGATGCATCCGCGCAGCTCAGCGATGTCGTTACTGTGGACCGCGATGACAGCCCGGGTTACGCGTGGGGATGGCCGCCGGCCATAACGACCGGCGAGCAGGAGACCACATACGCTCTCGGCGATGGGACATTTGCCATTGCTCTCCACAAGGGCGACGACTTCACGAAGGTGGACGAGTGGAGTGACCCCGTCGGTCGCGCCACTGCCCTCAACGTGGCACAGGGCACGATCTACCTGGTCGAGCTGCTCATCGGTTATGAAGCCGCCGTCGACGCACAGGTCCTCTCCGGCGTGCTCACGGTGCCTTCACTCTACGCTTCGGAGCTGGCGCTCGACATGCGTCAGGGCCGCACCGAGGCCTTCATCTCGCACTTCAGCGGCCTCATCGGCAACGAGGCTGACGACATCGCCGACTGGCTCCACGGCGGGAGTGCTCCCTCCGGCGCGTCCGAGACGTTCCTCGAGGAGTCCGTGTATATCCTCGAATACATCTGCTACTACCTGGACCTCCTCAGCATGACCAACACTGAGGGTCCGTTCTTCTGGGATTGGGTGATGGCGGACATCGACCTCGCGTACGACGTTACGCAGGAGGGCGGTGTCCTCACTACGATCGATGGTCTCACTGCGCCCAACGGCGAGTTCACCATCGACCCGCCCGCGGGCATCGTCGGAACGGTCTTCGAGTTCGACGCGTCGGGCACCACCGACGACAATGATCCAATCGGTAGCCTCTTGTTCCGTTGGGACTGGAACAGTGACGGGAACTGGGACACGAGTTGGTCGAGTTCCACCACCGCGACGCACTCCTATTCCGCGGGCGGCGCCTACAGCGTGAGTGTTCAGGTCAAGGACACCGATGAACTCAAGAGCGCTGTCACGCACAACCTGAACGTCGGCGGCGGCGGCGGCACTGCGACGCACATCAAGCTATTCCGCGACGTCTACCCGTGGAGCCTGAACTCGACGGTCGATGTTATCGAGAGCCTTGGGTTCACGAGCGGAACGGGCCCGAACACCTACGAGATCGTCACGTCATCGGAGATGGCGACAGAAGAACTCATCCCTGGCGAGGACCTGGTCATCATCTGTAACGATCAGGTGCAGTCGTTCTACGACAACTACGCGGCCAGCCAGGTCCGGTTCAATAACTTCGTCTACATGGGTGGGTCACTGCTCTGGGAGGCCTGCGACCAGGGATGGAGTTACGGTTCGATGGAGACGGCCGGCATTGTGCTGCCAGGCAACGTCGGGACGGTGTACGAGTACTGGCACTACAACTACATCCCGAACCCCGAGCTGCCTCTCGTGGCCGGACTCCCGACGACCATGGACCACAACTACGCAAGCCACGAGAGCTTCTCGAATCTGCCGGACGGCACGACCGTGTACTGTGTGGACCAGTCCGACAACCCGACGCTCGTCGAGTACAGCCTGGGCGCCGGCTGGGTGGTCATGAGTGGTCAGCCACTCGAGCACCAGCACGTCTACATCTATGGGGACAACGACATGGAAGAGCTCCTCCCCCGCATCATATCCTACTTCACGGGCGTGACGCGGAGCAGTCCGGTGAGAAGCGCTGTCGAGATCTCTCCTATGTCGACGAACGGCCAGTAGAGAACTCGGCGTCCCGGACCTGCGGCACGAGCCGCGGTTGCCACACGTTCAACAATCGGGTAGGGCAGGGCCTCGCGGCCCTGCCCTACTACATCACCGGCGAGGCATGGAGACCACGGTGGGTAGTTGCCGCTCTCGCTGAAGGCGATGATGCAGTCCCCTACTCGTACCTCAACGCATCTATCGGATTGAGCCGGGCAGCTTTGCGGGCAGGGTAGTAGCCGAAAAAGACGCCGACGGCGCCGGAGAAGCAAAAGGCCAGAGCTACGATCGCCGGTGAGATGATCGCCGTCATGCCGACGACACGATCCAGGAAGACAGAGACTCCGACGGCCAGCAGGATTCCCACGATCCCGCCGACGATGGCCAAGACAACGGCCTCCGTCAGGAACTGAATCAGGAGATCGCTGCCGCGCGCGCCGACGGCGAGGCGTATGCCGATCTCCCGGGTCCGCTCAGTCACAGACACGAGCATGATGTTCATGATCCCGATGCCTCCGACCACGAGCGAGACAGCGGCAACAGCCCCGAGAAGCAGTGTCATCACGCGGGACGTCTCGGTCGCGGTCTCCAGGAACTCGGCCTGGCTCCTCACACGGAAGTCGTCTTCCTCGCCCGGCTCAAGGTGGTGCTCTTCCCTCAGAATAGCGACCAGCTCGTTCTCCGCCGCTTCAGAGACCTCGGTGGATAAGGCACTCGCGAAGATCCTGCTGATGTAGCGACCGCCGGCCAGACGATAGAGCGCCGTCGTAGCCGGCACCATGACGACATCATCCCTGTCGGACCCGTAGCCCGACTGTCCCTTTGCCTCGAGAACCCCGACCACCTTGAAGGGCGTGTTTCTGATCCTTATCTTCTCACCGACAGGATCAGAACCCGGGAACAGGTTGTCGGCAACCGTCTTTCCGAGCACGGCCACCTTCGCCTTAGCCCGCACATCCCTCTTGGTGAAGAACTCACCCGACACGGTGTGCCAGTCCCGCACCTCCTGATACTCCGGGTCGACTCCCTGAACAGAGGTGTTCCAGTTGCTGTCACCACCGATTATCTGCGCGTTCACACGCACCTCGGCAGAGACGGCGGTGACGAGGGTCGCTCTCTCCCGGATGGCCTCCGCATCGTCGAGTGTGAGGCGGTTCTGCGAGCCCGCTCCGTGGCTCACCCCGCGTGACCACGACGCGCCGGGAAATATCATCACCATGTTCGCCCCCAGTGATGTTATCTGCGCTTCGATGTCAACCTGGGCACCCTGACCGATGGCGACCATCACTATGACCGCAGCGACGCCGATGATGACGCCGAGCGACGTCAGGAGACTGCGCATTCTGTTCTTGGTGAGGCTCTTGAGGGCGACCTTCAGCAGGTTGCGGAGTCTCATTCCATCTGCCTCCCCGCCCCCACAGCATCCCGGATGATGGTGCCGTCCTTCATTTCGATTGTCCGCCCAGTGGCCTCAGCAATGTCGTGCTCATGCGTAACGACTATGATGGTAATGCCCTGCGAGTTGAGTTCGCTGAAGAGCTTCATTATCTCGAGGGACGTGGTGCTGTCGAGATTGCCGGTCGGTTCATCAGCCAGGATGATCGATGGTCTGTTCACGAGCGCCCGCGCTATCGCCACACGTTGCCGCTCGCCTCCTGAGAGCTGATTCGGCTCGTGAGTGATCCGATCTCCCAGGCCTACGCGCTCGAGCGCCGCTACGGCTTCCGCCCGCGGGTCCTTGATGCGACGGGTGCGATCGTACAGGAGCGGGAGCTCAACATTGTCGAGAGCCGTCGTTCTGGGAAGGAGGTTGAACACCTGGAAAACGAATCCTATTCTGGTGTTTCGCACTTCGGCGAACTCGTTGGGGGCAAGCTCGCTGACATCCCTCCCGTTCAGGAGATACTCACCCGATGTAGGATGATCCAGACAGCCGAGCACATTCATGAGCGTAGATTTCCCGGAACCCGACGCGCCCATAATGGAGATGAACTCACCGTCTTCGACAGTCAGATCAACCCCTCTCAGGGCGTGGACTTCCACCTCGCCCATCTGATAGGTCTTCGTGATCCCTGACGCTTCGATTACCGCACTCATCGTGCCTCTCTGTCGGCTCGGGTTCCCGTCGTTGCTCCCTGATCGGTGCGGAACTAGCGACGACGCCTCATGGCCGAACTGAGGGGATTCGAACTCCGCGAAGAATCTTCTTCGTTGACCTTCGTGATAGCGTTCGTGCCTTCGGTGATACCGCGCCCGTCCATGATCTCCGTCACCCGCCCATCGGTGGCCCCGGTGCGAACCCTGGCTACGTTGAGCTTGCCCTCCTCATCGAGATACCACAGCCGAGCAGCGTCACCGAACGCGTTGCCGCCTCCCATGCCGGAACCACTCCCCAAGCCAGCACCACTCCCCGTGCCTTGGCCGTTTCCCGGCGAACCGTGCTCGTCGGCCCCCGCCACATCCGATCCTCCCCCACGACCAGCACCCATCTTCTGCCGCTCTGAGTCCGGCATGTCCTTCATGCGCTCCTGCATCGCCGACCGGAACTCCTCGATCATCGATTCGCTCGGCTGGAAGCGGAGGGCCGCGTTCGGAACAAGCAGCACATCGCGGACCTCGTCTATCATGAAGTCGACTGTCGCCGTCATTCCGGGATAGAGCAGACCTTCCTCATTGGCGGCATCTATTACAACAGTGTAGTTCACTACATTCTGCACAGTCTGTGGCTGAAGCCACACTTGACGGACGGTGCCGTTGAACTCCTCATCGATGTAGGCTTCCACGGTGAAGTGAACGCTCTGCCCTTCTATGATCTGTCCGATGTCGCTTTCGTCAACAAGCGCCCGGATCTCCATCTCGGAGAGATCCTCCGCAATAATGAAGAGAGTGGGCGTTGAAAAGCTCGCCGCAACCGTCTGACCCGGCTCGACACTCCTCATGATCACGGTCCCGTCGATCGGAGATCGGATGACGGCATACGAGAGGTTCGCCACCGTTCTATCAAGCGAGGCAGCCGCTGAGAGCAAGGACGCTTCTGCAGACTTGGCGTTCGTCCCGATGTCTTCAAACTCCGCATCACTGATAAGCTTGTCGTTGAAAAGCTCGTACGCGCGCACAAGTTCCCTGTCGGCCTGCTCGCTCAACGCCTTCGTCCTCATTACCGAGGCGCGAGCATCGCGAACCGACGCCGATAGCATCGTCGTATCCAGAACCGCCAGAACCTGCCCGGCAGTTACGCTCTCGTTGTAGTCGACGAGCACGTGAGAGACAGTGCCCGACACCTGCGTTCCCACCTCCACCGTCCCGACCGCCGAGAGCGTGCCCGTACTGGTGATAATGTTCTCGAGATCGCCCCGCGTAACCTCGACGAACTCGTAGCGTTCAGCATCCGAGCCGGCACCTCCGCTCCGAAGCGCAAGTACGACAGCAACGACAACCACGACGGCTGCCAAGGCTATGACAATCCACTTCTTCATGTGTGTCTCCAAGACCAATGACAGGCAGCGTCCTTCCTGCTTTGCAGCCATTCCAGCACTTGCGTGACTTGTGCACCAATGCTCTTGCCCTAGCGAAAGACCAACGTCCGCCCGCGATCGGAACCGTTCGCAAGGAGAACTCCACGCAGCTCCCTCCACATATCGGGAGGGATGGTCACCTGAGTCAGCGACAGCTCGCGCGTCACCGTGATCCACTCCCCGTCTTCCTCTACGTTCAGAATGAATTCTCCGCACGGGCGACTGACGGCGGCAGGTTCTGGTAGACGAACACTCTCAAGCTCCCCCACCTTGATCCTAAACGTCACCCTCTGAGAGATCACCGAAGGAAGGAACACGGGTGATTCTCGCCTGGATGAATATGTGTGCACATCTCCGGGAAGAAGGTCGATCACACCACCGGCCGGATCGCCTATCTCAAACCACGTTCGCCCTTCGTCATCAGGCTCGGGAGACGTCATCGTGAGAGCAAAACCCGCCACGACCTCTTCCTTTGTGAGAACGGCAACGTTGTGCTCCGTGATCTCCGCTCCGGGCAGGACGCCGTCCACAACTCCACCGAAGAAATCAGCCGCCTCGCCGCTCAACCCGATGATGCGATCATGCGGGCTGAGAAGGCCCGAGGCACGGAAGAACCCCTCACCCACCCATTCGTCTGCATCGCCGGACTCGAGAGAGATGACCAGCTCCAGCCGGTTGCCGTCGCCGAGATCGCCGATCCCCAGTGCAGGCACCGTCCATTCGCCGGGCACCCACACCGTGCGCCCCGCAAGAGACGACCCACCGTTCGTGAGGTGGCCGCTCACAGGATCGTAGTATGCGTTCAACCCGTCGCCGGTGACGCGGAGTGCAAGACCATCGAAGCGCGAGAGCGATGGCACGTCGGCGGCAATCTCGCCGAACCCGCGGCTCCTGTAGACTGGGTTCACGTCACACCCCACCTCCTCGAAGAGAGCAAGGGCAAGCACCGCACGGTCGAGCCTGTGACCGTACGCTGTCTCCCACGTCCTCGATGCCTGGCGCGGCGTGAACTTCCAGAAGCGTTCATCGTACCTTATCGCTCGCGTCGTCTCATCCACGTAGTCGACCACTGCCTGCGCCTTTTCCGGAAGGTATGGCTTGTGCTCCACCAGCGCCGACATCGTATCCCGGATGACATCCGTGAGCTCCGCCGCTGCGTCGAAATTCCCAAGAACCGCGTCTCCGAGCTCGTTCCAATCCTTCCACGTCGACCAGACCACATAGGGAGCGACTGCGGCGGCATCGGTGATGTGTGGTCGAGGAAGCCGGGCCACATCACTCATCTCCCATGTGAACGTGTCCCGACCGCTCTCGACGCTGTACACGGGCTCCGGAGCGCCGTTCCCGGTCGTGTGCTCAAGCCGCTCGCCGGAGGGAACACTGACCGAGTACCGAACAACGATAGCCGGGTCGTCACGCCGGAACACCCAGAGACCGTCGGCGCCGGCTCCGTCCGGACGGGACTCCGTGGTTGTGTAGACGGTCTCCATGATGCACGGAATCTCAACGCCGTCGTGAAGGAGGACCATCTCGCGGATTGCCAGATAGTCGTCGGCCCGCCCGAGCGCGCTCGGCGTCGTCTCCACGACGGCGGTCGGGCTAACCACGGACTCGTGTGGCCACCACCTACCGTCACGCCAGGTTCTGAGTACACGCACCTCGAGCGATGTGGTCTCCGTGTTGTACGGAACTCTGAGGTCAGCATACTCCTCGATTCCGAGCTCAGTAGAGATCCAGACTATCTGATGGAATGTCGTGCGCAGACTCCCGTCCACGTGAACTTCGATCTCGCGGCCATCGTAGAGAATAACTGCATCCATTTCCGACAGGTCGAGAGACGATTCCGCTTGCGACGTGAGCTTGCCTATGTCGAGTCCCCTTACAGAAGAGACCGGCTCTGCCGCAGACTGGTACGCAGCAATGAGAGTGAGCGTGAGAACGACCGCACAGACTCCGGCGCCGCGTGCAAGGACAGCGGTGAGGGAACGGAGGTGCTTACCAGCGTAGTTGGCTCTCATCAGGAGTCACCTCCCTTCTCGGCGCGGTACGTCTTTCCGGCCCAATCCAACGCCTCATCCACCGCGGCCTTGAAGCCGTCAAATTCATCAGAGGGGATCAATCGTCTGCGCACCTCAAGACGTTCCGTCACGGTGAGCTTCCGGCCGTCCGCCTCGCCTCCGGCCTTGAAGTAAGCGAAGGTCTCGTCTATCTCTTCGGACGACGGAGGATCATCTATCGAATACGCCCTCGGAAGTCGAATCGTTTCCTCTCCTTCGATCAGCTGCGTGAACCACAGGAAGATGTCGCTCTCGCGCTCCTCTCCCCAGCCGTAGACGCAGGACCTGCAGAGCCATCCGTTCTCTGTCGTGAGAACCGCCATTGGACTTCTGAACTCGAGTCCATCCTCGATGGAAAACGCGTACTCAGGGATCACGTACTCGATCTCGATCCACGCGTTCCCGCTGAAATCATCCACGGCACGGTAGTCGAGGTTCACGATCTCGATTCCTTCACCCAGCTCCGACAAGTAGTACGCAATGTCCTCCTCGATATCCGTGAGCCTGCTCATGCTCACCATCCCTCTGAGTCTCGAGTCCATGGCACCCGCCCCGGACAGCTTGAAGGTACCGCGCAGCGTTCCGTCTTCCGAGAGCTCCGCCTCGTGCCGAATACTGAGAGGCGATCCCTCCGGGGGACTGTACGGAATCGAATCGAGCGGCTCTCCCGCGGGCGTGCCTGTGAGATACTGCTGCTCTGTCTCATACTTCGACCATATCTCGTTGTAGTACGGAACCCAGGTCGGGTCGTACATCTCGAAGCTACCATCGTCCTTCCTCAGGGCACAGACACAGTGGTTGAACTGGTCAGCCGGGACTTCTTCGATGCGGCTTCCGGCCATCGTCATGGCGGCATAGGAGTCCATGCCGGCCGCGCGCATCATCGTGACAAGCATCCCCGCTATGTCTTTGCAGACACCGCTCCGCTGCTCGAAGATCATGGCGCCCGAATGGAGAGTGAATCCTTCACCCTCCCCCATCGTCTGCCCGCTGTACCGGATGTTCTGTGCGACCCAGTGGACGAGCACCTCTGCCTTCTCTTCGTCGCTGCCCCGAGCAACGCCGGCATCACGGAGGATCTCATCGACCTTCGCCTGGATCCCGGGAGTCACATCGAACTGGTCTTCGTTCACATCGAAGAACCAGCGGCTCTTGGCTTCCCAGCTCTCCACCGTCGCCACGACGACCTTGGGAACACGATCACTCATATCCGGCGACCGCGGTTCGTTCGTAGTCGCCGGGACATCCTCAGCCCACCATGTGTATGTGGTCGTGTCGTCAGAGTAGGTCGTGCTCGCGTAGAGTGGACCGTTGTAGGTCTGGGAATGAAGCCTCTTGTCTGCCGGTAGCGTCAGCTCATAGCGCTTCTCGACAACCGGAACCGACGCCTGGAAAAGCACGATGTCGAAGTACTCGCCCGGCATCGGTGGTATGTACTTGTCGTCATCCGGTTCGGCCAGAAGACCGCGCCCGGCCGGAAGCCCACGCCCGGCGCTCGTCGACTGCTGGCCCCCGGCTGTGTGTGCGGCAACCCGCAGGCCACCTGTCCCGGCCACAGCGCCGTCGCCCTCCAGCAGCGCATAGCTGTAGCCCTTCCGGAAGACGCGGACCTCGACCCCGTCATCCACTTCCAGACGGGGAAGCTGCAGGGTCTTGATACGTGAGTTCCAGTAGATGCCCGACTGCGGAGCCGGCAGGTCGCGAACGTTCGACACATCGACAGGGATCATCTCCTCTCCCCGAACGATGTTGACCTCCGTGATCTCGATGAAGCTGCTCCACGGCTCGTAGCTCCATCTTAGTACTGAGCGATCACGGCAGCCGGCCGGCGTCAGCATCTTGTAGAGTACGTAGCCGTCGACGTATGTGACCCCCGAAGGTTTCACGCGGCTCTCAGTGAGATCATAGACGATGATGTGGTCGGCCCCCGGGTGATCGTCGGCGTCTCCGGCCTCTGCCAGACGGGTGAATGCCGTTGACGGCGGACTGTCGCCGGGCGGAAGCGCGCAATCGGACGCGACCGCCACCCCGGACGATAAGGCGCCCACTGTAAGCGGCAGCGCCAGGAGTGTGACGATGAATACGACCGCTGCCACGGCGGTCGACCTCGACCCCACTGATCGAATCAAGCATTCCTCCTCGGTTCGTCGTCCAATGTCCGACCAGTCGTCATCTCGTGCCGAACCAGTGGACCGGACGTTCGTCATTGTCTTGCGTGCTCTCGTAATCTTATGCTATCAGGATCGATACAACAACACGTCCCCGTGCGTCGGCGCAGGGAGGGTGAGATCTCAGCAGCTCCGTCTGCTTGCTGGATTCGCGTAGTTGTGTTATACTGTAGGAAAGCGGTCCCGTTTTCTTGCTCGCCCCAAAGACAGAGGAAAACACAGGAAGAGAGACAGCAACATGCGAAACGGCAAAGCCCTCGTACTGGTGGCGGCTCTGCTCGTCACGCTTCTTCCCCAGACGGCGCTCGGCCTCAGGGTGGTTACATACAACATACTCAACTTCCCGGGCTCGACCGGCTCGGCCCGTGAGGACGATTTCATAAAGGTCGTCGACGAACTCGACGCGGACATAATCGTTGTGCAGGAGATGCTCAGCCAGACAGGCACGAACCAGTTCCTGAACGACATCCTGAACTACACGGTGCCGGAAACATACGCCGCCGGCCCGTTCGTGAACGGACCCGATACCGACAATGCCCTCTTCTACCGCACAGCCACCGTGGACTACATCTCCCACCAGGAGATATCCACGGCGCTCAGGAACATCTCCGAGTATGTCCTATGTCCTGTCGGCTACAGCTCGTCGGATGCCGAGCTTACGATCTACTCTCTCCACCTCAAGGCTGGGTCCAGTTCATCGGACCAGACGAAGCGCCTGACTGAGGCGACGATACTCAGGAACCACATGAACAACAATGATCCCGCCGCCCACTTCATCGTCGCCGGTGATCTCAATATCAGAGGGAGTTCCGAGAACGCGTACCAGAAGTTCGTGGGAAGTGAGGCGAACAACAACGGTCGTGTGAAGGATCCCCTCAACAAGCCCGGGTACTGGCACGACAGCTACACGTTCAGGGACATACACACGCAGTCTCCACGCACAACGTCGTTTGGCGGCGGCGCAACAGGTGGGATGGATGACCGCTTCGACCAACTCCTCATCTCATATCCTCTCGACGACGGCGACGGCCTCTCGTACGTATCAGGAAGCCACGTCGCCTACGGTAACGACGGCGCTCATCTGAACCAGGCCATCAACTACGGTACGAACTACGCTGTCGGATCCGTCATCGCCGACGCGCTTCACGAAGCGTCCGATCACATCCCGGTCTACGCGGACTTGCAGGTGCCTGCGAAGCTCGACTGCGCGTCGTCACTGGCGTTCGGCGAGGTGATCATCGGTGCGGTCTCAGAGCAGATCCTCTCTGTCGGTAACTCGGCCGTCTCACCAGCAGACGACCTGGACTACTCCTTCAGCGCACCTTCCGGCTTCGAAGCACCTGCCGGTGGTTTCTCTGAGCCCTCCGGTGGAAGCAGTGGGCACTCCATCTCGATGAACACCTCATCAGCCGGCGCACAAGCAGGCAATCTGACTGTGTCATCGAACGACGTCGACCTGCCTGCGGCGAGCGTTGCTCTCTCAGGGACGGTACTCAACCATGCGGCGCCATCGCTTGCGGCGGCGGACATCCTTCTTGTCGACACGCTCGATTTCGGGACACACGACGCGGGCGATTTCGACCAGATGGGAATCAGCATCCACAACTTCGAATACGACAGCCTCCAGGCGCTACTTGAGATCTACGACGCTGAAATCGTGGGCGGTGGAGGGTTCTTCTCGATTGTCGGCGGGTTCTTCGCCCAAGAGGTCGGATCTACACCCGCGTACTACGGTATCGTGTTCGAGGATGCCTCGGCGCCGACGGGCGTTGTCTACGAAGCGGTCCTCACATTCAGCACGCGCGACCTTCCAGGCATAGTCGGTGGAGTGATGCAGGATGATCTCACCATCCAGCTGAGTGCGTGTCCCCTCAGCGGTACATCGGTGCCGTCCGGCCCCATGTGCTTCGCGCTCGCTCCGGGCAGACCCAACCCGTTCACTGACGCCACAGTGTTCCAGCTGTCGCTGCCGACGGCGACAGAGACCAGAGTGCTTGTGTTCGACGTCTCCGGCAGACTCGTGAGCACTCTCGTCTCAGAAGTCCTGACAGCGGGCGACCATGCTGTGCCGTGGGACGGCAGGGATGACCACGACGAGCTCGTGGCATCGGGCATTTACCTCATACGAGCGGACGCCGGCGAGTGGCGGCAATCGCGGAAGACGGTGCTTCTCAGAGGTAGAGAAACCCCCTTGTCGAACAACAAGAGGCCGGACGGATTCACCCGCCCGGCTTCTTGCTCTGGCGTCCGGTATCGCCGTACAACACGTCTCAGGCTTGGCCCCACCTCCCTAGTCGTCGTCCGGCTCCACCTCCTCCGTCACAGGTCTGGACGGACGGGTGCTCGCTGTCTCACGCGCCTGCTGCCGCCGCTGCTCTTCGTGCTCGTCGTAGTCGACGCTCATCGTCCGGGGCAGACCGTAGGCTTCGGGATGCATGTACTTGCCGCGCTCCCTCTCCAGTTTCTCTTCCTCCACCGGAGTCCGATTCTCCTCGGCGAACCTGTCCTGACGGATCCCGGTCACCTGCCAGGAGATCTCCATCCCCGGATCGCCACCCGCGATCCTGAAACGGTTGCCGGAGACCTTGTCGGCAACGTAGACGGGGGCGAACGCGCCAACGCACGTCAGCTGATACCGGAAATCCCGGTTCAGAACCTCGAACCACTCGGGGAGTTCGACCCATGCCTCGCCCGACGCGTCCAGAACGGCGTTGCCGTTGTACATGTTCATCATGTCGGGGCTTTCCACGAACGAGTGATAGAGATACTTGTTCGCGGGGTCGAGCGGGTGGTCAATCACAGAT
>JALGZD010000189.1 GCA_025782395.1 bacterium
GGTATCTGGCGGCAAGGGTAGCGGTGTAATCGATGTCAGCTCCAGCTGCTGGATTTGCAGGGGCGATTTTATCGGCTTGGCCGAGGCCCGGGGGTACAAGTTCAGGCATATTTAATCAGTCCTTGTTAACGGTTGCCAGGAGTCGGATTGTGACGAGAGTTGTTGATCTACAGAAGGCGCAAATGTAATAAGAGCCGGTTAATGCTATTCGACCGTTCCAGATAACGGGGTCCTCTTCGGTGATGTATCCTTTTTGAAGAGGTATGACAACATGGTATTTTTCGGGTTTGCCCTGGGTAAGGGCGAGGTAACTCCAGACAGATCCGGCGGGTGGCGATCCGGATGAGACTACGCAGGAGGCAGAACGAAGGTAGCCAAGTTGAAGTCCCCGGAATGCTGTGACAAGGGAGCCGTCCGCGGGAACCTGTTTTTCAGTCTGGCCGACACCCATGGGGTTACCTGTAAGCTATGTAGCATGAGACGAGCGCTGCGTTGGTGAGGGCGGTGTTGTAGATGAAGCTGCAGTCGATACGTGATCCGCCGAGTACTGGAATACTGACAGGAATTAAGCTTGGCGGTGTGTATGAGGAATTGTTTATAGCGGTTCCGAGTCCAGCGCTGAAAGCCATGTTGGCCGGGTATTCTCCTGGGACAAGGTCGAGGTCGTCTGATTCGATAGTTCCGTAGCCGAGGAGTTCTTCGCCGGCAACAAGAACGCCGTCTTGGGCTATTTGAAAACATAAGCCGACGATTTCCTCGGCTTTTTCTGAAAGTGTGATGGTGCCGATAGCACTCTTAGAGGCGGCTGATTTGGTTGTATGAACAACGTCCATGAAGTGGGCGGGTTTGACTTCGGTTCTGCCTTTGCCGTAGATAATTCCAGCAACAACCTGGTTGGCGGTAGTGATAGCAATATTTTGGTTGAGGTAAAGTTTAATTACAGCTTTGCCGGCAGCTTCCCAATCGACAGAGTGGATGAAGAGCGGAGCGCAAGCGACGTCGATAGTGGCGCCGAGCGAGGATCCGGCGTAGCCGGTGGGGAATTTACCTGGGGCGGGGTTTGGAGAAATGTCGCCTGACTGAGTTTCGATACGGATGTATCCGCCGGCACATTCAGCGGCGGCCATAGCGGCCTGTACGACTTGACCCCAGATTCCGGCAATAGTCCAGGGACCGCCGGCGGGAAGAGTTATGGAGCCGAGTTCTCTGTCGCCGGCAGCTGCGGAGCCAACGTTGGCGACTGCCTGAGCTCTTGTGTCAATGACGGGGTTCAACTAAGCACCTCCTGATAGTTTTTTAGCGTGTAAAGCCTCGGCTACTTTTGCAACCCGCAAGATATTTCGGGGATCACCTTTCGGGCCTCGAGGTGGAAGAGTAAGAGTTTCGAGGACTGTTCTGTATGGAGCGTACCCGGCTTCGAAGTCGGGAGCTCCTAGGGAAACACCTTGGGCCCAGCGATCAGGTCCCTTGGCGAGGGTTTTCTCTTGCCATTTTGCGGTTCCTGCTTTGCGGACGCCTTTGCCAAACCTGCCGGCAGATATAGCGGCTTGAACGCCGGCTTTGTAATTGTCCTCGGCGGCGGCGGTGGCGGCTGCCCAGTCTTTTTTTGGACTTTCTACGCCGGCTCGATATTCTGCCTGATTAGCCTGAGTTGAACGAACCCACTTCTCACGGATACGATCCATAGATTTGACATTCATAAAATCTCCTGACGTGAAAAGTGAGCGGTTTATGTTTACAATGATTAAAAGTAAGGGGTGTTAGAAAAGGTGTCAATAAAATAATCCGGGGAATTACAAAAAAAAGTCTTGACACAGTAAGTAAGTATTGTGTATATAGTGAGTATTGTGGACAGGTTATCAACACGGTTATCCTAAAGGGTAAAAATACGGTAGAGAAAAGAAATACTAATAAGCATGTTGAAAGATGTGGACAACTAGGCTAAGGCGGGGGGGGGCAGTAGATTAGGATGTGGAGGAAATGTGGGAGAAATGTTAGGAACTGAGATAAGAATGTTGAGAAAGCATAAGTCTGCACAAGTTATCAACATCCCGAAATCGATAGCGGCATTCATGGAGTTGAAAGGAGGTGATATGGTTTCTTTTACCCCGAGTGAGCGGGGATTTGTAGTTATCAAGCGAGTTGACAAGCCGAAGATAGAGGATTTGATCGGTAGAATAGCTTAGTTTACAGAAAGGATTGGAGTTAATTATGGCGACTGATGTTTATGCTCGAGTAATTCGGAGGCATGGTGCGGATCAATTTGAGGTGCCTGTTACGGTGCTGGCCTTGATCGGTGTTAACGATGTTTCGGAGATGGATGTAGAAATCCCCGCCGGCGGGGAGTTTATTTATTTCCGCTCGGCGGCGCCTACTGCACACGATGCTGAGAAGAAAGAGCAGCAGAAATGAAGGGGCGCTTGGAAGATATTCTGGACGATGGCTTGAGGCGGAAATTTGGGAGTTTCTGTTTGACCTGGGGAGTTCTCCCGGATGGTCTTGAGGGTGAAGAGTACATGAAAATGATAGAGTTGTACTACAAAGAGGTGTCGATTTCAATGCTTTGCCATCCGCCGATTGTGAATGTGCCGGTAGATTTACGGAGTGTTCCCAGGGGGTAGCCCATGAAAATTCATGGAGATAATAAAACACCTGGCGATAAGATAATCCTGGAGCTAAAGCAGTTTATCAGAGGTTGCGAGAAGCAAACGGTGGGGTTCGAGAAGTTGAGCGGCGACGAGAAACTAATAGCGCGGAACGCTTGGTCGAGAGAATTTCTCCGGGGAAAAGGCTTGATCGAAAAACCAGCCGAGGGAAATCAGGAAGCAGAAAAGTAGCAGGCTGTTTCGGTCGCCTCATAACGCAGGGAATCCCCTCTCTTGCGTTGTTCGCCCCCGAGTTTTCAGGTTGACTCGGGGGTTTTATTATTTATTCTCTCCTGGGAGCCAGGCCGCCCGCCAGCCAAAGAGCTCCCTACGGTCGCCGACGCCGTTGAACGGCTGTCTGCGGGCAACATTATAGACATTCTTATCTTAGTATCTGCGGATCGGGGCTATACGCACAAAATACGCATTAATATATCTTGACAATATCGGGTTAAAGTGTTATCTTATATCAGGATGAGAGCAACACCAACACAGAGAGGAGACCGAGATGCAGTATCACGTTGTCAATTATGACACGCTGACTCTATTTCCGGTTTGTGCGATCCGGTGGAGTTGCGGGCACCAGCACCGGACAGTTGGGTCGGCGCTGAAATGTCTCGCTGATCAGCAGAGGCTGGATGAGTCTGGGGCGGAGTCGGAGCAAGGACATTTTGGGAGGATAGCTGAGATCGGGAGTAATCGGCCGGTTGCCCCGGAGGATATTGCTGCAGCACAGAGCGGCTAGGTTTCAGGCCGCCGCCGACTGCTGGGTTGTTAGCCTGGTTGTTGCGAGCGGTAGGCGGGCCGAGGCTCTAAGAGCGGGTGTGACAGGATCACGCCCGCCTTTTTTTGCGCCGGATTTTCTGGCGATCCCCGGCGGCCAACAAGAGGGGAGGGGTGGGCACAGCCGCCGTATTACCGGCGGGGCGGGGGCGAACGGCGAAAGCGTAAGCGGCAGACAGCCCCCGGGGCCGGGCGGTGGGCCCCTATGAAGCGGAAACTCCGAGCCTCCGAATTACCACCGCACTTACCCGCCTCCCGAATGTATCGATCTACGATAACCCCATCCGATTCTTTCAGCGCCTCACCGCTGAGACACGGTCTCAATTCGAGCTGACAGTGTGCAAAAGATTGCGTGTCGGTGTTGCCTTACAGCCGGCAGCTGGCGGAGCCGGGCAAAAATGAGCGGGCAAAAATGAGCGGGCAAAAACCGGGCGCAGCCCGGAAAAACCCCCCGGAAAAACCCCGCCGGAGGCGGGGAATAAAGGAGTTATCGCCCAGGCCGAGCGGATTCCTCGAATTGAGACCGTGTCTCAGCGGTGAGGCGCTGAAAGAATCGGATGGGGTTATCGTAGATCGA
>JALGZD010000027.1 GCA_025782395.1 bacterium
CCGTACTCGTCGACAACGATCGCAATGTGCGTGCGCCTGCGCTGCAGCTCCCGCAGGAGATCCCCGGCGTTCTTACTCTCGGGTGTGAAGAGAGGCGGGCGCAGAATGTCGCTGATGGACCGGCCACGGTCGGTCTCCGTGTCAAACTTCAGGAGGTCTTTTGCGTAGAGGATCCCGACGATGTGGTCGATATCTCCTTCGTAGACCGGCACGCGGGCGAAGCCCAGCTCCTTCACACCGTCGGTGGCCGCACCAACCGTCACCGCGCTATCGAAGCACTCCATATCCACGCGCGGGACCATCAGCTCCCTGACGACGGTGTCGCCAAACTCCATGACACTGTCGATCATGTCGCGCTCGTCTTCCTCCAGCGTTCCGCGTTCCTCACTCAGGGCAACGATGGTGCGGAGCTCCTCGGCAGTGACAAACGGGCGCTCCTCGCCCGCCGACGCTCCGCTGAGCTTCCCGGCCAGCACGTCCAGAGCGCTGACTACGGGCCGCAGCACGTTCATGACGATGGACAGAAGACCTGCGTTCCTCCGGGCGACGGCGACGTTCCGCTGCATTGCGTACATCTTGGGAGCGACCTCGCCGATCACCAGGAGCACGAACGTGACCACACCCACCTCAAGGGCGATGGTCAGTCCCTCCGGATAGTCATAGGCGCGGCTCAACGCCAGTGCCGCCAGCGCTCCCAGTGAGGCAGCGGCTACGTTGACGAGCGTGTTCCCGACCAGGATGGCTATGAGCAGCCTCTCCGGCTTGTCCATCAGCCGCCGGGCGCGGCTTCCGGGCGGCATCTCACCGAGGTCGAGTTTTGAAAGGGAAAAGAACGCCGTCTCGGAGCCCGAGAAGAAACCCGAGAAATAGAGGAGTGCTGCGAATCCGATGCCCGCCGGGAGCAGATAGCTCATTGTCTGTTCTTCGAGAGGGTACGGAGGTACCTGTTCTCCAGGTTCCTCATCTTCGTGCGTTCACCCGAGGTCGCGTGGTCGTGCCCCATAAGATGCAGCACACCGTGAGCCACGAGTTTAAGAATCTCGCGCTCCGGCGTTCGCCTGTAACGTCTCGCCTGCGCAATCGCTCTGTCCGTTGAGATGACGACGTCACCAAGGACCTGCTCGAGATTGTCGGGGTCTCCATCGACACCGGGAGATTCGCCGTCGCACGTGGCGAAGGCCAAGACGTCGGTCGCGCGGTCAACATCCCGGTATGCCGCGTTGAGTTCCTTGACGAAGCCGTCGCGTGCGAACACGATGGTAAGATGACCGTCGCCGCTTCCGTGGTCCTCCAGAATGAGGCCGACCAGACGCCTGATATCGGGGGTGTCCAGTTTGAGCACCCGTTGCCTGTTCTGTACTCTAAGCGGCATCTTTGCCCCCGGCGGATTCCTTCCCCGGCTCGTCGACGCCGCCACCTGCCGTCGCGCCGCCCTTTCCGCCCGAGCCGTTCTCACGACCCGAGCCGTTCTCACGACCCGAGCCATTCTCACGACCCGAGCCATTCTCACGACCCGAGCCATTCTCACGACCCGAGCCGTTCTCACGACTCGAGCCGTTCTCCGGAGATCCACCGTTGTCCTGATCGGGGTAGCGAATACGCTGATGGTACATCCCCGCGAGCACGCGGAAGAAGGCCTCTCGTATCTTGCGCAGATCGGAGAGTGTCAGCTCAGCGTCGTCCAGTTGATGATCGTGCCACCGCTTCTCGATAACCTCATCGATCTCCGCCTCTATCCGCTTGGGGGTGACCGAGTCACCGATCGACCGGATACGCGCCTCGACCGTATCGGCCAGTGCGATGATTGCCGATTCCTTGCTGCGCGGTCTGGGACCGGGGTAGCTGTAGTCGGCCCTGTTAATCTCGTCCGGGTTCTCCGCGTCTTCGACGGCCCTGTTGTAGAAGTACTCCATCGCGCTGGTCCCGTGATGCTCACGAATGACGTCGACCAGCGGCTCCGGCAGTCCTTCCTTAATCGCGAGCTCCACGCCGTCCTTGACGTGTGCGCGGATGACCAGACTCGAGACCTTGGGCTTGAGACCGGTGTGCTTGCTGTCGTCCGGCTCGAGGCCCTGCTGGTTCTCAACGAAGTAGCCCGGGGCGACCAGCTTGCCGATATCGTGGTAGTAGGACGCGACGCGGGCCAGGAGCCCGTTGGCGCCGATGGCCTTCGCCGCCGCCTCCGACAGATTACCGACCACGATGCTGTGATGGTAGGTGCCCGGAGATGACATCGCCATCTTCCGCAGAAGCGGCTTGTTCATGTCGCCAAGCTCGAGCAGCGTTATGTCTGTGGTGACCTTGAACCCGCGCTCGAAGAGAGGCAGCACCACTATGACAATACCCATACTGACGATCGCGTTGAGCCCGCCCCAACCACAGCGTGTCAGCGTCGCCATGCCGACGTCGGCGTTCCAAACGTCGGCGACGAAGATCGCCACGGCGTAAGCGATGACCACCCTGATCCCGGAAAGATAGAAGTCCTCACGGTGTCTCACGCGCCTGACGGAATGCGCCGCGACTACGCCGGCGACGAGCGACACAAGCACGAACGGAAACCCGAACCCCGTGTATGTACCAGTCAGAAGTACGACAACGATGGTGGAGATCACTGCCACTTCAAAGCCGAACAGCATAGACGCGAGCATCGCAAGAACGGCGATAGGAACGAGGTACTCCGACACGTCGGTCACGCCGCGCACGGCGGCGGCCCCCGCCATCACGAGCACAACCAACACCATGAAGAGCAGCAGGAAGCGATTGTTGAGCAGCACACCGGGGCGCCTGACGCTCAGGTAGAGCGCCAGCACGCCTATCAGAAGGAGCGCCTCCAGAATCCTGCCGAGAGACGGGAAGAAGCGCGTCGGACCGGCCTCCAACTGGAGAAGCTCATTCCGCTTGATACCCATCGATCTGATGATGTTCACGTGCTCGTGCGTGATTCTCTCGCCGCGCTGGAGAATGACCTCGTCCTTCTTGAAATCGCGTTCGGCGTCCTCGCTTACGGCCTCCCTGGCCTCCTGTCTTCTCTGCTCCGTTTCCTGCGAGTCGAAGATGATGTTGCCCCGGAGGAACGGCGAGACGATCTCTCGCACGGCTTCCGCCATAAGGCGATCCTCAAGCGCGCGAACGGCTTCACGTCGCACGACGTCCTCAATGCCATCCAGTGAGAGGAAGTCGCGCACCCGCACCATGCTCTCGTCGGCGCCCCTCACCAGCATTACGGTCTGTTCGGAAGACTGGGGGGCGCCCCTGCGTCTGAGGATCCCTCTCTTATAGAGGGCGTTCAGAACGTCGCGCGCGCTGTCTTCCACCCTGACAGCCCGTGCGGGATCAGCGAGTATCTGTCGCGTCGTCTCAGACAGAGCCACGCCAAGCTGCCCCAGCATGTCCTGTTTCTGGCTCGTCGATTCCGGACCGCCGCGAATGCCGTAGGCTCGAGACAGGAATTCCCCGAGGCGCCGGCGCTGTTCAGCCTGGACGCTCTCGTCGAACTCGTACACCGGGACGACGGCGCTCGCGGCGGCCGCTCGCTCCTGTTCGAGCTCATCGGCCGGTCGCAGCACGTCAAAATCGAAGGGTGCTGTGATCTCCCCTCGCGCGATCTGCCCGGCAGACAGCTCGACCCCGCTGCCAGGAACGGCCGCAGGGAACATGACTTCAAGCAGCACTAGGAACACGGCGACCATGGCCACCCAGAGGAGGATCTTCGACCGGAACGCCGCGTCCACGACGCGCTCCTCCTGCCCATCGCCCGCCAGAGATACGCGGTCCGCCCTGATCCCTGCGTCTTTCTTTCGGCTAAAGATCGCTGCCATCAACCGTCCTCCTGCGCCTGCTCTTCTCTGGTCCTGGCGTAGCGCTCGAACGCCTTGATGACTTCTCGCACGAGTCTGTGCCTCACTACGTCACTCTCGTTCAGGTAGACGAACTCGATCCCCTTGATGTCCGTCAGTATCTCCTG